>CBIHPH010000014.1:0-64484 GCA_966212105.1 uncultured Rhizobacter sp.
GGCGGTGTCTCGTACGGTCACGGTGGAGCTGGAGACAGTGGTCGTGCGGGGGATTGGTAGCCGAAGCGCCTGGGCAAAATAGCGGGGAAGCTGGTGTTCAGAGCGCCTCTTTGGATTACCTTTCTGGCGCGACAGAAAGGTAATTCGGCTGCCGGGCCGAGACCCGGCGCGGCCTCGCCAGAGAGAAAACCTGACGACTAACTCAAAGAGATCAAAGAGGAACGACGCAACTCAATGCGTCAAAGCCCCCCAAGCCGATGGCAACCCCTGCGGCCGCATCGGCGCCGCAGGCGGCTGCGCCAGCCCTTGCTCGATCGCATAGGCATAAAGATTGAGCTTCCCCTGCACGCCGAGCTTGCTGTAGATGACCGTCAAGTGGTTGCGCAAGGTATGCGCGCTCATGCCGAGCGCATCGGCAACGACAAGGCCTTTGGCCCCACGATGCCGCACCATCGCCTGGATCACCTCCCGCTCTTTCGCCGTGAGCGATTGATGGCGGCGGGCCAGTTCGTTCGCGAGCGGGTTGGCCTTGGGGGCGATGCCCGTGATGCCTCCCAGCAGCAGGGACATCAGGCTCCCATCGAGCCACACCTCCCCCGCATGCACGCGTTCGATGGCGCGCAGCACGTTCTCCATGGGGTCTGATTTGAGGACGATGCCGCGCGCACCGCGCATCACCGCATCCCGGTGGCGGCTCGGGTTGAGTTCGCCGGTCAGCACGACGACCTTGACGCCTGCTTCACCAATCAGCTTCGGCACGCATTCGAGGGAGTTCGCATCGCGCAGGCTCAGGTCCAGCAGCACCACGTCGCATTGAGCGAGCGCGGGATGGGTGAGCAGCTCGCTGCAGGTGGTGGCCGTTCCGGCGACGACCATGGCCGGTGCGGCACTGTCGATGAGCTGACGCAGTCCCCACAGCATCACGCCGTGGTCGTCGACGAGCATGACGCGAATGGGGTGCATGGAGGGGGCGTGGGGGGCTGAGGCGTTCATCCAAGGGTTCCGAGAAGAGGCAAGGTGATGACAAGTTCGGTGAAACCGGCTTCGCGCCACACCGTCACGTTGCCGCCGAATTCGGCGGCACGCTCGGTGAGAGATCGCGGTATGAAGTCGCGCGGCATGGGTTGGCCGACGCCATGGTCGTTGCGCAGGCGCAGGATCACGTCGTCGTGGTCGACCTCGAAAAGAATCGTGACGGCGGTGGCCGCGGTATGGCGCCGGATGTTGGTCAGCGCTTCGTTGACCATGTGCAGAACGGCACGCGCGGCCGAGCCGCGCAGGTGCGGCGCATGCTGGGCGAAGACGTGCACTTTCAAGCCGTACAGGGCCTGGAAGCGGCCCACCTGCCGCTGCAATGCCACCAGCGAGGCACTCTCGGCGTTCACATCGTCGCCGCTGCGCAGGCCGCTGACCACGTCGCGAAGGGTCTCCAGCTCCTGCGTGGCCATCTGCAGCAGCTCCTGGATGTTGGAGGCGATGGGGTTGCTCGGGCCGGCGGTGCGGGCCAGCGCCTCCAGACCGTATTTGAGCCCGAGGTAGGGCTGCACGGCGCTGTCGTGCAGGTCGCGCCCGATGCGTTCGCGCTCGCGCGATGCGGTTTCGCGCTGAAGCTGCTCCAGCAGGTCGCTGCGCTCCAGCAGCGGCAGTGTCTCGCGCATCACGGCTTGCAACCAGCGCAGATCAGCCGCGGTGAAGGCGGGCGTGTCCCGGCACAACCAAAGCCGCCCCAGTTGGCCGTAGCTCATCAAGGGCAGCGCGATCGCATGCATGACGCCCGGATGGAAGGCATCCTTGGCGGCATCGGGCAGGACGCTGCGTGTGCCGGATTTGAGGTCGAAGGCGGCCACGTGCCGGTTGCCGGCAGCGTCAGTGGTGCACAGGCAGCCCATGTCGCGTGGCAGCGGGGTCAGGCGCTCGCGCCACACCGTCTCTTCGACTTCCGTCAGCTCGCGCGCCGCGGCACCCGGCTTCCATTGCATGATGCGCGGCTGCGGCCCTTGCAGGATGATCATGGCCTCGGTCAGGCGGAAATGTGCCGCGAACAGTTCAAGCAGCACATTGACGTGATGGCGCAGGCCCTGGCGCGGATCCGAGCGCGCGTGGAACTGATCCAGCAGCTGCACGCGCTTGCGCAGTTCGCGGCTCGGCCGGGCGACGAAGAACGCCGCCGGGCCCAAGGCGAGCAGCACAATGGGGATGCCGAGCGCCAGGGGCGGCAGCACACCATCGGCCGTGCGCCAGGCGTCGAACAGCAAGGCGGCCACACAGGCCGTGGCCAGCGCGGCTGCATGCCAAACCCCGCCGATCAGCGCCAAGGCCACCACGGGCAACACGGTCAGTTCGACCAGCAGCGGTCCGGATTGAGGCGTCAGGCTCGACAACACGAGCAGGGTGGCCGCATCGATCCATGGCCACAGCCGGGATGACGCTCGGGGCCACGCCGAAAGCGTCTTCCACAGCAGGAAGGCGGCCCAGAGCGTGTACGGCCCCAGCAGCAGCTGGGCGTGCAGCCATTGCAGGTTGGAATGGACGATGAAGCCCACGCTGCCCAGCAAGGCGAGCAGCGCCCGCAGGCCTGCCATGAAGCGCAGCAAGGCAAATTCGGGGGCCGCGGGGTGGATGCCGTGTGGATCAGCCCCTGCGGTGGCCGAGGGCCGCCCGAGCGGGCCCGGCGCGTGCTCCGGTGTAGCGATGGATGGGGTCACGATGGCCTTTCAGCGGGACGTTGAACTTGGGTGTCCTGTGAACGTGTCGGCGCGAGGGATCAGTATGCAGCAGATGCCTCTCGCCAAGACCCTGAACTGAACGGCCTTCCACTGGCAAAACTCACAGGTGACGCATTCATGCGCGACGACCGTGACTTGTTGGCGAGGTCTCCGACATGGGATCGATCAAAACGGGGTGATCGACACGGCGTACGATGTCAAACCGTGTTCGTCACGACATCAATGGAGGACTCATGAACTTTGCAGAACGAAACGCAGACCTGATCGCCAAATACACCCAGGCCAACGCGGAAGTGATGACGGCCTGGTTCGCGGCCAATGCCAAATTCGTATCGCTGGGCCTGGGCGGCACCACCATCAGTCCTTCCGACGCCGAACTGGGCCGCCTGCAAACCGCGCTGCAAAAGCGCATGGCCATTGACCAGGAGATGGTGACCTTGATTCAGGAGGCCTTTGCCTCCGCGGGCAAAGTGGCGAGCTGAAGCACCGGCCCAGGCATCACTGGAATGGGGGGCGCTCCCGCTTGAATCGGGTGGTCAGCGCGCTTGCAAATTGCACGGCAGGCGCTAATTTTGACTATCTCGGAGAGCGCCCCATGAAAGACAAGATCCAACACAGCGTCGACACCGAATGGATCGAACGCGTTCTGGCACGGATGCTGGCGATGCACCCGATGCTCAACGAATCCGAAGCCATCGCCACGGTGACGGACGTGGCCCGTTTCCCCAGCTGGGTGCTCTTGTCGGCCGATGTGGCCGCCGAGCGTGCATGCGCCCGATTGCGCGCGCGAAGGCCGGTCTCCCGCGCCACGGTGTCACGGATGGAAGGGCGGGCGTGACCGCCTGATGCCTCTTCCGCAAGCGCGGCGGATGTTGCCTCTCATCCGTTTCCTGGCCGCGTCGATCGCGCTGGTTTCGGCCGGCTCGGCCGTCTCGACCGAACGCCCACGCGCCGTGCCCGCTGCAGAAATGCAGCGCGTCCATGACGAAGTCAAGACACCGTTCCGATACGGCATCGTGCTCAGGGGCGAGGAGGGCGAAATGCTGGATTGCCCCAGCGTGTTTCGCCACGGTGGCCGTTGGTACATGCTTCATGCCGCGATCCGTCACCACACCGGCTACGAAACCCATCTGGCCCGCAGCGACGACCTGCTCCATTGGGAGCGCCTCGGCAAGGTGCTGCCTTTGAGGGGCGAGGGATGGGACGCATGGCAGGCCAATGGCGGCATCGCCCTCTACGACATCCGCTGGAACGGAACGCATGAGCTGCGACGGCACGACGGAAAGTACTGGCTCTCCTATTTCGGCGGTGCGCGGCCGGGCTATGAGCCCGATCCCTTGGCCATCGGCATGGCCTGGACCCTCCGGCCCGCGGAGCCGGTCGAATGGACCCGCCTGGCGGCCAACCCCGTTCTCACCCCTGCAAAACCCGATGCACGGCCGTTCGAAGACGTGACCCTCTACAAGAGCACGGTCATCCACGACGAAGCTGAAACACTGGGCGCTCCCTTCGTCATGTTCTACAACGGCAAGACGGAGCGAGCCAACCATGAAGCGATCGGCATGGCCGTGTCGCACGACATGGTCCACTGGAAGCGCCATGGCGCAGGGCCCGTGGTGGACAACGCGCCCGGGCAGCCTGCGATCAGCGGTGATCCGCAAATCACGAAAATCGGCGACGTGTGGGTGATGTTCTACTTCGGCTTTCGCTGGAAACCCAAGGCGTTCGACACCTTCGCGGCCTCATACGACCTCGTCCACTGGAGCCGCTGGCAGGGCCAACACCTCGTCGAGCCACGCGAGGCCTACGACCGCACCTTTGCCCACAAGCCCTGGGTGTTGAAGCACGACGGCGTCGTCTACCACTTCTACTGTGCAGAGGGCAGCGAGGGGCGTGTGATTGCGCTTGCCACGTCGAAGCCTCTGAAGGCAGGGGGCGCGGAGGCCGAGTGAAGCATCTTGCGGTGAAGCGTCCAGCCGCCGCAACCCGCGCCTACCGATAGCCGATGAGCCTCCCGACCGTGATCGCTCCGATCCAAAGCAGCAGCGAGACGATGCCGGCGATGCCCCACACCCGGCGCGTTTCACCGCCTTCTGTCCGCAGTCGCTGCCACGCCGTCGAACGACGCAGGAGCACTGCGTTGATGACGGCCGCCAGGATCAGCGCGAACTTGAGCGCAAAGAGCGGCTGTGTGGTGTAGTCGCGCGGCTGCGTCGCGAAGAGCAGGGCGCCGGAGACCACGGCCAGGGCGAGCCCTCCTGCGGCCATCGGCAGCAGGACACGGGCGAGGGGTTCGAGCGGCACGCGCTTCCAGCAGCCCAACAGCCGCAGATCGATCGGTGCGATGGCGCCGAAGAGCACGGCGATGCCGAGCAGGTGCCCCGTGTTGATCAGAGGGTAGAGCCAGGTGGACGCGCGAAGCGCCTGCGAGAGACCGGTCTCCTGCAGTGCAGTGGCCCACGCGTCGATCAGCATTGCAGTGAGCCCGCGGGTCAGTCCCGATCGGGGTACAGGTCGTAGCGCTTGCCGTCGATGAAAACCCGCTCGGCCTTGAACACCTTCTTTGCCGGATCGGCATGGCGGTGCCCCGACACGGACAGCTTCACGCCTTTGGCGAGCATCGCGTCCTTCAGGCCGGCGCGCTCGTTGCGCCAAGGCTGGCCCACTTCCACCACCCACTTCTCGCCGCCGACGTCGACGGTGAGCTCCCCATGCGGATTGCCCAGGCGGGCCGCGATGATCGTGCCCGTGAGTTCAGAGTTGACCGGTTCGGCCCAGTCCCATCCGTGGTGGGCGGACGCCGGGAGGGAGAGGGCGGCCGTGACGATCGCGGCGATGGCAACCCACACGCTGCGTTGCACCGGAGAAACCTTGGTTGGCGACATGGCAGTCTCCTCGAACCGGTTCATCGTACACAGCGGCGGAGCGAAGGCCAATGACCATTCTGGCTGTGAACCTGTCTACACGGGTCGAGGGATCGTCTTGCAGGAGTGTCGCTGCAATCTGCATGAATCCGGAATTCTCCTATCCTCTGCTGCGGCGGCCGGGCGGGTTCTGTCAGCGATCGTGGCAGCCTGCTTGCGGGGGTGACCTTCCGGACGTCACCTATCATTGCCTTGGCTGGCACTCGTTCGGCCGGGACCGTCAGCTTGCGAAGCCACCGTTTGATGCGAGGCACGCCGGTGGCGTCAAACCAGGTTCTTGCAAATAGCACTACGGGTAAGCTCATCGTCGAAAGTCAGGTATCGAGAATGACCATCGCCGCAGGCTTTAACCGGTTTCGGGCAGCATTGGCTCATTGGGGCCCGAGCCACTACATCATTCTCGCTGTCCTTTGGTTCACCCTTTCCGTACCGCTCTATCTCGCGGGCTGGGGAGTTGCATCCGTTCTCAGCCTTCCGCTGCTTCTGCTGATGAGCGCCGCACTTGCGTATTGCGCATCCGCCGTGCTCAAGCCTGCTGCAAGACCCGTTGCTCAGCCGAAGCCGGGCTTCCCAAGCAAGCTTGATCATCCAGGACTCGGGGAGGTCCCGCTGTCCGCCTACTCAAATGAACGGTATGAGCGAACAATCGATTGGTGTGGCTCACCGATACAACTCAGCCTGTCGGTGCACTCGATGGATTCGATCGCAGCTGTTCTACGTGCGGCAACGTCCATTTCGGAAGCCAGCGCTACGGTTAATTCTCAAGTCGTTGCGTTCGCAGTCAAAGAGCTTTTGCCTGGCATCAATCAAGAACGACAGGTACAAAAAACCCCGTCGTTAACGCCGGAACAGTTCCTGCAGGCCATCTCGCTCCAGATGATTACTGTCCATCCGGACAAAACGTATGAGTTCCTCTACAGCGATGGCGATCTTCTCGGAGGTCATTGGATTGAAGTCCGCGGCGAAATTGAGCACGGCCCAATGGACGTCGATACTCCGGGCTAGAGCGACGCGCAGCCCTCCCGCCAGGGGCGTCCGCCGTCCTAGAACGCATCACCAGCAAAACGACCGGATCGCTGCTGCTCCCTACCAGACTCTGCCGACGCGGAGCCCCGCGTGCCGCCCGCAGCCTGCGCACCAGGTGCCTCTCATGCAGCACCCAGTGAGCCGGCCTGACAAACATCGCGGCGACCAGTCCCGCGCCTGCCGCAGCCGACGCGAACACGACGCCGTGGAAGTGAGCGTCCGGAACGTCGGGTAGAGCAAGCCACTCCGCCGCCGCGATCGTCACGCCGGTGCTGCCACGAGCCGGCGGCCGATGCGAAGCAGGCGAAGCGCTTGGCGGCGCCGTATGCCAAGGTGGTTGCCCGCCTTGAGGCGGGGCTCGATCAGCGCCAGCAGCCTCGGCAGCGCGGCGGCGCTGTCTTCGCCTCGGACGCGAAGGTGCGATTGGTCCGGCCATGGCGCGACGTCGTGCGGCACAGTTGCTTGCCTGCTGTTGCCGTGCCCGCTCGGACGTGCTGAGGAAGATCTCGGGCTCGGACGCCCTCGCCGACTTGCTTTGCCCTCGCTTGCGCAAAGCTTGTTTCGGCTATTTCGTATCGCAACAACGGCCAAGCGATCGTGCGAAATAGAATTTTGGATAACTTATTTGAAGTTCTCGCACCGTCCTTGCCGCATACACCAGGCCCTTGGTTTCTTGTGAGGACTGACTTCCCAGGTGCACTGGCCCGCACTTGCCAATACACGTGTGATCGAACGGGAGGTGATTCATGTCTTTGAACTGTGCCAGGGGGTTTTGCGCGGCGATGCTCGCGGCGGCGGCATCACTGGTGAATGCGGCCCAATGGACCCATGTGAGCGGCAGCACCCATTCCAGCGGGGATGAGGTAACGCTGATGGGCAGCGCAAACGTGACGGCCAGGGCCGACATTCTGGATATCCCGGTTGTCCCCGGCCAAGCGTATACCTTGACCGGTCAGACTCGAAGCTCGATGGGCGGTGCGTGGACGTACATCGGCGTGTTCAATGGCGGGGTGGCCATCGAACGTGGAAACAATGCAGCCAGCTACACCTCGATTTCGCCGATCACGTTCACGGCGACAGGAAACAAGGTTTCCGTGTACGGCTCTTTCTGGAAGGGGCAGTCAGGCAACGGCTACGTCAAAGGCGTGGCGCTGAATCAATCTCCTCTTGTGGCATCTGGTGCCGCTGCAGCCTCCACGCCCTTGGCGACCCCTGCAGCGGCTGGCCCATTGCCGGCCACACCGGCTGGCTACCGCTGGACGAGTGCATCGGGAACGACATCGATCAATGGTGAACTGTTGACGCTCACGGCCGCCAACGTCGTCTCTCGCGGCGAGATCAGGGCTGTGGCCGTCACGCCCGGCGCGTCCTACACCTTGAGCGGGAATGTATACAACTCTTCGGCTGGTTATACATACCTTGGTGTGGTGAATGGCTCGCGGGTGCAGGAGCACGGTGGAAACGGGGCCACGTCAAAACCGGTTGCGCCCATCACGTTTGTTGCCGAAACCAGCACCATCACGGTCTACGGGTCGTTCTGGACAGGTCAAGCTGGCAAGGGATATGTCCACAACGTAGAGTTGAATGGCGCCCCACTGATCGATGCCTCGCCAGCCGTTGCTGCAGGCCCCTGTTCCGGAACGTACATCCTGTGCGACGATTTCACTGGCACTGCCATTGATGCATCGCGGTGGAAGATCGGGGACGTCAATATCGCCCAGAAACACCCCGTGAGACCGGAAAACATCAGCCTGAGCACTTATGACGACAACGGCTCAAAAATCACGGTCGTCGACGCCAAGATTTATGGCGATCTTCACAAGCCGAACCAACGGCAGGGTGGTCTGTTGATCACCAGGCAATTGCTCGGAGGCGGCCGCTACGAGGTCAGGATGAAGACGCTTCCGGGGCCGAATGGCTGCTCATGCATCTGGAACTACTACGACAGCCTCAACGAAGAACATCCGCCCGCGACCCGCGTTTACACCGAAATCGACATCGAAATGCCCGCGCATGTGAACCCGGTGCCGGCCTGGGCCACCTGGCGCAAGACATTGGGATTGAACACCTGGAGCCACACCGATTCCGACGCCGATGCAACGTACATCAATCCAGTGTCTCCAACCGTCAACCCCTTCGATGGCAACTTCCATGTGTTCAGGTGGGATTGGTATGACGGCACCAACGGCAGCCCGCGGATTGACTGGTATGTCGACAACATCCTGCAGGCGACGACGTCACTGCATGTCAGCAGTCATCCGGCCCAGCTGTGGATTGGCAATTGGCCGGCCCCTTGGCCAGGCATGGACTACAACTTCGACACGCTGCACATGTACATCGATTGGGTGAGGGTTTCGAAGTTGAATTGATGCAATCGGCTGCCGGGCACGATCCGCTTCGCGGATTTGGCTCGCTGGCATTGGCGTTCCTCTCCTTCACAGACGCGCTTGCCTGTCCCGACCAGACGGTCCCGGCATGCAAGCGCCGCGTGCCGCCCGCAGCCTGCGCACCAGGTGCCTCTCATGCAGCATCCAGTGAGCCGGCCTGACAAACATCGCGGCGACCAGTCCCGCGCCTGCCGCAGCCGACGCGAACACGACGCCGTGGAAGTGAGCGTGCGGAACGTCGGGTTGAGCAAGCCACACCGCCGCTGCGATCGTCACGCCGGTGCCTGCCACGAGCCAGCGGCCGATGCGAAGGAGGCGAATCGCTTGGCGGCGCCGTATGCCGAGGTAGTTGCCCGCCTTGAGACGGGGCTCGATCAGCGCCAGCAGCCTCGGCAGCGCAGCTGCGCTGTCTT
Source organism: uncultured Rhizobacter sp. (assembly GCA_966212105.1). GTDB lineage: Bacteria > Pseudomonadota > Gammaproteobacteria > Burkholderiales > Burkholderiaceae_C > Rhizobacter. The sequence goes on from CBIHPH010000014.1 coordinate 9,477, forward strand.
CGCCTCGGTGCCAAGCCTCGGCCAGCACGTCCGGCAGCGGATGCACGAAGCGTGTTTCTGCGCGCATCAAGCCGAGAACGCTGGTTTTTGGGAAGGAGAGGCTGACCAGGACAAAGTGGCGCGGCATGCCATCGGCCCACGGATCCGGCGCGATCACATTCACGATGGGATGCAGCTCGGAGGGCCGGTGAGGGTCGCCATGATCGTACAGCCGCATCTCGCGCGCGAAGGTGCGCATGCCGTGAAGCGCCGAGGCCAGATTGGCGCGGCGTGTGATGCCGATGGCTTTCAGCTCGGTCCGGGCTTCGGCGAGGTGTCGCCGCTGCTCGGCGCGGTCGCGCAGCGCCGAAAGGATGCTGTAGTGGCACAAGAGGAGCAAGGCAACCAGCCAGAATGCCGCGCCCGGTTCGGGGGCGACGCGTACCGCTTGGTAGACGGCCAGCAACGAGCGGCGCAGCGTCTCCGGCAAGCTCGTTTCTCCATGTTCGAACAGCTGCCAGACGAGCAGGAAGGGCAGCACCGCCACGGTCGCACGCAGGGCATTGAGCGAATGAAGGGGCGCGCCGGACTTCTTCATGATGCTTCTGCCCAGCAGCCCCAGGGCGATGATGAGCGCCGCCAACGCCAGGAACGCACTGATGGTGGCGCTGGTGCTGTCGGTGACGGCCTCTGCGAAGGAACCGGCGACGATCGCAAGGATGGCCACATGCCACACGGCCTGTGTCACGGCCATCCGCCATGGGGCGCCCTTGTCACGGGCCTGCCGCCAGCCGAGGGCCACACCCGCCAGCCACGACAGCATCACCACACCGACGAGCGACACCCGCGCCGTATGCCCTGCCTGATCCACCGCATCCGGGCCGGATGCGTCGGCCGGTGGGCTGGCGGGCGCGGATGGTGCAGGTCCCGCCGTAAATGGCTGACGGACTTGCGACTGGGCGCCGGCCCAGCGCACCGTGGACACGGGTACATCGCTGCCCGAACGGACGACGGTCAATTCGCCATGCACCTGGAAGTGCTCCGGGTCGATCAGCATTTCAAGCTGCGGCCCGGCCAGGCGGCCGAACAGTTCGCGGTAGGAGGCCGGATGGGCATCGGCCATACGCAGCACAGCGGCCGCGGCGTCCAGGCTGTTGAGCGAACCGGCGAAGCCCGCAGCGCGGTGATCGGCGCTGTTGCAGCCGATCAGCACCACATCGACACCCGCCTGCCGCTCGGCCCACTGAAGCGCCTGCAGGCTGATCTCCCGCTGGCCGCCCTGCGCATCGCGAAACACGATGACCGGCCGTTGGGCATCGATGTGCGCCATCAGCAGCAGCACGTTGCCCCGGTGCACCTCCAGGGCGGCCGCCAGGCGTTGTGCGTTGAGCGCATCCGGGGTGCGGCGAAGCACGTTCTCGAAAAGCCGGCCGGGGTCGCGCATGCCCGGAGGAAGGGTGTCCAGCATGTGGTCGGCGGGCGCGTCGTCGGCGAGCGAGGCCACGCGTATCCTGGACGAGTCGATCGAGCCGCCGAGGTGGCTTTCGAGCTGGGCGATCAACAAGGCATCCATGTGCGGATCCCCCGTGAGACGGACGCGAAGGTGCGGTTGGTCCGGCCATGGCGCGGCGTCGTGCGGCACGGTTGCTTGGGGACGGGCAGCCTGTTTTTGCAGTTGCCGTGCCCGCTCGGACGTGCTGAGGAAGATCTCGGGTTCGGGCGGCCGCTCCGAATGGAGAAACGCATCGCCGGCGCCGGGTTTTCCGTGGGGCACATTGGGCACTTCATGCGGCGTCCCGCGCACGAAGCCGCGACCGAACCCGCCCTTGGGGATGACGAGCGCGTGGGCCTCGAATGCCGTGCCCAGCGTGGCGAACGCGAGCAGGAGCGCAGCCGCCTTTCTTGCGAACCGGCGAGGCGATACACCGATTCGCCCGGCAGCCGGGAGTGGGCTCACGAGGCTGCCTCTGCCCGGGGTGAAGCGGTGGGCGTGAAGACCGGCGTTGAGACCGCTGCGCCGGTTCGCTTCATCAAGGTGTAGAGGCGCCCGGCCAGCGCGTTGGCCTGTTCGACGAGCGCGCCGAGCGCAGCGGGATCGCCGAGATCGTCGCCGCTGCGCAGGTGCGGTTGGAGTTGGGCGGCCAGCGCGACGGCATTCCCGACGGTATCGGACAGCTCCCGATGCTGCGCGGCCAGGCCATTGTCGGCACCCGACAGATCGCGCCGCGTGAACTTCACGCCGAGCGCGACCGTGCTGCCCACGAGGCCCAGCAGCGCGCTCGCCAATTTGAATCGGTCACCCGCATCGCCCACCACCGCGGCCAGTACGCCGGTGCTGCCAAGCAGCGCGACAAACTGCCCCAGGAACTCCAGGCGATGCGAACGGCGCAACTGCTGGCTCACACGGTGACTCAGCGCATCGGCTTGTTCAGCCATGGCAAGAAGCGCGACCACGGCCACTTCCAGCCGAATGCGCCACGGCGCGCTCAATGCACCGAGCACGCGGCCCGGCTGCAGCACCTGCTCGCCGGGCCATGCGAGCTGAAGCTGCCCCAGCCGTTCGGGTGCGAAGTCGCTGAGGTAACCGACGAGCTGGTGAATGGCTGGCTCGGATCGAAGCATGGGCGGTCTCCGGGTCTGTCCTGCGAGCAGTGTAGGCATGGCTTGCCTCCACCGTTGCCGCGATGGCACCTTTGCGTACCTCCCATTGAGGAGAAGCTCGACCAAGGCCGTTTCCACTGCGATGCGACCAGTCGCATTTCGCGCCGCAGGTCTTAGACTCAACGGTTCGGCACAACACACGTGCCCATTGAACGCGGCCACCATGACCCAACCCGACATCACCATCTACCACAACCCTTCATGCGGCACCTCCCGCAACGTGCTCGCGCTCATCCGGCATGCCGGCTTCGAGCCTCGCATCGTCGAATACCTCAAGACACCGCCCTCGCGGGATGAACTGTGGCAACTCGTCGTGTCCACGGGAGGTTCCGTGCGCGCGGTGCTGCGCCAAAAAGGCACGCCGTACGCTGAGCTGGAGCTGGCCGACCCCAAGTGGACCGACGAGCAGCTGCTGGACTTCATCCAGCAGCACCCGATCCTGCTGGAACGGCCCGTGGTCATGACGCCGCTCGGAACGGCGCTTTGCCGTCCGTCCGAGGCTGTGCTGAAGCTGCTGCCCGTGGGGCCGCTGCCGCCGTTCACGAAGTCGGATGGCGAAGTCGTCATCGACGACGGCGTGCGACGAGGTCAGGCGGGGGCATGAGCCAGGGTGCCGGTGGTGCTGTCAGCCGGCCAAGCTGAGCCGGATCGTCGCTTGTCGTGATCGAAAGGCGCGCCTCCGTCACAATCAGTTCCAGTCCAAGCCACCCGCGCGCCCATGTCACCACCTACCGTCGATTCCCGCTATGCCTGGATGCGCCTTGTCATCGCCCTGGTGCTGATGACCATCGGCAGCGGGGCGATGTACGTCGTGGCGGTGGTGCTCCCTTCGGTGCAGGCCGAGTTCGGGGTAGCGCGCGCGGATGCCTCGCTGCCCTACACGCTGATGATGGTGGGGTTCGGCATCGGTGGCGTGCTGATGGGCCGCCTGGCTGATCGCTTCGGCGTGATGGTGCCGGCACTCATCGGTTCGGTGGGCTTGGGCTCCGGGTTCATCATGGCCGGATCGGCCGGCAGCATCGGGGCGTTCGCGGTGGCGCACGGCGTGCTGCTCGGGTTGCTGGGCAGTTCGGCCACCTTCGGCCCTCTCGTGGCCGACACCTCCTTGTGGTTCGTGCGGCGCCGCGGCACGGCGGTGGCCGTGTGCGCCAGCGGGAACTACCTCGCCGGGGCCATCTGGCCGCCCATCGTGCAGCACTTCGTGGGCACCGTGGGCTGGCGGCAGACCTACCTCGGCCTCGGCGTCTTCTGCGTGGCCGTGATGCCGCTTCTCGCGCTGATGTTGCGCGCCCGGCCGCCGGCGCCGGCCGCGCCGGCAACCGGGGGGCAGGCTTCGGTCGGGTCAGGGCGGCCGTTCGGGCTTTTGCCCGCGCATGCCCAGGCGCTGATGTGCCTGGCCGGCGTGGCGTGCTGCGTGGCGATGGCCATGCCGCAGGTCCACATCGTGGCCTACTGCGGCGACCTCGGTTACGGGGCGGCACGCGGCGCCCAGATGCTGTCGCTGATGCTGGCCTGCGGCGTCGTGAGCCGCCTGGTGTCGGGCATGATCTGCGACCGCATCGGCGGGCTGCGCACGCTGGTGCTCGGTTCGGTGTTGCAAGGCGTGGCGCTGCTGCTCTTCCTGCCGTTCGACGGGCTGGTGTCGCTGTACATCGTCTCAGCCCTGTTCGGGCTGTTCCAGGGGGGCATCGTGCCGTCCTACGCCATCATCGTGCGCGAACACTTCGTGCCGGCGGAGGCGGGCGCGCGGGTCGGCATGGTGCTCATGTGCACGCTGCTCGGCATGGCCCTGGGCGGATGGATGTCGGGCAAGGTGTTCGACCTGACGGGCTCGTACCAGGCCGCCTTCGTCAATGGCGTGGCATGGAATGCGTTGAACCTGGGCATTGCGCTGTTCCTGCTGCGGCGAGGCCGCCGGCTGGTGCGCAACGTGCCGCTTGCGGCGGCTTAGGACACCAGAGTCGCCGTCGATTGGGTGGCAGATCACTGTCCGTCAGTGTTCGAAAATGTTTACCCGGCGCTATGATGGGATTCAGTGAGTCTCTTGTAACGAGGTGAGCCCATGGGCATGCCACTGGCAAAGAAAACGCTGGCCGAGTTCCTGGCCTGGGAAGAACATCAACCTGAAAGGCATGAATTCTTCCGAGGCGAGATCTTCGCCATGGTCGGAGGTACAGCGCGCCACAACCGCGTGATCATGAACCTCGGTAGCCGCATCGCCGATCATCTGGAGGGCACCGGCTGTCAGGTTTTCACGGAAAGCATGCAGGTGCAGATCGCAGAAGGCATCCTGTATCCCGACGTGGTGGTGACATGTGGCAAGGCGGAGGCGGGCGATGAGCAGATCATCACCGACCCGAAGCTCATCATCGAGGTGCTGTCGCCCTCCACCAAGGGCTACGACAAGCGGGATAAGTTCATTCTGTACCGCTCGCTGTCTTCCTTGTGCGAGTACGCGCTGATCGATCCCGTAGAGCGTCGTGTGGAGGTCTTCACCCTCGCCAACGCAAATGCATGGACGCTGGTGGATCAAACCAAGGCGGGCGAACTCACGCTGAGCAGCATCGGACTCAAGCTGCCGATGGAATTGGTTTTCAAGGGCGTGGAGCAAGCAGTGTAATAACGGTGAGGCAGGATCAGGAGAAAAGCCAGGCGGCGTTCTGACACGAGGCTACGGCTATCCCGGGTTTGACCTGAAATACTCAAGCCACTATGACGCCCACAGACCCAATCGAAGATCTCGCCTACACCGTGATCATCGTGCGCTGCCAAACGCCAGGCTGCCTGAATATGTTCGAGCCTTCGTTGGACGAACCGTTCACCCATCCGATCGATTGATGGGCAACTGAAATCGCCGTTCGGGCCCGACGGGCCGGCTGGAGCAACGGCGCCGACGGCTCAGTCCACTGCCCGGCGCATCGCGAGCTCAACCTGTCAATTCAGACCCGCGACTGATGCGACGCACGCCGAGTTGCTGATCGCGCCATCGCATCAGGCAGTCAAGATGGGACGACCAGACGCTTACCAAAGACATGCCAAGCGTTGACCAAGAACAACTTGCCGCACTGGAGAGACTTCTAGGACGTGACGTTCGCTCCGATGAAGGAAGCTGTCCGGGCTTTGCCGACCTTACTGAATCGAACTTGCGGGACATTACCAGCTTGGCGCACAGTGGAGCGCGCCTCTATGCCATCTTGTATGTGCGCTTCCTGATTGGCAAAGAAGCGGGTCTCAGAAATGCGATGACGTTTGTAGACCGCGTCATCGTCAACGGGGTTGGAATGACAGATTGGCTTGAGAACTATCGCTATCGGGAGTAGTGAACGTTGCACGGTGTCGGCGGCTTCGCGGTGCCCAATCTTCGGTATACCGGCGCGCAGCGGCATCGGAGGGAAGCGTCCGATATCAGACGGGATCCCCGGACGCGTACCGTGCAGGTGCGGGGACGCTCGTAAATCAATTCGCAGATGAGCCGGGTCTGATTGCCCGATGGTTGCGCATCAAGTAGCGAGCCTCAGGTCACGCCCATCAGCGCCTGCAGCAGGCGCACCACCTCCGCCGGCTGCGGGAAATCCACCGTGCGCAGCACCAGTTCGGCACGGCGATTGAAGAAGTAGACCTGCGCCGTGTGACGGTCAGCCCCTGCCTGCCTGCCTTGCAGGAAGTCCAGCAAGGGATCCAGGTCCTGCATGGCAGGCACGGCGGCAGACCACAGGCTGCCGGCGCCGAACTTCGCACGCCATGCCTTGAGTGCGGCCGCGTCATCCCCCAGCGGATCAACGCTCAAGGACAGCAATTGCCCCGCACCGGGACCGGTGGCCCCACCCGCGAGCTGCTGCTCGGCCGCGGCGAAGAGCGCCCCCTGGATGGGGCAGGTGTTGCTGCAGCCGGTGAACATCAGTTGCATCGCGGTCACGCGCCCGCGCAGCAAGGAGGCCAGATCGGCCTTGCGGCCGTCGTGCCGTGTGATGGCGGTCCGGGGTGCGGGCCGAGGCGGATCCACCAGACCGGGAGCGTTGTGGGCCCGGGCCGTCGGCCCCAACCCCGCCGACGCGAACGCCAGGGCGCTGGCCAGCAGTTTGCGGCGGGAGGGGCCTGTTGGGCTGCCAAGAGCGGGTGCCGCGGCGGAGGAGCAGGGCATGGCAGGAAAAGCGGTCATGGGTGCGCCTGCGCAGGCGCAGGAGAAACGAGGAAGGTCCACAGCGCCACGCATTGCGCGTCGGTCGCCGCATAGCGCGGCATTTCCTGGCGGATCATGACCCACGCGGGATCGATGCCCTCGCGCAAGAGCTTGCACAGCGAGGCGGCGTCATACGCCGAGGGCGGGCCGCCACGCCGTGGCGTCGGCTGCGTCAGGCCCTGCCTGTTGAGCCGCGGCGCAAACTCAGGCGCTTTCGATGGAGCGTCCGTCCCTCCACCCGAGGTGTGGCAGTTGGTGCATCGCGTCGCCATCGCAGGCAGGTCGTCGCCGTGGCCAGCGAGACGGCCCGACAAGGCACCGAGCTTGGACGCTTCGCCCTGGAACAGCTGTTGCCCCTGTGCCCGGAGGCCCGCCTCGCGCTCGAGGCGGGCCTGGCGCTGCTTGAACCAGAACCCGCCCGCGCCGGCGACGAGCACCGCGCAGGCGAGACCGGCCAGCGACCACCGCACGGCGCCCACAGAGGCTGGCGGCTCCCTCACTGGCCGAACATCACTGTCTTGACCGCTGCGCGTGCGCCCAAGTTGGCCAGGTTGCCCTGGTTCACCGGAGCACCCCAATTCACCCCGTCGGCGCTGACATAGAAGCGGTATTGCGCGACCGTGCCATTGCCGCCGTCAGGGCGCGGCCGGTACCGGAACCCCGCGAATTCCTGCTGGGAGCCGAGGTCGATGACCAACCAGTGCGGCGGCAAGGTGGGGGAGGGGGTCCATCGGGTGTGCCAGAACGTGGAAGCGTCGCCATCGAAGGCATAGGCGGCCTTGCAGGTGGAGCAAGCCCCGGAGGATTCTTCGCTGTCGGCGCTGAACTTCCATGCGGCGCGCGGCAGCAGCTGCCCCGCCTCGGTCAACAGATCGAACTCGGCCATCGAAGCCCATGCGTTGCCGTTGACTTCCGACACCGCCTCGAACTTCACGTAGCGCGACTTGACCGTGGCGCCCACCGCCGGCTCGGTGCCGTCGATCTGCCGCACGAAGGCACTCACCGAGGCCAGATCGGCCGCAGACAGGGCCGGCAGCTTGGTGTGGGCATTGATGGCAGCTTCCAGCGTCGGAGCAGATCCATCGTGCAAGAAGGGGCCGGTGGCCCACACGGCACGCAAGGTTGGAATGTCGATGCCGGTCAGCGGGGCGCCCAGCCGCTTGCCGCTGGTGGGCTTGAGGGTGCCCACGTCCTTGAGGTTGCCGGCCGCGCTGCTGGTGAATGCGGTGCCGCCGTGGCAACTGGCGCACTGGGCCGCGAACACGGTGCGCCCGGCCACGCCCGCGGCCGTCAGCGTGCCGTCGGGATTGCGGTGCGGGCTGGGGGGAACGGTGTTCAACGATGCCACGTAGGCGGCGAGCGCGTCGAGGTCGGTGCTGATGCCTTTTTTCGCGTTGCCCAGCGGCTGGTTGCGCGTGCCGGCGTTGAAGTCCGCATCGGTCATCAGGCCCGTGCCGGCTGCGAGGCTGCGGATCTGCGCCTCGAAGTCCTGCACCTCGTCGAAGTTGCCGCTCCAGTGCAGCAACCCTTGGGCACCGGCGCGGCCGCGCAGGCTGATGGTGTTGCGCAAGCCCTCGCCGCGCCCGGTCATGTCCCAGGTGCGGCCATCGTGACCGCCGTCGTTGTGGCAGGAGGCACAGCTCATGTAGCCGTCGCGGGCCAACCGCGGGTCGGCTGCGTCGTAGAAGAACTGCTTGCCCTTGAGCACCTGGGCAGGGAGTTTCTCCATCGCGACGGCAGGCAAGGTCGCTGCCAGCGGCAGGTTCATCTGCCCATGGTCCAACAAGCGGGACAGGTCATAGACACCGATGCTGCGGTCCATGAAATTGCTCACGAACAGCGTGCGGCCGTCGGTCGACAGGGCCACGCCCTGCGGGGCGCGGCCCGTGTTCACCCGGAACAGCTCGCGCTGCCCCACGGGGTCGACCACCACCAGATGGCGGCTGGCTTCCAGCACGGTGAAGAGATAGGCCCCGCTGGGATGGAACACCCCGGCGCTGGCCACGCCGGCATTGTCGAAATCGATGCGCGCCGAGGGGACCTCGGCCAGGGTGCGCAGGTCGATGCGCGAGCTGACCGCGCGCACGGTGTTCTGGAAATCGAGCTGGAGACCATCGCGCAGCTGCCCGCGCTTGATGTTGTCCTGCTTCGAGGGCACCCAGGCCGAGAGTCCGTCCGGCGCGATCAGCGCCGCCCCGAGGTAGTTGGGGATGCCGCGGCCTTGCACGGCGCTGTCGGCCTTTTCGCTGTGTCGAAGCACGACGGTGCCGCGCAAGCCCATCGTGGCCGTGTTGACCACGAGCACCTCGCCGCCGCGATGGACCCCGTTGGTGCTGGTTTGCACAGCCGCTGTGCCTTCGCCCGGCAGCGGCGGGCTGATGAAGCGCGACACCAGCACCTGCGCCCCGGTCGAATCGACCGACAGGTGGCGCGGGTCAGGACCGACGTACAGGTCGGCGACCATGGCGCCGTTGCCATCGAGTTGCAGCAGGCGCCCCGTGGCCTCCAGGGTGACAAACAGCCGATCGCCAGCGGGTGAGGCGACGATGCCGTGGGGCTGCGACGCATGCGGCATCGCCACCGTCTTGACCACGGCGCGGGTGGCCGCATCGATCACCGACAGGCTGGCGCTGTCTCGGTTGGCGACCCAGACCTGCCGGCGTGCACCGCCCAGGAACGTCAGCGTGCGCGGGGCCTTGCCCACGGCGATCTCGCCGAGCTTGGCGCGTGTCGCGGCATCGAACACGCTGACAGTGTCCGCATCGGGGTTCGCGACCCACAGCCGCTCGCCATACGAGGCGCTCGCGGGCTCGACGAGCACGCTGGTCGATGCGGCGGGCTTGCCGGCCGTGGTGGCCCCAACGATGGCTTGATTGAAGCGGTGCGTGGTGATCTGGCCGTCGGCCGCCTTGACCAGCAAGGTCACGGTGTACACGCCGGGCGCCGCATAGAGATGGTTGTTGGCAGGCGTGGCGGCATAGGCCGTCTCGGGCGTGCCATCGCCAAAATCCCAGGCGTAGCTCAAGCCACTGGTGTCACCCGGCATCGACACCGTGTAGGCGGTGGCCGTGCCGATGCCCAGGATGGGCGCTGTCACCAGGGGTGTCGTCGACTGCGGGTCGATGACGCGCCAGTTGAAGTTGACCGTGGATGTAGCGCCCGCGCTGTCCGTCACCATCACGTTGACGGCATGGTTGCCGACCGCGGCGGGCTTGCCGCTGATGACGCCAGTCGTCGGGTTGATCGCAAGCCCCGGCGGCAACCCGGTGGCTGCGTACGCCAGCAATTCGGCTTCATCCGAGGCGATGATGTTCAGCGTCACCAGCTGACCCGGGTTGCTCACCTGATCGGCTGGCGTATTGACGACGGGCGGACGGTTGTTCGCCGGAAGGACCACATTCAACGGCACCGTTTTCTCGGCACTGTTGCTCGCATTGACCTGGCGGAAGTCGCCCTCGGCGACGGGGTTGCCCCAGTTGATGCCATCGGCACTCACGTAGACGCGGAACCTTGCGATGGTGCCGTTGCCTCCGCCCGGCCGCGGCAGGTAGCGCAAGCCGGTCAGGCGCTTCGGGCCGCCCAGGTCCACAACGAAACTGTGCGGGGGAGCGGGGACTGCACCCAGCCATTGGGTATGCCAGAACGTCGACGGGTCGCCATCGATGGCGTTGGTGGCGAGACCGGCCCCGTTGCTCTGTTCCTGGCTGTCGGCGCTGACCTTCCATTGAGCACGAGGCAGCGGGTCGCCATTGCCGTCCAGCAGGTTGAGCTCGGCCATCGATGCCCAAGGGTTCCCGTTGACCTCGGTCAATTGTTCGAGCTTCACGAAGCTCACGGTCTGGGGGCGTGCGATGCGCCATTGGAAATCGGTGCTGACCGTTCCGCTGGTGTTGCTCGCCGACACGGTCACGTTGTACAACCCTTCGGGCGATGGCGTGCCCGTGAGCACACCGGTGACGGTGTTCAAGGTGATTCCTGGCGGCAACCCGGTGGCTGCATGGCTGGATGCGTTCGTCGTGCCCAATGCCACGCTGGTGATGGGCGTGCCCGCAGTGGCCGACAGATCCGCCAGCGGCGCCAACACGGGAGCGTTGCCGGGGCCGATGCGCATGATCTTGGCGACCGAAGGCACGCCCTGGGCATTCATCGCGAACAGCATGTAGTAGCCCGGAACGGCCCAGCCCGGGTTGCTCGGGACGGACACCGCATAGCGGTTGGTTCCCGTCGCCAGGAACTGCAGCGCCAGTCTGCGCTGGTCGTTGTTCACCGTGTGGGTCACGGAAGACAGGCGGACCAGCGAGAAAGCGGTGATCGCGCTGTCGGTCTTGACCGTCATCGACGTGCCATAGACTGCTGAAGCAGGCGCATCGAGGATGGCGGGCCGCGCGGCGGGGCTGCCGTCAGCATTGAGCAGGTAGTGCGGCGTGAGGATCTGCATGTCAGGGTGATTGGCCGGGCAACCCGTGCCGCACAGGCCGCCTCCGGCTGATACCACGCGGGCATCCGGCATCAGCAGCGCGACGCTGTGGTAATTGCGCGGCACGGAGATCGGCGCAAGCGTGGTGAAGGTCTCGGTGTCCGGGTCCCACAATTCGGGGGCCAGCACCGACATGCCGTCGCTGCCCGTGACCGGGTTGCTCTGACCGCCGATCACGACCACCTGCCCGTTGGGCAACACCACGCTGTTGTGGAATGCCCGTGCATAGGCGGAGGACGCCACCTTGCGCACCTTGACGCCAGCCTGAATGTCGATCACGTAGCTGTTCGCCGTGGCCTGGCTGTTCTCATAGGCCGGCGATCCGCCCACTTTCAGGATCTTGCCGGTGTCGTACATGACGGCATTGCCGCTCATGCTGTGGTCGTCGTCGCCGCGGGTGCCGGCCGGCCGGGAACTGCCGTTGCCCGTGGTGTCGATCCAGTTCATGTTCCGGCTGGGCCCGGCGTGAAACACCTGACCGTTGCCCGCCGGGATCAACCACATGTGGTTGTCGGAGCGGAACACCCCGCGCGGGTCCGCCGTCAGGAACGGCTCCACGAGCAAGCCAGGCAGCTTCTTCCAGCCGCCCGCCTGGGTCCAGATTTCACCGTGCTTGTTGCCGGCCGAATCCGCCCAGGACCCGCCCAGGGTCAGCACGGAACCGTCGCGCAGCAAGGTGTTGGCCTGGTAGGCGCGCTGGATGTTCATCTGCGCACCGACACTCCAGTTGCTGGTGGCCGGGTCGTACAGGCTGGTCCTGGGCGCTTGCGAGCCGCCGCTGACCAGGAGGCGCCCGTCGGCCAGATTGGTCGTGCCGGGACAAAACATGTTTTGCCCGGTCTCGTTGACGAACTTCTCGGTGATCTGGCCGCTGATGGGGTCGAAGATCGCGGTGTACGCCTGTCCCACGTAGCTGAAGAAGAAGCGGTCGTTGGCCGACCAGAACAGCAGCCGGCCGTCCGGAAGGTTAGCGGCCGATGCCGGCACCAGCGGCAGCCCGATCACGTCCCCCCACTTGGCCTGCCCGGGTGTTGCCATCCCGGAGGGCACTGCGGCCACCCGCGCCGTGGGCCGGCCATCCGTGGCGGCTGGATCGGAGGAACTGTCCGAGCCGCTGTCGTCGCCGCCGCAGCCCGTGATCCCCAGGGTGAAGGCGACCACGGCTCCCGACACCGCTACCCTGTGAGGCAATGCGGCCAGAGAGGCCAGACGGGCAAAGGGTTGGAACAAGGATGCAAGGAAAGGCCCAAAAGGGGGGCGTACAGTCATGGAAGTTGATTGTTGTGATACTGGATACGACCCGAGGAGCCGGGATTGTAGAAATCGCCGCCTATGGGCTCTACCCTGGGAACGGGGGGTTCTGTAAGTCCAATCGCCTTGCGCCCGCGAGATGGCGCCAACGTGGCGAGCTCACCGCATTGGGGGCGGCTTGAGGAGGTCCACGACGGTCACCCCGGCGAAAGCCGGGGCCCACTGCGGCCGGTGGGTACCGGCGTTCGCCGGTATGACGTGTGTATGAGGTCTGGTGGAATTGCGCAGCGCCGCAGCAACGTTGGGCTGTGCTACGCGTCCATGCGTCCGCAAGGCCATCTGCCGAGCAGGGAAACGCTGCACAGGCCGTCGTTCACGGAAGCCGAGCCGAGGTGGCATCGCGTGGTGTGCCGGACATTCACACGGGCGCGACAAACCTGCATCTGTCCCAGGCGTCGCAAGGCCGGCACAGCACGAGGGCATCAACTCGGGGCCGCGTGAGCGTCGGCTGTGCAACACGACACTGGTCCGACGGACGCCGCCCTCGTTGAGATTGAGACGGCGCGTCGCGCACCATCACCGAATCAGTCCTGCAAGATCAGTTTGGTGCGTGTGCCACGTGCATTGGTAAAGAGATCATCGGACGGTGCCCTTGTGCTCAGTGTTTCGGCGTGTCGTCCCGGTCTGCCAGGGTGGGGCAAGCCTGGGCGTGAAGCGTTTCAGTGAACAACGGCCGCAGGCCCAGCGGCAGCCCATCGCGCTGAAGATGAGACAACCCGGTGTCACGCGGCCGCCGTTCGACATGCCACCAGGCGGCGATGCGCGCTTTCATGCGCTGTTGCTGACGCGCCTCGCGGGTGAGGCGGCGAAGGGAGGTGGGAGCGGTCATGGCGTAATTTCCTGGCGGGAGATCGAAGGGACGCAAATGCGAAGGCAAACACCGGGTGCCCGTCGTCCCTGCAGACGTCTGGGACGCGGCCCCGGAAGGATGAGTTTGCCTGCAGGTGTTCACCTGGTCAACACCTCAGGATCAATTTTCAGCGGATGATGCAGCAGACCCCCTAGAACTTGGGGCGCCCAGCGCTGCGGATGGCATCGAGTTGGCCGTCCGGTAGGCCGATTCGAACGAGTCGCCGTTGTTCATGCCGGCGATGAACGCCAAAAGCCCCTGCGTGCCCGCACCAGCCAGCCACGGGCGCACCTCATGGCCGGCAGCGGCATAGACGGGCCTGATCGCCGGCAACCCTTTCGCCTTGCGCTCGACATTCGCACCGTCGCCATACTTGTGGACGGCAGCGAGCCACTGGTTCAATGATTTGAATGTGCGGAGTTCATCCGGCCCCGGGCGAGGAATGCCAGACGCCACCAGAAACTGCCAGTGGCTTTCCGAATGCTCGGGCGCCTCACTCACCGCGACGGCCACACCTTCATCGAACCATTGAGGCATGCGCCACCAGGCCATGAGGGACAGCCGCGTGCGAATTTCTGCGTGCGACCATTCATGCGCGAGAAAGTGCCAATCGAGCCCTCGCGGCGACAGCAGGATGCGATCGCCGTAGACCTTCGCGATGGAACCGTGTCCACCGAACCGTTCATAGCAGGCTTCGCTCACGCAGGCATGAACCACCGGGCGGGACAGCACGCTTCCGTACGCCGCACGCACAGCGCTTTCCGCCTTGACGATGTCCTCTTGAAGTCCGGCTCGGGTTGGTGCATCCGTGCCGGGCTCCACATAGAGCTCCGGTGTGACCTGGACCAGACCAAAGCTTTCGGGAGCCAGGATCTTTCCCGACTGAAGCAGGCTGCACCCGCTGAGCCAACACAGGCAAAGCAGAAGGGGGAGGAGATGGCGTGCACGCATTCGCTCGGTTGTCGCGCTGTGGGATGGCCGACATTTAACTCCAAATGGATGCCGAGCTGAAGCCGCCGCTCGTGGCGACGGCATGTCGATTGCTCGCGACGAGCCACGAGCAGCGCCGCCGTGGCGCTGTGCCAATCTGGATGAGGCCATGGAACAACTCTGGCAATTCTTGCGCGATGTCGACTGGGATCGTTGGAGCGGCCCCGCCATGTCGGCGCTTCGCATCGTGCTCATCATCGTCGTGGCCTGGGCGGCCATGGTCACGCTTCAGAAGGTCGTGCGCACCGTTCGCATCCGCGTCGCCCACCGCCTGGACGGTCCCGACGCGGTGCGCCGGGCCGAGACGCTGGGCCGCGTGATCCGCTACCTCATCGGCCTCGTGATCGGCGCGATGGCGGTGATGCTGGTGCTGGCCGAGGTGGGAGTCTCCCTCGCGCCGATTCTTGGCGCGGCCGGCGTGGTGGGTGTTGCGATCGGGTTCGGCGCGCAGAGCCTGGTGAAGGATTACTTCAACGGATTTTTCATCCTGTTCGAGGACCAGGTGCGCACAGGAGACGTCGTCAAGATCGCCGACATCGGCGGTCTCGTGGAGGACATCACCTTGCGCCATGTGCGGCTGCGCGACTACGACGGCAATGTGCACTTCGTGCCGAACAGCCTGATCACCACGGTGACCAACATGAGCCGCACGTACGCGCATGCGGTGATGGATGTTCGCGTGGCTTACCGGGAGAACCTCGACGACGTCATGGCATTGATGCGGGACGTGGGCGCCCAGATGCGGGCCGACGGCGAGTTCGGTCCGAAGCTGCTCGATGCATTGGAGATCGCGGGCGTCGAGCAACTCGGTGACAGTGGGGTGGTTCTGCGATGCCGCTTCCAGGTGACGCCCCTGGAGCAATGGAACGTGCGCCGTGAGTTCCTGCGTCGCATCAAGGCGGCGTTCGACGAACGCGGCGTGCAGATCCCGTTCCCGCACATGACGCTCTACGCCGGGGTTGACCGGCAAGGCGGTGCGCCTTCTTTGCCGCTGCGCATCGAGCGCGAAGCCGTGCTGGAACGCACCGCCCCGCAGAGAGCAGCGGTGCGAGTCGTTGAATCTGACAGGCATCTGGCCTGATGCACGATCACATGAGCGTCAAAGCGGCTGCCGCAATGGCGGTCGGTATCAGCGCGCCGATGAGCATTCCGCCGGCGCCGATCGACTCATCCGCAAACCCTCGCTTCAGCAGCGATACCCCGGCCGGGTTCGGGGCGTTGGCGATGACCGTCAAGCCGCCACCGGCCACGGCACCGGCGACGAGCGCATGTTTGGCTTCCATGGAGATTCCGGCAATGAGCGAGCCGAGGTAAGTCAGGGCCGCGTTGTCGGTGATCGCTGTCAATCCAAGGGCGCCAAAAAATAGCGCCAAAGGCTCCAGTCCAGAAACAATGGGCTGCAGCCACCAAGCCTGCATACCACCCAGCACCACCAGCCCGGCCAAGAAAAAGGCAACGAGCAAAGCCTCCTTGAGGATCAACGGATCCTGATAGCGTTGATAGGCTTGGCTGAATCCGAGGAACAGGGCCAAGAAAGCCACAGGATGATGGGCGAGCACAACGATTCCGGCAAGCAGTGCGACATGGACCATCGCGACCGTCAATGGCACTGCCTGCATCTGCACCCCTTCTTGTGTCGAGTCCTGTTTGGCGATGAACTTTCTGACGACGATCGTCGCAAGGGTCGCGTTGATGACCACGGCGATTGCGGCCTTCCAACCGAAATGGGCGAGCATGTAACTGCTGTCCCACTGCCAAGCCGATGCGACCATGAGGACAGGAGGTGCGGCATAGGCAGTAAGCGTGCCGCCGATCGAAACATTCACGAACAACGCGCCGAGGGCCAGGTACTTGGCGTATTCGGGGACGTCAGGGCGAAAGATCAATGGGGCAAGCATGAGCGCTGCAATGGTCATCGCCGCAGGCTCTGTGATGAGCGAACCGAGCAGCGGCACCACTGACAGACCCAGCCATGCCCTCGACACGGGCTCTGACATCGGAACCCAACGTGCAACCATGTTCAGCGCGACGTTGACCAGCCCGAGTATCGGTCGCGACGCAGCCACGACCATGACGACAAACACGAACAGCGGTTCGGTGTAGTTGCGACTCTCGGCGTAGGCGAGTGCCCTGGATCCATCTAGCAACAGGGCCATGACGAGGATCAGGACGATGGCCCAAAAGCCAAAGACCACCTCGACTTCGCCGAGCAGGTGGAACAGGCCTGCGTGCCTCGGGTATCGCTGGGACAGCCGCTCGAACTGCTTGGCCGCGAACGTATGGGCCAAGGCCAAGACGAAGATGACGAGGGCACCGTAGTGAACTGTTTGGTCTGCTGGCATGGTTGTGCGGCATCCGCGTGGCCGCCCGACCATCGCACAACCTGCTGCGCTCTTACCGGCGGCGCGGCACCCGCAGGCAGTGTACCAATTCTCACCGAGGTCCTGCCGTCTTCTCCGCCCAATGGAGGGCGCCCCTCGTGGCGACGCTGAATGCTGCACACATCCTCAATTGCCGCGCGATCCTTCACTGGCTTTCATGGAAATCGTCTTGTCTCGGGCCAGCAAGCTGTCGAGCAACGAGCTCAGCATCTGATTGATGTTCTGGGGAGATGCGCCTTGTGCCAATTGGTCGCGCAGGTTGACCACTTGGCCGGCAACATCGATGCGCGCCTCCGCGATGGCGTGCCGCGTGTCGGTGCGGGCAATGTCCTTTGCCCTTTGCTGTTGCCCGCGGCGATCGCCTTCGAACACGGAGGTGACGGTGTCGACGAGGCGCTGGAGAATCTGGTGCACCAAGCCGGCTGAGAAACCGCCTAGCAGCGCGACCAGGGGCTTCTCGAGTGTCTGCCCCTGTTCGCCGGGTGCGTGCAGCGGCACCAATACCGCCAGCATCAGGCCGGCCACGAGGCCGAGGGAGATGCGCACCCAGTAAGAGGCGTCGTACATGGGGTCGTAAGTCGCGTTGGTGGCGTAGCTCTGGGCAGTGAACAGCGCTTGAAACGTGCTCCCCATGCCGGCGGCGGCCAACAGGAAGGACAACACCGTCAACTGTTGCATGCCGGAGAGCGAAAAGAGTTCGCCCGACATGGTCGGCGCATCGATGAGCGGAGAAGTGCTTATCGCCACGAACACAGCCACGCAGACGAAGGCCGCAATGGTGAGTCGACGCAGGTTGGGCAGTGGACCGAGGATGGCCAGCCCCTTGCGAGGGGCTTGATCGTGCAAAAGCAGCAAGGTGCCGGGCCGCGCTGGCGCCACGACTTTGGCGAGTTGGGCGTGCAGGGCCGTCAGTGCCGGCAGCGCCGTCGTTTCCGGAGTGCCACGGTCTGCGTCAACGGTTGCGACGGCGGCGGACAACGATGGAGGAATCTCGATTCCATTGGCGAACGCATGCCGCAGCATGGCCCGCACCTCGGCGTCGAGTTGGGCATGCAGTTCGGCACCGAAGCTGGGCCATGGCGCTTGCGCCGGCTCATTGATGAGCGATACCTGGCGTTGCGGCGGCGATGCAGTCGTCGCTTGCCGGCGTGGGGATTCGGGGGCCTCGGGGTCGCTCCCTCGAATGGAGCGCTTGATCACGTCCGCAGGTGCGGTGTCGACGTCCGACGCTTCGTCCGCTGTGATGCTCATGGGATCCTCCGGTTCGCCGGGCCGTTGTGCAGCGCACGGCATGGTTGGATGTCGGGACGTGTCAGTCCCTTGTGTCAACCCGGCGCGTGGCGCAGTGTTTCGGAACACTGCACGGGCCGATGGAGGTGGACTTTACTGCTGCCGTGCCCCAGGCGGTCTCCACGTTCGCGAGGCGCAGGGTCTATGCCGGAAATCGCAGCGACGGGAGCCCGAAAAAGGCTGCGCGGGGTCAGGTGCCGTGCCGGGTGATGCGATACCGCGATTCGCCGCACGCCCCCCGCTTGACGATCAGGAGACTCCCGTCCCGCTTTGGGGCGTGCAGGTCGGCAAGGATCTCGGAATCCGGTCGGAAGGAAATGAGCAGGTGGTCGCCTTCGATGCGCCAATGCAGAATCGGTGCCGTCAGCGGGCCATGCCGGACGCCCAGGGTGGCGGCAACGAAGCCGTCCTTGTGGAAACGAAAGACTTCGTGCGCTTCATCGTCAAGGAGTTCGAACTCCCATTGGGCAAGACAAAGAGAGGCCCACGACACCGTGGGACCTTCTTCCTCAGCGCGAATCGGTTGTCCCATGGAGGTGTGTTGGGGCAGCACCCTCAGGCTTCGCCGCGAGGATGCTCGCCGCCCTTCAACGGGTGAACAACCAGGTGCCGTCGGGTTGCTTGACCGCCTCGTGGGTCAACTTGGCGGTTTCACCGCTGTCGTCGGCCTTGTAGATCACCTCGAACTGCAGTGCGTTGTTGGCCGGCGCCATCCAGCCATGAATGCGGGAGACGGTCATGCAGGCCGCCTTGTTGTGGTATTGCGCCGAACGCATCGGCCGCAATGAGATGTACATGCTGCCCAACTGGACGCCGGGCGCGGCGTACTCGTCGAGGGCGCTGGCGCCGGTGTAGTCCGCCAGGCATGCCATGCGCTCGACGTAGGTCGAAATGGCGGAGGAGGCTTCCCCGACCAGTGAGCGCACTTTGGCGTCGGGGATGGATTTCGAGAGTTCGCGCTTGATGGCTTGCTGCTGCTCGAGCGTTGCGGAGGCAAAACCCTTCAAGGCAGGGCGGGAGGACTGCGAGGGACTGGCGGGCGTGGGTGTTGCAGTGGCCTTCGGGGCAGCACCGCCCGATGCCGCGGGCCCGCTGGATGCAGCAGCCACCGTGAGGCAGAAGTGGCGTTTGATCGCGTCTTCAGGGGAAAACATGCCGCCGGAGGTGGCATAGGTGATGGCCACGCGGGTCCCTGCACCTTCTTCTTTCAGCGTGACCGTCAGCGGAACGGTCTTGCCCTTTCCATGCGAGGCGGATTGCACGGCCGAAATGACGCCGGCTTCCTGGTTGGCGGACATGACCGTGAAGCCGTTCTCCGCGGTGAATGCGTAGACGCGGGGGAACGCCTCCTGGGGCCGCACGCCAGGGGCGATTGCCCATGTCTTGTACGTTCGGCCGGTCAGGGCGTTGCCCTCCGACGTGTAGTTGTCGAGACACGGTTCTGCGGCCATCGCATGGGCTGACATCAGCACGAGCGCTGCGCACGAAATACTGCGTTTCATGTTTTCCTTTGGAGCCGGGTGGATGGCGGGGAGAGGTGGACGGGGACAGGCGCCACCGACCTCATTTTCCATCGAACACCGCATCGAACTTGGCGCGATCCAGGTAGCGTTCAAACCCGCCCACGGACGCGGAGACCTGCTTGTCCGATGTGAGCTCCAACATGGCGAGCTGGCCCAGGATTTCGAAGGCCCGCTTCATTCCCTGGCGGCCTTCGCTTTTGACCACCGCCTTGGCTTCGTTCGCGCAATTCTCCGTGAGCAGGCGTGTGACGATGGCAGCCATCGCTCGGGATGATTGCTCGGAGGCATCCTTCGAGACCCTCGAGATGTCGAACATGTTCGGGTGGGCCGCGACGGAAATGAAGATCCATCGCGCCAGTTCCTTGCGGTCCTTGCCCGTGGTGCTGTCCGCCATGCATCTGCCGAGCTCGTCGCTCTGGGCATAAGAAGGGGCGGCAAATGCCAGGGTGAGCGTGAGTGCGGTGGCGATGGATTTCAGCATGGTGGTGTGGGGAGAGTCACGGAGAGAAGGGCGCGGGGACCGGCGGTTTGCCTGTTGCTTTGCTTGCCGGCGTTTGCAGTCTCACGGCACGACCGGTCACGGATCCATCTCGGGATTGTTGCGGTCTTCGATCCAGGTAGTCCGGAAGGCGGTTCTCGCTCATACCGGTTGGGCTTCTGCGAGCACCTTGGCCCGGAACTTGGGCGGCAGGTCGTCCGGAGTCAGGAGATCGACACGAAGGCCCGGGAGCGATTCCAATTCGTCTTGGAGGCCGCCGAGGTCGAAGAGAGTGGCGCCGGGCAATGCATCGACGAGAAGGTCAAGGTCGCCCCCGTCCTGATCAGTACCGCGAAGAACGGACCCGAAGACCCGCGGATTTGCCACCCGGAAGCGGCTGGTTGCTTCACGAACGGCACTTCGCTTGAGGTCGAGAACGAGCGAGGGTCGCATGAAAGCCTTTCTGTGGCCGAAACTCAGTGAAATGTTATCCGAACGCTCGACTCCAGGCGGCGGTGCCGTCACGGCGAACGTGTCAAACCCGCGCTTTTCCGCTGTGAAGTCATGCCTTTCACGCGGCAGAAGAGCCCTCTTGACTTTTCTCCGCACGAACCCTCAGTCTCAGGGCGCTGCCCGCCACCACTGGCTGGCCTCGACCAACCCGAACACCGCGTGCACGTATTCCAGCTCGTCACGTTCCAGGGTTTGTTGCACGCCACCGGCGAGCTGGGTCACGGCGATGGTGTCGGCGCGTCGGAAGAGCAGCTTCAAGATGGCTTTGCGGCCGTCCTTGAACGACACGACGATACGCTCGCCGGGGTGTGGTTCGGCGCCGGGCAGCACGATGAGGTATTGGCCGTTTTCGATGGCAGGGGCCAGGTCGTCGCCTTTGATGCGAAGGGCATAGGCCGTCTTGTCGACCCATGTCATCACCCGTCCGTCGGAGGTGTTCCTGTCGAAGGGTTGCTGTTCGAAGAAGCCGTTCTCTCCGACGCGGGCCACGGCCGTCACGGGGGCGCCCTGGGCGCTGCGCTCGAGCGGATCGGCGATGGCGCCGCCGCGGTAGGCCGTGTGCGGCTCCGAGACGTGGTGTTCGCTGTTCTGCCGTTCGGGGGCGACGTCGAGCCAGTGGCTCGGGAGGTTGAGGCGGTCTTCGATCTGGCGCGCGAGATCCTCGCCGATGCGCTTTCTGCTCGGGGACGCATCGTCCTTGAGCATGCGGGTGACATAGGTGGGCGAAATGCCGCTGGCGCGGGCAAAGTCGGCCTGACTGCCGTCAAACCGCTTTGTGATCAGTTGCGCCAGCCGCGCACGACGGATCTCGTATACGTTCATTACCCCAAGGTAACGCATGGCATTTACCCGGTGGAAAGGTTAATTCGTGAACCTTCGGGTAATTGGATGCCCTCGTGGGCAACACGTCGAGTGCGGCCTCTCATGCCGTGGTCTTCGCCAGGGCAGGGGTGCGCATGGGAAGAGGCACCGGCGCCTTTGAAAGCCGAGCGTTCCAGGTGCAGCCCACCCGGCAAACGCGCTCCTCGGGGCGGGCGGCGCGTCTCCGGTGACCCGGGGGCGGCTCAGGGAAAACGCGAACTGCGCCCCATCATCGCTCAACTTGCACGGTGATCGCGCAAACGGTGTTCGCAGTTCACCGCGATGAGGGGCGTGTGACTAGAGTTCGGCCAGGTCGCGCACGGCCGCCTGTGGACGGCTGTTGTGCCTCAGGACAACAGGGCAAGACAACCACATCACATCACTCCATCAAGACACCATGGCCATACATTCCAACAGTGAGAACCTGAATCAAACCCGCAAGGTGACCGCCAGCGGCTGGATCGGGTCGGTACTCGAGTACTACGACTTCTTCATCTACGCGACGGCAGCGTCCCTGATCTTTCCCCAGATCTTCTTTCCCGCAGGCAACCCCACCGTGGCGGTCATCGCGTCGCTGGCCACCTACGGCGTGGGGTACGTGGCGCGCCCCATCGGCGCGTTCGTCCTGGGGCATCTGGGCGATACCCGCGGGCGCAAGCATGTGCTGGTCACCTGCATGTTCCTGATGGGTTTTTCCACCGTGGCCGTGGGCTTGCTGCCCACCTATGCACAGATCGGCATGTTCGCCCCGGCCTTGCTGGTGGTGCTGCGCCTCGTGCAGGGGTTCGCCGTGGCCGGTGAGATTGCCGGCGCCAGCTCGATGATCCTCGAGCAGGCACCGTTCGGCCAGCGAGGCTTCTTCGCCAGCTTCACGCTGCAGGGCGTGCAGGCCGGCCAGATCCTGGCGGCTGCGGTGTTCCTGCCGCTGGCGTACTACATGCCCGCCGATGCGTTCAACAGCTGGGGCTGGCGGATTCCTTTCCTGCTGAGCTTCATCGTCATCGTCATCGGGTACGTCATCCGCCGCAAGGTCGACGAGACGCCGGCATTCGCCGAAGGTGCCCGGGCAGGCCGCATCGCGCGGGCGCCCGTCATCGAAGCGGTGAGCGGTTGCTGGCGTGACATGGTTCGCGTGGTGTGCATGGCATTGATGAACGTCATCCCTGTCGTCACGGCCATCTTCGGCGCCGCGTATGCTGTGCAGCCGGCCTATGGCGTCGGGTTGTCGAAGGATGTTTACCTGTGGATTCCGGTGCTGGGCAACATCATCGCGGTGATCGCGGTGCCCTGGGTGGGCAAGCTGTCCGACAGGATCGGCCGGCGGCCGCCCATCATCGTCGGTGCGCTGCTGTCGGGCTTGCTGTCGTTCGCCTATCTCTATGCCATCAGCGTGCGCAACGTGCCGCTGACGATCATGCTCTCCATGCTGATGTGGGGGCTCGTGTACCAAGGCTACAACGCGGTCTACCCGAGTTTCTATCCCGAGCTGTTTCCCACCCGCATGCGGGTGTCCGCAATGGCCATCTCGCAGAACCTGGGGACGGCGGTGACCGCCTTGTTGCCCGTCCTTTTCACTGCGGTGGCGCCTCCGGGCACGGCCAACATTCCCGCGGTCATCGGCTCCATCACCTTCGGCGTGACAGTGGTTGCGGCACTGGCCGCATGGAGTGCCCGCGAGACTTACCGCGTTCGCATGGAAGATCTGGGCAACCCGAATGCGAGGCCGGTGGACAAGCCTTCCTATGCTCATCTGCGTGGAGAGTCGCTGGCCAAGGCCAAGGCGGTTGCTTGATCGTTCCACCGATGTCATACCGGCGAACGCCGGTACCCACTGGGTGCAGTGGGCCCCGGTTTTCACCGGGGTGACCCGAGGGAGGTGCAGAGGCCGCGAGGTTGCACA
This sequence comes from uncultured Rhizobacter sp., assembly GCA_966212105.1. GTDB lineage: Bacteria > Pseudomonadota > Gammaproteobacteria > Burkholderiales > Burkholderiaceae_C > Rhizobacter. The sequence continues at coordinate 32,871 of CBIHPH010000014.1, forward strand.
ATCTGATCACTGTCATGTGTGCCCTGGAAGGATTGTCGGTGCTTCTTCGCATTTCGAAACTGTTGACCTGCGCCGTGCTCGTCACAGCGATGGCTGCCTGTTCCACTGGAAGCAGCCCTGCGGCCAGGGCTGCCCCCAGCAGCGCCGGCGAGGGACTGGGCGCGCGGGTTGCCTTGCTGGGCAGGCTGGCGGAACTGCAGGCGCTGGCGGGGCGACCGCCCGTGGACATCGCTTCCGGAAAACTCTTCGAGGCGCGCGTCCGGGCGCAAGCCGCGGTCAACGAACTGGGTCTGCACGACGATCCGGACTGGAAGACTGTTGACGAGTCGATCGGCACCGTGCTCGCCCACCAGCAGGCGCTGCGGGACGTTGCCAGTGCCACGGCGCGCCTCGAGGCTGCCGATCGCATGAACATGGAGTTGACCGAGCTGCTCGTCGTGGCCTATCGGGAGCAGCGTGGCCATGCCAGGGAGATGGCGGTTGCGATCACCTTCGGCATGATGGCCCAGCGACTGATGAAAAACATCGAATCGATGCGCGTGGCCACGCCGGGCCCGGAAGGACTGTTCATGGTGGGTAAAGACGCCAGCAGCCTGCGCGACATCGTCGGCACTTTGCTCAAAGGAGAGTTCGGCCTCCAGGCGGCCAAGGGGGAGGCCAGGGCGGTGCTCCAGCAGCTGCAGGACTCGCTGGCGAAGATGAGCGACGACGTCGCCCTCATCATGGACAAGGTTCAGCTGCGGGCGGACGTGGAGGAGGCGCATGCGCGGCTTCTGCAGTCCAATGCGAACCTGATCCGCAGCACAGGCTTGTTGTTTCAGCGTTGAATGCTGCGCGCGCCTGCCCCTGCTGCGGGGGCGTCGCGCTTTCAGCATCCCGGGGCGGGGTGGATGGGTCAACCAGAGAACATGACGAGTGCGTGGATCGAAATACTTCCAGAGGGTGGCTGGCGTTCTTTCGAGCGAAGCGAAGCGCTGTTGGACGCCGTCTGGAGCGGCTTGTCGGAAGACGGTGGAAAGTGGCACTGCATGAACCTTGCCGCCGGAAGCTCCATCTGGGAATCATGCGAGGACGGCAGTGCCCTGTCGATGTGGTACGACGTTGCCGATGGGGGGCGACTGCTCGAACTGAAGGTGTCGCAAGGCGTGGCATGGGCTTACCTGCTGCCCATTGCCTTGACGTTTGGCCTGATGGTCCGTGAGGCGGACTGACGCCTGTGCCGGGAGGTGCGAGGTCGTTGTCTGATCGATGCACGCATCCACATGTCATACCGGCGAACGCCGGTACCCACTGCGTGCAGTGCGCCCCAGCTTTACCTGGGTCACGTCCTTGATGCGTGACATCGTTCCTCGAATCACACCGCTCTGGTCGTGAACGCGATTGCCATCGCATTTGCACTCTCGGTCATACTGAACCCAGACGACAAGTGGAACATGCATGGACATCATCAAAGGCCTGGTCGCCGGCGCCAAAGGGGCCGCGGAGCGCGCCGCGGAATCGGTAGGGAATGTTGCCGGCAACCTCGCTGAGGCCATGCCCTCCGGTGGAACCGTGAAGCGCGGAATCGGGCAAGCCCTGATCCTCGGCGGCCGAGTTCTCCTCGACCCGAGAACGGTGGTTGGCGAACTCGCCATCGAATGTGGTCAGAAGCTTTCGGGCGGTGAGACGGATGACCGTTGGTTGACGCTCGAGGCAACCGATTCGGGCTTTGCCGTCTTGACCAAAGGCTCAGAAGAATCGGCGCGCGCCGTTCTCGATGCAGCCGCTCGTGAAGGGCGCTCGGTCATTCTGTGCAAAGTCGTGGCCGCGCCAACTTCTGTCGCAACGCCCTGAGTCGTCGCGGCGACTGACAAAATTTGAGCGCGGCTGACCGCTTGTGGCGGAACCGCACGACGTCAGCGCGCAGGCGGACGCGCTGGTGTGGTACCGGTGTTCATACGCCCCACGGCCACTGCCAGTTCACGTCGAAGTTCGTTGGAGTTGAGCGCCCACGACTTGCCGTTCGCAAGCTCGATGAACGGCATGTCGAACGCACTGAGCGTCGCAACAATTTCCGTGCGGCCTGAGCGCACCTGGACGAGGTAGCTCTCCCGGTTCAGCTCGCCGAACAGGTCGTAGCTGACGGAGGTCATGAGGTCCGGGTTGGCTTTGCCTTCCAGCCGGGTGTTCTTGATCAGGTTCATGAAGCCGGGGATGTCGACTTTCCCGAGGCGCACGAGGCCGGCCTTGATGACTTGCACGGCGAAATAGCCCTTGAACGCGTTGTGGTCCGGCTTCGCCCCGAAACGCTTGGCATATTCGGAGACGAAGGCACGCATGCGTGGGGTCGCAAGGTCCACGGAAATGCCCGTGTGCGCAAGAACGCCCTCCGCGGCGGCGCCGGCCGCCTCGATGACGGGCGCCGACACCAGCGGTCCTTCGCCGATGATCAGGCCGCGAAACTGTTGCCGCTTCAATGCCTGAAGCACGGTCACCGACTCGCCCTCGTTCAAATACAGCACGATCGCATCAGGCTGGGATGCCTGGGCCTGCCGGGCGATCGAATCCAGGTCCTTCTGGCCCGGCTGGACGGCGCTTTCGAACACCAATGCCGCCCCTCGGCGCTCGAGTCCCTCGCGAAGCAAGGCCCGGGCGTCTCTTCCGAATTCGTTGTCGGCCCAGAGGAAGGCCACGCGCCTGGCTGCAAGCCCGTAGGTGGTCAGTGTGGCCAGGCGGGGCATGGACCCCTGCTGGCCGAGCGAGGTCCGCATCACGGTCGGGTGGTACTTCTTGGTGATGGAGGCAGCCTCGCCGCCCGTGAAGTGGGGGATGCCGGCCGATTGGGTGACGGGCATGGCCGCCGAGGTCAGTCCCGAAAACACGGGGCCGAGGATCGCGAACGGTTTCGCGGCCACGGCCGACTTCGCAGCCTGCACGGCTGCGGCAGGCGTGCTGTCGATGTCGAACTGGGCCAGCGTGAGCCGCTGGCCGAGGACGCCGCCCGCGGCATTGATCTCGTCGATGGCCATCTGGTAGCCGCTGCGAAACGAGGTGCCGGACACGGTGCCGCCGCCTTTGGTTTCGGCGATGCCCGCCAGAAGGATGTCCGCCTGCGCCGATGATGTGACGGCGAAGCAGACGGCGACCGCGATCAGTCGGTTCAGTTTCATGGTGTGTTCGCTTGTGTGATGTCGGCCGGCGCGAATGCGGCCACCGGTGCGCCTGTGTGGCGCCCCGGGGCCACGGCAGAAGGTCTGCCGGCCGTCAGTCCGATGTCACGCCATCTGGCGCAGCCTCATCTGCCCCGGCAATGGCACCGACCGCCGCAGCACGCCTTCTTGCAGCCACACGGCCGATTTCCAGGCGCGCTGGGCCACGGTGATGGGCGGCATCTGCTGGTAGTCGTCGTTGAACACTTCGAAGCTGTAGTCCCCGCGGTAGCCGAGCTTGTCGAGCGCGATGACGAAGCGGGCCAGCTGCTCGCTGTGCACCCCCTCGCCCGGGAAGACGCGGAAGTGGCGAGCGGTGCTGATGCGTTCTTCCACCGACCGGATCTCCTGCCACATGAAGTCGGCGAGCTGCACGAAGAAGATGCGTTCGGGGTCCAGGTCCTCCAGCGCATCGACCGGGGTGTTGGTGGCGAAGGTGTGGAATGAATCGAGGGCGAGGCCGAGGTTCGGGGCGTCGGCGCGGCACACCAGGTCCCAGGCCTGTGGGAATTCGTTGATCGTGCGGCCCCACGACAGTGCCTCGAAAGCCACCTTGATGCCCAGCGGCAGTGCGAGCATGGCGAGCTTGCGCAGGTCGCGCACCATCATGTCGAGGTCGGTGGTGGCGTGGGTGGAGGTGGAGGAGCACACGAGCAGCAGTTTTGATCCCACGGCGCGGCACATCTCGAGCATGGACTTGGCCACGTCGATCTTGTACTCGTGCAGGTGGCCCGACAGGCCTTCGAAATCGCGCAGCACCTGGAAGCCGCTCACGCGCAAACCGCTGTCCCGCACGAGCCGGGCGGCGGCTTCGAGCCCACCGTCGTGCCCTGCGATGTCACGGGCCGACAGCATGACTTGCGAAAAGCCCCCCTGGCGGATGGCTGCCAGTTTGGTCTCCAGCGTGCCGGCCAGCGAGATCGTGTCCATGCCGAAGTCGCGCACGTCGATTGGAGGTTGGGTCATCGTCTTCTCCTTCACCGGTCGTCGTGCACGAGTTCGAACCACACGCCACCGAGCCAGGTTTCGGTGATGGCCCCGCGTGCCTGCGCGCCGGTGCCATGGGATTCGACGAAGGTCACGCCGCGTTGCCGCAGCGCGGCCATCGCCGCGGGAACATCGGCCGCGCCGATGCCCACGCGTTCGAAACGTTCGGGCGATTCATCGTCGGGCAGGTCGGGCAGCGGCTCGATCAGCTGCACGAAGAACTTGCCGCAGGGGCTGCGCAGGATGCGGCCGGCATGCAGCACGCCGAAATGGGTCTCCGGGGGCGTCACATCGAAGCCGAACAGTTCCCGGTAGAACTCGATCCAGTCATCGATGCGGTCGAGCCCCACGTACTGCACCACGCCGAACCAGTGCATGCCGGCCAGCGCCGGTGGGTTGCGGTCCACGGTGGGGACGGGCACGAAATCAACATCGTAGATGGAGAATTCCTCGTACCGGTCGACGAAGTAGATGCGGCTGCTGCCCACGCCGTGGATGGCCGGAATGTTGAGCTCCATCACTTCGACTTGCGTGGGCACGGCCCAGCCGCCGCGGGAAATCACGTGCTGGTAGGCCCGTGCCGCATCCCGCACGCGCAGAGCGATGGCCGAGATGCACGGTGTCTCGCCGCGTGGTTCATGGGCGTTGACGATCACGTTCATGTCGCCTTGGCGGTACAGCAGCACTTCGCGCGAGCGGTGCCGTGCGACGGGCCGAAAGCCCATCAGTTCGAGCACCTGGCCCAGGGCCTGCGGCTTGCTGGTCGCGTATTCAATGAACTCGATGCCGTCGAGTTGCAGCGGATTGGGGGAATCGACGAGGGCTTCGCGGATGCTGCTCATGACGTGCTCCCGAATTTGCGCACGAGACCTTCGATGGCCAGTGCATAGCCGATCACGCCGAAGCCCACGATGATGCCGCCTGCGGCCGGCGAGATGTACGAATGGTGGCGGAATGCCTCTCGGGCATGCACATTGGAGATGTGCGTTTCGATCACGGGCACCTCGGCCCCCTTGATGGCGTCGTGCAGCGCGACGGAGGTGTGCGTGTAGGCCCCGGGGTTGAACACCACGCCCAGCACCTCGCCCGATTTCACGTCGCGGCCGGCTTCCTGGAGGGCGTCGATCAGCACGCCTTCATGGTTGCTCTGGCGAAAGTCGATGTCGCAGTCGAGACGGGCCGCCGTCTCCCGGCACAGCTGCTCCACGTCGGCCAGCGTCGCGGCGCCGTAGACGCCGGGCTCGCGCTGGCCGAGGAGATTCAGGTTGGGTCCGTTGAGGATCATGATTTTTCTTCGCATCGATCGGCCTCCTTTCGGGCGACGGGTGGAGTGGGTAAGCGGAGAGCGGACTCAGTGGATGGCGACAGCGCATTCGGTGCGTGCCGCCTCGGCAACGGCCAGCGTCGCCTCCAAAGTCTTGCGGGCGTCTTCTGCAGTCACGCGTGGCGTTGCCTTGCCACGGATCACCTCGCAGAAGTGGGCGAGCTGCCGAAGCAGCGGGTCGGCGTCCGGCAGGGGCAGCCGGCGGGTTTCCATCGGGGCCCACCACGAGCGTTCGCCGGTGTAGTACCGCAGCCGCATCGTGGGGACTGAGAGCGAGCCCTGGGTGCCGGCGATCACATAGCAGTCTTCGTCGGCATGGTGGTCGTAGCTCTTGTTCTCGCCGGCCGTCTGCTCCCAGCTGCGCGGGCTGGCCGCGCAGTCGGACAGCATGAAGGTGCCGAGCACGCCATTGGCAAACCGGAGGTTGATGGCCACCGTGTCTTCCACCGGATGCCCGCGTGTCGCATGGGACGCGAAGGCCTGCACCTCGGCGATGTCGCCCACCAGCGCGCGCAGGTTGTCGATCTCATGCACGAGGTTGATCAGGATGGGGCCCCCTCCGGGCTGGGCACGCCAGGGGCCATCGGTGAAATAGCTGTCCGGTTTGACGAACGTGGCGCTGGCCGTCACCGCCACCAGCCGGCCGAGGGTACCGCTGCGCACCGTCCGGATGGCCTGCTCCAATATGGCGCTGTGTCGGCGGTGATGCCCGACCAGCACGGGTACCCCGGTGCGTTCGGTCGCGTCCACGAGGCGCTGGGCCTCTTCGAGCGTGTCGGCGATGGGTTTTTCCACGAGCACCGGCACGCCGGCCTCAAGACATTGCAGCGCGCCCGTCACATGCAGCGCGTTCGGCGTGGCGAGGATGACGCCATCGGGGCGCTCCTTGGCGAGCAGGTTGGCGAGGTCCTCGTACAGCGGCACGGCCGATTCGGCAGCCACCGCGGCTGCGGCAGGCGACGGGTCGGCATACGCAGCGAGTTCGCAGCCATCGAGTTCGCGGATGCGTTGCGTGTGTGCCCGGCCGATCAGGCCTGCACCGGCAATGGCGACGCGCAAGGGGGTCATGGCAATCCTTCGGGTCATCGGCGAGGGAGGGCGGTGCAGGGCACCTGGCCTCCTCCGGCAGGTCGGTCAGTTCAGCGGTCGCTCCGTGGGTCAGCCGGAGGCGGTCTCCGGAGCGGTGGGCGCCGGGGCCGCATGGGCCCCGCCGAGGAACAGGCGCTCGATGTTCGGATCGTTCAGCAGCTCATCGGCGCCCTTGTGCAGCACGAGCCGGCCCGACTCGAGCGCAATGGCCTCATCGGCCATCTTCAGTGCGCTCTTGACGTTCTGCTCCACCATCAGCACGGTGGTGCCTTGCTCGGCCAACTGGCGCAGCAGCTTGAACACATCGGCCACCACCATCGGGCTCAGGCCGATGGACGGCTCGTCGATCAGGATTACCTTGGGCCGCAGCAGCAGTGCGCGGCCCACCTCCAGCTGCTTTTGTTCGCCGCCTGAGAGCGATGCAGCCGCGCTGTGCAGCCGCTCCTTGACGCGGGGAAAGCGTTCGAGCACCTCCGGGATGCGCTCGCGGCAGGTCTTCATGCCGAGCGTGATGCCGCCCAGCTCCAGGTTTTCCATCACCGAGAGTTGCCCGAAGAGGTTGCGCCCCTGCGGCACGAAGGCCACGCCATGCTGCACGAGCAGGTCCTTCGCATTGGCGCCCGTGATGTCTTCGCCGTCCAGGCGGATGGCGCCCTGGCGCACCTTCAGCATGCCGAACAGCGTCTTGAGCACGGTGGACTTGCCGGCGCCGTTGGGGCCGAGCAGCAGGGTGATCTTGCCGCGCTTGGCCTTGAAGCTCAGGTTGTTGAGGATCATGAAGTCGCCGTAGCCGGCAACCACATCGTCGAATTCGATGGCGATCGGGTCCATGGCGTCAGTTCCCCAGGTAGGCGTCGAGCACTTGCTTGTTGGCGCGGATCTCGGCCGGCGTGCCGATGGCCATCACCGTGCCTTCGACCATCACCATGATGCGGTGGCACAGGTCCATGACGAAATCCATGTTGTGCTCGATCACGATGAAGCTGCCTGCGCGGCTCTTGTTGAGTTCCTTGAGCAAGGTGCTGATGCCGCCCACGAGGCTCGGGTTGACGCCCGCGCACGGTTCGTCGAGCAGCACGAGCGCGGGGTCGCTCATGAAGGCCATGGCGATGTCCACGAGCTTTTGTTGCCCGTAGCTCAGTTCACCAGCCTTCTTGTGCGCCACATGCCGGATGCGGAACTGGTCGATGAGCGCATCGGCCTTGGCGCCGAGCCCGGAGTCGCTCGGGGCGAACATGCGGCCGAACATCGATCCCTGGTGCTCCTGCGCGGCCACGATGAGGTTGTCGCGCACGGTCATCTTGCCGAACACCTGCAGCGTCTGGAACGTGCGGCCCACGCCGCGCCGGTTCAGTTCGAGCGGCGAAAGCCCGGTGATGTCCCGGCCGTTGAGCTCGATCGCACCGGCATTGGGCTTGATCTGCCCGAGCACGCTGTTGAACATCGTGGTCTTGCCGGACCCGTTGGGGCCGATCACGCCGAAGATCTCGCCGGGTTGCACCTCGAAGGACACGCCGGCCACGGCCTGGATCGCCCCATAGGCCTTCTTCAGGCCGGTCACTTTCAGCAGCGGTGCGCTCATGACTGCACCCCCACGGCACGGGCAGCGTTGGCACGCGCGGCCGACGCTTCGCGCGCCTGCCGCCGCGCCTTGAGGCGGTCAGGGATGCTCAGCAGGCCGTCCGGCAGCCACAGCATCAACACCACCACCAGGGAGCCGAAGACGAAGAGGTACCAGGCCTGTGCGAAGCGCAGCCATTCGGGCAGCAGCACGCCCACGGCCGCCCCGAGCACCGGCCCGAAGAAGTAGCCCGTGCCGCCGACCACCACCATCAGGTACATCATGATCGAGGTGCCCACGGCGAACGGCGCCGGTTCGATGAACTGCACGAGGTGGGCGAACAAGGCCCCGGCGATACCCGCATACGCTGCGCCGATGGCGAACGCCAGCAGCGTGTACGACTGCACGCTGATGCCGAGGCTTTCGGCGCGGATGGGGTTGTCGCGCAGCGCAGTGAAGGCCTTGCCCCAGGGGGACCGCAGCAGCGCCCACAGCAAACCCGAGAGCACCACCGTGGCGCCGAGCACGAAGTAGTAATAGGCGAGGTTCTTCTCGAGCGACAGCCCGAACAGGCCCGGGCGCCCGTACGAGCTGATGTCCATGCCGAAAGTGCCGCCGGTGAGCCATTCCTCATTGCGCATCACCAGCCACACCGCCGTGTTGAAGCCCAGCGTGGCGAACGCGAGGTAGATGGTTTGCACGCGCAAGGCCGGAAAGCCCAGGCCCAGGCCGATGACGAAGCAGCCCACCGCCGCGAGCGGCAGGCCCAGCCAGAAGCTGATGCCGGCCTTGGCCAGGATCGCCACGGTGTAGGCGCCCAGGCCGAAGAAGGCCGCGTGGCCGAGGGATTTCTGGCCGGCGTAGCCGACCGTCAGGTTCAGGCCCATGGTGGCGATCACGAACACCAGCCAGTAGCTGATGAGGTAGATGCCGTAGTTCTTGAGGAAAGGCGGTACGGCGAGCAACAGCGCGAGGCCGAGGATGCCGAAAAGGGTGGTGCGGTTCATGATGATGTCTCGCAAAACGATGTCAGACCTTGCGCTCGACGGCCTTGCCGAGCAGGCCCTGCGGCTTGAACAGAATCACGAGCATGAAGATCACGAGCGCGACGGCATCCTTGTAGGCCGGCGAGATGTAGGCCGATGCGAGGTTCTCGCAGACACCGACGATGAGGCCGCCGAGCAGCGCACCGCGGCTGTTGTTGAACCCGCCGATGATCGCGGCGAAGAAGGCCTTCATGCCCAGCGGCTCGCCCATGTCGAACTTGGCGAGGTAGGCCGGCGTGACGAGCAGTGCCGCGGCGCACGCCAGCAGGGCATTGATCGCGAATGTGTAGAAGATCATGCGCGGCACATTGATGCCGAGCACCGTGGCGCTGTCCGTGTTCTGGGCCACCGCCTGCATGGCGCGGCCGGTCACCGTCTTGGCCAGGAACGCCTGGGTGCCCACCACGAGGATCAGCGCGGCGACCAAGGTGCCCACATCGGCCAGCGTGATGGTCACGCCTGCGATGTTGAAAAGCTTGTCCGCGAACAGGCTGGGGAAGGAGTGCGCCTCTGCGCTGTAGCCCGCCCGCACGCCGTTGCGCATCGCGATGGCCAGGCCGATGGTGGCGACGACGATCGGCATCATCCCGAACCGCAGCAGCGGATCGGCAATGCCACGCTTGAAGCCCCAGCCGAGGACCACCACCGCGACGGCGCAGGTGATGATGAAGCCCGCCCACAGCGGCAAGCCCATCGTCAGGAAGGCCAGCATCATGAACGCGGGCAGCATCACGAACTCGCCCTGGGCGAAATTGATGGTGCCCGACGCCTGCCACAGCAGCGTGAAGCCCAGGGCCGCGAGTGCATAAATGCCTCCCGTCGCCAGGCCCGAGAAGAACAATTGGAGGAAGTCGGTCATCTTGCACTCGGAAAAGGTAGGCCATGCCGCTGGGGCGCGTGGGCCGCAGCGGTGCCGTTCTCAGGACGTCCCGGCAGGACGGGTTACTTCTTCGCCAACGGTGGCAGCACTTCCTTCACCTCTTGCTTGCCACCCTTGACTTCGATGATGTAACTCTCGCGGTCGAGGTCACCGTTGTTGTCGATGGTCACGTCCAGGATCACACCGGGTTCCTTGGCCGCGCTGATGTGCAGGCCGTGGAGGGCCTTGGCGACCGCCACGCGGTCCAGCTTGCCTGCCTTCTCGATGCCAGCCTTGAGCATGTAGATGCTCGTGTAGCCCTTGATGCCGTTGTGGTCCGACACGTATTTGTATTGCTTCTCGAACTTCGCGCGGAAAGCGCGCATCGTGGGCGAGGGCGCATCCACCGTGAGCCCCACATGGGCCAGCGCGCCGTTGGCCGCCTCACCCGCCAGGTCGATCACCTTCTGCCCCGTCAGCGTGGTCTCGCCCACGATCGGCTTGGACCATCCTTGCTTGCGCAGCTCGCGCAGCGCGCGGGCCGATTCTTCCTCGTTGGAATACACGAACACCGCGTCGGCATTGCTCTGCTTGGCCTTGAGCACCGGCGCGGAGAAATCGACCTGACCGGATTCGGTGGAGATGTCTGCCACCACCTTGAGGCCCGCTTCGGCGGCGGCCTTGTTGAAGGCGTCACGGCCGCCCTTGCCGAAGTCGTTGTTGACGTAGATCACCGCGACGTTCTTGGCCTTGAGGTTGTTGGCGATGTAGCGCGCCACCTTGGGCATCGACGTCGTCTGGGTGAAGCTCGTGCGGAACACATACGGGTTGTTCTGCTGCGTGATGGCCGCCGCTTCCGCACCGGTGAAGTTCGGCACTTCGGCGCGGCGCGTCTCAGCCATGCTGACGATCATGGAGCCCGAGAACGTGGGGCCGAACACCGCGAACACCCCGTCGTCCACGGCCTTCGTGGCCAGGCCCTTGGCCACGCCCGGGTTGGACTGCGTGTCGTTGACGCTCGCCTGGATCTGGTTGCCGAGGATGCCGCCCGCGGCATTGATCTCCTTGATGGCGAGCTCCGCGCCATTCTTGAAGTTCGTGCCGGCCGTGGCGCCGGCACCGGATAACTCCTGAATCAGGGCGATCTTGATCTGTGCTTGGGCTGCGCCGGCGGCCAGGGCGCAAGCGGTGAAGGCGGCCAGGTGGATCTTTCTCATGTGCGTCTGCTCAGTGGTCGAGGGGAGGAGATCCGGCGTCAGGTCTGCGTGAGCAGGGCACGAACGTCGGTGGGGTCGGCCTGCACCGTCTTTGCGATGTCGTCGAAGCCGAAAAAGGAAAGGTATTCGGGCGCTTGCTGCACCATCATCTCGAAGCCCGGATGAGCGTCAATGCCTCGTTCACGGCAGGCGCGCACGAGCGGGGTGGGCTGGTTTTTCATGAGGATGTCCACCACCGCGGTGTCGCGGTCCAGGCGCGACACATCGAAGGGCAGCGGGTCGTCCTTCTTGAGACCCAGCGGGGTGGCATGCGCCACGAGGTCGTAGCCGGCCGGATCGGCGGTGGGTACGGAGACGACCTCGGTGTTGAACTCCGCCCGCAGCCGCGCGGCCACGGCCTCGGTGCGTCCAGGGGTGCTGTCGTACAACGCCACCCGGCCGGCGCCCTGTTGTGCCAGGGAAGCAGCGATCGCCACCCCGCCGCCGCCCACGCCCACCACCAGGGCATTGCGCCCGGCCAGGGGGATGCCAAATGTTCGGAGCGCCTTCGTGAACCCGATCCCGTCGAACAGGGCGCCTTCGATGCTGCCGTCCGCGTTCCTGCGCACGGCGTTCACGGCACCGGTGGCCCGGCCCAGCGCGTCGCAGCGGTCGAGCATGGAAACAATGCCGGTCTTGTGCGGGATGGCCACCCACAGCCCATCGATGTTGCCCGCCTTGAGCGCGTGGCGCGCAAAGCCTTCGAGGTCTTCCGGGTGCACCTGCGCCGGCACGAGCACGGCATCGACGCCATGCTGCTCGAACAGGTGGTTGAATATCGCGGGCGCACGCACTTGAGCCACAGGGTCTCCAAGAATGAGAAACACGCGGGTGGTGCCGGAAATCTTCATGTTGATGTTTTCAAGTGTGGACGAAGTGAACAATAGACACACCCCGGGTTGACCACAAGACGCTTTTTGCACGAATGCGCGACAATCGCGCCGAGCGCGCGCATTTCGCTTTGTTCAAGGGTTTGTTCGGAGCACGGGTGATGATTGAAGAAATCAAGTTGGAGGTTGAAAAGAAGGACCTGATCGAAGGCCTCGGCAAGGGCCTCCGGGTGATCGAAGCCTTCGACGACGAACATCCCCGGCTGACCGCCTCAGAAGTGGCCGTGCGGGCCCAGATCACCCGCACCGCAGCCCGGCGCTATCTGCTGAGCCTCGTCCACTTCGGCTATGCGGCGGGCGATGGCAAGCACTTCTGGCTGCTGCCCCGCGTGCTGCGCCTGGGCCAGAGCTACCTGGCCGCTGCGCGGCTCCCGCGCTTGATGCAGCCGTTCATCCAGCGCGTGTCGATGAGCACCGGCGAGACCGTCAACTTCAGCGTGCTCGATGGGCATGAAGTCGTCTACCTCGCCCGAAGCAGCCCGCCGCGCTTCGTCTCCATCGGCTACCAGGTGGGGGTGCGGGTGCCTGCGCACACCGTGGCGCCGGGCGTCGCGATCCTCTCCACCTGGACTGAAGACGCGGTCGAGCGCTGGATCGCGGAACACGAGTTCTCCGCATTCACCGCGCACACCGTCGTGGACGTGGCCCGGTTCAGGGAGCATGTGACGGCCGCGCGCTCACTGGGGTTCTGGATGACCGAGCAACAGCTCGACCCGGCGTTGCGGGGCATTGGCATCCCGATCAAGGACCGCAAGGGGGAATGCCGGGGCAGCATCGGCATGACATTGCAATCCCAGTCGTACACCCAGGAGACGATGCTCGAAAAGTTGTTGCCGCCGCTGCAGGAGGTGGCCGCGGAACTGCGTCCGCTCCTTTGACGATTTGCCGCGGCGGCCGCAGAGAATTTGGAACTGTGTTCCAATGTGTCGGTTTTCTTCCAAAACCATGGCCACGCAACAAACCGCCCGCGCCATCGGCGCCCTGGAGCTGCTCTGCGCTCATCCCGCCGGCCTGCCATTGCAGGCCATTGCCGACGCATTGGGCATGCCCAAGAGCGCGGCCCACCGCACGCTGGCAGACTTGGTCGAGCTTGGCCACGCACGCCAGGACGCGGGCAACTCCCGCTACCTGCTGAACACCCGGCTGCTGTCGCTCGCATTCGGTTTCCTCGCGACCAGCGGGCTCAGCGATGTCACGCAGCCCATCCTGGACGCCTTGGCGCAGACCACTGGCGAACTGGTGCGTCTGGGGGTGATCGATGGCGACCGGCAGGTCTGGATCGCCAAGGCCCAGGGGGCGCCCGGAGGCTTGCGCTATGACCCTGACATGGGCCGGGAGGCCGCGCTGTCTTGCACGGCCTCCGGCCACGCCTGGCTGGCCGCTGTCCATGGTGACGACGCACTGGCCATGATCGCCCGGCAAGGCATCACCACCTATGAGGGACAAGGCCCGAATGCCCCTCGCACTTTGCGGGACGTGATGGCTGGCGTGCTGCGCGCGCGCGAGCGTGGGTATGCTTGGCTTGTCGACAGCGCGGCGCCCGGGCTGGCGGCCGTGGCGGCCGCCGTGCACCATCCTGCCAGCGGGGCCGTGCTGGGCACGGTCAGCGTGGCGGGCCCCAGCGTGCGGCTCACCGAGGCGCGGCTGCCCGAAGTGGCGCCGGCCTTGCTGGCCGCAGCCCGTGAACTCGGGCTCGCCAGCAGCGGATCCGCCTTTTTTTCCGCCCGAGACCACGTCCTGAGCCCACGATGACCGATTCCTCCCGAAGCCACGCACTGCAAGGCGTGCTGTTCGTGACCGCCGCCGTGGCCGGTTTTGCTGCGCTCGACACCACCACCCAACTCATCAGCGCCGCGGTGCCCCTGGTCATGGCGGTGTGGTTCCGCTACATGTTCCAGGCCGTCGCCACGGCCGCGGTGCTGCTGCCCCGGCGCGGCCTGTCGCTGCTGCATACCCGCCACCCCTGGCTGCAACTGCTTCGAGGTGGCTTGCTGCTCACGTCGAGCATGCTCTCTTACCTCGCATTGAAGCTCACCCCGGTGGGCGAATTCACCGCGATCATCATGCTGACGCCGCTCGTCGTCACCATGCTGGCGGCCACGTCGCTCAACGAACGCGTGTCACCGCTGCGCTGGCTGCTCGTGCTGGGGGGCTTCGCCGGCGCCATGATCGTCATCCGGCCGGGCCGCGAAATGTTCGAATGGTCGGGCCTGCTCCCGCTGCTGCTGGTGGGCGTGCTCGGCTCGTTCCAGGCCTTGACCAGCCGCCTTGCCCGCATGGAAGACGCCGGCACCACGCACTTCTACACCGGCCTGGTGGGGGCCGTGGCGTGTTGCGCTGTGCTGCCGTTCTTCTGGGCGCCGCTCAACGTTTCATTGTGGTGGGCGCTGTTGTGGATGGGCGTGTTCGGGAGCCTGGGGCACCTGATGCTCATCTTCGCCTACACCAGGGCGCCCGTGGCCACGCTCACCCCGTACCTGTACTTGCAGATCGTGTTTGCCACGCTGGGTGGCTGGCTCGTGTTCGACCATTTGCCGGATGTGTGGGCGCTGGTCGGCATCGCCGCCATTGCGCTGTGCGGGGCAGGGGGCACCTGGCTGTCGGCCCGGGAGCGGCGGCGCCGGGCTGCGCTTGCACCGCGCTATCTGCCGCCGGAGGCGGAAGGGATTTGAACTTCGGGGGTCATCGGCAAATCTTGACAACTATTGATAGTTGGCGGGATCATGCAGATATGAGTACCAACACCATGAGCTTTGCGCTGCCCGAAGCGTTGCGGAGCTACGTCGATCAACGCGTGCGCTCCGGACAGTACGGAAACACCAGCGAGTACCTGCGGGAGCTGATCCGGCGCGATCAGGAGGAGCAGGCGAAGAAGCGTCTGCGGGAGTTGATCGAAGAGGGTTTGAACTCCGGCAGCGGACGCACCCTCACTGCAGAGGTTGCTGCGCAATTGAGGGAAAGAGCTCTGGGCGGCTTGCGTTGAAGCCGGCGAAACTTCGCCCCTTGGCAGAAGAGGATCTCGTCGAAGCCGCGCGTCACTATGGGCAACAAGGTGGCGTCATTCTTGGTGAACGGCTGTTTGACTCAGCCGTAGCTGCACTCAAATCCATCGAGCAAATGCCCGCCATGGGTTCGCCGACGTTGGCGCTCTTGTGCGAAATTCCAGCCCTTCGCAGTTGGCGAATCAAAGGCTTTCCGATGCAATGGTTCTACTTCGAAGGCGAGAGCCATCTCGACGTCGTCCGGCTGCTGGGCGACAGGCAAGACATCGCGACCCTCCTCACGGGGGCTGATTGAAGTCAGCGTCAACACGCCTCGCGTCGATGGTGAAGGAAGTTGCCTTACGCGTATGCGGCACGCAGTTCTTGTTTGTGCTTCTAGCCCTGTCTTGCTCTGTTGCCATGGCCCAGGACCACTCACTTCACAACGTAAGGCGGCCTGAGGGCTACGTCCCAGACCAAGAGACCGCGATCAAGATCGCAGTCGCTGTCTGGGAGCCCATCTACGGAAAGGCGGCCATTGCAAAACAGTCGCCCTACAACGCAAGGCTGAACAACGGCGTCTGGGTCGTCACCGGCAGCTTGCCCGGGCGAATGCTCGGCGGTGTGGCGTTGGCCGAGATTTCGAAAGAACACGGAACGATTCTGAGGGTCAGTCACGGGCGGTAGGGCCCGCAACGCCTGCTGCCTCTTACGCGTACTCCACGACGAGCAAGGCCGTGGCGACGCCTTTGCCCGGATTCGTCAGCGCATGCTGCACGTCCACCGGGTAGCGAGCGGTCTCACCCGGCCTGACCTTTTGCTCTGCCTCGGCCGATTGCACCATGACTTGTCCGGCCAGCACCGACAGGTGCTCTTTCGCTCCATGCTCATGCGGTGCCGAAACCAGGGTGCCGCCCGGCTGGATCGTCAGCCGATACCACTCCAGGCGGCCTGCCAGTTCGATGGGGCCCAGGATTTTCAGTTCGCATTTCCCGTCCGGGCTGCGTATCACCGGCACGGCGTGGTCACCGACCAGCACGATGGGCTGCGGTGTCGTCGCCATCGCGACCAAGAGGAAATCCGCGAGGTGAACCTCCAGCGCATTGGCCAGGCGCCACAGCACGGCGATGGTGGGGTTGGCCTGGTTGCGCTCCACTTGCGAGAGCATGGATTTGGAGACGCCGGCACGCCGCGACAACTCGTCGAGCGACAGTTTTCTAGACTGGCGCAATGCCTGCAACCTGGCGCCAATGACGGGCGGGCCAATGGCCGCCGGCTGATCTGCTAGGGGTTGCGCCATGGTTTCTTGCTCGATATATTGAACTTCGTGTTCAGTATATCGAACTCGTTCCCCGTTTCAAATGAACCCCGCAGGAGCCTTCATGCCGACCACCGCAGATTTCTACGCCGCCGTGCGCAATGAGATACAGGCCATCCGGGAGGCGGGCTTGTTCAAGACCGAGCGCATCATCGTCACGCCGCAGGGCAGTGAGATCGACACGCAGGATGGCCGGGGCGTGATCAACCTGTGTGCCAACAATTACCTGGGCCTGTCGTCGCATCCCAACGTGGTGGAAGCGGCTCGCCAGGCGTTGTCGGAGCGGGGCTTCGGGCTGAGTTCCGTGCGTTTCATCTGCGGCACGCAGGATCTTCACAAGACCCTGGAGCGCCGCCTCTCCAGCTTTCTGGGCATGGAGGACACGATCCTGTACGGCTCGGCCTTCGATGCCAATGGCGGTCTCTTCGAAACGCTGCTGGGCGCGGAGGACGCGGTGATCAGCGACGAGCTCAACCACGCCTCGATCATCGACGGCATCCGTTTGAGCAAGGCCCGGCGCTACCGCTACAAGCACAACGACCTCGATGATTTGCGGCGGCAACTCCAGGCCGCTGAAGCTGAAGGGGCCCGTTTCAAGCTGGTCTTCACCGACGGCGTCTTCTCGATGGACGGCACGATCGCCCGGCTCGACGAGATGCGCACGCTGTGTGACGAGCACGGCGCCTTGCTGGGCATCGACGAATGCCATGCGACAGGTTTCCTCGGGCCTCGCGGCCGCGGCACGCATGAACACCGCGGGGTGTTCGGCAAGATCGACATCATCACCGGCACCCTGGGCAAGGCGCTGGGCGGTGCCTCCGGGGGATTCACGAGCGCCCGTGCCGACGTCGTGGCGCTGTTGCGCCAGCGGTCGCGCCCCTACCTTTTCTCCAACACCGTCGCGCCATCGATCGTCGGCGCCAGCATCAAGGTGCTGGACATTCTGGAAGCAGACACAAGCTTGCGTGATCGCCTCGAACGCAATGCACGGCACTTCCGTGCCGGTCTCGAAGCGCGAGGCTTCAACGTCAAGCCGGGCGAGCATCCGATCATCCCGGTCATGGTTCATGAGTCTGAACTGGCCCAGAAGCTTTCGCAGCGTCTGCTGGAACTCGGGGTCTATGTGGTGGGCTTCTTCTATCCGGTGGTGCCCAAGGGCCAGGCGCGCATCCGGGTGCAGGTCAGCGCGCAGCACACCCTGGAGCAGCTGGACCGCGCCTTGGCGGCGTTCGCCCAGGCGGGCAAAGAGCTGGGAGTGACGACATGAGCAGCAGCCCCCGCATCTTGATCACCGGCGCCAACGGTCAGCTGGGCACCGAATTGGCGCTTGCGCTTGCAGGGCGCTACGGCAGCGAGCAGATCGTCACCAGCGACCAGGTGCCCACGGGCCGCCACCGGCACATTGCCCATGAGAAGCTCGACGTGACGGACCCCGGCGCACTCAAGAACATGGTCGAGCGCCAGGAGATCACCCAGATCTACCACCTGGCGGCGGCCTTGTCGGCCACGGGCGAGAAGGCGCCGGCCTGGGCCTGGCACCTCAACATGACCGGCCTGCTGAACGTTCTCGAGACGGCCCGGCAGTACGGGCTCGACAAGGTGTTCTGGCCGAGTTCCATCGCGGCCTTCGGGCCGACGACGCCGGCCGATGGCACCCCCCAGAGCACCATCATGGAGCCCACGACGGTCTACGGCATCTCCAAGCTCGCCGGCGAAGGCTGGTGCCGCTGGTACTTTGCGAACCACGGCGTCGATGTGCGCAGCATCCGCTATCCCGGGCTGATCTCGCACAAGACGCTTCCCGGAGGCGGCACCACCGATTACGCCATCGACATCTTCCATTCGGCCATCAAGGGGGAGCGCTATGCGTGTTTCCTGGCAGACGATGAAGCGCTGCCCATGATGTACATGGACGATGCGGTGCGAGGCACCATCGAATTGATGGAAGCCCCGGGCGATCGGCTCTCCGAGCGCGGCAGCTACAACCTGGCCGGCGTCTCGTTCACCCCGGCGGAGATCGCAGCAGAGATCCGCAAGCATTGCCCCAATTTCGAGATCGCCTACGCACCTGACTTCCGGCAGGCCATTGCAAGCGGCTGGCCGAACTCGATCGACGATACGCAAGCCAGGCGCGATTGGGGCTGGACGCCGCGGTTCAATCTCGCCGACATCGCGGAGGACATGCTCAAGAACCTCGCTCACCTCAAGCACGCCGCAATGGCTGCATGATGCTGCGGCAGGCCTGCGAGGCCTGCGTTCAGCCGATGGTGTCGAGCAGCGATCCCATCATCCGGTCGCTGGTGCGGAACACGGCGAGGTTGGCAAGAAAGGCATGCTTGGCCTGGAGCATGCCCACCATGTCGGTCTCCATCTCGGCGCCAGCGTGCTCGGCCCGGGTGAGTTCGGTCGTCACGCCGCCCGACGGGGCTTCGGCCTGCACCACCTGCTGTCGGCGAAACCCTTCGGTGTTCAGGTTCGCGATGTTGTGCGCCGCCGTGCGCAGGCCGACTTGCGCGGCATTCATGCCGGAGAGGGCGAGGGCGGGGCTTGCGACCATGGGGCCAGTGTAGGCCTGCATGTTCTGCCGGTGGCGCCTTCTCGCGCGCACGATGTCACGGTGCGGTCAGCTGCAGGCCTCCCCAGCGCGCGAAAGCGTTGCAGCCGAAAGGGCCCATTGACCCTTTCGTGCCCGTGCAAAGAGATTCCCTGGCAACCTGCTCGAACCCGCAGCGACCTTGGGGCCGCGATGATCGATTTGTACTATTGGACCACCCCGAACGCACACAAGATCACGCTGTTTCTCGAGGAAACAGGCGTGCCTTACCGCTTGGTGCCGGTGAACATCGGCAAGGGTGAACAGTTTGCCCCTGGCTTTCTCAACATCACACCCAACAACCGCGTGCCGGCGATCGTCGACCAGGCGCCGGCAGATGGCGGCGAACCGGTGCACTTGTTCGAGTCGGGTGCGATCCTGGTGTACCTGGCCGAGAAGACGGGCCAGCTGATGCCGCAGGACGTTCGCCACCGCGCGGACGTGTTGCAATGGCTCTTCTGGCAGATGGCCGGCGTGGGGCCGATGTTCGGGCAGAACAACCATTTCAATCATGTCGCTCCCGAACGCATCCCCTATGCGATCGATCGCTACGTGCGCGAGACGGCGCGCCTGTATGCCGTGCTCGATCGCCGGCTCAATGGCCGCGACTTCGTTGCAGCCGATGCCTACTCCGTTGCCGACATCGCAATTTATCCGTGGACGCTGGGCCACGAGCGGCAACAGCAGCGGCTGGCCGACTACCCGAACGTGGCCCGCTGGATCGACACGATCCGCGCTCGCCCCGCCACCCAACGCGCCTATGCGTGGGCCCAGAAGGTGAACCCGCCGAAGTCCCTGTCCCAGGAATAAAAGGCCGAACGCGGGCGCGTCTTCTTCGCGCACGGGAGCACGTGCGCGCTGAGTTTCACAACGGACGCGGTGCACCTGCGTCGCGCGGCGGCGCGGTCTCGGCTCACCATCGCCGATGTCAGCGCCCACTGGCCATTCCGCCACAGTGCGGGTTCTCACCGATTCTGCACGCTGGTTTTGCGTAGAGATAATCTGCCCGCCTTCTGATTGGGGGTAGTTCCTTTCACCAGTGCATTCGCGATTTACACCGATTTTTTACTTCGAACTGCTGAACCAATGAAAAAACAGAACCTTTTCCTGTTGACCGCTCTTGCCCTGACCACGACCGGCGCAGCCTTCGCACAAAGCAACGTCACCGTTTGGGGCCGCTTGAACGTCTCGGCCGAATCGCAGAAGGTGGGCGATGCCAGTCGGACCAAAAGCCTGGAGAACAATTCTTCGCGCCTGGGATTTCGCGGCGTCGAGGATCTCGGTGGCGGCCTGAAGGCCGGCTTTGCCCTTGAGCACGGCTTCGATCCCACCACGGGCACCCAGTCCGGCAATTTCTGGGGACGTGGCAGTGAAGTGTTCCTCGGCAGCAACTTCGGCACCGTCCGTATCGGCAACTTCACGAGCGAGGCCTACTACGCCACCGCGGACTTCGTGAGCCTGCACAACCACGACACCGGCAGCTCGGCCGACCGCCTGTATGCGTACCTGCCGAACAACACCAACAAGGTGGCCTATCGGACGCCGTCGTTCTCTGGTTTCACCGGCGAAGTGGCCGTCAGCGAAACCCAGAACGGCTCGACCCACAAGGGCTACGATGTGGCTGCCAATTACACGTTCCAGGCACTGGCCCTGGGCGCCGGCTACCAGAAGCTCGGCGATGCGAACCAGTTCGCCCTGCGCGGCCTGTACACGCTCGGCGATTTCACGTTCGGTGGCTACTACCAGCGCGATGAGGACGGCTTCGGCGCCGGCTTCGGCAAACGCAACACGTACCGCTTGTCGGGGATGTATGCACTCGGCGCGTCGGAAATCCATCTGAACGTCGGTCGCTCGGGCGACTACGACAAGCTGGCCGAGAGCGCGGCCACGCAATGGACCGTGGCCTATGGCTACAACCTCAGCAAGCGCACCCGTGCCTACGCCTTCTACACGAAGGTGTCGCAGGATGCGAATGCACCCTACGGTGGTGATTTTTCATCGCTGGCGGTCGGCCTTCGCCACAACTTCTGATCGCGGAGGTTCCGCATGGATCCAACGGTCAGCTGAGAGAGTGGCCGTGGTTCAAAGCAGGCTCTGCTGCTGAGAGTGCCACACGCCTTCAAGTTGCAGCAGAGCCTGTTTGCGATCGAGTCCACCCGTATAGCCGGTCAGGGTGCCATTTCGGCCAATGACCCGGTGGCAGGGCACGATGATGCCCACCGGATTGCGCCCCACGGCCAAGCCGACGGCCCGCACGGCCTGCGGCGAGCCCACCGCCATCGCAATGTCGCTGTACGTGCGCGTCTGCCCCGGACCGATGCGCAGCAGCTCGGCCCACACCGCCTTCTGGAACGGCGTGCCGTGCAGGTCGAGTGGCAGGTCGAACACGAGGCGGCGGCCGTTGAAGTAGTCGTCCAGCTGGGCCGCGGCGTCCAGGATCAGCGGGTCGCCCGGTCGCTCCGGCGCCTCGAAGGCCTTGGGGAACCATTTCTGCCCGTCGAACCACATGCCCGCGATGCCGGCCGCCGTGCGGGCCCACAGCAGCGGGCCGAACGGGGAGGGCAGCACCGCTTGAGCCGTGCATCGACTGTGAAGGGATCGTCGCATGTCGCTCATGGTCGAGGGGTGAGACTGTTCCACAGGCGAAGCACGGCGTATGCGCGCCACGGTTGCCAGCGTTCGGCGTGGCGTTCCGCTTCGCGCGGCGATGAGGTGCCGTACAGGTTCTTCATGGCATGGAGCACGGCAATGTCCTTCGGCGGAAAGGCATCGGGCCAGCCGGTGGCCCGCATGGCGATGTAGTGCGCCGTCCATGGACCGATGCCGGGCAGGGCGCACAAGGCCTCGATCAGCGGCCCCGGGGCGGGGTCCGAGCGCAACCGCTCCGAGAGATCCGGCCACGCCCCGGCCAGTGCCTGGATGGCCTTGGCGCGGGTGCTCATGATGCCGAGTTCGGCGATGCGCTCGAGCGGTGCGGCCGCGAGTGCCTCGGGGCCGGGGAACCAGCGGTCCACCTCTTGCGGCCAGGGGCTCGATGCCGCTTCTCCGAAACGGTCGACCAGCCGCCGCGCCAGCGTGCGGGCCGCGGCCACGGTGACCTGCTGGCCCAGCACGGCTCGCACGGCCATCTCGAAGGGGTCGACGCTGGCGGGCAGGCGCAGGCCCGGCGTGCCGGGCAAATCGGCGAGGGCCCCGTCGATGGTGGCCGGGTCCGCGTCCAGGTCGAGCCAGCGCCGCACGGCGGCGACCACGCGGCTGCTGGCGGGGGCCAGCGACGGCGCGAACCGCAGGCGCACGAGCGCGCAGCCGGGCAGGAACTCGGCGTCGAGCCAGCCGGCTGCATCGCCAAGAACACCGGCGCGCACGCTGCGTCGCACGCTGGCACCGGTCACGCATTCCACGCCCGGCACGGCCCGCGTCGCAAGAAAGCGCAGCAGGGCGCCGTGGTCATACGGGGCGCGCAGCCCGAGGTGCACGACCAGCCCGTCATCCCGCGGCGCTTCGCGGGCGGTGTCGCGCCGCAAGGCGCTGGGGCTCATGCGGTAGCTCTCCGCGAAGGCGGCGTTGAAACGGCGCAGACTGAGGAAGCCGCTTGCCAGGGCCACGTCGGTCACCGGCAGCCGCGTGTCGGTCAGCAACTGCTTGGCGAGCAGCAGGCGGCGGGTCTGCAGGTACTGCAGCGGCGTGACACCGTGTTCCGCATGGAAGATGCGCCGCAGGTGGCGGTCGCTCACCCCCAGGCGATCGGCCAGGGCCGCCATGGAGGTGGCCCCACCTTCGCCGGCATGGCCGTCGAGCCAGTGCGCCGCCTGCACGGCCAGGGTGCGCGAGGCGTCCATCGTGGACCACACCAGGCCCGGGCCCGGCGCAACCTCGGGCCGGCACTTCATGCAGGGCCGAAAAGCCTGGGCCTCCGCCTGGGCCGGGCTGCTGAAGAACCGGCAGTTTTCGCGCCTTGGTGTCCTGACCCTGCAAACCGGGCGGCAATAGATGCCGGTCGAGGTGACCCCCACGAACAAGCGCCCGTCAAAGCGCGCGTCGCGGGCTTTAATCACTTCGTAGGCGGCGTCGTCGTCGAGGTCCATGCAGCCATTATCGGCACGGCGATTGCATCCGACTCGCCGTTTCCGGACACGTCCCGACGCCCGAAAAAAGGCGCTTTGCCTCCCTACAATCCCCGCAAAACTTCACGGAGCACATTCAGCATGCAAGTCACCGCGTCCAACTTCAAGGCCTACGACATCCGCGGCATCGTGGGCAAGACGATCGATGAAGCGTTTGCCGAACACCTCGGCCGCGCCTTCGGCAGCGCCGCCATCGAGGCGGGTGAGAAGGCGGTGGCGGTGGGGCGCGATGGCCGGCTGTCGGGCCCCTCGCTCGTCGCAGCGCTGGTGCGGGGCCTGGTATCCACCGGCCTCGACGTGGTGGACCTCGGCGCGGTCACCACGCCCATGCTGTACTACGTTGCCGCCACTCGCGGCGAGCACGGCTGCAACAGCGGCATCCAGGTGACGGGCAGTCACAACCCCAAGGACTACAACGGGTTCAAGATGGTGCTGGCCGGCCGCGCCATCTATGGCGAGGAAATCCAGGCGCTGCGCCGTCGCATCGAGCAGGAGGACTACATCCAGGGTGCCGGCCGGGCCGCCACGATGGACATCCTCCCCGAGTACAGCCACCGGATCACCAGCGACTGCAAGCTCGCTCGCCGCATGAAGATCGTGGTCGACTCCGGCAACGGCATTCCCGGCGCCTCGGCCCCGGGCATCCTGCGCGCCCTCGGTTGCGATGTGACCGAGCTGTACTCCGAGGTGGACGGCGATTTCCCCAACCACCATCCGGACCCCAGCAAGCCTGAGAACCTGGCCGACCTGATCCGCACCGTGAAGGAAACCGATGCCGAGCTGGGCCTGGCGTTCGACGGCGACGGCGACCGCCTGGGCGTCGTGACCAATGACGGCAACATCATCTACCCCGACCGCCAGCTGATGCTGTTCGCCATCGACGTGCTCCAGCGCAACAAGGGCGCCACCATCATCTACGACGTCAAGTGCACCCAGCGCCTGGCCCCGGTCATCCGCGAAGCTGGTGGCGAGCCGCTGATGTGGAACACCGGCCATTCACTCGTCAAGGCCAAGCTGAAGGAAACGAAGGCACCGCTGGCCGGCGAGATGAGCGGGCACATCTTCTTCAGCGAGCGTTGGTACGGCTTCGACGACGCCACCTACACCGCCGCCCGCCTGCTCGAGATCCTGTCCCGTGCCGACAACCCGAGCGAGGTGCTCGACGGCTTGCCTTCGAGCCACAACACCCCTGAGCTGAACGTGGCCTGCGCCGAAGGCGAGCCGCGCCAGGTCGTGCAGAAGCTGCTCGAATCGGCCGCGTTCCCGGGCGCCAGGGAGATCGTCACGATCGACGGCCTGCGGGCAGAGTACGATGACGGTTTCGGGCTGATCCGGTCGTCGAACACGACCCCGGTGCTGGTGCTGCGCTTCGAAGGCCACACCGAGGAAGCCCTACATCGCATCGAGGGGCAGTTCATGGACGCGTTGCGCAAGGTCAAGCCCGACGCCGAGGTGGCCGCCGCGGCCCATTGAGCGTCGTGCGCGTCCTCCTCGTCAAACTCTCGTCGCTGGGGGACGTCGTTCACGCGATGCCCGTCGTCCACGACATCCGGACGGCCCATCCCGGTGCGCTCATCGACTGGGTGGTCGAGCCCGGGTTCGCGCCGCTGGTGCGGCGTGTCGCGGGCATCGGCCAGGTGTTCGAATGCGCCCAGCGCCGCTGGCGCAAAGCCTGGTGGACGGGCGCGGTTCGCGCCGAATGGCGCACGTTCAAAGCCTTGCTGCAGGCGCATCGGTACGATGCGGTGATCGACTTGCAGGGGCTCACCAAATCCGCGGTCGTCGCCCGCCTGGCGCGGGGCACGCGCTACGGCCTGGCCAACCGCACCGAAGGGTCCGGCTACGAAGCGCCGGCACGCTGGCTGGCCGATCAAGCCATTGCCATCACCCCGCACATCCATGCGCTCGACCGCTCGCGCGTCATGACGGCCAAGGCACTCGGCCACACGGTGCAAAGCCCGCCGGTCTTCGGGTTGCAGTCGCACGGCCCACGCTGCGCCGAGCCCACGCTCGTGTTCGTGCACGGCACCTCTCGCGACGACAAGCTGTGGCCTGAGGCGCACTGGGTCGAACTGGGCCGGCGGTGCGTGTCGTCCGGATTTTCCATCGCGCTCCCGCACGCCGGACAGGCCGAGCGGGAACGAGCCGAACGCATCGCACGCGCGATCGGCCCGCAAGCCCGCGTGTGGCCGGCCATGTCGCTCGACACGCTGGTGGACCACATGGGCGGCACCCAAGGCGTGATCGGTGTCGACAGCGGCCTGAGCCACATCGCCGTGGCCCTCGACCTGCCGCACGTGCAGCTTTACAACTTTCCCACCGCCTGGCGCACCGGCCCGCAGGCATCCCACGGGCACCGCCATCAGATCTCGCTCGAAGGCCGCCCCACGCCCGAGGTCGACCAGGTGTGGTCGGCTTGGCAGAACGTGCACCGGGCCCGGCATTCATGAGCGACTGGCAATCGGGCGCCGCGCGCGGCGCATATTCGGCCTTGCTGCGCCTGATCACACCGGCCTACGTCGGCAAGCTCTGGTGGCGCGGGCGACACGAACCGCTTTACCGGCATGCCATCCGGGAGCGCTTCGGCTTCTACGGCCGTGCACCCGTGGCGCCCGGCGCGCTGTGGCTGCACGCCGTGTCCCTCGGCGAAACCCGTGCGGCGCAGGCGCTGGTCGATGCACTGCGTCAGCAGCATCCGGACCTTCGGCTGCTGCTGACGAACGGCACCGCCACCGGGCATGAGGCCGGCAAGGCCTTGCTGCGCGACGGCGACATGCACGTCTGGTTTCCCTATGACACACCGGGCGCCACGCGCCGCTTCCTCCAGCACTTCCGGCCGGCCGCCGGGGTGCTGATGGAAACCGAGATCTGGCCCAATGTGCTCGAGGCTGCCCGGCGCGCTGGCGTGCCGATGGTGCTGGCGAACGCGCGCCTGAGCGAGAGAAGTGCGCGCCGGGGGCAACGGGTCAGTGCCTTGCTGGGGCCGGCCATTTCATCGATGCGTGCGGCGCTGGCACAAACCCATGCCGACGCCACGCGATTGCGCCAGGCCGGCGTGGCCGATGTGGAGGTTTGCGGCAACCTGAAGTTCGACATGACGGTCGACCCCCTGCTGCTGCAGCGGGGGCGGGCCTGGCGCACCCTGCTGGATCGCCCGGTGATGCTGGGCACCTCCACCCGCGAAAGCGAAGAGGCTGCCTTGTTGGGCGCCTGGCGAGCCCTGCCGGCGGAACGACGAGGGCTCTTGTTGATCGTGCCGCGGCATCCGCAGCGGTTCGACGAAGTGGCCGCGCTCGTGAGGGATTCGGGCCTGCGCCTGGCTCGCCGCTCCAGCTGGGGGGAAGCCCCATCGGCAGAGGCACTCGAAGCCGATGTGTGGCTCGGCGACTCCATGCGCGAGATGCCGCTCTACTATGGCTTGTCGGATGTGGCCTTGCTCGGCGGCAGCTTTGCTCCGCTGGGCGGGCAGAACCTGATCGAGGCCGCGGCCTGCGGCTGCCCCATCGTGATGGGGCCGCACACCTTCAACTTCGCCGAGGCGGCCGAATTGTCGTTGGCCGCGGGAGCCTCGCTGCGTGTCACGGGCATGGATGACGCGGTGGCCCGCGCCGCCGACTTGCTGCTGCCGGGGACACGCGAAAGCTTCGCGGCCAATGCGCTGGCGTTTGCGTCGGCTCATCAGGGGGCCGCCCGGCGCATGGCCGGGCGCATCGTGCCGCTGCTGACTTGACGCGGGGCTCGTCTTCCTGGGCGTGGTGTGCCGTCGAATGATTCGCCTCAATGCACTGGCCTGGGCGATTCGATGCAGTGGGTACCGGCTTTCGCCGGTATGACGGGGTGTGTGCTGCGGTGCGCAACAACCATGTCACCGCGGCGAAAGCCGGGGCCCACTGCCCGCCCCAGCGCCAATGCCCAGAGCGGCAGACGAATCAACCGCGAAGAACCAGCCCAGTCAACGCGCCAGCAGCTGGTTCGCAGCCGCAATGTCCCCCGTTCACTGGCCTGGGCGATTCGATGCAGTGGGTACCGGCGTTCGCCGGTATGACGGGGTGTGTGCTGCGGTGCGCAACAACCATGTCACCCCGGCGAAAGCCGGGCCCACTGCCCGCCCCGGCGCCAATGCCCCGAGCGGCAGACGAATCAAACGCGAAGTACCAGCCCAGTCAACGCGCCAGCAGCTGGTTCGCAGCCGCAATGTCCGCCGTTTCCAACTGGCCTGCCGCCTGACGCAACCGCAGGTTGTTGACGATGACGTCGTAGCGCGCCTTCGCAAGGTCGCGCCGGGTGGAGTACAGCTGCGTTTGCGCATTGAGCACGTCGAGGTTGACGCGCACGCCCACCTTGTAGCCGAGCTGCGTGGCTTCCAGGGCGAGTTGGCTCGATGATTCCGCGGCCTCCAGCGCCTTCACCCGTGCTTGCCCCGACTGCACGCCGAAGAAGGCGGTGCGGGTGGCCTGTGCGACGGTGCGGCGGGCGGCATCGAGGTTGTTGCGCGATTGTTCTTCGAGGGCGAGCGTTTCCTTCACGCGGTTCTGGACGGCAAAGCCCGAGAACAGCGGCACCCGCAGCGTGATGCCGACGCTCGATTGCATGGTGGAGCCGTTGTAGCTGCCGGTGTTGGTGCCCAGGGCCGTGGGCGTGGTGGAGGTCTGCTTCGCGTGACCGCGTCCATAGCCTGCTTCGAAGTCGACCGTGGGCAGGTGGCCGGCACGGGCCTTCTCGGTCTCGAGCCGGGCGATGTCGTAGCCGAGCAGCGCCCTGCGCACCGAGGGGGAGGTCTCGGTCTGGCTGACCCAGGCTTCGACGTTGTCGGGCATGGGAGGCGGCAGCGCGACGGGCGTGGCAAGCGGCCGCGGATCGACGCCGGAGCGGCCCACGAGTTGGTCAAGCGCCAGGCGCTTGATGCGCAGGTCGTTCTCCGCGGCGATCTCCTCGGCCGTGCTGAGGTCGAAGCGTGCCTGGGCTTCGCGGGTGTCGGTGATGGTGGCCGTGCCCACTTCGAAGTTGCGCTTGGCCGAGGCGAGCTGTTCCGCGATCGCCGACTTGCCCGCGCGGGCGCTGGCCAAGGTGTCCTGCGCGGCCAGCACATCGAAGTATGTCTGCGCCACGCGCACGATCAGTTCCTGCTCGGCAACCTGCAGATCCGCCATCGACACATCGGCCGCGCGTTCGGCCTGTTCGATCGAGACGCTCGCGTTGCGGTTGAAGAGCGGCTGCTTGCCGGAGACCATGGCCGAGGGGCCGCGGGACGTCTGATCCTGAAAGCCGTTCTGTTCCGTGCGCGTGTAGTCAGCGGACAGTCCCACCGACGGCCGCAGGCCGGCGCGTGCCTGCGCCACCCGGTACTGCGTCAAATCAGCAAGCGCGCGTGCGGCGAGGTAGGTGGCGTCGTAGCCGCGGGCGATCTCGAACACTTCGGCCAGGCTTTGCGCATGCGCCGGCATGGCGGCGGAGAAAGCCAGGGCGCAGGCCAGTGCGAGGCGGGCAGGGGAACAAAAACGCATGGAGGGTTCCTTGAGGGAGATCAGTACAGCGGGACGGAGGCATCGACCTCGCGGGACCAGGCGTCGATTCCGCCTGCGATGTTGAACACATGCTTGAACCCTTCCCGCTCGAGGAACATGGCCACTTGCAGGCTGCGCATGCCGTGGTGGCACAGACTCAGGACCGGTTGCACCGGATCCAGTTCGGCCAGCCGGCTGGGCACCTCGTTCATCGGGATGCACCGGGTGGGCGCGCCGTCGAGTGCAAGCGATGCGGCCTGAACTTCCCAAGGCTCGCGCACGTCGAGCACGACGGGACGCACGCCGGCGCCAAACGAGGCGATGAGCGCCGGCAGGTCCTGGACCCTCACTTGCTGCATGGCAAGCTCAGAAGGAGAAGCGCGAGGGCTCGCCAAACCCCTTGAGGCGCGGTGCGACGGTGTCGAACACCTCGGTGTGGCGGTATTCCTGCTCGCCCAGGCGGCTGACGATGGTGGCGCGCATCACGGGTTCCTGGCCCACGATGGCGAACAGGCGGCCGCCCACCTTGAGTTCGGCGAGCAATGCCTTGGGCACCTCGGCGACCGATCCGGACAACACGATCACGTCGAACGGACCGGGCGTGGGCACGCCTTTCGAGGCGTCGGCCTCGAGCACGCTGACGTTCGTGATCGCGGCGCGGCGCAGGTTGTCACGGGCGAACTTGGCAAGCGCGGGTTCGATCTCGAGCGTCACCACCTCGCGCGCCTTGTGGGAGAGCAGTGCGGCCATGTAGCCGGAACCTGTGCCCACCTCGAGCACGCGCTCATGTCGGCGCACGTCGAGTTCCTGGAGGACGCGGCCTTCGACCTTCGGGGCCAGCATGCACTGCCCATGGCCGAGGGGCACCTCGGTGTCGAAGAAGGCCATGCTGCGGTGCTCGGCGGGCACGAAATCCTCGCGCTTGACGACGGCCAGCAGGGACAGCACACCCTGGTCGAGGACGTCCCACGGCCGGATCTGCTGTTCGATCATGTTGAAACGGGCTTGTTCGATGCTCATGGCTGGGATTCTCGGGAGCGAAAGCTGACAGGAAAGGGCGTCATTTTATGGGGCAGAGACGGTCGCCGCCCGGGCGGGCGTGCCGCGGAATTTCCGAGCGGCCCAGCGGGTCAGGTCGTCGAGGTAGCAATAGATGACCGGCACCACCACCAGCGTCAGCAGGGAGGAGGTGATGACGCCGCCGATCACGGCCTGCCCCATGGGGGCGCGCTGCTCCGCCCCTTCGGACATGGCGAAGGCCAGCGGCACCATGCCGAAGACCATCGCCAGCGTGGTCATCAGGATGGGGCGCAGACGCACCTTCGCGGCCAGCAGCAGAGCCTGCTCGCGCGGCAGCGGGGCATCGCCGTGGTCGCCCTCGCGTGCGCGGATCGCGAAGTCGACGAGCAAAATGGCGTTCTTTGTGACGAGGCCCATCAGCATGACGATGCCGATGATGCTGAACATGTTCAGCGTGGAGCCGAACACGAGCAGCGTGAGCACCACCCCGATGAGGGTGAGCGGCAGCGAGCTCATCAGCGCAAGCGGCTGCAGGAAGCTCTTGAACTGGCTGGCCAGGATCATGTAGATGAACACGATGGCCAGGCCGAGCGCGCCCACGGCGTACGTGAACGATTCGTTCATGTTTTTCGTGGAGCCGCCGAACTTGTAGCGGTAGCCGGGTGGCCAGGCCACGTTGTCGAGCACCTTGCGGATGTCGGCCGAAACGTCGCCCGCGCTGCGTCCGAACGCATTGGCATCGATGTTGATCTCGCGGCTCATGTCGCGCCGGTTGATCTGGTTGGGCCCGCTGGATGCGCGCACGTCGGCCACCTGCGACAGGCGAACCGATCTGGGCGACCCGTCGGCGGCCGCGGCCACGTTGATGGGCAGGCGCTGCAGGTCGTCGATCGAGACGCGGCTGTCTGGCGTGAGCCGCACGTTGACATCGTAATTCTCGCCATCGGGCGCACGCCAGTTGCCCACCGTGGTGCCGGCCACGAGCGTGCGCAGGCTGTCGGCCAGTGCGCGCACGTTGAGCCCCACGTCGGAGGCGGCATCGCGCCGCACGTCGATGGCCACCGTCGGCTTGTTGGGCTTGAGGGTGGTGTCGAGGTCCACGAGGCCGGGGATGGCCTGCAGCTTGGGCACGATCTCGTTCGACAGTCGCTCGAGTTCACCGAGGTCGCTCCCCTGGATGGAGAACTGCAGGCTCTTGTTGCCGCTCAGGTCCATCGGGCCGATGTTGGTCACCGTGATGCCGGGAATGCGCGCCATGGCCTCGCGCAGCGGCACGCTCAATGCGGCCAGGTCACGGCGGCGTTGGGCACGGTCCACGAGGCGGACGTACACCGTCCCATAGATCTTGCCCGCGGCCTGCCCGCTGTTGATCGTGGTGACGGTGAAGCGCACTTCAGGCATGGCGCGCAGCGCCTCGTCGATCTGCTTCGCACGCGTTTCGGTCACTTCCAGGGCGGAACCCACCGGCGTGTAGAAGTTGATCACTGTTTCGGAAAGATCGGCCTTCGGGACGAACTCGGCGCCGAGCAGCGGAATCACGAAGAAGCTGCCGACGAAGGTGCACAGCGCGATCAAGAGCGTCGCGAGCTTGTGCGACAGGGACCATCCGAGCAGGTGCTGGTACACATCGACGAGCCACTCCGTCAACCGGTCGAACAGGCCGGTGACGCGGCCGATGGTGCGGTCGTACCAGGTGACCGGCGGGCCCCGGTGCCCGCCATGGGCCTGCGGATCGTGCCAGACGCTCGACAGCATCGGGTCGAGCGTGAAACTCACGAACATCGAGATCAGCACGGCTGCGACGATGGTGATGCCGAATTCGTGGAAGAACTTGCCGATGATGCCGCCCATGAAGCCGATCGGCAGGAACACGG
>CBIHPH010000015.1:0-63778 GCA_966212105.1 uncultured Rhizobacter sp.
AAAATGCGTGGAAGCTGGTGTTCCAGCGCCTTCTTTGGCTTCCCTTTCTTGGCGCCGACAAGAAAGGGAAGTCGGCTGCCGGGCCGAGACCCGGCGCGGCCTCGCCAGAGAACAAAATTTTCTAAAGCGCAAACGCCCACGGGCCACGGCGAAGGGCCAGGGGCAAAGGGGCCCCCACCCCACCCGGGAACAGTCAGAACCCCGAGGGGTTCTGACTCTGCCACCGCCAAGCATCCGCACACATGTCCGCCAACCCCCGCGTCGCCGACCATCCGAGCAGCGTCTTCGCGCGGCTCGGATCGGCATAGCAGGTCGCCACGTCGCCCGGCCGCCGAGCAACGATCTGGTGGGCCACCGGCCGGCCGCTGGCGGCCTCGAATGCCTTGATCACGTCGAGCACGCTGTAGCCTTGTCCTGTGCCGAGGTTGACCGTGACGGATTCGTTGCGTTCGAGCAGGTGGCGCACGGCCGCCACGTGGCCCTCGGCCAGGTCCATCACATGGATGTAGTCTCGAACACCGGTGCCGTCCGGGGTGTCGTAGTCGCCGCCGAAGACTTGCAGGAACGGGCGCTTGCCAACGGCCACTTGCGTGACGTACGGCATGAGGTTGTTCGGAATGCCGCGTGGGTCTTCGCCGATCTGGCCGCTCGGATGGGCGCCGACGGGGTTGAAGTACCGCAGGTAGGCGACCTTCCACGCGGGTGTGCAGCGTTCCAGTTCGCGCAGCAGTTCCTCTCCCATCAGCTTGGTGGTGCCGTAGGGGCTCGTGGCTGCGAGGGGAGAGTCTTCCGTGATCGGCAGCGTCTCCGGCTGTCCGTACACGGTGGCCGATGAGCTGAAGACGAGCTTGTGCACGCCATGGTCCTGCATCGATTGCGCGACGTTGACGAGGCCGCCGAGGTTGTTGCGGTAGTACGCCAGCGGGATCTGCGTGGATTCGCCCACGGCCTTGAAGGCGGCGAAGTGCACGACGGCGTCGATGGCGTGGGCCTTGAACAAGGCGTCCATCGCGGCCTTGTCGGTCACGTCGGCTTCGACGAACACCGGCGAGAAACCACCGAGCTCGGCCAGCCGGTCGAGGACACGGGGGGAGCTGTTGGCGAAGTTGTCGACGCCGACGACATCGAAGTCGGCGGCGGCGAGCGCAAGCCATGTGTGGGAGGCGATGTAGCCGGTGGCACCGGTGAGCAGAATGCGAGCCATGGGAAGCTTGGAAGTTTGGATTCGAGAATGCAGGGGGTCTGCCTGCGATCATAGGTCCCGAACCCGTCCAGGCGCACCCCCCCGATGGATGGCACCCTACAATCGACGGCATGCTCAACGCCATCACTTCCTCGCTCGGCTCGGCCGCCATGGAGCGCATCACCCTGCTGCTCAACCATGTGATCGCGGCCGAGACCGTGGCCACTGAACGGCTCAAGCCGCACGCGGGGCGCCATGTCCAGCTGGTCTGGACGGGCTGGCCTTCGTTCCTGCCGCCGCCACCGCTCGTGGCGTTCGCGGTCACGCCGGCCGGGCTGCTGGAGTGGGCAGGCCATGAGCCTCCGGCAGCGCCCGAGCTGCGCGTCTCGCTCGATGCATCCAACCCGATGCGCCTGGCTGGCATGTGGCTGGCGGGCGAGCGCCCGAGCGTGAACATCGAAGGCGATTCGGCCTTTGCCGCCGACGTCAGCTGGCTGATCGACAACCTTCGCTGGGACATCGAGGACGACCTCGCCCGCATCGTGGGCCAGGCGCCTGCCCACCAGATCGCGCGGGTCGCCTCCGCCGTGAGCGCGAGCTTTGCCTTCGCGGCCAGGACGCTCCAAGGCCTCGCGGTTCGTGGCGGAGGCGGCGGCCCCCGATGAGGCACCTCGCCCGGCTGGTCTACATCGTCGTCACGGTTCTCCGGTACGGGCTCGACGAAGTCGCGCTGTCGGGCTTTCGCCAGCCCTGGGTGCGCGCCATGGTGTCGGTGGTCACGTTCGGCCGCCGCCTCGATGCACCGCCGGGCCAGCGTCTGCGCGAAGCGCTCGAGCGCCTGGGCCCCATCTTCGTCAAGTTCGGCCAGGTGTTGTCGACACGTCGCGACCTGTTGCCCGACGACGTGGCCGACGAACTGGCCCGCCTGCAGGACAAGGTGCCGCCGTTCCCCGCCGCCGTGGCCAGGGACCTCGTGGAGAAGGCGTTCAAGCGGCCCATCGAGGCCGTGTTTGCCACGTTCGAGGCCGAGCCGGTCGCCAGCGCATCCATCGCACAGGTGCATTTCGCCACCTTGAAGGATGGCCGCGAGGTGGCCGTGAAGGTGCTGCGCCCGGGCATGTTGTCGATCATTGATGACGATCTGTCGCTGCTGCGAACGCTGGCTCGATGGATCGAGCGCTGGTCGACGGATGGCAAGCGCCTCAAGCCACGCGAGGTGGTCGCCGAATTCGACAAATACCTGCACGACGAGCTCGACCTGGTGCGCGAGGCTGCCAACGGTGCGCAGTTGCGCCGGAACATGGAGGGCCTTGAACTGCTGTTGGTGCCCGAAATGGTCTGGGACCTGTGCACGCAGAGCGTCATCGTGATGGAGCGCATGAACGGCGTGCCGATCAGCCAGCGCCAGCGCCTGAGCGATGCCGGGGTGGACATCAAGAAGCTCGCCCGCGACGGCGTCACCATCTTCTTCACCCAGGTGTTTCGCGATGGCTTCTTCCATGCCGACATGCACCCGGGCAACATCCAGGTCAGCATCGCACCGTCCACCTTCGGCCGCTATGTGGCGCTCGACTTCGGCATCGTCGGCACCCTCACGGAGGTCGACAAGGAATACCTGGCGCAGAACTTCATCGCATTCTTCCGCCGTGACTACAAGCGCGTGGCGGAGTTGCACCTTGAAAGCGGCTGGGTGCCGGCTGGTACACGGGTGGACGAACTTGAAGGCGCCATCCGCGCGGTGTGCGAGCCGCACTTCGACCGCCCTCTGAAAGACATTTCTCTCGGCCAGGTGCTGCTTCGCCTGTTCCAGACGTCGCGCCGCTTCAACGTCGAAATCCAGCCGCAGCTCGTTCTGCTGCAAAAGACCCTGCTCAACGTCGAAGGTCTCGGCCGCCAGCTCGATCCCGACCTGGATCTCTGGCGCACCGCCAAACCGTTCCTGGAGCGGTGGATGAACGAACAAGTCGGCGTGCGTGGGCTTTTCGCCCGCCTGAAGAAGGAGGCCCCGCACTTCGCGCAGTTCCTGCCGGAACTGCCCCGGTTGCTGCATCAGACATTGCACCGTCCCCAGCGCGAGGAGTCGCCCGCGGTCATGGCGCTGCTCGCCGAGCAGCGGCGCACCAACCGGCTGTTGATGGCAGTGCTTTTGACGGCCGGCGGCTTCGTGGCCGGCGCGGCAATGATGTTCTGGATCCGCGCTTTCGGGTACTGGTGATCGAAGAGACGCGGCTCTTGCAGCGCATCGCATCCACTGCGAGATGAGTCGGACCCTGCCCGAGATCGCCCCGGAACTGCGCCAAAAGATCGAGCGCATGGAGCCCAACCGGTTGAAAGAACACCCCATCGCGGATTGCATTCGGCTGCTCGATGGGTCTCCGGACAGGTCCTCGTATTCGCACGTCCCCCCGAAGGTCGTCGACATGCTCGAGGCTGCCGGCGAAAGAGGTCACCCGCTTTCAAGCAGGTACCACCAGCTGTTGCTGTTGGAGCTGATTGCACACCAGGAGGCGCGCATCGCGACCTCGGGCCTCCCCGCATCGATCAAGTGCTGGTATGCGAGGAACTTCAAGCGCATCGCCGACGATGCCGCCAACGATCGACAGCCGCCCGGCTTCTATCACTTCCGCAACGACAAATACCTGAAGGACCTGGGCGTCTGCAACGGACGCATCATTCCAGCAGGGGCGCAAAAGCTCAACCGGTACAACCTGCCGCTCGGGGCATTGCGGCACGGGGGAATCGGGCAGCTTGCGGCAGCCGCCCTCTGTGTCGTCCGCATGGGCGGTCTGGGTCCCGTCTATGACATGCACACGGACTCGCACGATCCGGAGCTGATGTCGGAGTTCTCTCCGCAAGGGTGGAGGGATTTCTATCGGAACGTGGCCGAACTGATGCAGGTGCAGCGCGATGTGCGCGGCTTGTTCGGCATCGGCTGGTTTTTCGATCCTCAGGTGGCCGAGATCAGCCCGCGGTTGGCCTACTTGAGAGATCTCGTGCACGAAAGCGGAGGGCGCATTTTCAAGGTCGGCGCCAACGAAGGCGCGCGGGAAAGTGCGCTGGCCACCTCGCCCACCCGGCGCAGGCTTCATGAAGAAGGGCGCTACCTGCCCACCGACTACATGGCCCTGTGGGATCGCCGGGCGCTCCTGCGTTGGGCGCAAACACAGGGCGGCCACTGACAAGTGTCGGGCCTTCTTCGCCTGGCCTTCCATTCGGCCCCGCTTGAACCGCCGGCCTGCGGCGGTTGATTTCGCCGCATGGTCCGCCTAACGTCATCGCAGCGGCGAGCTGCCGCGCACAAGGGAGCCTCCAATGATCTCGATACCCGCCCATCGCCCCTGGCTGGCGCTTGCCTGCGCCGCCGCATGCGTCGCCACCTTGCCGGCACACGCCGACACGTTCTCGCTGGGAACCGTCACGGGCGCGAGAACATTCACTTTCGACGACATCGCGCACGCGACGCCATTCGAGGACGTGTTCACCTTCTCGGTCGCGTCCGGCTCATCGCTCTCGTTTTCGGGATTCGTCAACACGCCCTTGAGCAACCGGTTCTGGATCAACGATCTGGACGGCCGGCTCGAGCGCGGCGGCACCACCGTGCTGGAGGCGGACGCCGAGACGATCCTGACGCCGTTTTCTCACCGGGAAGTGACCTTCGCAAGGCACACGCTCACGGCGGGCGATTACACGTTGCGCCTCTTCGGCACCCCCACGGCGGTGTTCCCCGGCCCGCGCAGCAGCTACGACGGCGCCTTCACCTTCGCGGCCCTTCCGCCGGTGCCGGAGCCGGGCACGATGGCGCTGATGGCCTTGGGCCTGACTGGCGTCGGATGGGTCGCCAGGCGCTGGCGTCTCCACTGAGCGCCGAAGACGAAGGTCGGCATCCAGGACAGGCGTCCTGGCCCTGCGGCCCGGCCTGGCCGTGCTTTGTCGAACGAAAAGAGCGGCCTGCTGACCCGCGATGGGGCCGGAACGGGTGAAAATCCGGGACTTGGCCGCCTTGAGGGCAGGTTAGCCGGGCCGCTTGCGGAGATAATTCCGCGCCTCGACCTCAACGGCCCGGCCTCCCGCTTTTCCGGAGACACCTTTCCATGTTGCTGACCCTGGTCTTTCTCTACCTGTTCGTCACCATCGGCATCGGCCTGTGGGCCGCCAAACGCGTCAAGAACACCACCGACTTCGCGATCGCCGGCCGGCATCTGCCGCTGATCATGATCGTCACGACCACGTTTGCCACCTGGTTCGGCTCGGAGACGGTGCTGGGCATCCCGGCCAAGTTCGTCAAGGGCGGGTTGGGGGAGATCGTGGAAGACCCGTTCGGGGCCGGCACCTGCCTGATCCTCGTGGGGCTCTTCTTCGCGGCCCGCCTGTACAAGATGACGCTGCTGACCATCAGCGACTACTACCGGGAACGCTATGGCCGGGGCATCGAACTGGTCTGTTCGCTGATCATCGTCTTGAGCTACCTCGGCTGGGTCTCGGCCCAGGTCACCGCGCTCGGGCTCGTCTTCAACCTGCTGTCGGGCGGGACGATCAGCATTCCGGCGGGCATGGTGATCGGCACGGTGTCGATCCTTGCCTACACGCTCTTCGGCGGCATGTGGTCGGTGGCCGTGACTGATTTCCTGCAGA
The DNA here is from genome assembly GCA_966212105.1 of uncultured Rhizobacter sp. Classification (GTDB taxonomy): domain Bacteria; phylum Pseudomonadota; class Gammaproteobacteria; order Burkholderiales; family Burkholderiaceae_C; genus Rhizobacter. Next base: position 5,816 of record CBIHPH010000015.1, read on the forward strand.
TGATCATCCTCGTCGTGGGGTTGAGCATCATCGCGGTGTTCGCTGCCGGCCAGGCGGGCGGCGTCACCAAGGTGATCGACCTGGCAGTCAGCCGCGATCTCTTCCATTTCCTGCCTGAACCCACGTTCACGCAGATCGCCTTCTTCATCGCAGCGGCCATCACGATGATGCTCGGCTCCATTCCGCAGCAGGACGTGTTCCAGCGCGTGATGTCGGCCAACAGCGTGCGGGCCGCCACCCGCGGGCCGGTGATCGGGGGCATCGCATACATCCTGTTCGCGTTCGTGCCCATGTTCCTCGTGACGAGTGCGCTGATCATCATGCCGGAGCAGGCCGCCACGCTGATCAAGGAGGACCCTCAGAAGGTGCTGCCCACGCTCGTGCTCGAACGCATGCCGTTCGCGATGCAAGTCATCTTCTTCGGCGCGCTGCTCTCGGCGCTGAAGTCCACCGCATCGGCCACGCTGCTTGCGCCCTCGGTCACGTTCGTCGAGAACATCTGGCGCCAGTTCGTGCCGCGCCGCAGCGACCGGCAGGAACTGCTCACCATGCGCATTGCGGTGCTGCTGTTCAGTGTCTGTGTCTGTGCCTATGCGATCGCCCTGCAGGGCACCTCGATCTACGACATGGTGTCAGGGGCCTATCAGGTCACGCTGGTTGGCGCCGTCGTGCCGCTGACCTTCGGCCTGTTCTGGAAGCGGGCCACCACCCAGGGCGCTGCCCTGTCCATCGGCATGGGGGCTGGAGTCTGGCTGTTTTTCCTCACCACGCCCTACGGCACGCTGTTCCCGGCGCAGCTGGCCGGGTTCCTGGCCGCCATCGTCGGCATGCTGGTCGGTTCGTTCGCCCCGCAGGTGGTGTTGAACCGACATGGTGGGCACCACAAACTGGCCGGGGTGGCGAAGGGTTGAATCCGGCGCCATCCGAACCCGGCAAGCCGGGCGGAGGTGCAGGTTTTGCGCGCTTATAATTTTCCGTTTCGAATCAAAGGCTTAGCCATCCATGCCCATCTACGCCTATCGTTGTGAGGCCTGCGGCCACACGAAAGACGTGCTGCAGAAGATCTCCGAACCCGCATTGACCGTGTGTCCGGCCTGCAACAAGGAGGCCTTCCGCAAGCAGGTGACGGCCGCCGGCTTCCAGTTGAAGGGATCGGGCTGGTACGTGACCGACTTCCGTGGCGGTTCGTCCAACACGAGCACGCCACCGGCCGAATCCGGCGGCGCAGCGCCCGCTCCGGCTGCAGCGGCGCCCGCCGCCGCACCGTCCCCGGCGCCCGCAGCGAGCCCCGCGCCGAAGACCGAAAGCTGATGCCAGGCGCAGTTTCGAGTTCGCAAGGATCCCATTGAAAAAATACCTCCTCGCTGGCCTGCTCGTCTGGATGCCGCTGGCCATCACCCTGTGGGTCCTCAATGCCGTCCTCGGCATGGTGGACGGGGTGTTCTTCGGCATCATCCACGAGGTGCAGTCCGTGGTGTCGTGGAAACCGGCCCACGACCTGCTCGGCAGCCTGCGCCAGATCCGCGGCATCGGGGTGGTGGTGCTGGTTTGCGGGCTGCTGCTCACCGGCATGTTCGCCACGAACATCTTCGGCCAGTGGGCGCTGCGGCAATGGGACCGCATCCTCAGCAACATCCCGATCGTCAAATCGATCTACAACTCGGTCAAGCAGGTCTCTGACACCCTGTTCTCGAGCAGCGGCAACGCATTCCGCGAAGCAGTGCTCGTGCAGTACCCGCGGCCCGGGGCATGGACGATCGCCTTCGTCACCGGCAAGCCCGGTGGCGAGGCGGCGGTGCACTTGAGCGGTGACTACATCAGCGTGTACGTGCCCACCACGCCGAACCCCACGTCGGGTTTTTTCCTGATGGTGCCGCGGTCGGACGTGATCGCGCTGCAGATGAGCGTGGATGAAGCGCTCAAGTACGTCATTTCGATGGGGGTGGTGGCGCCTCCCGCCGTGCAGCAGACGGCGTTGCCGCGAAATCACATGGGCTGAAGCGGCTGGCGACCCTTCGGCCCTGACGGCTTGCAACACAGCCGACGATGCCTGATCTACATTTCCTCCCCCGAGTGCCAGACCGGGGGTGACGACCGAGACCCTGGAGAAATTGATGAGAACAACGTACTGCGGGCTTGTGAGCGAAGCCCTGATGGACCAGACCGTCACGCTGATGGGCTGGGCACATCGCCGCCGTGACCACGGCGGCGTGATCTTCATCGACCTGCGCGACCGCGAAGGCCTCGTGCAGATCGTCTGCGACCCCGACCGTGCCGAGATGTTCAAGGTGGCCGAGGGCGTGCGCAACGAATACTGCCTCAAGATGGTCGGCAAGGTGCGGGCGCGCCCGGCCGGCACGGAGAACGCGAACCTGACGAGCGGCAAGATCGAGATCCTGTGCCATGAGCTCGAGGTGCTCAACCCGAGCATCACGCCGCCGTTCCAGCTCGACGACGACAACCTGTCGGAAACCACCCGCCTCACGCACCGCGTGCTCGACCTGCGCCGCCCGGTCATGCAGAAGAACATGATCCTGCGCTACCGCGTGGCGATGGAAGTGCGCAAGTTCCTCGATGCCAATGGTTTCATCGACATCGAGACCCCGATGCTGACCAAGAGCACGCCGGAAGGCGCGCGCGACTACCTCGTGCCGAGCCGCGTCAACGAAGGCCAGTTCTTCGCGCTGCCGCAAAGCCCGCAGCTCTTCAAGCAGCTGCTGATGGTGGCGGGCTTCGACCGCTACTACCAGATCACGAAGTGCTTCCGCGACGAGGACTTGCGCGCCGACCGCCAGCCCGAGTTCACCCAGATCGATATCGAGACGAGCTTCCTCACCGAAGAGGAGATCCGCGCGATGTTCGAGGACATGATCCGCAAGGTGTTCAAGAGCGCGATCGATGTGGACCTGCCGGCCTACCCGGTGATGAAGTACGCCGAGGCCATGCACCGCTACGGCTCCGACAAGCCCGACCTGCGAGTCAAGCTCGAATTCACCGAGCTGACCGACGTGATGAAGGATGTCGACTTCAAGGTGTTCTCGGCGCCCGCCACGATGAAGGGCGGCCGCGTGGTCGCGTTGCGTGTGCCGGGTGGCGGCGACATGAGCCGCGGCGAGATCGACGCGTACACCGAGTTCGTCAAGATCTACGGCGCCAAGGGCTTGGCGTGGATCAAGGTCAATGATGTGTCGAAGGGCCGTGAAGGCCTGCAAAGCCCCATCGTCAAGAACCTTCATGATGCCGCCGTCGCCGAGATCCTCTCGCGCACGCAGGCCGCCAGCGGCGACCTGATCTTCTTCGGCGCCGACAAGGAAAAGATCGTCAACGACGCGATCGGCGCGCTGCGCGTGAAGATCGGCCACAGCGAATTCGGCAAGTCCCATGGCCTGTTCGACGATCGCTGGGCGCCGTTGTGGGTCGTGGACTTCCCGATGTTCGAATACGACGACGAAGCCGACCGCTGGAACGCCGTGCACCATCCGTTCACCGCACCGAAGGACGGTCACGAGGACTACATGGACAGCGACCCGGCCAAGTGCCTGGCCAAGGCCTACGACATGGTGCTCAACGGCTGGGAACTCGGCGGCGGTTCGGTGCGGATCCACCGTGCCGAGGTGCAAAGCAAGGTGTTCAGCGCGCTGAAGATCGGCCGCGAAGAAGCGCAGCTCAAGTTCGGCTTCCTGCTCGATGCGCTGCAATATGGCGCCCCGCCGCACGGCGGCCTGGCGTTCGGTCTCGACCGCCTCGTCACGCTGATGACGCGGGCCGAGAGCATCCGTGACGTGATCGCTTTCCCGAAGACCCAGCGTGCGCAGGACCTGCTCACGCATGCGCCGAGCCCGGTCGACGAGAAGCAGCTGCGCGAGCTGCATATTCGCCTGCGCAACCCGCAAGCTGCGAATATCTGATTCCCTTGACGGAATGACCCAAGAAGGGTGCCGAAAGGCACCCTTTTTCGTTTCATGTGGCGATGACCAGCGCCTTAAAGTGTGTGGAGATGGCCCTTTGATGCGGCAACGCTCATCGCTCGTCCATCAAGTTTCGCGGCATGGCGCCGATGTGGTGGCATGGCAGTCAAGGAGTCCCGATGTTGTCTCGCATTCAGATCGGCAAGCTGCTGTTGCTGATGCTGGCCTTTCTTTGCGTCGTGCAGCTCACGACCAGCGGCGTGGCGTTTTCGCTGTTCCGCGGCACGATGGGCGATGTCGGCCGCCTGAACCGCCTGGCCGTGGACAAGGCCGAGCATGCGAACGAGATGACGGTCCGGCTGATGGATTCGCGGATCAATCTGTCGCGGTACATGACGCGGGTGCTCCGCACCAATGAGCCCAAGCCGGAAATCCTCGAGCACGTGCTCAAGCAGCTTGCGGCGGCAGACGCGGCCAAGGAAAAATACGCATCGGTGGGCTCGGAGCCCGGCGAAGAACAACAACTCGACCAGGCGTTCCTTGATCAGTTCAAGGTCTACCGGGGCGCCCTCAACGAGCTGGTCGGTTTCCTGCAGGCAGGCAACGTTCAGCAGTTCCTGGACCAGCCCACGCAAAAGTATCAAGACAGCTACATCGCCGCGCGCGATGCAGCAGCGCACCATGCCCGGGAGACCGGCAAGGCTGCGTGGAGGGATGCCCAGCAGCGCTTCGAACTTTTCAGCGTGTTGGCCGGTGTGTTTGCCATTGGATCCATTGCCTTGGCCTTGGGGTTTCGCGCCATGTCCTCGCGCCTGATCGTCCACCCCATCCTGCGAATCGTCCATGCGGTGGAGCGCAGTGCCGCGGGTGACCTGACCGCCGAGATTTCCGTCGACAGCAGCAACGAGATCGGGCGCCTTGCGGCCGCCGTCGAGAAGATGCAAGGCGGTTTGGCCAACATCGTCGGCTCGGTCCGGTTGTCCAGCGACTCCATCGCCACCGCCAGCAGCGAAATTGCGGCGGGCAATGCCGATTTGTCGCAGCGAACGGAAAGCCAGGCCAGCGCGCTGGCGGAGACCGCCGCCTCGATGGATGAGTTTGCCGCCACCGTCAGCGCCAACGCCGACAACGCCAAGCGTGCGAACGAACTCGCGGTGGAAGCGGATGCGTTGGCCTCACGCGGCGGCGAAGCCATGAAGGCGGTGGTGGTGGCCATGAAGGGCATTTCCCAGAGCTCCTCCGAGATCGGCGAGATCATCGGAACCATCGACAGCATCGCATTCCAGACCAACATCCTGGCCCTCAACGCGGCGGTCGAAGCTGCGCGTGCGGGTGAGCAAGGGCGCGGCTTCGCCGTGGTAGCCGGCGAGGTGCGGACCTTGGCCCAACGCAGCGCCGAAGCGGCCAAGCAAATCAAGACCCTGGTCTCCACCAGCATCGAGCGGGTGAGCGCCGGCACGGCCCAAGTCGATTCGGCCGGCGAAACCATGGGTGAGGTGGTGCAGTCCATCCGACGCGTGACCGCGATCGTGGGGGAAATCAGCACGGCCAGCAGCGAGCAGAGTGCCGGTGTCTCGCAGATCGGGCAGGCGGTGTCCCAGATGGATGAATCGACCCAGCGGAACGCCGCGCTGGTGGAGGAGTCCGCCGCTGCCGCGGCCAGCCTGCGCGGGCAAGCCCAGGAACTGGTGACCACCGTCGCCCAGTTCCGGTTGAAATAGAGACCCCCGACGAAGATTGGCGGCCGGACCGATGCGAAGCGAGCCGATGCGAGTCAGCACGGCCGTGTCTCGTACGGTCACGGTGGAGCTGGAGACAGTGGTCGTGCGGGGGATTCGTAGCCGAAGCGCCTGAGCAAAATAGCGGGGAAGCTGGTGTTCTAAAGCTTCTTTGGACTACCTTTCTTGCAAGAAAGGTAGTTCGGCTGCCGGGCCGAGACCCGGCGCGGCCTCGCCAGAGAACAAAATTCACAGGACCGAACCAACAGCCACCGACCGCAATAGCGGATTGCGGAAAATGTTGGCATGGAACGACCGCTCGTTCCACCCGATCAAGGGCGACAGGGTGGCCGCCATGCGCCGCCACAGCACGACACCGGTATCCTTGATGCCATGACCGATGCCGCGCCCGAACACCGCCCGCCGAAGATCCCTGAATCCGTGCTGGTCGTGATCCACGACCCCGCCTGGCGGGTGTTGTTGATCGAGCGGGCCGCGAATCCAGGGTTCTGGCAGAGCGTGACCGGCTCCAAGGATTTCATCGGTGAAGATCCGCGCGCCACGGCGGTGCGCGAGGTGGCCGAGGAAACGGGCATCGTGGTGGGTTCCCCCGCCGTGCCGCCCGAATGCCTGCGCGACTGGGGCATGCGCAATGTGTATGAAATCTACCCCGTGTGGCGCCACCGTTATGCGCCGGGAGTGACTCACAACACCGAATTCGTGTTCGGTCTGCGTGTGCCGCAAGGCACGCCCGTCACGCTCGCGCCGCGCGAGCACACCCGTTATGAATGGCTGCCCTGGCGCGAGGCCGCCGACCGTTGCTTCTCGCCGTCGAACGCGGAGGCCATTCTGCAACTGCCGAGGTTCTTGCAGGCATGAGCCAGATGCGCTTTCCGAAGAGCACCACCCACGCCGCCGATGTGCTGCGCGTGGCCACGTACAACATCCACAAGGGGGTGCGCGGCATGGGCCCGCGCAAGCGGCTGGAAATCCACAACCTGGTGCTTGGCATCGAGGCGCTCGATGCCGATCTGGTGTTCCTGCAGGAGGTGCGCAGCTTCAACCACGGCGAGGCGCGCGCGTTTCCGGACCCCCATCGCGGCTGGCCGCGCGCGTCACAGTCCGACTACCTCGCGCCCGATGGCTACCAGGCCGCCTACCGCACCAATGCGATCACGCCCGACGGCGAACACGGCAACGCACTGCTGTCGCGGTGGCCGATGCTCGGCGAGGCCGGGCACCATGATGTCTCCGATCACCGCTTCGAGCAGCGCGGGCTGTTGCACGTCGTGATCAATTGGAACGGCACCCGCGTTCACACGATCGTGGCCCACCTCGGTTTGATGCACTCCAGCCGCGTGCGGCAGGTCGAGCGCATCGCCGCCTTCATCAAGGCGCATGTGCCTCCGAATGAAGTGCTCGTGCTCGCCGGAGACTTCAATGATTGGGGAGAGCGGCTGGGCGCGCCGATGAAGGAGATGGGCCTGCGGCGGGCGGAATTCGCCGCGTCGCCGCCGCAACGCACGTTCCCGTCGCGGCTGCCGCTGTTCTCGCTGGACCGCATTTACGCGCGCGGCTTGCGCTGCGTGGGCACGCACGTGCCGCGCGGGCCGGCCTGGGCCCGGATGTCCGACCACCTGCCGCTGGTCGCCGAACTGGAACTCGTGTTCGAATGAGGGTCCACGACACGCCGCTGACCCGCGCCGCGGTGCGCGCCACATTCACCGGTGGCAACCGCACGACGCTGCTCAGGGGCGGTGATGCGCTTTTTCCTGCGATGATGGCCGCCATCGCGGCGGCGCGCCACGAGGTGTGGCTGGCCACCTACATCTACAGCAACAAGGGCACGGTCCACGCCGTCACGCAGGCGCTCATGGATGCCGCGCGGCGAGGGGTGCGCGTGAGGCTGGTGCTTGACGGGTTCGGCTGCCGGATCGATTTGCCCAGGTTGCAGGCGGTCCTGTGCCAGGCGGGCGTGGAGATCGTGGTGTTTCGCCGCATCGATCGTTGGTGGAACTGGTTTCGGCCGGGGCAGCTGCGGCGGTTGCACCAGAAGTTGTGCGTGGTGGATCGCGACATGGCGTTCGTGGGCGGGATCAATCTGATCGACGACCGGTTGGACCATGTGCACGGCTGGAGCGAGGCGCCGCGGCTCGACTTCGCGGTACAAGTGGAGGGCCCGGTCGTCTTGCAGGTCGAACAGGCGGTGCGCGCGCTGTACACACGCGCCCGGCTCAGCAGCAATTTCGGGCATGAGATGGCTTCTCTTGCGCGCAGTGCCGAGCCGGTCGCGCGCGCCCGGCGCATCATGCGGCGCCTGCGCATGGCCCCCAGCGGTGTGCAGGCAGGCGGCATGGCTCTTGCGCCGGTGCGTGCAGCCTTCGTGCTGCGCGACAACCTGCGCCGGCGCCGTGCCATCGAGCGCAGCTACATCGATGCCATCCGCAATGCGCGTGAACGGGTCGACCTCATCTCGCCGTACTTCTTCCCCGGCCGCGCGTTTCGCCGCGTGTTGCGCCAGGCCGCCCGGCGCGGCGTGCGCGTGCGCCTGCTGATGCAGGGCAAGGTGGACTACCGCATTGCCGCGTTGGCCGCCCGTGCGCTGTACGACGAGATGCTTGCCGATGGGGTACGCATCTTCGAATACATGCCGGCCTTTCTGCATGCGAAGGTGGCCCTCGTGGATCACCACTGGGCCACCGTTGGCAGCTCCAACATCGACCCCTTGTCGCTGCTGCTGAACCTCGAGGCGAACGTGGTGGTGCACGATGTGGAGTTCACGCGCTCGCTCGCCCGGGAGTTCGATACCGCGGTGGCTGGGTCGCAGGAAATCGACGCGCGGCATCAGGTGCACCCCACTGGCCTGCGTGCCTCGGTGCGCCGGTGGTGGGTCGGGTGGTGTGCGCACCTGTACTTGAAGATCGCCGGGGCGACCGGCCGGTACTGACACGGCACTGCGGGGGCAGCCATGAACACCTTCGACTGCGATCTCTTCGTCATCGGCGCCGGCAGCGCCGGGGTGCGTGCGGGACGGATGGCCGCCGCACGTGGTGTGCGCGTGATCATCGCCGAAGGCGGCCCGCTCGGCGGCACGTGCGTGAACCTCGGCTGCATCCCGAAGAAGCTCTACAGCCACGCGGCCCACTATGCGGAGTTGTTCGAAGAGTCGGTCGGCTTCGGCTGGTCTCCGGGTGAGCCGTCGTTCGACTGGCAGACGCTCAAGGCTCGCCGGGCAACTGAAATTGCCCGGCTCAACACCGTGTACGAAGGCCTCCTGGCCAGTGCCGGGGTGCGTCTTGTGCATGGCTGGGCGCACCTGGCCGATGCCCACACGGTGGTGGTCCAGGACAGCTCCGGCACGCAGCGCCGCTTCACGGCCCGCCACATCGTCCTTGCCACGGGCGGACGCCCGCAGGTGCCGGTCGGCCCCGGGGCCGAGGATGCCGTCACGTCCGACGACATGTTCGACCTCGACCCGTTCCCGCGTCGCCTGCTCGTGGTGGGCGGTGGCTACATCGCCTGTGAATTCGCGTCGATCTTCGCCGGGCTGGGCAGCGAGGTGACGCTCGTGCACCGGGGCCCGCGTCTTTTGCGCGGGTTCGACGACGAGGTGGCCGCCTTTGCCGCTGCGGAGATGCAGAAGAAGGGGCTGACGGTGCGCCTTAACGCCACGGTGGCTGACGTGCGCCGCCTCGGCCCCGCGCAAGTGGCTCGGCTCACCGACGGCGCCACCGTGGAAGCCGACACGGTGCTGCATGCCGTGGGCCGCCGGGCGTGCACGGCGGGCCTCGGCCTGGAGACTTTGGGCATCGCATTGCACGCCGATGGCACCGTGCCCGTGGATGAGCGCTTTCGCACTGCAGTGCCTTCGATCCATGCCATCGGCGACCTGGTGGGCCACAAGGCCCTCACGCCCGTGGCGCTGGCGGAGGCAATGGTGCTGGTGGACCAGCTGTTCGGCGAGGGCATGCGCCCGCCAATCGATTACGACGCCGTCCCGACCGCCGTGTTCACCCACCCGAACATCGGCACCGTGGGCAAGACCGAGGAGCGGGCTCGCAAGGACCATGGAGATGTGCGCATCTTCCGTGCCGAGTTCAAGGCGCTCAAGCACACCCTGAGCGGCAGCACGGAGCGCACCCTGCTCAAGATGGTGGTCGATGCCGCGACCGACCGGGTGCTCGGTGTGCACATGGTGGGCGCCGACGCCGGTGAGGTCATCCAGGGCTTTGCCGTCGCCGTGCAAGCAGGGCTCACCAAGGCCCAGATCGACCGCACGGTCGGCATCCATCCCACCGTCGCCGAAGAGTTCGTGACGATGCGCGAAGCCGTCCGATGAGCCGTGCCGTGGAGGAGCTGCTGCTCGGAGGGGTCGATTTCACCAGCCGGCCCACGCATCGCAAGCCCATCACCGTGGCCACGGGCCGCTGTTCCGGGGGCGTGGTGCGGGTGGAGCGCCTGGATGAACACGTCACCTTCGCTGGCCTGGCCACCTGGCTGGCGCAGCCTGGCCCGTGGGTGGCCGGGTTCGACTTCCCCTTCGGTCTGCCGCGCGAACTGGTCGAAGCGCTGCACTGGCCGACGACATGGCATGCCTTGATGCAGCATTTCACCGCGCTGAGCCGGGATGAAGTGCGTGGCACGTTCGCCGCATTCTGTGATGCGCGACCGGTGGGTGCGAAGTTCGCCCACCGGGCCACCGATGGCCCGGCGGGTTCGTCGCCGTCCATGAGATGGGTCAACCCACCGGTGGCGCTGATGATGCACGCAGGCGTGCCCCTGCTTCTGGAGGCCGGCGTCAGCCTCCCTGGCCTGCATATGGGCGATGAGACGCGTGTCGCCCTCGAAGCCTACCCGGGGCTGCTGGCGCGCGAGCTGATCGGCCGTCGCTCGTACAAGAGCGACGAGCGTGCCAAGCAGACCGCCGAGCGGCTCATCGCCCGCAAGGACCTCATCGAGGCGCTCGAACAAGGCCGCACCCGGCTGGGCCTGCGGGTGCGCCTGAGCCACGCCATGCGCGACGCCCTGGTGGCCGATGCATCGGGCGACCGGCTCGATGCCGTGCTGTGCCTCACGCTCGCCGCGTGGGCCGCGGGAAGACCTGGCCATGGCCTGCCGGACCGCATCGATCCGCTCGAAGGGTGGATCGTCGGCGCCTGAACGCCCCGAGCCCGCATCCGCGAAGGCCACCACCTTTCGAAACAGCCACGATTTTCAGTTGGAAGGGAAAGAAGCCAGACCGCTGTGGACCTTGACCACACGCCGTCGACCAACGACGGTAAAGGTTTCGTAGTCCTCGTCCTCCGGCTTCTTGACCAGAAGCATGGCACTCAGTCCATCTTTCTCGGTGTAAGCCCCGAACCGGTTGATCAGCCGGCCGAGGCGGCAATCTTTTTGATCGAACCATGCGGTGAAGTCACCGACGATTTCGACCGAGTAGTGTGATGGGCCGAACCCCTGGCTGCTGTCCGCGGCGTCTGCCGGAATCCCTTCCGGCCTCGGGCACAAGGGCACCTCGCCGTCATCTCTCTTCAACGCAAGGGGGTTCTCCAAGGCCTTGAGCGCGTTTTGCCAGACCGCCTGGGTTTCCAAGCTCAGGACGGTTCGGCCGGCCCCGCCATTGCCGCTTTCCTGCAGCCTGGGAACCGACAGCCGATAGCGGTAGTGCAGTGTCAGCATGGGCACCTGGTCGTTGAGCTGCAGTGGCCGCAGGAGGTAGGCGTTGTCGACTCCGTAGGCGCTGTCCGTGTACGCTGCATAGACCCGCCCCCGCAGGCGCACCCAGTGGGCGCTCTGGTTGCTGCCGCGGCCGTTCAGTGAATACAGGAGCGAAGTGCCCGCGTCTGGCGGTCCGTCTTGATCAAATGTGTTTGCAGGTGCCTGAAGGTCCTCGAACCGGCCATGCTTTCTCTGCAGGACGCTGATGTAGTTGAAGAGCCCGGTGCCGCCCACATAGGAGTCCACCACGAGGTCGCGCTGGCCGTCGCCGTCCAGGTCGATCAGCAGGTAGCTCGCATTACCGTTCTCACCGCCGCCATCGACCTCGGATCGTTTCAAGGCGTCCCATTCGTCTTTTGAAACGCCGGCGGGACGACGCTTGGGAAAGCGGGAACGCATACCGTATTCCTTGGCGTCGGGCTCGTTCGAGAACGCGGTGGCCTCCTTCTCGATCGCCAAAGCGGCCAAGGCCCGTTCCAGGGGGACGTCCGGGCGGGTCTTGCGCCATGCTTCCACGGCAAGCCGAAGGTCGTTCAGGGCGGCCATGTCCACCGCATCGGGCTTGTAGGCAAGAAAGGCCCTCAGGCCAGCCTCCAGTTCAGCGATGCGCTGTTGATGGCCCTGACTCAGGCACTGCACGTCGTCGGCACAACTCTCCCGGCGGGCGAGCCACTGCTTCTGTGCCGCGGCAATGAGGGGCCGCTGCCCGGTTTGAAGGCGCATCGCCTTGGCAAAGCGCCGCGCCAAACGCGCATCGAGCGCTTGCAGAGAGGCATCCAGGCAGATCGCGTTCTCGGAAGGAGAGCGCGCACGGGCGCAATCGATGCCGGCTGCGGAGGCCGTCATGGCCAGGGGGAACAAGGCGGCGAGTAGGAAGGTGAGGCGATGGGCCATGGCGCGATACGTCATTTGCTGAGTGCGCGGAAGTATCGCGCCGCCGGTGTGGTCGTGATGTCCCCAACCAGTCGGAGAACTCACCGTCCTGCCGACGATTCGTGAATCTGCACCAGGGGCTCAGCTTGCAAGCGCCGTCAACGCCTCCGAAACCGGAACGGTGTCACGGATGGGAGGGACGCGAGGTGCATCGATCCCGTCGCAAGCGCCTAAGATTGTGTTGCGCCATGGGCCGTCATGCAGGGGCTGAGCCTCGCAAATCCCATGCACGCTGCACTTGGGGAGGTGCGCCATGAGCAATTTGCAGATCCTGCATCTGGAGGACGATGCATTCGACGCCGACCTGGTTCACCGCGAGGTGGCCCGGCTCGAAGCGTCGCCCGTCTGGGTCCATGTGGCGTCGGCCGATGCCTTTTTTGCTGCCATCGAATCCGGCCGATTCGACGCCATCCTGTCCGACAACCGGGTGGACGGCATCGACGGCATCCGGGCCCTGGAGGTGGCCAAGGCGCGTTGCCCGGAGGTGCCGTTCATTTTCGTCAGCGGCAACGCCGACCCCCGGTGGGCCGAGCATTGTCTCGAGGCCGGCGCCACCGACTACGTGCCGAAGGACCAGCTGTGGCGCCTGCCGAGCGCACTCAAGCGCCTGAACGACGCACGCGAGGCGCAGCGCCTGGCGACGCTCACGCGAGCGCGGGCCACCCTGGTGGACGTTGTGAAGGACCTGTCGCTCGCGCGCAGCGTGGACGCCATCGTCGACATCGTGCGCCGCGCCGCACGCCAACTCACCCAGGCCGACGGCGCCACCTTCATCCTGCGCGACGGCGACCTGTGCCACTACGTCGACGAAGACGCCATCTCGCCCCTGTGGAAAGGCGGGCGCTTTCCCATGACGGCCTGCATCAGCGGTTGGGCGATGCTGCACGGCCAACCTGCGGTGATCCGCGACATCACTGTCGACGACCGGATCCCGCTCGATGCCTACCGACCCACCTTCGTCAAGAGCCTCGTGATGGTGCCCATCCGTGCGGAGGCCCCCATCGGGGCCATCGGCAACTACTGGGCGCGCGAGCATGAGGCCACACCCGACGAGGTGCAACTGATCCAGGCCCTGGCCGACGCCACGTCGCTCGCTTTCGAGAACGTGGCCCTCATCGACAGCCTGGAACAGCGGGTGCGCCAGCGCACGCTCGAGCTCGAAGTCGCGAACAGGGAGCTCGAGGCCTTCAGCTATTCGGTGTCGCACGACTTGCGAGCGCCGCTTCGGGCCGTGCAGGGCTACGGTGACTTGCTCGCCACCGATGTGACGCCGCCCCTCGAGGGCCAGGCCCGGTGTTTCGTCGAGAACATCCAGGCATCGGCGCAGCGCATGAGCCAGCTGATCGACGACATGCTCGCCTTGTCGAAAGTCACCCGGATCGAGATGTGCTGGTGGGCCGTGGACCTGGAGGCGATGGCGCGTGACATCGTCGGCAGGCTGCAGGCGACAACGCCAGAACGTCAGGTGGCGGTCCACCTCGACGACGACCTCGTGGCCCACGGCGACCCGGGGCTGTTGCGGCTCGCACTGGAAAACCTGCTCTCGAACGCCTGGAAGTTCACCGGCAAGCGCGACGATGCGCGCATCGCATTCCGCGGTGAACATGATCCGCAAGAGCGCACCACCACCTTCACGGTGGAGGACAACGGCGCTGGCTTCGACATGGCGTATGCCCACCAGCTTTTCGAGCCGTTCCGCCGCCTGCATCGCGAGTCGGACTTTCCCGGCACCGGCGTCGGCCTGGCGATCGTGCGGCGGGTGGTGGAGCGGCACGGCGGCAGGATCGAGGCGCAGGCCACGAAGGGGGAGGGCGCGTGCTTTCGCATCACGCTGCCGTGGGCGCCCGCCGCGACGCGAAGCCTGCAAACATGAGCGCGATGGCGACCGACGTCGGTCAAGGCAATTTGCCGGACGCCCGCGTTGTCGAGGGATCAACGCTCGCCGTGTGAATCGATTCGCTTTGTGAAGGCCGCCGGGTCGAGAGTGTGGCGCGCCAACCATCGGGCCTGGGCGGATTGAACCTCATCGGCTGTCCGGCCCGTCAGGGTGTGGAACACGCCTGGTGCCGTAGCCCCCTCGGTGTTCATCAGCAACACGCGTGATCGGGCGTCGAGGCCGGCTCGTTCCGCGGCCTCCGGATCTCCAGCGAGGGCGACAAGCGCGGCCAGGCCGGCCGCTCCCGATTCTCCGCTGACCACGGGGATGTCGCCCGCGTCGCCCGCCGCCAAGGTGCGCATCGCTCGCACTGCTTCGTCGTCCCTGATCGTCATGAAGACGTCGACAACAGGTTGCAGGAAGCGCCAGGCAAGTGGTGAAGTCCGGCCGCAGGCCAGACCGGCCATCACCGAATCGACCACGCCCGTTGCCCGTGAAGCAAAGCCGCTGCGAGCGCTCTGAAGGAGACAGTCGGCCTGCTCGGGCTCCACGACGATGAAAGCGGGGCGCTCGGCGCCATAGCGCTCCCAGAAGTGACTCACGATGCCGGCCGCCATGCCGCCCACGCCGCCTTGCAGCACGACGTGGGTGTACGGGCAAGGCCCGGCCTGCGGCGCCGTTTCCAGCAGCTCGTCGACGATGATGCCGTAGCCCTGCATCACGTCGCGGGGGATCTCCTCATGGCCGTCATACGAAGTGTCCGATACGACCTCCCAGCCGTTGGTTTTGGCGAGACGGGCGGCCTCGTCAACCGACTGGTCGTAGTCCCCCGTGACACGCACGATTTCCGCGCCCAGCCCGGCGATCGGCGCCTCACGCTCTGCGCTGACATCGGCATGAAGCACGATCACGCACCGGCAGCCCACGCTGCGCGCCGCAGCAGCCAGCGCACGGCCGTGGTTTCCGTCCGTCGCGCTGATCACAACCCAATCCTTCAACATGTCCGCATGCCTTCCGGCCAGCACGTCCTCTGGCTTGAGGTCTTGCTCCTGCCAACGGCGCTGGATCAGGCGCAGCAAGGCAATGGGTGCCCCCAGGGCCTTGAAGCTGCCCAGCGGTGAACGCAGCGACTCGTCCTTGAGCCAGAGCTGATCGATCGATATCCGTTTCGCCAACCCGGGCAGCGAGCGCAGCGGCGTTGCACTTGGCGACAGCATGTCCCATGGCGATAGCCAGCGGCGGCTCTCGCGGCCACGTTCGATGTTCATGACGAGTTTCAATGCGGCGTCGTAGCGTTGGCGCCGGGCGTTGGGGTTCACAAAAAACATGCGGATTGGGCCTTTGCTGAAGCGGTCGAATGCGGATGACTTAGGCGCAGGAGTGGCTCCGGCGCGAGGCGCGGAACACACAGTCCTCGGTCATTGTCAGGGCTCAATTCTGGGAAGAAGTGCGCGAGCCAATTCACCGCCAAAGGCCTTGCTCGTGGGCCATTCGCATCAAAATAGGCGTCGCCATGAGCAGATGAATCGACTCACAGAAGCACGGGAGGGATTTCGATGACGCTCGACAAGCTGGATACCCAGATCCTCAATCTCCTGCAGGAAGACGCATCGCTGCCCATTCGAGCGCTCGCGGATCGCTTGCATTCGTCTCCGGCCACCTGCCAGCGCCGAATCGCCCAATTGCGCGAATCGGGGGTGCTGATCAAGGAAGTGGCGATCGTCGACCGGGTGCGTGTCGGACGGCCCTTGACAGTCTTTGTTTCAGTGGAACTCGACAAGCAGAACGACGCGTTGCTGCGCAACTTCGAAAAGAAGATGAGCGCCGAAGGCGACGTGATGGCCTGCTACGAAATTTCCGGCGAATTCGACTTTCTGCTGATCGTCAACTCTCCGTCGATGGAGAGCTTCCACGCATTCACCCGCGAGGTGTTCTCGTCCAACAACAATGTCCGGAATTTCAAGAGCATGTTCGCCATGAACTGTTCCAAGTTCGAGACCAAGATTCCGCTGGCTGCGCCTCAATAGCGAGAAAGTGGAACCTGCGAACGCCAGCTGAGCTGTACAGGGGGAGATCAAGCCCGCCTTGCCAGCACGACGCGTGGCAGCACGATGCTGAACACGCTCCCCTGACCCGGCGTGCTGCGCACTGCAATGGACCCGCCTTGGGCCTCCAGCAGTTTGCGTGTCAGCGCCAGGCCCACCCCCGCTCCGCCAGGCCGACCCGGCACGTTCCATGGCGGGCGGCTGAATTCGGTGAACAGGCGTGGAAGGTCCGACGGATCGACTCCCGGGCCTGTATCGCTGACCTCGATGCAGATGGCATGTGTCTTCTCGGCCCGCGCGAGGATCTCCACACGGCCCTGGTGCGGGGTGAACTTGAGTGCGTTCGACATCACGTTGTAGAGCACTTGCTTCAGGCGCACAGGGTCCAGCATGAGCCCATCCAGGCCCGGCTCCGTGACGTGGGTCACCACGATTTGCTTGTCCGCCGCCTGGCTCGCAAAAATCGCTACCACTTCGGCCACCGTCGCTTCGAGGTCGATCGCTTCGGGGTGCAATTCCAGCTGGCCCGATTCGATGGCGCCGAGGTCGAGCAATGCATCGATCAGCTCCAGCAGGTCTCGCCCACTCTCGAGAATGCGCCGGAGATAGCGTTCGAAGTCAGGTGAATCCGGGGCGATCTGACCGATGAGCAGCAATTCGGCGAACCCGAGCACCGCGTTCAACGGCGTGCGCAGTTCGTGCGACATGCGAGACAGGAACTCGCTCTTGCTTCGCGAGGCGTCCAACACGGCCCGATTCTCAGCTTCCAGTTGCATCGCTCGTTGCTCGAGCTCGGCCAGGCGAAGCCGATCGGTGATATCTCGCGCGACTTTCGAAGCGCCTACGACGCGGCCCAGCGCATCGCGTACCGGGGATATCGTGACCGCCACGTTGAGCAAGCTGCCATTCTTGCGGCGACGCACCGTCTCGAAATGATCCACCGGTTCGCCGCGTCGCAGCCGCTCCATGAGGAGTGCTTCCTCGTCCAGCTTGTCCTCCGGCACGATCAGCGAGATGGGCTGGCCGACCGCCTCGGTTGCCGTGAAGCCGTAGATCTTCTCGGCCGCCTGGTTCCAGGAAAGGATGTTGTCGTCCAGATCCTTGCCGATCACCGCATCACTGGACGATTCGACGATCGAGGCCAGCCATCGCCGCTGCTCCTGGAGCTGTTTGCGCGCGCTGATGTCGCGCACAACGCCGATGAACACATGTGCACCGTCCTGGCGGTGTTCTGCGAACGAGACCTCCATGGCGATCTCATGACCGTCCTTGTGCAAACCGGGCAACTCGACGCTACGCCACTGGGTGTGCTTGACTCCAGTGGCAACGTACTTCGCAAGCGATGCCTTGTGCCTTGGGCGAAGGCGTTCGGGCATCAGCATCGTCAACTCGCGGCCGAGCAGCTCAGATGTCTTGTAGCCAAAGATGGGCTCGACGGCGGGGTTCACGTAGGTGATGACGCTGCGCTCATCGATGGAAATCAGCGCGTCGCTGGCTGTTTCGGCCACAAGCCGGTAGCGCGCTTCACTCTCGCGCACAGTCTGTGTCAGTCTCCTGCGTTCGTTCACGACGGCGGCCAGGATCAGCCCGGTGATCGAGACAAGCGCGACAAACATCTGCAGCAGCAACAGCGATTGGTTCGGTGACGGCCCTGCGAACGGGCCCAATCCGCGCAGCGTGCCCACAATGGCAAGCGTCGCCAGCAGGAGGTTCAGCAGCGCAACTTCGCGTTGGCTGAACCGCAGTGCAGCCCAGACGACCAGGGGCAGCACAAAGAATCCCAGCGCATGGTTCGGGGGACGATCGAAGAGGGCGCTGCCAAACACGCCTGCGCAGAACGCCAGCACTGCCACAAGGAGTGACACCGCCTCCACGAGCTGTTGCCGACTCCACCTGAGGCCTGGATTCGTTGCCCACAGGATCAGCGCTGGCGCGGCGATGAGCGCACCGGTGGCATCGCCCAGCCACCAGGTCAGCCAGATGACTGCATACTGCGACCCCTCGGCCAGCCCGCTGAGGACGAGGGTCGTCACGCCGACGGTGGCACCCACCACGGTGCCGCTGAAGACGGCCAGAACGGTAAAGCGCACGATGTGGGACGCTTGCTCGAATGCGTGCCGGCCGCCAGCGTAGCGGTTGACCAGCCTGGCGCACAGCCATCCTTCCAGGGTGTTGCCGGCGGCGATCGCCAGTGAAGCCCCCACCGAGCCGGAAGTCGTGATGTTGACCAGGAAGGCGCCGAGCAGGATGACCGGCCAGACGCGGTAGCCCCATATCAGCATGCTGGCCAGCGCGATGCCGGTGGGCGCCCAGATGGCCGAGGTACTGAGGTTCACGTACGCGAGCGACAGACCGACGCGCCCGGCCGCGTAATACGCCAGCAACAGGAGCGAAGCCGCGAACAGCTTGGTCCAGGCCTGCCTAGGCATGTTGAATCGCCATGAGAGTGTGCGGCCTGGCCGGCAGCCTGACCATCGTTTTTGATGCTAGCGGCAAAGCGGGAGCGACAAACGCATGTCCTTTGAGACGAAAGAGTTGTTGTGCTTGTTCACAGCTGCACGTGGGCAAGATCGGAGCGCGTCGAGTTCAGGGCCCGCCCCCTGCGCAGGCGAGAGATCAGGCTTGCCTTGCCAGCACGACGCGCGGCAGCAGGATGCTGAACACGCTGCCCTGGCCCGGGGCGCTGCGCACCGCGATGGACCCTCCCTGAGCTTCCACCAGTTTGCGTGTCAGCGCGAGGCTGACCCCCGCGCCGCTCGGCTGCCCCGGTACGGCCCAGGGCGGCCGGCTGAACTCGGTGAACAGGCCTGGAACATCCAACGGGTCGATGCCTGGGCCTGTGTCGCGAATCTCAATGCAAATCGCATGCGCCTTCTCGGCGCGCGCAAAGACCTCCACACAGCCCTGCTGCTGTGAAAACTTGAGCGCGTTCGACAAGACGTTGTAGAGCACCTGCTTCAGGCGCACGGGGTCCAGCACGACCCCATCCAGCCCGGGTTCGGTGACGTGGGTCAGCACGATCTGCTTGTCGGCAGCCTGGCTCGCAAAAATCCGCACCACTTCGGCCACCGTTGCTTCGAGGTCGATCGCTTCGGGGTGCAATTCCAGCTGGCCGGAGTCGATGGCGCCGAAATCAAGCAACGCATCGATCAGCTCCAGGAGGTTTCGCCCGTTGTCGAGAATGCGCTGGAGAAAGTGTTCGAAGTCCGGTGAACCGGGTTCAATGCGATGGATGAGCAGCAATTCGGCGAACCCGAGCACCGCGTTCAACGGCGTGCGCAGTTCGTGCGACATGCGAGACAGGAACTCGCTCTTGCTGCGCGCGGCATCGAGCACGGCCTGATACTCGGCTCGCATGGCTCTTTGCTCGAGCTCCGTCACGCGGAGCCGATCCGTGATGTCGCGCGCCACCTTCGACGCACCCACCACGCGGCCCAGCGTATCGCGCACCGGCGAGATCGTGAGCGCCACGTTCACCAGGCTGCCATTCTTGCGGCGGCGCACGGTCTCCAAATGATCCACGTACTCTCCCCGGCGCACCCGCTCCATGAGGAGCGTTTCCTCCTCCAGCCTGTCCTCCGGGACGATCAGCGAGATGGGTTGGCCGACCGCCTCGATGGCCGTAAAGCCGTAGATCTTCTCGGCCGCATGGTTCCAGGAAAGGATGGTGTCGTTGAGATCCTTGCTGATCACCGCATCGTAGGACGACTCGACGATCGAGGCCAGCCAGCGCCGCTGCTCCTCGAGCTGCTTGCGCGTGGTGATGTCGCGGGCAACACCGATGAACAGGTGCTCACCGTCCTTGTGGTGCTCACCGAACGAAACCTCCATCGCGATTTCATGGCCATCCTTGTGCAAGCCTGGCAGTTCGACGCTGCGCCATTCGAGATGTTTGACCGCCGTGGTCAGGTAGTTTGCAAGCGATGTCGGGCGCAGACGCTCCGGCACCAGCATCGTCCAGTAGCGGCCCAGCAACTCCGGCGGGGAATAGCCGAAGATCCTTTCGGCGGCCGGGTTGACGTAGGTGATGATGCTGCGTTCATCGATGGAGATCAGCGCATCGCGCGCTGTCTCTGCCACAAGCCGGTAGCGCGCTTCGCTCTCGCGCAGACGCTGCGTGCTCTCGCACAGCGTCTGCGTCAGTCTTCTGCGTTCGTTCACGACGGCTGCCAGGATCAACCCCGTGACGGAGACGAGCAAGACATACGTCTGCAGCAGCAACAGCACCTGAATGGGAGACCGTCCAGCGAACGGACCAAAGCCGTGCAGCGTGCCGACAATGGCAAGCGTCGCCAGCAGGAGGTTCACCAGCGCAACTTCGCGTTGGCTGAAGCGCAACGCAGCCCATACGACCAGGGGCAGTACAAAGAAAGCAAGCGGATAGTTCGGGTTGCCATCGAACATGGCACTGCCGAACACGCCTGCGCAGAACAGCAGCACCGCCACAACGAGCGATGCCGCCTCTGCGAATTGCCGCCGGCTCCAGCGAAGGACTGGATTCGTTGCCCACAGGATCAGCGCCGGCGCGACGATGAGCGCACCCGTTGCATCACCCAGCCACCAGGTCAGCCAGATGATGGCGTACCGCGACCCCTCGGCCATCCCGCTGAGGACGAGGCTCGTCGCGCCCACCGTGGCGCCGACGACGGTGCCGGTGAAGGCGACGAAAACGGCAAAGCCCACGATGTCGGACGCTTGCTCGAATGCCCGCTGGCCGCCTGCGTAGCGGTTGACCAGCTCCGCGCACACCCAGCCTTCCAGGGTGTTTCCGGCCGCAATCGCCAGTGAGGCCCCCACCGAGTTGGAAGTCGTGACGTTGACCAGGAAGGCGCCGAGCAGGATGACGGGCCAGACGCGATAGCCCCCTATCAGCATGCTGGCCAGCGCGATCCCGGCGGGCGCCCAGAGGGCCGAGGTGGTGAGGCTCACATAGGCGACCGACACACCGAGACGCCCCGCCGCGAAATACACCAGCAACAGGAGCAAAGCCGCGAACGGCTTGGCCAAGGCGTGCCTAGGCATGTTGAGTCGCCATTTGAGGATGCGGCCCCACCGGCAGCCAGGCCACCTTTTGGATGCTAACGGCAAAGTGCGTGAGACGAAACATGCTCTTTGACACGAGAGAGTTGCTCGCATTCACGAACGCTGGTGCCGGCACTAGCGGTGCCGATCGGTGGAAATGTGCGCCTTGCACCCTTGCGCGGTATGGGTCGGGTGAAGCGCCAGCAAGGCGGCAGCGACCCCGTTGGTCCACCCGAAGCCGTCCTGCAACGGGTACTCCCCGCCGCCACCACCGTGCGTCGAATCCTCCTCGACGATGCGCAAGGCGTACTTCTCCACCAGCTTTCCCTCCCGCTCGTACAGCG
Source organism: uncultured Rhizobacter sp. (assembly GCA_966212105.1). Taxonomy (GTDB): domain Bacteria; phylum Pseudomonadota; class Gammaproteobacteria; order Burkholderiales; family Burkholderiaceae_C; genus Rhizobacter. Next base: position 27,380 of record CBIHPH010000015.1, read on the forward strand.
CCGCAACGGTAGACAGCCACCGGTGCGCGATGGTATCGGCCAATGCGGCATGGCCGTGGCGGCGCAGCCCTTGCACAGCCATCCACTGAAGAGGCGCCCAGCCGTTGGGACGGTCCCATTGCTGATCGCTGCCGCATTCGGTGGTCGCCAGGCCACCGGGGGCCAGCAGGCGGCGCTGCACCGTGCTTGCCAGGGCGGCGGCCTGATGGTCGTCGGCCAGGCCAACGAACAGGGGCACCGCACATGCCGCCGTCAGGCAGTCTCGCCTTGTGCCAAGCCGCCAGTCGTGATCGAAGAAGGCGCCGGCCTCCTCATGCCACATCAGCGCATGGAGCGCGGCGCGGCGCTCGGTCGCGAGCGCCTCGAAGCGGTGATGCGTCGCGGAGTCGCCCGCCTTCTTGGCGAGCATTGAAATCTGCAGCTCCAGCCGGTACAGCAGGGCGTTGAGGTCCACCGGCAAGATGTCGGTCGTGCAGATGCTCACGAGCGAGGCGGCGGTGACGGCCTCATGCCGCGTGCCGCCGCCCGATGGCGGCACCGTTCCTGCCGGGGGAGCTCGCAGCCAGCGGGTGGAAAAATCCCAGCCGGATTCGCAGGCGGCACGCAAGTGACGATAGACCTCGGCCGGCTCCCGTCTCGCGCTGCTCACGGTGGTCACATCTTCCAGCCACGACTCCTCGCGCGGTGTGTCGCGATCGTCCCAGTAACGATTGAGCACGACGCCGTCTGCGAGCCGAACCACCCGCTGACAAGCCTGGCCGTCCCGCAGACCTGCGGCGCCACGCATCCACCATGCATGCTCCTGCCGCAGTTGCGGCAGAAAGTCGATGGCCTTGCAGACGCCTTGCTCCTGCCCGAGCTCGACCATGAGGGCGAACACGGGCGGCTGCGAGCGTCCGAGGTAGTAGCTGCGCGTGCCGTTGGGCACGTGGCCATAGGTGTCGATCAGGTAGGCGAAGTTCTCGAGCATGTCGCCCACCAGGCGCTTGCGGCCATCGGCGGCCAGGCCCAGCATCGTGAAGTACGAATCCCAGTAGTAGAGCTCACCGAAGCGGCCGCCGGGCACCACATACGGATGGGGAAGCTGCAGCAATGAAGAGGCCGGCGGATGTGCCTCGGGATGCCGTGTCAGCACGGGCCACAGAGATGAGATGTGCTCGCGGATCGGTTGCCCCGGCACGGACTCATAGTCGGTGGGTGCGGGCTGCAGCGAACGGAAATGTGCGTCCACGAAGCGCGCCAGGTCGAAGCCCGCAGCCGTGCATTCCGCCCGATACGCGGCGAGGATGTCCACCGGCTCCCCTCGAGGCGCGCAATCGACAAAGGTCTTGCTGTCCTTGAAGACACGGCCTTGCTGCACGGCGACGAACAGTTCCTGATACCGGTCGGCCGGGGTCAGGGTGTCCGGGGCCGGTGCTCGACCAGCCTGCTCGTGGCGCTTGTCGTGACGCTCATGCAGATCGTTCATTGCTCGGCATAGCTCCACAGCAAACCGCCGTCCACCACGAGCGTGGTGCCAGTGATGTAGGCGGCATCGTCAGAGGCGAGAAAAACCGCGGCACCCGCCACATCGCCTGGCGTGCCGAGCCGGTTCAGGGGGATGTTCGCCAGCAGCGGCGCCAGCAGCTGCGGATCGCGGCGCAGGCGCGCATTGATGGGCGTGTCGATCGCGCCGGGCGCGATGTTGTTGACGGTGATCCCGGCCGGCGCCAGCTCGACGGCGAGGTTGCGCATCATCATCTTCAATCCACCCTTGCTCACGCAGTACGGGGTGAAGTGCGGGAAAGGGAGTTCCTCGTGCACCGAGCTGATGTTGATGATCCTTCCCCCTCGATGGGTGCGGCGGCACATCGCCGCGAACGTCTGGCTCAGGAAGAAAGGCCCCTTGAGGTTCACCGCCAGCACCTGCTCGTAATCGGCCTCGGTGACATCGAGGAAGGCATTTCGGCGCTCGATGCCGGCGTTGTTGACGAGGATGTCGAACGGGCCGAGTTCCTCGACTGCCCGCTCGAAGGCCGCCCGCATGGGCGCTGGCAGCGACACATCGCACACAACCGTTGTGCATCGGCGTCCGAGCGAGCGGATGCGCTCGCGGGTGGCCTCCGCCCGATCATCGTCTTGCAGCGCGTTGATCGCGACATGGGCGCCTTCCTCCGCCAACCGGAGGGCGATCGCCTGGCCGATCCCTTGTGTGCTGCCGGTGACGAGGGCTACTTTGTTTTGCAGTCTCATGATGATACGGATCGCATGCATCACATTCCGTTCCCAACGCCAGGTGTCAGACAAGGCCTGCCTCGTGCGCCATTTATCTCGTACACGGGGGAGGGGTGACACGGTGCAGGAATTCTCGGGCTGAAAGTATCCACGTTCGGCATGTCGACCTCAGCGCTCAGAGAAGGAGGGCCGCGTGACCTACTGGGGTCGTCGGACCTTGTTTTGGCAGTGGGATGGCCCGCCGTACAGGTACGACGATTGGGACTGGTACGGTTTCGCGCCGGCACATGCCACTGCCACCATCGGCTCAGCTCATTGAGCCGAGGTGCACGAACGCCATGGCTTGTTTCGCAAACGGGTGCAATTCCCCGTCGGTGACGTTCGTGCGCGGAATCGTGCCTTGGTTGTCATGGTGGAACATACTGGCGAACTCGTTAAAGGACCGCAGGTGCTGGACTTGCGGCTTTAGCTGTTCCAGCGGACTTCCGGAGGGCGCGCCCTCGATCTGTCCGATGATGGCGCCCATCATCACGCCTTCCTGTATGAGCCCCGGGAAGCGCCGATGCAGATTGCCCTCGATTAGAACCCGCAGCGCCTGAGCCACGGTTAAGAGGTCGTCGGGTGCGGCGCCGGACAGGTAGTTCCACGTCGTCCTGTACCGCTTGTAGTAGTCCGACTCGCACATCGCCGAGAAGTTGGCCCGCGTTAGCTCCGAGAACTCGCCCACACGGTGAATTTGAAGCGGAACGACCTCTGACACCTTCTCCTTGGCCATGATCTTCTCAAGCTGGTACAGGAAGTACGCATCATGCGCCAGGACGATGATTTGCGCGCACTTCTTGGCCACTTCGCAGAGCGCCGCGATGGTCTGCGAGCGGCGGTTGCTGTCGAGCGACGCGAAGACGTCGTCGAGCACGACGATGTTGGTGGCGCAGGTCTTGTCGTGCAGGGCCTTCGCGAGGAAGAACGCCAGCGCCAGGCTGCGTTTGTCACCGTCAGATAGGACTGTGCTGAACGACGGAGCATTCCCCGCGGCCTTGCCCGCGGGCACGTGCTTCTCGCGTACCAGCACGCCGTACTCTGTGCGCGGGGTGGGCCCGCCCACGTAGCTGTAATTCATCTTGCTGACCTTGAAGGGCGTGCGCAAGTGCGTCAGCCACTTGTTGATGTCGCCCTCGTACTCCGTCAGCATCGACGACATAAGCTTGTCCAGCTCCTCCCGCGCATTCGACTTGATCTTTTCCTGCCTGGACCGATCATCGTCGGCTTGTTTGCGCTCGTCGACGATGGCGATCACCTCTGCGCTGTGACGGACCTTCTGTAACTGCAATCGAGCCAGGCTTTCTTCCAGCTGCGTCTTGTTCTCGGCCTGCAAGCCCTTCTTGAAATCGGCAATCTTCGTGTTTGCAGCCTCGACGGCGGCGTTGTACCCACTAAGCGCCTGCATGATCGCGTCGCGAGCGTCGATGGCCTGTTTGAGGATGCCTCTGTCCAAGGGCTCCAGCGGATGCTTGGCCTTAGCCTCGGCTGCCTTCTTGAGGCAATCGCGAATTTCCTTAGCGAAGACCTTCAATTCAGCGGTGTCTAGCGCGGGGCAGTCGAGCTGCAGCTGCTCGATCCATGCCTGCGCGCGATCGGAGTTCGCTTGGACCTCGTTGGCCCAGGAGTTGATGGTGTCGTCGCTCAACGAGCGATGGGCCAAGGCTGGCAGCGACTGAATGCGGTTCTTGAACTCGTTGTACTCCGCGTTGAAGAACGTGCCGTAAGCCTCGATGATGTCCAGGCCCTTCGTCGGTTGTCCGCAGAACGGGCAGTTGTCGTTCTTGGGGAAACGCTGACCATCGCCAATCCAGCGCTCCAAATCTGAGCCGCCGTGGCCCTGCACGTGCGCCTTTACCAACGCACCTGCGTTCTCATGCATCTGCCTGAACGAGCTCTTCAGAACCGATTCGAATCCGTTGAACTCAACCTTGGGCAAGGTCAGCAACTTCAGTGCGGCGCGCTGGCTGAGCATCGTCGCCGAGTTGGCGTTTGCGATTCGAGTCTTGTAGTCGGCAATCTTGTCGTCGGCCTGCGGGTCTTCTGGCAGCGCTAAGAAGGCCATCACCGACATGGTTCCCCGGTAGACCTGCAGCTTTCCCTCCGCCGCGCTGCGCGCTTTGGTCGCCGCCGTCATGGCCTCGGTAACGTCGTCGACCTCCTTCTTCTTGGCCACGGCTGCGGTGCCCAAAGCGAAGTCCAGGAGAGACTGGCGATGATCCGCCTGGACCTCGCCACCAGCGTGCACGTTGCGTTCGATGAAAGCTTGATCGAAGACCATCAAGCTGGGCATCGCGGCGTCCCAAACACCACGGTCGAACGTCACGTTGGTCCCGCCAGTGGGCAACTTGAAGCGGAACTGAGCCCGCGTTGCACCTGTACCACCGATGGTCGCCCGCGCAGCCATGGATTGGGCGTCGGCAGCAGCGCAAGCACGCATCACCGCCGACAGCGTCGACTTACCTCGCCCGTTGTCGGCGTAGATGAGTGTCGCCTGCTTGAGTTCGATCGCCGTGGCGAGCGGGTTCGCGAACAGACCCACGCCCTCCAGCTTTATGATCTTTTCCAGCACGATCTTGTCTCCTGGCCTTCGTGGAATACTTCTCGCAGAGGCGCCTGCCTCCACGAGTCGACACCCTCACTACAGTCCTCATGCGTGCAGCGGCCCAAACCCAGGACCGCATCACTCCGGCACTTTGCGTCCCTCTGACGTACAGTCATTGCAAACCTCCCAGATCCAAATGCCTGAGCCGCGTCTCCACATGCGCAAACGCCTGCTCCAGCTCTGCCATCGTCGGCGCCACCCGCGCCCACGCCGAGATCGTCAGCGGCGGCACGAGATCGTCCGCCGCATGCGACACATCAAGCGCATGCACGATGCTGTCCGCCAGGTGCACCACATCGGCGAGCGTCACCGAGGGGCCATCTGGCACCTCATGGTGCTGGCGCACCGCGTCGGCGACGATGGGCGCCAGGCGCCAGTGATTCGCCACCAGCCCGCCCACCACCGCATGGTCGATCCCCAGCAGCTCGCGTTCGGCATCGACCGGCGGCACGTCATGGCGCGCAGCCCATGAGAGCGTCTCGTTGAACGCCTCCGGGAACGAGGTGGCCAATGCCAGCGTGCCGATGTCATGCAGCAGTCCGGCCGTGTACGCGGCGCAGGGGTCGATGCCGCGCGGCTCGGCGAGGAACTGCGCACACACGGCGGTGCTGAAGGCATGGCGCCAGCTGCCCGCCATGTCGAACCCGGGGCAGGCCGCGGCATCGAAGCGGGCCATGGCGGTGGTCGTCACCGTGGCGGCCCAGAGCGTCTGGATGCCGACGACGCGCACCGCGTCGCGCACGCTGGCCACGCGGCCGCTGACGCCGTAGAAGGGCGAGTTCGCGAGTTTGAGCGTGGTGGCGGTGAGCCCCTGGTCGCTGGCGATCAGGCGCACGACGCGCTCGGATGAGGCGGTGTCGTTGCGCAGCGCCTCATCGAGGGCATGCCATACCTGGGGCAACGGCGGCAACGATTTGACACGGGCGACCACCTGCTCCCCAGTCACATGGCGGGTTGCGGTCTCGCTCATCGCTGTCCCCGGTTTGCATGTGTCAGCCGGTAGCTCAGGATCGGCTGGTAGAGCGGATGGATTCGCCCGGCCCGCAAGGAGTGGCGAAAGAGGTGCTGCAGGCGTGTTCGCACCATGGGTGACAGCCCGTTGGGGCAGGCCTGCGTGAGGACCATGGCGGTCAGGGAGGTCATCGGATTCATGCGGAGAGTTCCCCAACAATGTCTGGCATGGGAATCACGGTCAACAAGTGGCCCCGGGGCTTGCCGTGGTCGTCGTTCATCGTGGCGCAAGACAACAGGCAGATGCGCCCGCCGAAGCGGCCCAGCCGGTGGCGCCCATCGCGCCGTTGCCAGCTGCCGAGCGCGTCGGGCGGGAGTGCGTCGTCCGCACGGCAACCCACCAGGGGCGGGACGGCAGACAGCATCTGGCGGGCCTGGCGGTTCACGAGAACGATGGTGCCGTCGGTGTCGATGCCGATCGTTGCCGTGGGCAGGTTCTCGACCAGGTGCTGCGCCGTGTTCGCACGCATCGTCTCGAGGTCCAGACGTTCGCGCTGCTCGGCGAGTGCGAGCCGATGGCGCTCCTGCGCCTGCGCCAGTTCGAGTTTGACGTTGCACATTTCCGTGGCCAGGCGGCGGTGGTCGCACTTCGAGTCCGTGTGGCAAAACACGTCTGCCACCGACTGCTGCAGCGGGCTGTCGCCCCGTGGTTGCGTTCCTGTGAGGTAGCGGTCGGGCAGCCGCGTGCCGTTGCGCAGCCATTGTTCGAGTTCGGCCGGCGGCAGCGGCCTGCTGAAGATGTAGCCCTGCATCAGGTCGCAGCCGTTGGAGATGAGCAGCTGAAGTTGGCCCTCGGTCTCGACGCCCTCGGCGAGCACCTTCAGTTTCATGCCTTGGGCCAGCATCAGCATGGAGCGCGTGATCGACACATCGGCGGCCGAGGCCGTCACGTCGTGCACGAGGGATCGGTCGATCTTCAACACATTGAAGGGCAGGGCTCGCAGCACGCTCAGGTTCGAATACCCCGTGCCGAAGTCGTCGAGGGAAATCTCCATGCCGATGGCGCTCAGTTCGTTGAGCGTTCGGCGGGCGTGCTCGAGATCGCGCATCAGCACCGATTCGGTCACCTCGATGCCGAGGTGCGCGGGGTCGGCCCCGGTTTCCAGCAGCATGGTCTGCAGCCGCCGGGAGATGTCGGGCTGCTCCAATTGCCTCGGCGACAGGTTCACGGCGATGCGCACCGGGGGCAACCCGGCGCGAGCCCAGGCCACGCTTTGTTCGCACGCCGTGCGAAATACCCATTCGCCCAGGGGCACGATCAATCCGCTCTCCTCGGCGATGGGCACGAACTCGGTCGGTGACACGTGTCCGAACGCCTCGCTGTTCCAGCGCAGCAGCGCTTCGACGGCGACGATGGTGCCGTCTCGCAAGTCCACCTGCGGCTGGTAGTGCAGCGTGAGCTCCTTCCGTTCGAACGCCTGGCGCAGCGCCGTGTCGAGCAGATTGCGGCGGGCGGCGGATTCGCCCATCTCCCGCGTGAAGAAATTGATGCCGACGCCCCCGTGCCCGCAGGCCGTGTGGGCATGGTCGAGCAGTTCGGCGGGGTTGGCCGCATCGGCGGGGAACAGGGCAATGCCGATCTGCCCTTCGGCGACGAATTCAGCACGGTCCAGCGTGGCCGGTGCCGCCAGCGTGGCGAGGATGCGCGTGGCCGTGTGCAGCGCATGAGACGCATCGAGGCCGCGCGCTGGTTCCAGCTGGATCGCGAATTCCCCACCGCCCAGGTGAGCCACGGTGTCTTTGGCGCGGCACGTCGCCACGACGCGGACGGCGAGCGTGCGGGCCAGCGCGTCGGCGGATGCCACGCCCATGGTCGTGTGCAGGCGGTCCACGTCAGGCACGCGAAGGTACAGCATGGCCAGCGGGCGGTTCTCGCGCAGGGCTGCTTCGGCGGCATTGGCCGTGCGTTCGAGCAGCAGCGCGCGCGTGGCCAGGCCGGTGACCGGGTGATAGTTCACGAGGCGCTCGATGCGGTCCTGGGCCGAGGCTTGTTCCGTGATGTCCCGCAGCATGGCGATCGGCCGGCCCCGAACGGGGCCGCCGGCCGAGTCCACCAGGCCGTGATGCAGCACCCGCAACTCGCTGCCATCGGCGCGCCGCAGGCGGTGCTGGATTTCGAACGGTTGGCCGGGAATGGCGTGTCGCCATTGACGCAGCACATGGGTGCGATCCTCCGGTGGGATGGCGCGCAACACCTGACGAAGCGGCACCTGGCTGACCTGAGGTGAGGCTTGCAGCAGCGAACGGGCACCCGCGGACAGCCGCACTTCCCTGCGGTTCTTCACGATTTCGATGGAGCCGCTGCGGCACAAGAGCTCATGGCTGACCAGCATGCGGGCGCGCCAGCCGGCCACGCGCTGCAGCCGTGCGAGCTCGGTGATGTCGCTCAGTGTCGTGAGGGTTGCCGTGCGGCCCCGGTAGACGATGTCGCGGCTGACCACCCGGGCATCGAAGGCGCTGCCATCGCGGCGCAAGCCGCGCGATACATACGGTGCGGGGCGCAGCCCGTTGTCGCACAGCTGCCGGATCTCGCGGATGCGGGCGCGTGCATCGGGCGGCACGAGGCGCAAGTCGTCGGTTCCGACGAGCTCCTCGGCAGCCCAGCCGTGCATCTGCGCGAATTTGCGGTTCACGTACTGCAGCAGACCATCCTGCACGATGCAGATGCCGACATCGGCCTCCTCCGCCACTTGTCGAAATTCCGCCGGACCGGCCGGCGCAGCGGCATTGACGTCCGGCGCGGGCATGGCACAAAGCAGTGAAGAGACGCTCATGATGTCAGCGCCAGGACAAGGTTGGGCGCCGCGCGGCATGCGCGGCGAATGCGTCATCGAACGGGAGAATTGAAATCATGTGCTTGTACCCGGTCAGTGCCCCTACGCTGAGATCTTCGGCACTTCGGGATGCGCCCGACAGTGAGTCGACTTCGGTGTCTGCTGTGCTGGATGGTGAGCCGGGGGCGCAGTGAAATGAGCACACGTTGTCCGTGAATGCCGTACGCGTCGCCCCTCTGCTAAGGTCACACGCGCCATGCACACCTTCCACCTGATCCTGCTCGCGGCCGGCCTGCTCATGCTGACGAGCCTCGTGGCCGGCGTCATGTCGGTGCGCATCGGCCTGTCGTTCCTGCTCGTGTTCCTCGTCGCTGGCATGCTGGTCGGGGGGGATGGCCTGGGCGGCGTCCGCTTCCACGACACCCAGCTCGCCGCATGGATCGGCAATGCCGCGCTCGCCATCATCCTGCTCGAAGGTGGGGTCGGCACCCGCATGGCGACGTTCCGCGCCGGGGTGCGGCCGGCCGTCGGCCTGGCCACCTTGGGTGTGGCCATGACGGCAGGGCTCGTCGGGGCGGCCGCCATGGGCGCCATGGGGGTGGACTGGCGCTATGGGCTGTTGCTTGGCGCCATCGTGTCGTCCACCGATGCGGCCGCGGTGTTTTCCGTGTTGCGCCATGCGGGCGTGCAGCTCGATGCGCGCGTGTCGTCCACGCTCGAAGTGGAGTCGGGCTTGAACGACCCGATGGCCGTGTTCCTCACCCTGGCGCTCATCGACGCCATTCGTGCCGATTCCGGCCTCGCCGAGGCGCTGTTGCTGCTCGCACGGCAAGCCGGCTTCGGGGCCGCCGTGGGCCTGTCGGCCGGATGGGCGGTGGCCCGGTTGATGCGCATGGTGTCCGCACGCGCACCGCACCAGGGTGGGCTGCTGGCGCTGATGCTGCTGTCGGCCGGCATCGTGGTGTTCGCGTCGGCCGGCCTCCTCGAAGGCTCCGGGTTCCTCGCGGTCTACCTGTTCGGCGTTCGGGTGCGGGCGCTGGCCGACGAAGCCGCCCGGAGCGCCACTTCCGCGCTCGATGGGTATGCATGGGCCGCACAGGCGGGGCTTTTCCTGTTGCTCGGCATGCTGGTGTCACCCCACCAGTTGTTCGCCGATGCGGGCCGCACGCTCATGGTGGCGGCCACGCTGATCTTCGTGGCCCGGCCCATCGCCGTGGCCGCGTGCCTGCTGCCGATGCGCTTCAAGCTGCGCGAAGTCATCTTCATCGGCTGGGTGGGCTTGAGAGGGGCGGTGCCCATCGTGCTGGCACTCTTTCCCTTGTTGGCGCAGGTGCCGGGCAGCTACCGGTTCTTCAACGTGGCCTTCGCGGTGGTGCTGCTGTCCCTGCTGCTGCAGGGCAGCTTCCTGTCCCGGGTGGCCCGTGCACTGCGCGTGGTGGACATGAAGACGACCGGCCCGGAGCCCGTGAAGCTCAAGGGGCACCTGCTGCTCGATGGCAACCTGCCGCTGGCCGACGTGTGCCATTTCTTCCAGGTGCCGCTGCCTGAGCGGCCCTCGGCCACGCTGGCCGAATGGCTCGGCGAAGCCCTCATCGGCGGGGCCGCGCAGCTCACCTGGCATGGCGTGGTGTTCGAAGTCATCGGACGTGAGTGGGACGACGGCGTGGAGAAGGTGCGCGTCACGCTTGAAAAATGAAGGCGCAGCCACAGCGGCTTCGCTCATGCCCCAGCGCCCGTCAACGCCGCCGCAGCGTGCTTTTGCCGAAGAGGCTCTCGATCAGGTCCACCGTCACCTCGGCGGTGCTGTTGCGCACGTCCAGCGCCGGATTGAGTTCCATCACGTCGAGCGAACCCAGCCGGCCGGTGTCGGCGATCATCTCCATGCAGAGCTGCGCTTCACGGTAAGTGGGGCCGCCGCGCACGCTGGTGCCCACGCCGGGGGCCACGTCGGCGTCGAGGAAGTCCACATCGAAGCTCACATGCAGGTGGGTGTGCGTGTCCAAGGTCGCGAGCGCGAGTTCCATCGCGTGGCGCATGCCCATCTCGTCGATGAAGCGCATGTCGAACACTTCGAGGTCCATCTCGTGCACGAAGTCCTTCTCGCCCTTGTCGACGCTGCGGATGCCGATCTGGCGCACCCACTTCGGGCTGATGGCCGGCACCTTGCCGCCGATCTCGATCAGTTCCTGCGGACCATGGCCGCACAGGCAGGCCACCGGCATGCCGTGCAGGTTGCCGCTGGGGGTCAGCGTCTGGGTATTGAAGTCGGCATGGGCATCGAGCCACAGGATGCGCAGCTTGCGCTTGGTTTCCCTGCAGTGCCGGGCCACTGCGCTGATGGAGCCGATGCCCAGGCAATGGTCGCCTCCCAGCAGGATGGGCCGCCGGCCGAGCTGCAGCTCGGCGTACACCGCATCGTGCACCGCCAGGTTCCATGCAAGCACCTCGGGCAGGTGCCGGTACCCGTCCACCGGTGGCTGGCCGGGGTTGGGCGGGCCTGCCAGATTGCCTCGGTCCACCACATCGAGGCCGTGCCCGGCGAGCACCGGGCCGATGTTGGCCACACGCAGGGCCTCGGGGCCCATGCTGGCCCCGCGAGTTCCCGCGCCCACATCCGTGGGGGCACCGATCAGGCTGACGGGCAGGTTCATCGCGGGCCCCCGGGTTCGAAAGAACAATCAGATGTCGGCGGACAGCCCGCCCTTTGGGTTCTCGGCCAGGTCGAAGCCGTACTCGGCCTCGAAGTACGCCCAGGCTTCTTCGGCGGTTTCGACGAACTTGAACAGATCGAGGTCGAGCGCGCTGATCATGCCCGTCTCCACGAGCCAGTCGAAATTGATGAGCTTGGACCAGAAGTCACGGCCGAACAACAAGATGGGGCGCTTGCGGCATTTGCCCGTCTGCATCAGCGTCAAGACCTCGAACATCTCATCGAGCGTGCCGAAGCCGCCGGGGAAACACACGAGCCCGATGGAGCGCATCAGGAAGTGCATCTTGCGCAGGCCGAAGTAGTGGAACTGGAAGCACAGCTCCGGCGTGATGTACGGGTTCGGCGCCTGCTCGTGCGGCAGCACGATGTTCAGCCCGATGCTCTTGCCGCCCGTCTCGAACGCACCGCGGTTGCCCGCTTCCATGACCCCGGGCCCCCCGCCCGTCACCACATACAGCGGCGTGGGGAGCTCGCGCGAGCGGGTGGCCACGATCTCGGCAAACCGGCGCGCTTCCTCGTAGAAGCGCGACATCGACAGGTGCCGGTTCGCAATGGCCAGCGCCGTGGCGTCCCCTGCCGACGTGGCATCCGCGACGAGGCGCTCGGCCACCTCCTTCGAGACGATGCGCGCGCTGCCGAAGATCACGACCGTGGACTCGATGCCGAGCTGCTGCTGCACCATTTCGGGCTTGAGCAATTCGAGCTGCATGCGAACCGGGCGCAGCTCCTGGCGGAGCAGGAATTCGGTGTCGGTGAACGCGAGGCGGTAAGCGCTTTCAGGGCCGTCGTACAGCGAAGGCGGAACGACGCTTTCGGCTTCTTGCTGTGCGGAGGGAAAGTTGCGGGCGGTCAGTTCGGAGCGTTTGTTCATGGGATACAGCTTAACGCGCCGGCTTGTTCTCGGCCACCGTGCCTTCAGCGGTGCGCCGCCGCACAGACCGGGCACCCGGGATCGCGCGTGGCGCGGATCTCGGTCCAGGACATGGTGCGCGCGTCCAGCATCTGCAACCGGCCCGCCAGCGATGTGCCCACGCCCGCCAGGAGCTTGAGCGCTTCGGCCGCCTGCATGCTGCCCACGATGCCCACGAGCGGCGCCCAGACGCCCATCGTTGCGCAGCGCGCTTCCTCGGCCGGGTGGTCCGGGGGGAACAGGCAGGCATAACACGGGGCGTTCACGACACGGGAATCGAACACGGACACCTGGGCATCGAATGCGATGGCCGCGCCCGACACGAGCGGCTTGCGATGATGCACGCAGGCCGCATTGACGGCCTGCCGCGTCTTGAAGTTGTCACTGCAATCGATGACGACGTCGGCGCCGGCCACCAGTTCGGCGAGCCGCGCGGCATCGGCGCGTTCCTGCAGCGCGACGACCTCGACATCCGGGTTGATCGCAGCGATCGCCTGCGCGGCGGAGGCCACCTTGGGCCTGCCCACACGGGACAGGTCGTGGGCGATCTGCCGTTGCAGGTTCGTGAGGTCCACGGTGTCGTGGTCCACGATCGTGATGCGGCCGACCCCGGCGGTGCCGAGGTACAGCGCAACCGGCGAGCCGAGCCCGCCCGCGCCGATCACCAAGGCGTGCGATGCCAGCAAGCGCTGCTGGCCCTCGATGCCCACCTCGTCCAGGAGGATGTGGCGCGAGTAGCGCAGGAGCTGATCATCGTTCATGGCTGGCCGGACCACCCGGCCGAGGCCGGGGTCCATGGGGGCGGAGGATGGCACCCGGCGCACGCCGGGATGATCGCAACCATCAATTCGTCACGGTTGCGTCTTCAGGCTTGCGCTCGGTGGCGGTCTTGGAGACCTGCACAGGCTTGTTCTTCAGCTGGTTCAGCGCCTGCATCAGCGGGAAGTCTTCCGGGCTGCCCAGGTCGGGCGGCTGCTTCAGCGGCGACTTGCCGGCCTTCGCGGCCTCTTCCTCGTAGCGCTTGCGCGCCTCCTCCCGGGCCTTCTCGCGCGCGACGTCCTTCTCCTCGACACCCTGGCCGCTCTGCAGATGCTTGTCGAGATCGGCCTCGCGCGTGCGCAACGCCGAGTAGAGGGGCCCGTCCGCGGTCTCATCGAGCATGACGTCGGGCACGATGCCCTTGGCCTGGATCGACCGGTCGTTGGGGGTGTAGTACCGCGCGGTGGTGATCTTGATGGCCGCGCTGGAGCATTTGTCGATGCGTTGCTGCTCCGGGCCGAGGCAGATCAACTGCTGCACGGAACCCTTGCCGAAGGTCTGTGCACCCATCACGAGCGCGCGCTTGTGGTCCTGCAATGCGCCGGCGACGATCTCGCTGGCCGAGGCGGAGCCCTCGTTGACGAGCACGACCATGGGCACCGTCTTCACCGCCTCGGGCAGCTTGCGCAGCGGATCAGGCGGCAGCGAGCGCAGCATGCCGCGGCCCTCGGGGTAGAGGTAGTCCTTCGGATTGGCGCGCAAGATCGACTTGGACGTGGCGAGCTGGCCCTTCGTGGAGACCACCACCACATCGGGCGGGAGGAACGCCGATGCGATGGCCACGGAGGCGACGACCGAGCCGCCGGGATCATTGCGCAGGTCGAGCACGAGGCCCTTGAGCTTCGGGTCTTCCTTGTAGACGTCTTCGATGCGGCGGACAAAGTCTTCGACGGTCTTGTCCTGGAACTGGCGCACCTGCACCCATGCGTAACCCGGCTCGACCACCTTGGCGCGCACGCTTTGCTGCTGGATCTCCGCCCGCACGATGGGCACGGTGAAACTGCGCGACTCGGTCTTGCGGAAGATCGTGAGGGTGACCTTGGTATTCGGCTCGCCGCGCATCTTCTTGACCGCCTGCTCGACGGTCAGGCCCTTGACCTGGGTGTCGTCGACCTTCGTGATCAGGTCGCCGCTCTTGATGCCCGCCTTGAATGCCGGAGAGCCTTCGATCGGCGTGATGACCTTCACGAGGCCATCTTCCATGCCGATCTCGATCCCGACGCCGACGAACTTGCCGGTGATGTTCTCGGAGAATTCCCTGACGTGCTTCTGCTCGATGTACTGGCTGTGCGGGTCGAGGCCGGACACCATGCCGCCGATGGCGTCGGTGATCAACTTCTTCTCGTCGATGGGCACGACGTACGTGTTCTTCACCAGTTCGAAGACCTGTGTGAGCTGCTGGATTTCGTCGAGTGGGAACGGCATGGCCGTGTTGCGCGCGGTCGCCTGGAGCTGCATGGTGGTCAGCGCCCCGGCCACCGCACCCAGCGTGATCCAGCCGGCGACTTTCAATTTCGAACCCATAGATGAACTGCTCCTGGCCGGGACGGCCGGCAAACGGAAAAATCTCGATTCAGTATATGACGCGAGGGCCCCGTTTTGAGGGGGGAGGCACGCCTAAGTTTCACCGTATTTCTTCGGATGGTCACCATGAAGGTCGGGGGTCACGATGCGCCTCGCTCCCTTGCGTGCACCGCAAACCGTGATGTTTCACCGTGGCGAGGACGGCGATGGTGCAGACGGTCCATAACCGGAGAAAAACACGGGGTTTTGTCACGTTCGACCTGCGCATCGGGTGGCACCATGGAGATGCGTCACAACGTCTTTCCGAGGCATCAAATGAGCGAGCTTCACCACAGTCTTGAAACGATGGGTGTCTTGCAGTTTCTGTTCGCTGCCGTCTTCCTGATCTGCTATGCCTTGGCCATCGGCGGCTTTCTCGGGCCGGGTGCCCGCACCGGCGTGGCGCTGGTTGGTCTGTGTGCGGCCGCCGGCTTCTCCTTCTTTACCCAGCCCTGGGTCCACGGTGTGCTGCTCACCACCTTCGCCATCATCGGCATCGGGCTGTTCCTCGGCCTGGCATGGGTGCTGAAGATCCTCTTTGCATCTGCCGTCGGTGAAGTGTCCGTCGAAGCCGCCTACGACGATGCCGTGTCGGCAACGGCCGAGTACGACGACCCCGAACCCGAGGCACTGCCGCCTCGTCCCGCCCCTGATTTCGCCGCACCTGGTTCGGTGCCCGAGCCGTCCCTCGGCCGGTTGCTCGGTGCCGAAGCACCCACGTTGGACCAGCGTCCGTCTTGATCCCCAAGGCGCGCCACGCCGGCAAACGCTGCCGGGTGATGCGCAGCGCCCCCTCGCGGCTTTCCCGGCTGCAACGCAGCGGCTTCTGTCGAGGCAGCCTCCCCCAAGGTGCGCGTCGGGAATGCACCCATGGCGCCCGAGAGGCAGCGGTGGATGGTCCGCGGAAACTGCGCGGCGGCTTCAAGCACGGCTTTCAGCAAGACGAGAGATCTGGTCCCGCCGACAGGAATCGAACCTGTATTTGCCGCTTAGGAGGCGGCCGTTCTATCCATTGAACTACGGCGAGGGCCGCGCATTTTAAGCGCACCTTGGTCCGGCGCAGTACGAGGGGCTTCGAGGTGATGTCGGAATGCGCTGACAAGGGGCTGCGCCGCAGGCCTACGGCGTGCCCCGAGGCCGGCCTTCACACTGGATTTTCGTCGGGGTCGTCCCGGCGCATCGACGGGAGATCCACATGACTGATGACATTGCAGCGAGGATCCCACGGCGCAGCTGGTCGGCTGTTGGCAGGCGTGTCATGCCGCCGGCCAACGGGACGGTTCACGTGCCTGATGTCTCGGGGCCGCCGGCCGGCCGTCGAGAGTTGAAGGGACGCGTGTCGCTGGCGTCGGCAGATGGTCTCCTGGAGCCCGGGCGCCGGCTGCGGTCCCGCGGCGGGCACTGGGCTCGCCTCGTGCTGGTGTGGATGCTCGTCGTGTTCCTTGCGCCCGCCTTGGTCGGTTGGGTCTGGGGCCTGATCGCCGCCGCGAGCGGAGGCTGATTTCCATTTCGACCACAAACACTTGGGAACATCTTCGTCCATGCGACGGGTGTTGTCCTACACCCCTAGGGTTGATCCCTGGGTCATACTGCACCGCAGCAGAGGCCCTACAGGAGCAATTCGATGGGATTCACCGAACTGACCGGCAAATACCAACGCCTGCGTCTTGAACTCGAAGAGGCTTACGCAGCCCCGGCCTGGAACAGGTCCAGGATCGACCGCATCGCTGACGAAATCGCCGCCACCGAAAGGGCGCTGGCCTCTGCGCCGCGCGATGAGGAGCACCAGCTCCCCTTGGAAATGTAGTCTTCGGCCAAAGCCGTCAGTTCACCACCCATGCCGTCTGCCGTGGCGCGCCAGCCCGGCAGACGATCGCCTCTCCGGCGGTCCGCGCCATCAATCCCAACGCCACGTCCAGATCAGGTCCAGCGACTTGTCGAGCCCTGATTGCGCCCGCAACGTGAAGCGCCGCGCCACGCGGTAGATCAGCTGCCAGGTGCCCTGCGTGGCGTTCAAGCCCCGCTCGTAGCCCACGTACCACCGGCGCGACAGCTGCTTGCCCAGCGAGACCACCGTGTCCCGAGACTCGCCCTCGGTCTGGCGCACCGACAGGTCGTCAAGCCCGATCATTTGCAGCACTTGTTCGGTCACGCCGGGCCTGTCGCCGGCGAGCAAGGCCATTGCGGCGCGTTGCAGGAGCGCGGTGTCGGAGCTGCCCAGACCATCGCTCGCGCGCCCCAGCATCAGCCAGGAGAGTTTGTCGATGTCCGACATCTCCGGATCGGAGAACAGACGAACGCGCACGTTCAACGCGGTGCCGGTGATGGCCACGCCGACGCGCACGTCCAGGTTCGGGCGTGTGGCCTCGATGTCCAGCCGCGGGTCGTTCACAGGGCCGTTGAACGTGATGATGCCCCGATCGATGTTGAGCTTCTGGCTGTAGGCAGCGTAGGTGCCGTCCACGGCGCGGATGCTGCCGGTGAAGGCCGGCAGCCCGTTGGGCGTGGTGATCTTGAGGTCGCCCTGCAGGCCGGTATCGATGCCGCGGCCTTTGAGCCGAAGGTTCTTGCCGAGGTCGATGGCAAGATCGATCGACACGTCGCGGTGCCTTTGCGGCGTCGGTGCGGCCACCGCTTCCTGGGTCGTGCGGTTCGTGACCACCACGTCGTCTCCGAGGGACGGCGCATCGGAGCGGGTGAAGTCGATGAGGCCCTCGTCGACACCGAACTTGCCGCCCACCTTCACATGATCGCGTTCCAAGGTGACATCGCCGTGGCCTGAGACCACGATGCGGCGGTCCACGCGTCCGAGCAGCTGGAATTTTTCAGCAGCGAGCTCCAGGCGTGCGCGGGGCGATTCGCCGAACTGCGCATCGCCCGTCAATGCCACGGTGCCTGCGCCGCCTCGTGCAGTGAGGCGATTGATGCGCGCGGTGTCGCCATGCAAGGTGATGTCGGCCTCGCCGTCGGTCACGTTCACGCCTTCGAGGATGTTGCGCACCGTCACGCCGTTGCCGACCAATTGGCCGGTGTATTCGGGCGCGCCGAACCGGCCGCCGAGGCCCACCGTGGTGCGCAGGCGTCCGCCGAGTCGCCAGCCGGTGGGCACCCAGGCGCCCCAGGTGCCGATGTTCTCGACGTGCGCCTCGAAGACGCCCTGGAGCGGGGCGTTGGCGTCGGGCCAGGCGCGTTGCGGCGAGGTTCGCGCAACGAACGCGCCCGAAGCCACGCCAAGCTGCTTGCCGGCCAGGCCTTGCGTGAAGGTCCACACGCCGTCATGCGCGTTCAGCGCGAGCACGAGGTCGGACAGGCCGAGCGCCTGGGTGCCGCTGTCTTCGGTGACGGTCAAGTCCCCGCTGACGCGCTCGAGCACGATGTCGGCGCTGAAATCGGTGGTCTGGCGGATCAGCACTTTGCCGCCGATGCGCAAGTCACCGCCCCAGCCGAACTCGGGTTGCGCGCGGGCCAGAAGGGGCGCCACGGCGAGCGGCTCGAGTTCGGCATGCATGTCGAGCTGCTGCGTGCGGAGGCCCTGTTCGGGACGCCATTCGATGCGGTCCCATCGCAGGCCCGCGGTGAAGATGTCGGCTCGGCCGGCGGCCATCACGAAGCGAGGCGATGGTCCCGCCATCACTTCCAGCCCCACGTTGCGGGTGCTCAACCATGGCGCGGCGCCCGGCTGGTTGCTGCGCAGTTCGAGTTGCTGCAAGGTGCCCTTCCAGAGCAGCGGAGGCGGGGTGGCGTTGCCCGGTGCGTTTTCGAACATGCCGCCGGTGAAGCTGCCTTGGGCGTTGGCGACGACCAGGGTGCGCGGGGGAGGGCCGGGCGGTTGGGCACGCTGTTGCAGTCCATCCGTCCAGGCGGGGGGTGCCGCCTTCAGATCGGTGCGCAGGCTGAAGTCGTGCGCGGATGGCGTTCCCCGCAGGCTGAGTTGGGTGGCTCCGACCTGCTGGTTGCCCCAGCCGGCCTGGTCGACGGAGATCTGCACGTCGAAGGGGCCTTCGGCCGAGGTGCCCAGGTTCCAGCGCACATCGCCTTTGTGGACGCTGAGCGGGCCGGCTCGCAAGGTGCCGGCTTGCACTTGGCCGGTGGCCGTGACGGCCGGCCACCGGCCGCTGACCTCGGCGTTGGCTTTCACAGCCCCGCTGAGTGCTTCGAGCAGGTCGGATTCGGCGGCGCCTGGTATCAGGCGCAGCACCGGCGCCAGTTTCGCGAGTACAGGTGCATCGACATCCAGGCTCCAGTGGTCATGGCTGCCGGTGGCGTCGGGGGCGATCTGGCCGTCGGCGTTGAGCCTGCTGCCGTCAATGTCGAAGTGCGCTTGCGCATGGAGCGGGTCTGCCGCCGTCGTGCGGCGCAGGCCGACGGAGCCGGTCAGCGGCACGCCCGCGAGCACGCTGGGGGGCATCTCGGCGCTGGCGGTGCCACGCCATGTGGCCAGCCGGGCGACGGGCTGTTTCGCGCGTTCGCCGCCGGCCGGGGCGTCCGGCAGGGTGAGGTCGGTTTCGGCTTTGAGGTTCAGGCGGTGGGGTCCCGCTTGCCACGAAGAAGGGAGCGAGCCTGGGAACCAGGGCTGCGGGTCGAAATCGACGAGGCTGGCCTTGGCGAGCAGTCGCCAGGCCGAGGTGCCGCGCTCCATGCTGCCGGAGAGGATGGCCTTGGCACCCCCTGCCGTCGCCTCGAACGTCTTCACGTCGATGCGCTGTCCGTCGCCGGACGCCGCCAGGTGGAGCTGCACCGGGCGGTTGAGGTCGATGAAGCGGCCGCTGAGGCGGGTCTCGGCGGTGAAGGTGGGACGCGAGGCGCGCGTGCCGTCGGCGGCCTCAGGCCACGTGCCGGCAGCATTCACAGGCCCGGTGAGGGTCATGGCCGGGAGCCCCGGGTCCACGGCAGAGGGGCGGACCTGGTCGAGGTCGGCCTTCAGTTCGAAGCGGTCCGAATCCCAATGGCCCGTGCCGCGCAGCACGCCGGCTTCGCGCCGGCCGTCCGACAGCAGCGCCTCGAAGGTGTTCAGGTCGAGCGGGCCGGCTGCGCGGACGCGGCCGCGCAGGTCGATCTTCAGGCCACGGATGGGGACGTGCCGTTCTGCCCAGGGCCCGGGCTTGGCGTTGATGACATTGCCCTCGAAGCGCAGGCCGCCGGACGCGCCCTGGGCCCGGTCCAGCGGGTCGATGCGGACGTTGCCGGTCAGTGCCGTCATGGGGCCGCGGGGCACCAGGGCAGAGACGTCGAAGGCCTGGGTTTTCAAGTCGAGTTTCGTGAGCGGCCAGGGGGCCACCGGCTCGATCTTGGCGGACGCGTCGAGCGACTGGCCTTTGCCCTTGACGGACAAGGTGGTGTCGAAACCGGCAAGCGGGCCCTTGGCACGCAGCCGGCCCTGCCAGTCCCTTCGCAGGGCGCTCGCCCATGCGGGCAACACCTGGTCAGGCTTGCTGCCTGCAGGGTCGGCCTGGACGGCGTCGAGCGCGACGTCGAGCGAGAGGTCACCGGTGGCGTCGATGTGGCCGTGCCCGCTGATGGTGAGCGGTTCGGCGCGCACCGTCACGTCGTCGAAATGGTGCTTGCGGCCCTCGTCGAGGCCCATGTGCGCTCTGCCGCGCACGTCGCGCAGCGGGTAGTCGGCGAGGCCGGGCACGAAGACTTCACCCGCTGCCACGTCCTTCACCTCAATCTCCACCGGCAGCTGCAATCGCTTCGGGAGTGTGGCCGGCTCGGTGCGGCCGCTGGGTTTCACGGTCACCGTGACCCGGCTCGCATGGAGTGATTCGGCGCGCAGGCGGGCCCAGGTACCGGGGTAGCTCGTGTAGGCGATGGACAGGCCCTTCCACACCGGATCGTCGACCACGACCTTCGTGCGTCCCGCGGTGACCGTCACCTGCCTGGCGCTGAAATCGCCCACGAGCGGGCCAGACGGCTCGAGCACCTGCACGCCGATGCCGATGCGGGGCAGGGTGGCCAGCAGCCAGGCCGTGCCGCGTGCGTCGCGCACCGCCCAGAAAATGCCTGACAGGGTGGCGCCGACGAGCAGCAGCACGATCAGCAAGACCGCCATGATCGTCCACAGGGCCCGCCGCCGACGCTTTCGCGGCGGCGCGGTGGGCGGGGGAGGCGCGTCCGTCGGCGGGGCCACGGAGGAGAAGGACGGGTCCATCACGATCAGAAGGCGAAGCCGACGGTCAGATGCAGCCGCACCTTCTTGACTTGCTGGCCGTAGGCCAGATCGAGCCGCAGCGGCCCGACCGGGCTGCGGTAGCGCAAGCCCAGGCCGTAGCCCACCGCCGGATCGAGCGCGCCCCAGTCGTCGGCGGCGTTGCCGGCGTCGACAAAGGCAGCCCACCACAGGCTCGGCAGTCTTTGCGTGAATGGGTGGGCGATCTCGGCGCTCGTGGTGAGCAGCACACGTCCGCTCGAGACAGCGCCGTCGCGGATGGGGCCCAAGGTGCGGAAGGCATACCCGCGCACCGATTCATCGCCGCCGGCACGGAAGAGCAGCGGATCCGGAATGCCGACCTCGTTGTTGGCGAAGACCTGCCCGGCTTCGACGCGGAACTGGGAATACCAGTTCCTCGCGATCGGCCAGTACAAGGTGTTGCGGGTGTAGAGCCGGGCGAATGGGCCATTGCTTGCGGTGTCGGATCGGGCGAATCCCGCACCCGTTTCCAGGGTGAACGTGCGGCCTTTCGTGGGCAGCACGATGCTGTCGAGGTCACGCCACACCCACTTGTAGTTCAGCGACACCGCCCGGTTGTCTTCCTTGTCGCCGTTGGCCCGTGTGAGCTTGCTCCGGATCCATTCGCCGTACGCGAGGCGCTCGATGCGTTCGGAATCCAGTGAGCGCCCGAGGCGCACGCGGTTGGTGAGCAAGATTTCACCGGCGGCTTCTTCGCGCTTGAGGCTGACGGCCAGCAGCTTGCGATAGCGGTGGGGGTCCGGGTTGGAGATGAGATCGCCTTCCCAGGACCGCAAGAGGCCGCCGAGCTCCAGCTTGTTGTAGATCTGGCCGTTCCAGCCGAACGGGCGGCGGTGGCGGTATTCAAGTGTCACGCGCAGGCGTGTGGTGTCGCTGTACCCGAAGCCAGTGGTGGCTTGCTGCAGCGTTTGTTCGCGCACACGCACCCGGACCGGCGTCGCGGCGGCGGTGGCAGGATCGGGGTCGATCTCGACCGAGACGGTCTCGAAGAAGCCCAGTTTGGTCAGCCGGTCCTGGAAATCGAGCAGGCGCCTTTCAGAATAGGGGCTTCCGGGCGGCAGGTTGGCGATGTTGCGCACGACGCTCTCGTCGTACCGCTGCAGCCCTTCGATCTTCAGTTCGCCGATCAAGAATTGCGGGCCGCTTTCCAGCTGCCCCGACAGGTTCACCGTGCGTGCCCGCGCGTCCACGCGGGCCTGTGTCGAGGACCATGTGGCCGTAGGGTATCCCTCCGCTCGCATGGTGGCCAGGGCGCCGTTCTTGGCCGCGTTCCAGGCGGCCTGGCGGAACGGCTCGCCGGGTGACAGGCTCCAGCGTTCGTTGATGAGCTTGAGGAGCGCGATGGCGTCCTTGTCGCCCGCATCGATCTTGTGTTGCAGTTCGCCGCCAGCCTTGAGCTCGAGTGATGTGACGGTGCTTCGCGGGCCCGGTGAGACGCGCAGCCGGATCAGCGGAACGCCGTCGTCTGCCGTCGCGCGTTCGACGGTCACATCAGATGAAAAGTAGCCCTCGGTTTCAAGCAGTGAGCGCGCCTGGGCCGGCGCGGCGTTGGCCAGCCGGTTCAGCTCGATGGGGGTGATGCGGTCGACTTGTGCGGTACTTTGGAAGCGTGCGAGATCCAGGTAGGTGGTCAGCAGCGTGCGCAGGTCGCCCGGCGCCTCCACTTCGAGGCGGTAGACGGCCTCGGCGGCAGCAGACGCCGCTGCCGCCGCCGGCACCGGGTTGTCCTCCGAGGCAGGAGGCTGTGCGGGGGGCAGCGCGCCGCAGGCGCACAGGGTGAGACACACCCATGCGCCCGCGAGGCCCCGGGTCATGCCGAAGGCATCGATCATTTGCTCAGCAGCCGCATGGCCCCTTCCAGCCCCTGCAAGGTCAGGGGGAACATGCGGTGGTTCATCAGCTGCCGGACGATGGCAATGCTTTGGCGGTAGTCCCAGATGCCGGCCGGCTCCGGGTTGATCCATGCGTACTTCGGGTAGGCCTGGGTGAGCCGCTGCAGCCATTGGGCACCGGCTTCCTCGTTGTCGTGTTCGCGGCTGCCGCCAGGCTGCAGCACCTCGTACGGGCTCATGGTGGCGTCGCCCACGAAGATGAGCTTGTAATCGGGGTTGTATTTGTGCAGCACGTCCCAGGTGGAGAACTTTTCGCTGTAGCGCCGGCGGTTGTTCTTCCAGAGGTGGTCGTACACGCAGTTGTGGAAATAGTAGAACTCGAGGTGCTTGAACTCGGCCTTGGCGGCACTGAACAGTTCTTCCACCCGGTGGACGTGATCGTCCATCGTGCCGCCGACGTCCATCAGCAACAGCACCTTCACCCGGTTGTGCCGTTCGGGCACCATCTTCAGGTCGAGGTACCCGGCGTTGGCGGCGGTGGCGCGGATGGTGCCGTCCAAGTCCAGTTCATCGGCGGCGCCTTCGCGGGCGAACCGGCGCAGGCGGCGCAGCGCCACTTTGATGTGGCGCGTGCCCAGTTCGAGATTGTCGTCGTAGTCCTTGAACTGGCGCTGTTCCCACACCTTGACGGCCTGCCGGTTGCGGCTCTTGTCCTGGCCGATGCGAATGCCCTGCGGGTTGTAGCCATGGGCACCGAACGGCGAGGTGCCACCCGTGCCGATCATCTTGCTGCCCCCTTCGTGGCGCTCCTTTTGTTCCTCGAAGCGCTTCTTCAGCGTTTCCATCAGCTCGTGCCATCCCGTCTTTTCGACGAGGGCACGTTCCTCGGGGCTCAGCTCCAGCTCGAATTTCTTCTTCAGCCACTCCAGCGGGATGTCCTTCGTGAAATCGGCCAGCAGCTCGACGCCCTTGAAATATGCGGTGAATGCCTTGTCGAACCTGTCGAAGTGGGCTTCATCCTTCACGAGGGACGTCCGGGCCAGGACGTAGAAATCTTCCACGGTGGGGCCTGCATCGCCGTCGATCACACCCGCCTTGACCGCTTCGAGCAGGGTCAGGTACTCCTTGATGGAGACCTTCAGCTTCGCGGCGCGCAGGGTGAAGAAAAAATCGATCAGCATGGGGGGTGATTCTCCGACATCAGGCGGAGGCGAGCCGTGATCGGGGTGTCTTTGCTGCGGTCATTCTGCCGCCGTCCCGAGCGGTGCCAGCACGGGGCACGGGCGAGGCACTGCCAGGTGCCGTTCCGGCGCGAAGAAGCGCGCTCAGCGGTTGTGCCTTTGCATGAACACGAGCTTCTCGAACAAGGCAACGTCCTGTTCGTTCTTGAGCAATGCGCCCACGAGCGGCGGAACGGTGACCGCATCGTCCTTCGATTGCAGCACGTCCAGAGGAATGTCCTCGGCCACGAGCAGTTTGAGCCAGTCGATCAGCTCCGACGTGGAGGGCTTCTTTTTCAGGCCGGGCAGGCTGCGTACCTCATAGAACCTTTTCAGCGCCGACGACAGCAGTTCCCGTCTGAGGCCCGGGAAGTGCACCTCGACGATGGACTTCATGGTGTCCGCGTCCGGAAACCTGATGTAGTGGAAAAAGCAGCGGCGCAGGAAGGCGTCCGGCAACTCCTTTTCGTTGTTCGATGTGATGAACACCAACGGGCGATGCCTGGCGCGGACCAGTTCTCGGGTTTCGTAGCAATAGAACTCCATGCGGTCGAGTTCACGCAGCAGGTCGTTGGGGAACTCGATGTCGGCCTTGTCGATCTCGTCGATCAGCAGCGCCACGGGCTGCTCGGCCGTGAAGGCCTGCCACAGGACGCCCTTGACGATGTAGTTGTGGATGTCTTTGACGCGCTCGTCTCCCAGCTGGCTGTCACGCAGGCGGCTCACCGCGTCGTATTCGTAGAGGCCTTGCTGGGCCTTCGTGGTGGACTTGACGTGCCATTGCAGCAGCGGCAGGTTCAGGGCTTGCGCCACTTCTTCGGCCAGCATGGTCTTGCCCGTGCCGGGTTCACCCTTGACCAGCAGCGGCCGTTTCAGCGTGATGGCGGCATTGACCGCCAGCATGAGGTCGTCCGTTGCAACGTAGTTGTCAGTACCTTGAAACTTCATTGGGGCTTGGCCGGTGGAGGGTGTCGGGGCAGTATAAAGGGGCCCCTATAATCGTTCGCCGATTGAAGACTCGCCTGAGGAACCATGAATCAGCAGTTCTCCAAATTCCTTTCTGCGGTGGTTTTTGCCCTGGTGGGAGCTTCAGCCGCTCATGGCCAGCAGGTCGCCCCGAACGCTGCTGCGGGCGAGAAGAAGGCAGCCATGTGCATCGGTTGCCATGGCATTCCGGGCTATCAGGCCAGTTTCCCCGAGGTGCACAAGGTGCCGATGATCGGCGGCCAGAGCGCCAAGTACATCATTTCGGCGCTTGGCGCGTACCAGAAGGGGGACCGCAAGCACCCCACGATGAAGGCCATCGCGGCATCGCTCTCCGAGCAGGACATGGCCGACCTGGCTGCTTACTATGAGAAGCAGAACGTGGCCGGTGCCGAAAAAACCGTTCCTGCGGCACCTGCCCCCGTGGCCGCCTTGCTGGACAAGGGCAAGTGCGTCACGTGCCACGGCACCGATTTCAACACCACCGTCAGTGCCGAATACCCGAAGCTGGCGGGTCAGCATGCCGACTACCTGTATGTGGCGCTGAAGGCCTATCAGGTCGCCGGCCTGCCCAACATCGGCCGCGCCAATCCCACCATGCAAGCCCAGATCCAGGGGTTCACGCCAGCCGAACTGAAGCTGCTGGCCAACTACCTGGGGTCTCTCAAGTCCGACCTCACGGTTCAGCCGCAGTCGCGCTTTCGCTGAACACCGCCTCGGCTGCGCTCATGCGCCGGGGCGCGGGATCCGTCGGGCCACTCAGGTGTCGGGCGCCATGCCGGCCAGCAACGCGGCGTTGCCGCCGGCTGCGGCGGTGTTGATGGTCACCGTCTGCTCCGCGCAGAAGCGCGGCAGGTAGTGGGGGCCTCCGGCTTTCGGGCCGGTGCCGGACAGGCCTTCGCCGCCGAACGGCTGCACGCCGACGACGGCACCGATCATGTTGCGATTGACGTACACATTGCCGATGCGCGCGAGCGAGGCCAGCCGCAGCCCGCGCGAATCGATGCGCGTCTGCAGGCCGAGCGTGAGCCCGTAGCCGAGCGCATTGATCTCGGCAATCACCCCATCAGGTTCGCCCGACCACCGCACGACGTGGAGCACCGGGCCGAAGATTTCCGTCTGCACGTCCGCCACCTTCGCTACTTCGAAGGCGACAGGGGCGATGAAGCGCCCGGCCGGGGCCTTGGCACGCCCGATGAGGCGTGCCTCGTTCTCGAGTCGGCGCACTTGGCGGCTGATGGCCTCGTGGGCCTCTTGATCGATCACCGGACCGACATCGGTGGCCAGCAGCGCGGGATCGCCGACGGAGAGTTCCTGCAGCGCACCGGAGATCATCTCGATGATGCCGTCGGCGATGTCTTCATGCACGCACAGCAGCCGAAGCGCGGAGCAGCGCTGGCCCGCGCTGCGGAAGGCGCTCTGGACCACGGCGTCCACCACCTGTTCCGGCAGCGCCGTGCTGTCGACCACCATCGCGTTGATGCCTCCGGTCTCGGCGATCAGCGGCACGATGGGGCCGTCCTTGGCTGCGAGCGCCCGGTTGATCGCCCGGGCGACGGCCGTGGATCCTGTGAAGCACACGCCGGCCGTCAACGGATGGGCCACGAGCGCGGCCCCCGTCGTGTGGCCGGGTCCATGCTGCAGCGTGAGCGCATCGGCGGGCACGCCGGCTTCATGGAGCAGCGCGACGAAGCGGGCCGCCACCGCAGGCGTCTGTTCGGCGGGTTTGGCTGCCACCGTGTTGCCGGCCACGAGCGCCGCGACGACCTGGCCCGCGAAAATGGCAAGGGGGAAGTTCCAAGGGCTGATGCAGACGAACACACCGCGCCCGTGCAGGTGCAAGGTATTCGATTCGCCGGTCGGGCCGGGCAGGGCGCGGCTGGCCAGGGTGGTCTCGGCCTGTTCGGCGTAGTAACGGCAGAAGTCGATGGCCTCGCGCACTTCGGAGATGCAGTCGCCGAGCGTCTTGTGGGCCTCGCGGACCAGCAGGCAGCAGAACTCCGGCAGGCGCATCTCGAGGGCATCGCCGGCACGTCGCAGCACGGCGGCGCGTTCGGCGAGCGGCGTGGCGTTCCAGCTCGGGAAAGCGGCATGCAGCCGTGTCATCGTGTGGTGCACGGTGTCCAGGGGGGCCTCGGGGACGGTATCCATCCGCGTGCTGGTCACGGCCAGCTCGAAACGCTGGCGTTCGGCTGCCACCGCCAAATCCGCACCGGCCGGGTTGCGCCGGCCGCGGTGGCCGTCCCAGCCGTACAGCGCGACCGGCAGCGGCAGGCCGCCCTCGGGCGACGGATGCAGTGGCGAGGCGAGCAGGCTGTCGATGGAGACGGAATCGTCCGTCAGCTGGTGCACGAAGGACGAGTTCGCGCCGTTCTCCAGCAGTCGGCGCACGAGGTAGGCGAGCAGGTCGCGGTGTTCGCCCACCGGGGCATACACCCGCACCGGCATGCCGGCACCATGCAGCACCTCGCGGTAGATGGCCTCGCCCATGCCGTGCAGGCGCTGCATTTCATATGCGGCATTGCGCGAGCGGGCCATCGCCTGGATGGCGGCGATCGTGCCCGCGTTGTGGGTCGCGAACTGAGGGTAGATCACATCGGCATGGTCGATCAGGGCACCGGCGCAGGCGAGGTAGGAGATGTCGGTGTGGTGCTTGTGGGTGTACACGGGGTAGGCGCTCAGGCCCATCTCCTGGGCTCGCTTGATCTCGCCGTCCCAGTAGGCGCCTTTGACGAGCCGCACCATGAACCGCTGGCCGTGTGCGTGGGCGATGCGGGCCACCTCGTCGATCACGTGGCGGGCCCGCGTCTGGTAGGCCTGAACGGCCAGGCCGAAGCCGCGCCATTGAGGAAATTCGGCGGCGGCGCGAAAGGCGAGGGCTTCGAACACGTCGAGCGACAGTTCCAGGCGATCGCATTCCTCGGCGTCGATGGTGAGATTCATGTCAGCTTGCGCGGCACCCTGAACGAGGGTCCACGCGCGGGGCAGCAGGGTGTCGCCTACCCGCGCACGGTGCGCATCCTCATAGCGGGGGAAGAGGGCGCTGAGCTTGATGGAGATGCCGTCGGCTGCTTCCGGCCCGCCGCGGTGGCCCGCGCGCGCGATGTGGGCGATGGCGTCGGCATAGGAGGCGAGGTAGCGGCGTGCGTCGGCTTCGGTGCGTGCGCCCTCGCCGAGCATGTCATAGCTGAACCGGAGTTCGGGGTGTGAATGGCGAGTGGCACGCGCCTCGTGCAAGGCTTCGCCGATATGCCGGCCGAGCACGAACTGCCGCCCCATCAGCTGGATAGCCCGGGTGGTCGCCGCCACCACCGTCTGCGCGCCGAGCCTCTGGAACAGGCCGGTCTCGCCGCCGGCTTCCGGCAAGAAGCGCTTGGACAAGGCGATGATGCTCGACGACACCCCGGAGATCATCTTGTGGTGGCTGAACTCGGGTGCATCGAAGTGCGCGCGGCCGAGTTGGTCTGCCGTGAGCGCCACGGCCGTGGCGGCATCCGGCACACGCAACAGCGCTTCGGCCAGGCGCATCAACGCGAGGCCCTCGGGCCGGGAAATCGGGTAGTCGCGCAGCAGCGATTCCATGGCCCAGAACGGTGCCGGCTTTTCGCGGACGGCCCGCACCCATGGCCAGGCCGCGGCGGCAGCGGCGGGCCACGACAGGCTGGCAGGCAGGCGGGCGATCAGGTCGGCGAGAACGGCATGCTCGTCGCGGTAGGGGCTGGGCAGGCGGTCTTGGCTGCGCCTGGGTGAAAGGCTGAAAGGCGCGTGATCCATGTGGCTGGGGCCGAAACGCGGCTCTTTGCACCATGGTAGTTTTTCTTCGGTTGGATTAATCTCCAAACATCGGCGTGTTCTTGGAGATCAATGCAGCATGCCCCGCTCCCACGACACCGACACCGACCCTGGCGCCCTGCCAAACGGCCTCGACAAGATCGACACTCGCATCCTGCGGGCGCTGCAGGCCGATGGGCGCCTCTCCAACATCAAGCTGGCCGAGGAGGTGCACCTGTCTCCCACCGCGGTGCTCGAGCGCGTCAAGCGCCTGACCCGCGACGGCTTCATCCTGGGCTACACGGCCAGGCTCAACCCGGACAAACTCGGCGCCGGCATGCTCGTGTTCATCGAGGTGGTGCTGGACCGCACCACGCCCGACGTGATGAACGCATTCAGCGCGGCAGTGCAGACCCGGCCCGAGATCCTCGAATGCCACCTGGTGGCCGGCGGCTTCGACTACCTGATCAAGACCCGCGTTTCTGACATGCGAGCCTATCGGGAATGGATCGCCACCGTGGTGTGGACGCTGCCGGGTGTGCGCGAGACCCATACCTATGCGGTGATGGAGGAGGTGAAGAACAGCACCGTGCTCCCGATTTGAGTGTCGCAGCGGTGCGGTGTTGCATGCAACACCCACTAGACTTCCGCCATGCCGCTGACCCGCAAGCTGCCTCCCTCGAAGGAGGTGATCGCCGAGATGCCGCCATTCGATGGCCTGCCTCCCGACCGCATCCATGTGCCTCGTTCGCCGCAGGAACTGGATGCGGCATGGTCCGCCCTGGGCTGCTGCGCATGCATCGGGTTCGACACGGAGACGAAACCCTCCTTCACCGCGGGGGAGACATCGGACGGGCCCGACGTGGTGCAATTCGCCACGCCGTCGGCCGCCTGGGTGTTCCAGCTCCGATACACGGGCTGCCACGACATCGTGCGACGAGTGCTCGAGTCCCCCGACGTGGTGAAGGTCGGCTTCGGGCTGCAGGCCGACCACGCGCAGTTGAAGGCCAAGCTCGGCGTGCTGGTTCGCCCGGTGCTCGACCTCGACATCGTGTTCCGCCAGCGCGGCTATCCCCGAACCATCGGCGTGCGAGGCGCGATGGCGGTGGTCGCGGGGCGCTGCTTCACCAAGTCGAAGCGGGTCACGACATCGAACTGGGCGTTGCCCGAGCTGGATGAGCGGCAATTGCGCTACGCGGCCAACGATGCGTTCGCGGCGCTCAAGGTGCTGGAGGCGCTGGCGATGTCCGCAGACGAACTGCGCAGCTGGGTGGCCCGCCGCAGGTGAAGGGTTTCAGCGGCAGCGGATGGCCATTCAGTCGCGCGTGGCGCGGCGCCGCACGCAATCGATGTACTTCGCGCCATCCGGTGGCAAGCCGCTGCGCTGTGATTCCCACATCATCTGGCCGAGGCACTCCATCACTTCGTGCTGGGCGTCATGGCGGGAACCACGGCGTGCGGCCAACAGCTCACAGGCCTGCTTGATGCCCCTCGGCTGATCGATGCTCACCTGCTCGCTGATGGACAGGTGCATGGAGAGGTGGAGGAACGGGTTCTCGCGACCGGCATCGACGTCGTAGACGGCCGCCACCGCGGCTTCGGCATCGGCGAGATCACTGTGGTATTCCGGGTGCTCGGCGATCCAGTCGGCGGCCAATGCTTCGAGCGGCGTGAGGGGGCTGCCGTCACGGTGTTTGCGGTAGGCGTCGCAGAAGAAGCGGCGCACGTCGTTCTGGGAGGGGGCGAACATGATGCGTGCATTGTCGCCTGTTCCCGCATCACCGCTCCGCATCGTGGCTGGCAGGCTCCGGGTGCACGGTGTCGGCATGCCAGCCTGTGCCTTTGTGCCGGGCATGCGCCTCCGCGCGCTCCTTGGCCCATTGCTGCTCGAGCTGCTGGCGGCCCTTCTTCGAGACGGCGATCAGCTTGTTCTGGTCACCCAGGTGGGGGGCCATTTCCTCCAGCAGCTCGATGGTGTGCCGGCGAAACCGCAAGGCGAGATTGCGGGCCTGGTGACGCTCCAGGCCCATCAGTTCCAGCACCGAGCGCGCACTCATCAGCGCCGAATCGAGTGTTTCGCGCTCGATGAGGGTGACGCCGCGCTCGCGCAGGCCGTAGTAGTGCGTCACGTTGCGGGCCCGGGCCACCACCGCCAGCTGCGGGAAGTGCTCGCGCACCACGTCCACGGTCTTGAGGCTTTGCGCCACGTCGTCGATCGCGACGACGATGATGCGGGCCCTGTCGGCCCCTGCGGTGCGCAGCAGATCCAGGCGTGTGGCGTCCCCGTAGAAGGCCGCCATGCCGAAGCGCCGCACCGTCTCCACTTGTTCGGCATCGTGCTCCAGCACGGTCACAGCGATGCCGTTGGCACTGAGCAGGCGGCCCACCACCTGGCCGTAGCGGCCGAAGCCCGCGATGATCACCGGGGCGTTCTGCGGTTCGTCGAGCTCTTGCATGCCGCTTTGCCCGGCATGTGCCAGGCGCGGCATCCACCAGCGGTCGGCCGCCACCAACAGCAACGGCGTGAGCAGCATGGACACCGCGACGGCCGCGACAAGCACCGACGAGGTGCCGGCATCGATCACGCCGGCATGTTGCGCCGCCTGGAAGACCACGAAGCCGAACTCGCCGCCCTGCGCGAGCAGGAGGATGAACACCGGTCGCTCGGGAGCGGGCAACGGCATGGCACGCGCCATGAACCAGAGCACCAGCGCTTTTGCAAGCAGGAACGCCGCCACGACAGCGGCAATGCGCCCCGGCTGCGCCGTGACCACGGCGAAGTCCACGTTCATGCCGACCGCCATGAAAAAGAGCCCGAGCAGCAGGCCCTTGAATGGCTCGATGTCGGTCTCGAGTTCGCGGCGGTATTCGCTTTCGGCGAGCAGCACCCCTGCGAGGAACGCACCCAGTGCCATCGACAGACCGACGGCCTGCATCAGCGATGCGGTGGCGACCACCAGCAGCAGCGCGGCGGCGGTGAAGATTTCCGGGGTTGCGCTGCGGGCGATCCAGCGAAGTGCCGGCCGCAGCAGCAGGCGGCCGCCGAGCACGATGGCGGCGATCATGCCGAGCGCCAGTCCGGCGGCCCTCCAGCCGTGGCCTTCGGGCGCCGCGCCGGTGCCGGTGAGGCTGAGCAGCGGCACGAGCGCCAGGATGGGGATGGCGGCGATGTCCTGCAGCAGTGCCACGCTCAGCAGGCTTTGTCCGCCGGACGTGGGCAAGAGGTTGCGTTCATTCAGCACGCCGAGCCCGATGGCCGTGGAGGAAAGCGCCAGGCCCAGCGCGGCCACCAAAGACAGTTGCCACGGCATGCCGCACGCCAGCCCGATACCTGCGATCAGCAGGGTCGAACCTGCCAGCTGCGCCGTGCCCCAGCCGAAGATGGGCTTGCGCAAGGCCCACAGCCGGTGCGGCTCCAGCTCCAGGCCCACGAGGAACAGCATGAGCACCACGCCGAATTCGGCGAAGTGCAGCATGTCCTGCGCATCGGTCATGAGGCGCAGCCCCCAGGGGCCGATGACGATGCCGGCGACGAGGTAGCCGATGATCGAGCCGAGCCCGAGCTTCTTGGCCAGCGGAACGGCGAGTACCGCCGCGCTCAGGTACACGAGCGTGCCGGAGAGCCAGTTGCTGTGTTCCATCGTCAAGGCCCTTCCTGCAGATCGAGGCTGGGCCGGGCGTTGTCAGGCACTTCGCAGGTCACGCAAGCGGGAAGGTCGCGGAGCTCGGGCCAGTCGGGATACATGCTCAGCCGATCGGCCAGCAGCCTGGCGTGGGCCTCGAGGTCAGCGTCGGCAATCCGATGCGCGCCGTGCAACACCAGGGGCGGCAGGAAGCGCATGCCGCACAGCGTGGCCGTCTGCTCGTACGCAGGAAGGAAGGCATCGAATGGGTAGCGGTTGTAGTCCGTGGGGCGGTACGAACTCTCGGGCCCGCCGGTGGAGGCGACCAGCCACAGGTCCTTGCCCTGCAGCGCGTGCCCCCCATGGCCGTAGGCCCAGCCGAAGGCCAGCACTTCATCCACCCACAGCTTCATCAGCGGGGGCATGTGGTACCAATGGATGGGGTGCTGCCAGACGACAAGCCGCGCCTGGGTGAGTGCTCGCTGCTCGGCGGCGACGTCGATCAGGTAGTCGGGATACAGGGCGTACACATCACGGACTTCGACACGGCTGACGGAGGCTGCCGCCGCCATGAGCAGGCGATTCACCTTCGAATGTTCGAGGTGGGGATGGGCTGTCAGGACCAGGATGTCGGAGGGCATGGGGGCAACGCTCGAATGCATCGGCGGGCGAAATACCAAGGGGCGGTCCCTAACATAACCGAACCGCCCGAAAGACCCATCTGCAGGTTTCCCAAGGCATCTTGCGGCTGGCGAGCGGGTGCGCGATGTAGAACAATGGAAGCCTTCACCAACCGGATCGAGACTGCATGAGAATTTTCGACAGAATCGCCGACCTGGAATCTCTGGTGGGCCAGGAATTGGGTGTCAGTGAGTGGATCCTCGTCGATCAGCAGCGGATCGACCTGTTCGCCCAGGCGACCGCCGATTGCCAATGGATCCACATCGACGCCGAGCGCGCGGCCGACGGCCCGTTCGGCACCACCATCGCCCACGGCTTCTTGACACTGAGCCTGCTGTCCGCCATGTCGGCCACCGCCTTCAGGGTGAACGACAGCCGCATGGGTGTGAACTATGGCCTGAACAAGGTGCGCTTCCCGGCACCGGTGCCCGTCGACAGCCATGTGCGTGGCCGGTTCCAGCTCATCGGGTACGAGCCCCTCGAAGGAGGAGCGCAGGTTGCCGTCGAGGCGACGATGGAGCGCCAGAACGGCATCCGGCCGGTGTGCGTGGCAGAGTGGCTGTCCCGCTGGTACTGGTAAAGGGCGTGAGCACGCGCCGACACGAGAGCCTGGATCGGCCGCTGCCCCCTTCCGAGGGAGGGCGCAACTCGGCCGACCGTCGTACGATCTCCGATCGTGGCGTCCATCCGCTTGGAGTTGAAGAATGAAAGTGCTGCTGGTTGATGACCACCCCCTGATCCTGTCCGCCCTCCAGACCGTCATTCAAGGTCTGGGTGACCATGTCAACGTGACCGGCGTCGGCAGCGCCCGTGCCGCTCGCGAAACCCTGCAGGCCGACAGCGACTTCGACCTCGTGCTGCTCGACCTGCAGCTGGGCGATGCCAACGGGTTCGACCTGCTGGTCGAGTTCCGCGCTGCTTATCCGGCGCTGCCGGTGGTCGTGGTGTCCGCGTCCGACCGCGCGAGCGATGTCATCCGTTCCATCGACCAAGGTGCGATGGGTTTCGTGCCCAAGCGGGCATCGAACGAAACGCTGTTCGAGGCGTTGCACATGGTGATGTCCGGCGGCATCTACGTGCCACCCATGAACATCGGCGCCGAAAACGGCTTCACCCATGCCGAC
Organism: uncultured Rhizobacter sp.; assembly: GCA_966212105.1. Lineage (GTDB taxonomy): Bacteria > Pseudomonadota > Gammaproteobacteria > Burkholderiales > Burkholderiaceae_C > Rhizobacter. The sequence goes on from CBIHPH010000015.1 coordinate 61,450, forward strand.
ACTGCGAGCGATCTCGACGTGGTGAGCCGTGAAGCGGCCGACAGCGAATTCCAGAAGCAGCCGAGCCTGGCGTCCCTCGGCCTCACGCCGCGCCAGACCGACGTGCTCGCGCTGCTGCTGCAAGGCAACCCGAACAAACTGATCGCCCGCGAACTGGGCCTTTCCGTCGAAACCGTGAAAGACCATGTGGCCGCGGTGCTGCGTGCGCTGGGTGTGAGTTCGCGCACGCAGGCCGTGCTTGCGGTGAGCCAGATGAGTCAGAAGCACGGCGGGTTCTCCACCCGACGCAGCGGCACCCTTCGATGATGGGGCCGCCTTCCTCATCAGATAGGTCGCTCGGCGGTCCGGCACCGGACGACGCCGGCAAAGCTTCGGTTGAAAACGCCTCCGCGCTCAAGGCCTTGCTTGAAGACCAGGCGTCGGCCGAACGGGTCGAGAACATCTATTCGTACCTGCCCACCACGCAGGCCGCCAATGCGGCCGGCGCGTTCGTGGTCATGGTGCTGTACTGGGGACAGGCGCCACACGCCGGCCTGTTGGCCTGGCTCGGCTTGTTGCTGTCGCTCGGCCTGGTCCGCACGGTCATGTACCGGGCGTTCTGGCGTGAGCGTCCCACCGACCAGGCGCGCCTTCTGAAGTACTACGAGGGGTGGCGCTACAGCACGTTGTCGGCAGGCGTGCTGTGGGGCGCGGCGGCCTGGTTCTTCTACCAATACGGCGGCGTCACTGAAAAAGTGGGCCTCATCCTGACCATCTACAGCTTCTGCATGGCGGCCATGCAGATCCTGTCGCCGCAGCATCACACCTTCTACGAGTTCTGCGTGCTGGCCCTCGTGCCGCTGGTGGTGAAGGTGGCGTGGCCGGGCACGTTCGAGGACTTGTTTCTTGCCGGCGTGCTGATCTTCATCTTCGGCATCACGGTGTCGCTCAGTCGCCTGTACCGGAAGAATTTCGAGGGACTCTTGCAGATCAAGGTCCGGGCCGACCAACTGCTCGTGCAGCTGCGTGCCGAAAAAGCCGCTGCCGACAAGGCTCGCCAGGAAGCGGAGGTGGCCAATCGCGCCAAGACCCAGTTCTTCGCCGCCGCCAGCCACGATTTGCGCCAACCCTTGCATGCCATGGGCCTGTTCGCCGAGGCCTTGCGCCAGCGCAGCCACGACGAGGAAGTCACGCGCCTCGTGACGAGCATCAACGGATCCGTCGACGCCCTCGAGGGGCTGTTCTCCGAACTGCTCGACATCACGAAGATCGACACCGGGGGCGTGGACGTCGCGCCCGAGCATTTCAACATCGGTGATCTGTTCCGAAAGCTGCGCCTGCACTTCGAACCCACCGCCTTCGAAAAAGGCCTGGCGCTGCGCTTTCGGGGCGAGCACCACAACGTGTACGCCGACCCGGTGCTCGTCGAGCGCATCCTGCGCAACCTCGTGTCGAACGCCATTCGCTACACCAACGATGGCAGCGTGCTCGTCAGTTGCCGCCGCCGAGCTGGCCGCATGATCCTGCAGGTGTGGGATACCGGCCTGGGCATCCGCGAACGCGAACAGACCCGCATCTTCGAAGAGTTCTACCAGGTGCCGCACACCGAGGTGTTGTCGCCCCAGCAGCGCAAAGGGCTCGGCCTCGGCCTGGCCATCGTCAAGCGGCTGGCGGCCCTCATCGACGCGCCGCTGACGCTGCGTTCCGAATCGGGGCGTGGCACCGTCTTCTCACTGACGCTGCCACCCGGCAAGGCACCGCGCTCCATGTCCCTGTCCGGCATGACCGGCGCCGCGCCCCTCGGCCTCACGCTCGATCAGAAATTCATCGTGGTGGTCGAAGACGAACCGGCGGTGCGCGGTGGTCTTGAAGTGCTGCTCAAGGGGTGGGGCGCCACCGTCGCCACCTTCGAGACCGTGGCGTCGAGCAGCGCCTGGGCCGCCGCTGCCGCGCCTGACGTGAAGGCGCCCGACCTGCTCGTCGTGGACTATCGCCTGGAACAGAACAGCACGGGCCTGGATGCCATCCGTGCGCTGCGCGGCCGCTTCGGTCCGCAAGTGCCTGCCATCATGGTCACGGGCAGCACCATGAGTGGCCTGGAAGCCGATGCGCAAGCCCACGACTTCCACCTGCTCGTCAAGCCGGTGGTGCCCAACAAGCTGCGGGCCATGATTGGTTTCAAACTCAAAGTTAGGTAGTAGGGCCCCCCAGTCGCTTCGCTCCTGCCCCCGAGGGGCGACCCCGGATCGGCCGGCAGAGCCGGCCTCGCGGGTGGCTTGAGGTGCGGCTTCGCTGCGCTTGCCTGCCTGTCGTGTGCGGTTCGGGGCGTTGCTCGCTTTGCTCGCTCGCC
>CBIHPH010000016.1:0-63083 GCA_966212105.1 uncultured Rhizobacter sp.
GGTGTGCAGGTTGAAGCGGCGGATCTGGCTCGGCGACAGGTAGATGTCGTCGGTGGACGCCATGTAGCTCGCATCCGGGGCGCGCAGGAAGCCGAAGCCGTCGGGCAGCACTTCGAGCACGCCGTCCCCGAAGACCTGCTCGCCCCCCTTGGCGCGCTTTTTCATGATCGCGAACATCAGCTCCTGCTTGCGCATGCGCGTGACGTTGTCGATTTCCAGTTCCTCGCCCATCTTGATGAGTGCGGAGACGTGGAGGGCTTTCAGTTCTGACAGGTGCATGGGTAAAGACCCTGGGATGAAAACCAGCGGGGCTGGGAGTGTGCCGCGTGGCACTGCAATGGCATCCACATCGGCCGATGGACTGGCCCGTGAAGGCCCGCGGAAAACTCGCGGTATGACCGAACGATCTGGTCATGCCCGGGCAAAGCCCGGTGGAAATGAACCCGGGCAAAGCCCGGACAAACGAACAAGCAGGGGAGGGGGGCCGGTCCCGGACGCCGCCGGGTCTTGCGAGACCCCGGCAGGCCGGTTGGCAATTTCAGGTGAAGGGGCCGGCGCCGCTGGTTTCAGCGCACACCAACCTCATCACACGTTGAGCAGATTATAGATGACCGTCGAGGAATGCCGTCAACTGGGCTTTCGACAAGGCCCCCACCTTGGTGGCGGCCAGCTGGCCGTCCTTGAACAGCATCAGCGTCGGGATGCCGCGGATGCCGAACTTGGCCGGCACGTCGCGGTTCTCATCGACGTTCATCTTCGTCACCTTGAGGCGGCCGTCATAGTCTTTCGAGACCTCATCGAGGATCGGGGCGATCATCTTGCAGGGGCCGCACCATTCGGCCCAATAGTCCACCAGCACCGGCTGGCCGGCCTGGAGCACGTCGCTTTCGAAGGAAGCGTCCGTGGTGTGTTTGATCAGTTCGCTGCTCATGGTCAGATCCTGGAACATGGCCGTCCGGGCGGAAAGCCAAGTGGAAAGGTTGGGCAATTTTGACACAAAGGTCCGCACCCTGCGCCCGGCCGGGACACATGGCTGCCTATGGTCACGATAGCGCAACGACCGTTCAGTGCGCGGAACCGGAATTAGGGCCGCTTTCGGGCACTTGATTGGCGCACTGCCAAGGCATTGCCGCGTTCCAATAAGGTGGAATCGCCATTCCTTCGAACATGCTGGACTGACCGCCTGATGTCTGCCACCGACACCCCCGCCGCCAAGCCGCCGCCCACCCGCGCGTTCGGCCGCTTCGAGTTGCGCCGGCTGCTGGGCAAGAGCGTGCGAAGCATGGCATGGCTCGCATTCGATCCGCAGGCTTCGCAGGAAGTCATGCTGACGATGCCGCGCGTGCAGCCTGCAGACGAAGCGGCGCTGCACGCATGGAAGAGCGAAACCGAGCGCGCCGCGCGCCTGAACCACCCCAACCTTGCCCGCGTCATCGAGGTCGGCGTGCACGAGCACTGGCCGTATGTGGCGGTCGATCGTGCGCTGGGTGAAACCCTCGGCGAACGGCTCGATGCCCAGCGTTCGATGGCGGCGACCGATGCGGTTGAATGGATCACCCAGATGCTGGAGGGCCTGGCGTTCGCGCATGAAGCAGGCGTGGCCCATGGCGATCTGCAGCCATACCAGGTGCTGGTGAGCGAGCAAGGAGCCGTGCGCATCATGGGTCTTGCCGCTTGCGGCGTTACCTACACGACGGAGGCGGGCGAACGCTCCACGGCCATCGATGCCAATGGCCTGCAGGCCAGCCGCGCCGCAGCCCGACGCGATGTCCTCACCGCGGGCCTGTTGCTGCACCTCGTGCTGTCCGGCCAGCCCGCGCTGGAGGAGCCCGACACGGCCAAGGTGGTCGATCGGCTGCCTCCGGCCGGCCGCGACATCATCCGCCTGCCGTGGACCACGCCGCAACCGGTGGCCGAAGGTCTGCGTGCCATCGCCAATCGGGCGACCGACCGCCAGGAACGCCAGAGGTACCACAACGCCCGCACGCTGCTTCATGCGCTCAACGGGTGGCGGGAGGCTGCTGCCGCCGATTCGGGCGGGCCACTTGCCTTGCTCCTCGATCGGCTGCACACCGTGGGCCATCTGCCGGCGGCACCCGGCGTGGGCGCACGTGTGGCGCGGCTCGCCACGGCCGAAGGGCAGCGCACCGATGAAATGGCCGAACAGGTGCTGCAGGACATGGCGCTCAGTTTCGAACTGCTGCGCCATGTGAACTCGGCGCAGGTGCAAGGCACGCAGGCTTCCGGAAGTGCCCCTGTGCTCACGCTGCGGCGAGCCATCGCACTCGTGGGCCTCAAGGGCCTGCGCCAGGCCGCTTCCGCGTTGAGGCCCTGGCCCGGACCCTTGTCGGAGCCGCATGCCGCCGCGCTCGAGAAGCTGATGGACCGCGTGCGGCTTGCAGGCCATGCGGCTCAGCTTTTGCGCCCTGCGGGCTATGACCCCGAGGTGGTCTATCTCGTCACGATCCTGCAGAACCTGGGCCGCCTGCTGGTCCAGTACCATTTTCCCGAAGAAGCCGAGCAGATCCGCGAGTTGATGCGGACGTTGCCTCCGGCTGCAGCCGGCGAACCGGAGGAATCGGGCATGTCCGAGGAGGCTGCTTCCTTTGCGGTGCTCGGGGTCGACAGCGAAAGCCTCGGCGCCGCAGTCGCACGCCATTGGGGCCTCAGCGACGAAGTGCTCCACATGGTCCGCAGGTTGCCCACCGGGCGGCCCGTGCGGTCGGCCGACAGCGACGGTGATGTGCTCCGGCTGGCGGCAAGCCTGGCCAATGATGTGGTCGATGTCGTCACGATGATGCCGCCGACCAAGGTGGCGGCCACCCTCGCCGCCGCGGCCCAGCGCTATTCACGCGTGCTGGAGGTTTCACCGCGGGAGATTGGTGAGGCGCTGCAAGGTGCGCGTGCCGCGCTGAAGGCGGGTGCAAGCATCGCGGCGCCAAGGGGCGAAGCAGCGCCTGCGCCGGCGGCCGAATCGCCGTCTCCTTCCGACCCCGCGGCGCCGTCCGAATTTGCGCGTTCGCTGGCGGCGCGCAACCCGCATTGACGTTTGGCACGTTCACCGCCCATGGCTTCTCTTGCTGCTGCCTCTGCTTCCGCCGCGACCCTGGGTCGGTTCGAGTTGCGCCGACAGCTCGGCCGGGGTGCTCAAGCCACCGTGTGGCTCGCGTTCGACCCGCGCCTGGAGCGGGAAGTCGCGGTCAAGTTGATGCATGCCGGCGCCACGGCGAACGCCGTCAACCCGTGGCTGCAGGAAGCCCGCAGTGTCAGCCGGCTGAACCATCCCCACATCGTGCCCTTGTTCGAGGCGGATGTGCACGAGCAACAGGCGTATCTGGTGTTCGAATACGTGGCCGGCGGCACACTCGCCGAATGCCTGAAAGCCAAGGGGCAGATGCCTGTCCGCGAAGCCGTGCAACTCATGGTGCACGTGCTCGATGCGCTGCAGGCGGCCCATGCTGCAGGGGTGGTGCACCGTGATCTCAAGCCCTCGAACATCCTGCTGGACGGTCAGGCCCGTCCCCGGGTGATGGATTTCGGCATCGCGGCACGCGTCACCGACGCTGCAAACCAGCAGGTGGTCGGTACGCCGGGGTATCTGTCGCCGGAGGCCACGCAGGGCCGCCAGCCCAGCCCGGCCATGGACGTCTTTTCCGCCGCCCTGGTGTTGGCCGAGCTGTTGTCCGGACGCCCGGTCATCTCCGAACGGGACCCTTATCGCGCGATGTACCGCGTCGCCCACGAGGATCTGCGCCTGCCCGAAGCCATGCCGTCTGACGTGGACGATGCGCTGCGCGCGATCGTGCTGCGCGGCATGGCCCGCGACCCGGCTCAGCGGCATGCGAGTGCAATGGCCTTGCGTGACGCGCTCATGCAATGGCTGCATCCCCCCGGCAGCACCGATGCCCCTGCCGGCGGCAGCGGCACGCTGGAGTTCTTGTTGCGCCGCATGCGTCACAAGACCGATTTCCCGGCGCTCTCCGATTCGGTCGGTCGCATCCAGCGCGTGGCGAACTCTGAGAATGAGAGCCTGGCCAGCCTGTCGAGCGAGATCCTGAAGGATGTGGCGCTCACGAACAAGCTGCTGCGCATGGTCAATACCGCGCACTTCAGCCAGGCCGGCGGAGGCAGCATCAGCACCGTCTCACGCGCGGTGGCGTTGATCGGTTTTGCCGGCATTCGCAACATGGCGCTGAGCCTCGTGTTGCTGGAGCACATGCACGACAAGGCGCATGCCAACCAGCTCAGGGAGGAGTTTTTGCGTTCTCTGATGGCCGGCTCGCTCGCGAGCGAACTGAGCGCCGGATCCCGCGACGGCGAAGAATTCTTCATCGGTGCGATGTTCCAGAACCTCGGCCGACTGCTCACCGAGTTCTACTTTCCGGAAGAGGCACGCCAGGTGCGCAGCCTCCGTTCGGCATCCGGGGGGCAGGCTGCACCGGCGCCCACCGAAGACGCGGCCTCGTTCAAAGTGCTGGGCCTGAGTTTCGAAGACCTCGGCGTGGGCGTTGCAAAGGCCTGGGGCCTGCCTGAGGGACTGCAGCGGTGCATGCGCAAGCCCACGGGAGAAATCCCGCAGCGCCCGTCCGACAAAGCGGGCGAGCGGCAGCGGTGGGTGGCGTTCGTGGCGAACGAAGTGACCGACGTGCTGCTCCAGGCCGATCCGGGCCAGGCGAGCAACGCCATTGCCCGCGTTGCCGAAAAGTACGCGCGAGCCCTGGGTGTCAGTGCCCGGGACATGCAGGCCGCTGCCGTGTCCGCGCAGCAGCGCGTCACCGAACTGGCCCGGGCGATGGGCCTGCATGTTCAACCGGGCTCGCCGATGCGCAGACTCCTTGCGCAGCAAGGCAACGGCACGGGTTCGGCGGCCTCGTACGACAGCCTCACCGAACATGAGCTGCACGCCACGCTCCCGGCCGATGCCGGCGTGCCCGCGGGACTTGCGGCCCCGGCCGATCCGGGGCAGGGCGCCGCGGCCATGCTCGCTGCAGGAATCCAGGACATCACGAACACGATGGTCGAGGACTTTCGCCTCAACGAGGTGTTGAGGATGATCCTCGAGACGATGTTGCGTGCACTCGGTTTCCAGCGCATCGTCTTTTGCCTGCGCGACCCGAAGACCGAGTCGTTGACGGGGCGCTTTGGATTGGGGCAAGGCGTGGAGGCCGTGTCTTCCAACTTCAAGGTCGCGCTCAAGCCGGCCTCGGGCAGTGCGCCCGATCTCTTCACCGCGGTATGCCTCAAGGGGGCAGACACGCTCATCACCGACGCGACCACCGGCAGCATCGCCGCGCGACTGCCCGCCTGGTATCGCAAGTCCGTCAACGCGCCGGCGTTCCTGTTGTTGCCGCTGTTGATGAAGGGCGCGCCGTTCGCCCTCATCTATGCCGACAAGGCCCAACCGGGGGGCATCGAACTCGGTGAGAAAGAGCTGTCGCTGCTGCGCACCCTGCGCAACCAGGCCGTGATGGCGTTCAAGCAGGCCAGCTGAACGGGTGAGCACAAGGCCTGACGGCCGGCTGCAGCGCCGATCGAATCCGGCAATGTCCTACAGCACCTTGCGCATGCCGCCTTGGGCTCGTGGGCGCGCCGCACCCTATCTTTGGCGAGCATCGGGCGGCACACCGTGCCGGCCGGCACCATCGATCCTGCTGGAGTTCTCCATGAAACTGAACATCGGCAACGGCCTCGTGCGCCGCCCGGGCGACCTCGAGGCGTTCCATCTCTATGACGATGCCGCGATCGAAGAAGCGCGGCACGAGATCCAGTCGAAAGCCTTGCGGCAATCGCGCCGCGGGCAGGGCGGGTCCGACCGTGCACGCGCCGGTCGCAGCGGGCGGCGCAACCCGGGCTCCCGTCATGGCCGCTGACAAACCACCAGGGCAAAAGCCTCAGGGGCAGACCAAACCTGTCCAGGCGGGCAAGACGGATGTGCCGGAGCCGGCACCCCGTCTGCCGCATGAGCGCGACGAATCGGCCGACAGCCAGCACGGCGAAGCGCGCCCTGAAATGCAACGCGCCCTCGATGACATCAAGGCGGGGCGCACCGACACCGACCGTGGGCCGCCCTTGAACGAGGCCTATCAAAAACAGAAGACCCCGAACAAGCCACGCACATGACACGGGCCAGGCCGCGGGCCCGCCGCGCGGCCTGTCGGCGATTTCTCACAGCACCATCGGTGACAGGCTGCTGTCGCAATTCATACCGCATCCGTAGCATGGATGCGATTGAAGTCAAGAACGTCGAGAAAGCCGATGAACCGTTCCCTCCGAGCCAAGTACATGCTTCTTGTTGGCCCTGCCGATGCGCCCCGCGCCCTGTTATTCGACGGAGAACACCGCTTCCTTGCAGAAGTGTTCGACGAGGACCGCATGGTTCTCGACCAGCTGATGAAATCGAGCAGGGTGTGTGCGGCGCCAGGGACGCTCGTGCTGGACGATGGGGAAGAGCTTGAGCCTGCGGATGCCGGGCGTTGTTTTGCGCTTGGATGATGCGCTTGAAATCCGCTCTGCGCGCGGCGCTGCGGTTTGATTCTTCTGGCTGATCTTGTTCTCTGGCGAGGCCGCGCCGGGTCCTCGGCACGGCAGCCGAGTTGGGGGTCGCTTCGCACGTCCTGGGAAAAGCTGAGATCCACCGCACCGGTGGGCACCGGCCTTCGCCGGTGTGACAGAGGTGGGGGCGAGCGAGCAACGCCCCAAGCGCATGCGACAGGAAGCCAAGCGCAAGCGAAGCTGCAGATCAAGCTACACGCTTCGCATCGTCCTGGAGAAAGCCGAGATCCACTGCACCGGTGGGCACCGGCTTTCGCCGGTGTGACAGAAGGCGGAGGCGAGCGAGCAAAGCGAGCAACGCCCCAAGCCGCGCGCGACAGGAAGGCAAGCGCAGCGAAGCCGCACATCAAGCCACACGCGAGCCCGGCTCCGCCGGGCGACCCCTGGCGCCCCTTGGCGCCCCTTGGGGGCAGGAGCGAAGCGACTGGGGGGTGAACAGGTTGACGAGCCTGACCTCGGCACTGGTCACAGCGGTTAGGGCTGCTTCGTTCCCGACCTGACCCGGTTGGCCGCGCTTCCATGCGAGGAGGCCCGTCACCGGGGATTGTAAGGGCAGTGGGCGGGTGCCTCGTGAAAAATGTCAGCGAAGTTGCAAGGCGTCGTCACCGAACTCGATGTTCAGGGGCTCGATGATGAGTTTTTTGGGGCCCGCTTCGACCCGGCCGGCAACGATGGCATCGATGCCCTGGGCTTTGGCGATGGAGACGGTGCGTTCTGCATCGGCGGCCTTCACGAACAGCGCGAATCCCGCACCCATGTTGAGGGTGCTGTAGGCCTCGAGGTCGTCTTGTTTTGCATGCTGCTGGATGAACTGGAGCACAGGCGTCACCGGAGGCACGGTGTGGATGCGGTAGGTGTGCGTGGCGGGGTGGCGCAGCAGCTTGCGCCAGCCGTGACCGGTGATGTTGGCGCAGTAGTTGGGGATGATGCCGGCCTTGTAGAGCGCTTCGGTCACAGGCGAATACAACACGGTGGGGGCCAGCAGCGCTTCGCCGTAGGTCAGGCCGGGCTGGACTTCGGTCAGGTAGCCCTGCGGCAGGCGTTCGACGAGCTTGCGTGCCAGGCTCAGGCCGTTGGCATGGATGCCGCTCGAGGCGAGCAGCACGATGGCATCGCCGGGAGCAAGTTTGTCGCCCACCGACAGGCGCTCCTTGGGGTTGATGAGGCCGGTGCAGCTGGCGGCGAGGTCGATGCGGCCGTCGGCTACGATGCCGGCCAGTGCGGGGGTTTCGCCACCGCCCCAGGCCACGCTGCACACGTCGCAGGCGCGTTTCCATCCGGCCACGAGCGCCTGCGCGCGCTGGGCATCTCCGAACCAGTCGGAGCCGCCGGCCGCCCAGTAGGCCTGCACCACGAGCGGGGTGGCGCCCACGGTGATGAGGTCGTTGATGGCCATCGCGATGGTGTCCTGCGCGATGCCGTCGTAGTAGCTCTTGCCCGTCAGGGCTTTCATTTCATCGGCCACCAGGGCTTTCGAGCCGAGGCATTCGACGATGGAGGCGATGTAGAACGGGCCCACGTCGACGACGTAGGCCGACTCGCCGCGCGAGGCTTCCACTTCGCTAAAACCGTGGGCAGCCAGGTGGGCGCCCGTGGCCTTGGCGGCGCGCTGGGCGGCGACTTTCAACGGGTCGATCAGGTCGTAGTTGACGCCGGCCTGCTCGTAGCTGAGCGTGTCGTTGGCGGAAGGCGAGGTGGGCTTGGAATTCATGAGCGGATGTCGACGTCGGCGCCAGCGGACTGGCCAAACCCGGATTATCGGCCAGGCGCATGGAACGGTTGCGTCGCGACCGTAGAATCGCCGGATGTCCTACCTCGTTCTGGCTCGCAAATACCGCTCCCGCGATTTCGAATCGCTGGTCGGCCAGGAGCATGTCGTCCAGGCGTTGAGCAACGCGCTGACACAGCAGCGCCTGCACCATGCCTACCTGTTCACCGGAACCCGGGGCGTGGGCAAGACCTCCGTCTCGCGCATCCTCGCCAAGGCGCTGAACTGCACGGGTGCCGACGGGCAAGGCGGCATCACCGCCCATCCGTGCGGTGTGTGCGATGCCTGCCGCGACATCGATGCGGGCCGGTTCGTCGACTATGTGGAGCTCGATGCGGCGTCCAACCGCGGTGTCGATGAGATCTCGCAGTTGCTCGATCAGGCCGTCTACAAGCCGGTGATGGGGCGCTTCAAGGTCTACATGATCGACGAAGTGCACATGCTGACCACCACGGCGTTCAACGCGATGCTCAAGACGCTCGAGGAGCCGCCCGAGTACCTGAAGTTCGTCCTGGCCACGACCGACCCGCAGAAGGTGCCGCCGACCGTGTTGTCGCGCTGCCTTCAGTTCAACCTGCGCCCCATGGCGCCGCAGACGGTGCTCGAGCACCTGGGCACGGTGCTGGGGGCCGAACAGATCACCGCCGAACCAGGGGCGTTGCGCCTGCTGGCACGGGCGGCCCGGGGCTCGATGCGCGATGCCTTGTCCCTCACGGACCAGGCCATTGCTTTCGGTGCGGGCGCGTTGACCGAAGCGGGTGTGCGCCAGATGCTCGGTGCGGTGGACCGCACGCATGCCGTGCGCCTCATCCAGGCGCTTGCCGCAGGGCAGGGCGCGGAGATCGTCGCGGCCGTCAATGATTTGCGCGGCCTGGGACTGTCGGCCACCGGTACGCTCGAAGAAATGGCGGTGTTGCTGCAGCAGATGGCGGTGGTGCAGGCCGTGCCGGATGCGCTGGACGCCGACGACCCCGATTCGGCCGCCGCGGTGCGTCTGGCGGATCGGTTGCCGGCTGATGAGACGCAGCTGCTCTACAGCATCGTGCTGCATGGCCGTGCCGAGCTTGCACTCGCGCCCGACGAGTACAGCGGTCTGGTGATGGTGCTGCTGCGCATGCTGGCGTTCCGGCCTCAGGGCGCCAACGCATCGGCGCCCGCGCGTCCAGCGGGCGTGTCGTCGGGACCGGCGAGCGCTCCGGCGCCCGCTCCGGTCGCGGCGCCGGCGACCGTGCATGTTGCGCCACCGCCAGCGCCTGTGCCCGCGCCCCGTGAACCGGTGCGTCCCGCCATGGCGACTCCTCCAGCAGCAGCGCGCGTCCCGGTGCGCGAGGCGGAACCCCCCGCATGGGTCGACGAGCAGCCGTTCGATGGCGAACCCACCGGCCATGCCGCGATCAGCCTGGAAGAGGCCGAATCGGCCCCGGAAGCGCCTGTCGTGGCACCGGTGGCCCGTCGCCCGCTGCCTGCGGACGCACCGGCCCCGGCGCTGGTGCCCACCGAATTCGGCAGTCGCTGGAACGATGTCGTCATGCAGATGTGTGCGGCCGGTGCCATCACGGCGCTCGCCCGCGAGATGGCGATGCAGGCACAGTGCCTGTCGATCGAGACCGAGGCGGGCACGTCCGTCTGGCGGCTGCGGGTGGAGCGCGAGATGTTGCGTGCCCCTGCGCAGCGTGACAAGGTGCAAGCCGCGCTCGCCGATCTCCTGAAGCAGCCTGTGCGCCTGGAGGTGGAAGGCTCGGGCGCTGCCACCGACACGCCGGCCCTGCGGGCGGCCGCGGAGCGGCTGCGCCGGCAAGCGGAGGCCGAACAGATCATCCACAACGACCCGCTGGTGCAGACGTTGATGCAGCAGTTCAAGACGGCGCGAATCGTGCCCGGCTCGGTCAAATTTCACTGAACCCTGGAGGAACACACCATGATGAAGAACCAGATCGCCGGCTTGATGAAGCAAGCCCAAGCGATGCAGGAAAACCTGAAGAAGGCGCAGGAAGAACTCGGCACGATCGAGGTGGAGGGGCAATCCGGCGCCGGGCTCGTGAAGGTGACGATGACGTGCAAGCACGACGTCAAGCGCGTGGTGATCGATCCGAGTTTGCTGACCGATGACAAGGACATGCTGGAAGACCTGGTGGCCGCCGCCTTCAACGACGGCATCCGCCGCGCCGAGGAAGTTTCGCAGGAAAAGATGGGCAAGCTCACCGCCGGCATGCCGTTGCCTGGCGGCTTGAAATTCCCGTTCTGAGGCTCACCCGCCTGTGGCCGTATCTGCCCTCGAGGCGTTGATCAGCGCCCTCCAGCTCTTGCCGGGGGTGGGGCAGAAATCGGCCCAGCGCATGGCGTTTCACCTGCTGCAGCACGATCGGGTGGGCGCCGAACGCATTGCGATGGCGCTCGACACGGCGTTGCACGACGTACGCCATTGCGAGCGCTGTCACACGTTCACCGAGGCCACGGTGTGCAGCACCTGCCTCGATCCCACGCGCGATCCGGCCTTGCTTTGCGTGGTGGAGACGCCGGCCGACCAGGCCGCGATGGAGCGCACCGGCAGCTACAAGGGCTTGTACTTCGTGCTGATGGGGCGCCTGAGCCCGCTCGATGGCGTGGGGGTGGGCGACATCGGCTTGCAGGCCCTGATGGACCGCGCGGCCGATGGCGTCGTGCAGGAAGTGATTGTCGCCACCAATTTCACTGCCGAAGGCGAGGCCACGTCACATGTGATCGCCGAGGCACTGAAGACCCGAGGGGTGCGGGTGACGCGCCTGGCGCGCGGGGTGCCCATCGGCAGTGAGCTCGAGTACGTGGATCTGGGGACGATTGCGCATGCATTGGTAGACAGGCGGTGATTGGGGTGATCCCCATCGCTCTCCATGGTTCGGGTGCCTGCGATTTCTTGGAAGCCTTGTTCTCTGGCGAGGCCGCGCCGGGTCTCGGCCCGGCAGCCGAACTACCTTTCTTGCAAGAAAGGTAGTCCAAAGAAGCTTTAGAACACCAGCTTCCCCGCTATTTTGCTCAGGCGCTTCGGCTACGAATCCCCCGCACGACCACTGTCTCCAGCGCGTACGAGACACGGCCGTGCGTGCGCGCCGCAGCTCGCTTCGCATCGCTCAGCCCCTCGTCATCCCGGCGTAAGCCAGGATCCACTGCCCGGGTGCGCCCGGGCTTTCGCCACGCGTGGATCTCCGAGAGGGGGTGTCGCGGCACCACCTCCAGATCCCGCGCTGTCTGAGCCGAACTTCAGACGCGGCGGGTCAGTGCTTTTTCTTTTTCACTGCGCTTTTGGCTGGCTCGTGCTTCTTGGAGGCGCTTGCCTTTTTCCTCGTTTCCGCGGCCTTTGATGGGTGGGCGGTCTTGGAGACATGCGTTCCCTTGGCGCTGCTGGTTTTTCCATGGACCGATGTGCGAGAGACATGCGCGGCGCGGCCTCGCGCAGCCTTCTGGGCCAGGAACACAACAATGGTTTCGCCCGGACGGAACTTGGCGGACGCGCTGGTCTTGTTCCACTGCGCCACCTGGTGTGGCGTGACGTGGTAGCGCCGGGCCACGCTGGCCACGGTGTCGCGCTTGCCGGCGCGCAGGGCGACGCGGCGCAGCGGGGGCACGTCGGGGGTCAGAGAGAGGGCGGCGTTGTCGGCGAGCTCGGGAGAGACGTCTTGCTTGAGCGATTGGGCGCGGGGCACGAGCAGCGTGGAGCCGGCTTTCACGAGCATCGATGGCGGGATCTTGTTGATCTCGCGCAGTTCCGATTCCTGCATGCCGACGCGCTTGGCGGCCTCGGCCGGGTGCAGTGTGCTCGGTGCGACCCAGGCGGTCCAGGTGGCAAGCGGGCCACGGTGCAGGCCGACGTTGCGGATGAACTGGCTCGCGTTGTCGTACGGCAGCAGCAGTTGCGGCGTGCCTGCGGCAAGAATCACCGGCTTGTTCATCTGCGGGTTCAGCGTGTGGAACTCTTCACGCGAGACGCCGGCCAGTGCGATGGCGAGCGCCACATCGATGTCGCGTTCGATTGGCACGCTCAGGAAATACGGATGGTTCTCGAGCGGGGGCAGCGTGATGCCGTAGTCGGCTGGTCGCGCGATGATGTTCTTGACCGCCTGCAGCTTGGGCACGTAGTACTGCGTCTCGTCGGGCATGCGCAGGCTCATGTAATCGGTGGGCAGGCCCATGCGCTGGTTGCGCTTGATGGCCCGCTGCACGCTGCCTTCACCCCAGTTGTAGGCGGCGAGCGCGAGCTGCCAGTCGCCGAACATGCCGTACAGCTTGCCAAGGTAGTCGAGCGCCGCGCGGGTGGAGGCGAGCACGTCTCGGCGATCGTCGCGGAACACGTTCTGGCGCAGTTCGAAGTATTTGCCGGTGGCGGGCATGAATTGCCACATGCCCGATGCCTTGGCCGACGATACCGCCTGCGGATTGAACGCACTTTCAATGAAGGGCAGCAGGGCGAGTTCGGTGGGCATGCCGCGGCGCTCCACTTCTTCGACGATGTGGAACAGGTAGCGGCTGCCGCGGGTGGTCATGCGCTGCACGTAGTCCGGCCGGGAGGCGTACCACTGCTCGCCTTTCTGGACGAGCGGCGTGTCGAGGTCGGGGATCGCGAAGCCTCGGCGCACCCGGGTCCACAGGTCCGCATTGGCCGCGGCAGCGTTCAGGTCGACCTTTTCCCCGGGGCGCAGCGGGTCCATGGGCGTGGAGGCCACCTGGGACGATTGGCCGGCGGCCGCGGAGGCGGGCGGTGCCGCCGCGGCTGCGGCCGATGCGGCGGATTCTGCTGCACGGACGATGTCGGAGACATCGTCCGCAGGACCGGTGGGCGGCGGTTCCATGGAGGCGCACCCGGCCAGGCCCAGTGACAGGAGGAGGATGGCGCAGGCGGCGGGGTGCCGCAGGACGGAGGAAAGTGTCATTGGAATTCGTTTTTCCATTGGCGGAGGGCGGCCAGCACATCGGCCCCGTTGCGGCTTGCCGCACCATGGCGGTGGGCAGCTTCCACGACGGCCGGCTGGTCGCAGCGGAGGAACGGGTTGATGAGACGTTCCTGGCCGATGGAACCGGGCAAGGTGGGCAAGCCCCGCCTGCGCAAGTCTTCGCAGCGGGACGTGTAGGCGAGCAGGTCAGTATTGTGAGGTTCGACCGCGCGGGCGAATTTCAGGTTGGACAAAGTGTATTCGTGGGCACAGCAGACCCGGGTGTCGGCGGGCAGCCGAGCCAGGCAATCGAGGGACTGGTGCATCTGCGCCGGCGTGCCTTCGAACAGGCGGCCGCAGCCGCCGGAGAACAGCGTGTCGCCGCAAAAGAGGAGCGGAGCGGCGTCCGCCGGATGGTGCACGTAGGCGATGTGTCCGGCAGTGTGCCCGGGCACATCGAGCACCTCGAATGACATGCCCAGCGCCTCCACGGTGTCACCCCCCGACACCGCGGTGTGCGGACCGGGAATGGTTTCGCGCGCAGGTGCGAACACGGGGCCGCGAAGGCGTGCGCGGAGGCCGGCGAGGCCGCCGACATGATCGTTGTGGTGATGAGTCACTAGAATCGCTGCGAGGACCAACCCGTGGGCATCCAGCGCCTGATGCACTGGGGCGGCGTCGCCCGGATCGACGACGAGCGCCTGCCGGCCATCGTGGAGCATCCAGATGTAGTTGTCGGCAAAAGCAGGCAGTGCAAGCAGGTTCATGACAGAACTCGTCATTATAAGTTTGGCGCAATGGCTCGAGACGCCCCCCGGCCGGTATTTGCTGGCCTGGGAGCAGGCGCAGCTTGACCGCAGTGTGGCCGACATTTTCGGGTTTCATGCGCTGCAGCTTGGTTTTCCGGAGCTCGATGCCCTGAGGGACAACCGCATGCCCCACCGCTGGCTGGCGGCCGGGGCACCCGAGACGCCGCCAGTGGAGCCCGGGAACCGGGCCGAAGTTCCCGACGGAGGGAGCGGTCGCGGGCATGCCCGTGCGCAAGTGGTGCTTCAATGCGATTTCGATGCCCTGCCGTTCGACAGCCAGAGTCTCGATCTCGTGGTGCTGCCGCATGCGCTCGAACTCGCCCGCGACCCTCATCTGGCACTGCGCGAAGTGGAGCGGGTGCTGATGCCGGAGGGCAAGGTGGTGATCCTCGGCTTCAATCCGCGCAGCCTCTGGGGCATTCGGCAGTGGCTGGGGCGCTGCTGGCGGCAGATGGGGTTTCGCCCACGGGAGGCCCTGTTCCTGCCGAGGCAGGGCGAATTCATCGGCTACCGCCGCATGCGGGACTGGCTGCGCCTGCTCAGCTTCGAGGTCGAGGCGGGGCGTTTCGGGTGCTATGCGCCGCCGTTGCGCTCGCAACGCTGGCTGGCCCGGTTCGCCTGGATGGAGCGCGTGGGCGAGCGCTGGTGGCCGGTGTTCGGGGCGGTCTATTGCGTCGTGGCCGTCAAGCGGGTGCGTGGCATGCGGCTCGTGGGCCTCGTGCGGCAGCACCGGATGGCGGTCAAGGCGGCGCAGACCGTGGTGAGCCATCGGCAGTCCGGCGAACCGCACGCGGGTCTTGCTGACAGCCCCTGACGGCGTCTTCGGCGACACTCGAACATCGTCCTTCGCAGCGAAGGACCTTTTTCTTTCTGAACACGGGATTTAGACACGATGAAATGGGTCGCTTACACAGACGGGGCCTGCGCGCCTTCCAATCCGGGACCGGCGGGCTGGGGTGCGGTGGTCATCGCGCCGGACGGCCACACGGAGACCGATCATTTCGGGTTCATCGGGCCAGGCACCAACCAGATCGCCGAACTGACGGCAGCATTGGAGGGTCTCAACCGGGTGCCGGTGGGCGAGGCGGTCGAACTGGTCTCTGACAGCCAGTACGTGCTCAAGGGTTTGACCGAATGGCGGTCCGGCTGGGAGCGCAAGGGCTTCAGGAATTCGAAGGGGGAGCAGGTGGCCAACCTGGCCCTGTGGAAGCAGTTGTTCGCAGCGGCCGACGCGAGGACGGTCACCACGCGCTGGGTTCGCGGCCACAACGGCGATGTGTTCAACGAGCGTGCCGATGCGCTGGCGAACAAGGCGTTGGCCACGCGATCCCGCAGCGGGGGGTGAGCATCGTCCTCCGGCGGATGGTCGGGCGTCCTGTTGAGGTGACGCCGGAGCGGTTTGTCGATGAGGATCAAGCGGTTGCATGCCCTCGTGGCGGTGGTGGGGCTTGCGGGCATCAGCGCCGCGGCCTGGGTTTACCAGCGACAGGACGGTGTCGCGCGCCCGGCCGCCGCGCCAGCCGCCGCCACTGACGGGCCGGCTGCGGTCGAGGTGGCGCGTGCCGCATCCATGCGCCTGCTCGACCAAACGCAGGCGGTGGGCTCGCTGAGGTCCCGGCAGGGAGTGATGCTTCGACCGGAGACGAGCGGCCGCGTCGCCCGACTCGGCTTTGCCGATGGCGCCCCGGTGCACCGGGGCCAAATGCTCGTGCAGCTCGACGACACGCTGCAGCGGGCGCAGCTCGCGCAGGCGCGGGCACAGGCGAGCATCGCCCGCACCAACCTCGAGCGCAACCGCGACCTTGCGGCACAGAACTTCGTCAGCCGCAGCGCCGTGGACCAGAGTGCCGCAGCCTTGGAGGTGGCCGACGCGCAGGTGGCGCTCGCGCGGGCCCAGGTGGCCCGCATGCGGGTGCTGGCACCGTTCGACGGCGTGGCGGGCATCCGCCTCGTCAACGTCGGCGACTATGTGAAAGACGGCGCGGACCTGGTGAGCCTGGACGACGTGGCCGCCATGTACGTGGACTTCCGCTTGCCGGAGGGTGTGCTGTCCCGGCTCAAGGCCGGCCAGGGCGTGGAGGTCACGCTCGATGCGCTGCCCGGACGATGGTTCCAGGGCCGCGTCGAGGCGTTCGATTCGCAACTCGATGCGAACGGCCGCTCGCTGCTTGTGCGCGCGAGCATCCCCAACGATGAAGGCGTGTTGCGTCCGGGCATGTTCGCGCGTGCCCGGCTGGTGTTTTCAGCGCGAGAAGGTGCCATCGTGGTGCCGGAGGAAGCGCTGGTTCCGCAAGGCGGACGGCAGTTCCTCGTCAAGGTGGTGGAGGGCCCTGGCGGTCTCAGAAGCCAGCGGCTGGAAGCCCGGCCTGGTTTGCGCGTGCCCGGCAAGGTCGAAATCCTGCAAGGCCTGCGCGCCGGTGACCTGGTGGTCACGGCAGGCCAGGGGCGCCTGATGCGAAGTGATGGCCTGCCCGTGCAGGTGGTCTCGGCGGGCGAAGCGGCGGCCTCCGTACCGGGGTAGGCGGGCACACTGCGGCGCTGACGGGACCATGAAGATCGTCGACGTCTCGATCCGGCGCCCGGTGCTGGCCACCGTGATGTCGCTGCTCATTGTGCTGGTGGGCGCGGTATCGTTTTTTCAGATGCAGGTGCGGGAGTACCCGCGCATCGACGAGCCGGTCGTCAATGTCACCACACGGCTGACGGGGGCGTCGTCGGAGGTCATTGAATCGCAGGTCACGAAGACGCTCGAGGATTCCATTGCGGGTGTGGAGGGCGTGGACATCATCACGTCGATTTCCCGCAGCGAGCAGAGCCAGATCACTGCACGCTTCAAGCTCACCAAGAGCCCCGAGGATGCGGCCGCCGATGTGCGTGACCGCGTCTCACGGGTGCGGGCCAGGCTGCCCGATGACATCGATGAGCCGGTCATCACGAAGGTGGAGGCCGATGCCACGCCGACCATCTGGCTCGCGTTCAGCAGCGATTCACTGTCGCCGCTCGTCATCACCGACCTGGTGAACCGGATCGTCAAGCCCCGGCTTCAAACGGTGCCGGGCGTGGCCGATGTGCAGATCAACGGTGACCGCAAGTTCTCGATGCGGGTGTGGGTGGACCCGGACAAGCTCGCTTCGTACCGCCTGACGGTGCAGGACGTGGAAGATGCGCTGCGCCGACAGAACCTCGAGGTGCCCGCAGGACGCATCGAGAGCCTGCAGCGCGAATTCACCGTGACGGCCCAGACAGACCTCACCACGCCTGCGCAGTTCGCGGAAGTGACGCTCAAGACCGTCAACGGGTATTCGGTGCGCCTGCGCGATGTGGCGCGTGTCGAGGAGGCCGCGGCCAGTGAACGCTCCAGCGTGCGCCTGAACGGCACGCCGGCGGTGGCCATGGGGGTGATCCGCCAGGCCACGGCCAATCCGCTCGATGTGTCGGCCGGGGTGTACGAGGCGGTCCCGAAGATCCGGGAGGCGTTGCCCGAGGCGGTGAAGGTGCAACTCGCCAATGACAATTCGGTGTTCATCGACCGCTCGGTCAAGTCGGTGTATCGCACGATTGTCGAAGCGGTGTTGCTGGTCGCGCTGGTGGTGTTCGTGTTCCTCGGGACGCTGCGGGCATCGATCATTCCGCTGGTCACCATCCCGGTGAGCCTCATCGGGGTGTTCGGCATGATGGCGCTGGCCGGGTTCACGATCAACACGCTCACGCTGCTCGCGCTGGTGCTGGCGATCGGCCTGGTCGTGGACGATGCCATCGTGATGCTGGAGAACGTCTTTCGCCACATCGAGACCGGGTTGCCACCCTTGAAGGCCTCGCTGACAGGTTCGAAGGAGGTGGCTTTCGCGGTGCTGGCGATGACGATGACGCTTGCGGCCGTGTTCGCGCCGCTGGCGTTCACGCCCGGGCGCACCGGGCGGCTCTTCGTCGAATTCGCGCTGACGCTGGCCGGTGCGGTGATCGTCTCGGGCTTCACGGCGCTGACGCTCACGCCCATGATGTGCAGCAAGCTGCTGCGCCGCGACCCGCATTCGAGCCGTCTGGACCGCCTCATGGCCTCGTGGCTTTCGCACCTGACGGCCCGCTACGAGCAAGGGCTGCGCTGGGCGCTTGCCCATCGCTGGCTGGTGCTGCTGGTGATGGCAGGCTCGGCGCTCGCGAGCGCCTGGCTGTTTACCACCGCCAAGCGCGAACTGGCGCCGCTCGAGGATCGTGGCGTCATCCTCGCCACCGTCAATGCCCCGGACGGTGCCACGATGGCCTACACGGACCGCTACATGCGCGAGATCGAGAAGATGGGGATGGGCTACCCGGAATTCGATCGTGTGTTCATCGTCACCGGCAATCCCACGGTGTCCCAGGGCGTCGCGTTCATGCGCACCACCGACTGGCGCGAGCGCGCCCGAAGCACCCAGCGGCTCGCCCGCGACCTGCTCCCGAAATTCTCGCAACTGGCCGGCGTGAACGCGTTCCCGGTGACCCCGCCATCGCTCGGCCAGGGCTTTCGCGAGCGGTCCGTCAACTTTGTCATCGTGACGTCCGATTCGTACGAGAACCTGTCTCGCGTGTCTCAGAAAGTGCTGGCGGAGATGAACCGCAACCCGGGCCTCGTTCAGCCCGACACCGACCTGCGCCTGAACAAGCCGGAGATCTTCATCCAGGTGGACCGTCATCGCGCGGCCGATGCCGGCGTGGCGGTGGATCAGGTGGCCCGCGCCATCGAGACGATGCTCGGCGGGCGCAATGTCACGCGGTACAAGCGCGAGGCCGAACAGTACGACGTGATTGTGCAGACTGAGCAGCGGGGGCGGGCCACGCCCGAAGACATCGACCGCATCTTCGTACGGGGCCGGGGCGACGCGATGATTCCGCTGTCCTCGCTCGTCACCGTGAAGGAATCGGTCAGCCCGCGCGAGCTCAACCATTTCAACCAGCGGCGTTCGGCGGCCTTGACGGCGAACCTGGCACCCGGCTATTCGCTGGGTGAGGCACTCCGGTTCATGGATCGCACCGCCGCGCGGGTGCTCGAGCCGGGGTATGCCACCGAGCTCAGCGGCGTGTCGCGGGAATATCGGGCGTCGAGCGGCGCGCTCGGCCTGGTGTTCGTGCTGGCCCTGGTGTTCATCTTCCTCGTGCTGGCGGCGCAGTTCGAAAGCTTCATCGACCCGTTCGTCATCATGTTCAGCGTGCCGATGTCGATGCTCGGTGCGCTCGGCGCGTTGCAATGGTCGGGCAGCACGCTCAATGTGTATTCACAGATCGGGCTGATCACGCTCGTGGGCCTCATCACCAAGCATGGCATTCTCATCGTGGCGTTCACGAACCAGTTGCGCCAGCAGGGGCTGGACACGCTCGAGGCCGTGGTCCATGGCGCCTCGCGGCGCCTGCGGCCCATCCTGATGACCACCGGTGCGATGGTGCTCGGGGCCTTGCCGCTGGCGCTGGCCAGCGGGGCCGGTGCCGAGAGCCGCCATCAGATCGGCTGGGTGGTGGTGGGCGGCATGACGGTGGGTACGCTGCTGACCCTCTTTGTCGTGCCCACGGTGTATCTGCTGCTGGCACGAGCGAAGGTGCCTGGAGAGGTCGATGGCGCCGCCCTCTCCTGATGAGGCTGTTCATACTGCGCGAACCGGCGGAGCACCGGTGCCCTGAATCAGGTTGCCGGTACCAGCGGCGCCGTCAGCTCCCAGAAGCCCTGGGTGCCCAGTTCCTGCAGGACCCAGTGAGTTCCTGCATCGGTGGCTTGCTGCCGGATCTCGAAGTGCAGCCGGAGCCACTCGGCCGGTTCTTGCTCGCCTTGGCCGTCCAGTGGGGGCGTCTCGTACAGCGGCTGGCATTCGACGACCCCATGGCCGGCCGCGCGCCAGAGAAATTTGAGCGACGCATGGCCTGACATGAGGCTGCTCAGCTGCATCTCGCCGGTGCCGTCGGTGTCGAAGCGGATGGCCTCGTCGAAGAGCTGGGCATGGGTGCCGGGCACCGTTCGCCACCGGCCTTGCGGACCGTTGGTGAGAACAGCGTGGCGCCAGCGTTCGTCGGCCAAGTTCATGTTGGGCGATTCTACTGTCCTGTTCCGGCGAGCAAGCCGCCCGGTCGAAACAGCCGGACGAACCTGCGGCCCTCTTGATGACCACTGGTGCGACGGTGCTCGACGCCTTGCCGCCGGCGCTGGCCAGTGGGGCCGGTGCCGAGAGCCGCCAGCAGATCGGCTGGGGCGGCATGACGGTGGGCACGCTGCCTGACCTTCTTTGTCGTGCCGACGGTTTACCTGCTGCTGGCGCGTCGGAAGGAGCCAGGGGAGGGGGAGGGGGAGGACGCCTCGCTCCCCTGCGGTGGGCGTTTTTCAACGCGTGAGTCGCTTCGGTTGCAACGGCTTTTTCCTTACTATAAAGTAAGGAAAATAAGGGGTGCAGCAGATGACTACCGCAACCATCACGTCCAAAGGCCAAATCACCATCCCCGCGAATGTGCGTCAAGCACTCGGCGTTGACACGGGCGATCGAGTCGAATTCGTCGAGATCGAGCCCGGCCAGTTTCTGTTCGTGGCCGCGAATCGGTCCGTGACGGAGCTCAAAGGCATGTTCGGCAGGCCCACCAAAGTCGTGTCCATTGAGGACATGAATCGCGCCATTGCATCTCGTGGAGCGTCCGCAGGATGATCGGCCTGGACACCAATGTGCTGGTCCGCTACATCATGCAGGACGACGCCAGGCAAGCAGCCAAGGCGACAAAGCTCCTTGAAGCACTGACGGCGCAGGCCCCGGGCTTCATCACGATCGTGTCGGTCGTCGAATTGGTGTGGGTTCTGTCGTCCTGTTACGACTTGCGCCGCGATCAAATCGTGCAAGCCCTGGATGTGATCCTTCGGTCCGAGCAAATCGTCGTTGACCAGGCCGAGCATGTGATTCGCGCCCTGCGAGCCTACGGTGCGGGGAAGGCTGATTTTGCGGACTGCCTGATTGAGCGCACATCCGCGGCAGCCGGGTGTACTCAGACGATGACCTTCGACGTGGCCGCTGCGAAGACGGCTGGCATGGCGCTGATTCAATAGCCGAGGCGCCGCAGCTCTTCGGGGGTGTTTGCGTTGGCAAACGCCGTGGCGTCTTCGAACAGCACCACCGCCACGCCTGTGCGCGATGCCCACGCCCACGGACTGGCGCCGCCTTCGGCCATGAATGCGGCGAGGCTCGATTCCAATGAGCGCGCCAGCAGGCAGAACACCGGTTGGTGCTGCAGCGTGCCGTTGTCGCCGTGGGTGGCGGCCATCGCGATGCCTCCGGGCGCCACGGCCTCGCCCAGGCGGGCGGCGAGGTCGGCGGGAAGGTTCGGCGCATCGCACGGCACGGCGAGAAGCCAGTCGGTCGTGCAATGCCGCAGGCCGGCGAGCAGGCCGGCGAGCGGCCCGGGATGGCCGGGCATTGGGTCTGCCAGCACTGGCACACCGAGCGCCTCGTAGGTCGACCGGTTCCGGTTGGCCGATACGAGGCAGGTCGCGACCTGCGGGCTCAGCCGATCCAGCGCAATGCGGGCGAGCGGCTGGCCGCGCATCGGCTGGAGGCCCTTGTCGACCCCGCCCATTCGGCGGCCCATGCCGCCGGCAAGCACGAGGCCCGTGATCTGGTGGCGCGGAATCATCCGCCGATGTAGTGCATCTCGGCGCGGCGCGGGCCGTCGGCCGGGGCTGCCGGCAATGCGGCGCGCAGTTCGGAATAGCGGTCTGCGCGCCCGTGCCAGATCGCCGCGATGGCACCGGTGAGTTGCGCGTCGGTGCAGCCTGCACGCAGCAGTGTGCGCAGGTCATGGCCCTGGGTGCCGAACAGGCACAGGAACAGCCTGCCCTCGGTGGTCAGGCGCGCCCGGTTGCAATCGCGGCAGAAGGCCTGGGTGACGCTCGAGATCACGCCCACCTCGCCCTGGCCATCGCGGTAGCGCCAGCGGGAGGCCGTTTCGCCCGCCCGGGAAGGGGCGACAGGCTCGAGCGGGAATTCGGCGTTCAGTCGGGCGATGACATCGGCCGATGGCAAGACTTCATCCATTCGCCAGCCGTTGGTGGCGCCGACGTCCATGTATTCGATGAAGCGCAGCACCACCGGCGTCCCGCGGAAGTGGCGCGCCATCGGCAGCACCTCATGGTCGTTGGTGCCGCGTTTGACGACCATGTTGACCTTGACGGGGCCGAGGCCCACGCGGTGTGCGGCATCGATGCCCTCGAGCACGTCGGCAACGGGGAAGTCCGCATCGTTCATCCGGCGGAAGGTGGCGTCGTCGAGGGCGTCGAGGCTCACCGTGATGCGCTGCAGGCCGGCGTCCTTGAGCGCACGCGCCTTCCGGGCGAGCAGGGAAGCGTTCGTGGTGAGGGTGAGGTCGAGGGGCCGGCCGTCGGGCGTGGGCAGGGCGGCCAGCATGCCGACCAGGCGTTCGAGGTTCTTGCGCAGCAGCGGTTCGCCGCCCGTGAGGCGGATCTTGCGAACGCCCAGGTCCACGAAGACGCGGGCGGCGCGGGTGATCTCCTCGAAACTCAGCAGCGCGTCATGGGGCAGGAAGGCGTGGTGCTTGTCGAAGATTTCCTTCGGCATGCAGTAGCTGCAACGGAAGTTGCAGCGGTCGGTGACGGAGATGCGCAGGTCGTGCAGCGGGCGCCTCAGGGTATCGAGGAGCGGGCCGCCGGCGAACGGCGTGCCATCGGCAGGGAGGGGCGGGGTGCTCGCCAGCACACGGTGGTCGGCGAGCGGAATCACTTTGGCGACCATGGCCTCCATTGTGCCGCCGCTGGGCCGAGACGGCACGTCAGCTGGGGTCGTTGAAGGTGGAACGGGTGGGCGTGGGTGGCGTCACCGGAGGCGAGGGAGCGGTTGGCGCCGTGCTTTGTGGCGGCGAGGCGCTGTCGATGCCGGGCGCGCGCCGGGCGCCGGTGAAGCGCTTGGACCAGTACGAGACCCTCATGTCTTCGACCCGTACGCTGCTGCCGGTGCGCGGCGCGTGGATGAACTTGTCTTCACCGACGTAGATGCCCACGTGCGAGAACGTGCGGCGCAGTGTGTTGAAGAAAACCAGGTCGCCCGGCCGAAGGTCTTCCCGCTTGACGGTCAGGAGCCCCGCGGCGGTGGCTTGCTGGTCGGCGCGGCGGGGCAGGATCAGGCCCAGGCTGTTCTCGAAGACGTAGCGGGTGAAACCGCTGCAGTCGAAACCCTCTTCGGCATTGTTGCCGCCCCGGACATACCGCACGCCGAGAAAATTCATGGCCGAGATGACCATGCTGGAGGCCGAGTCGCGCACCTTGCCGACAAGACTCGGGCTTGGGGGCGCGGCCATCGGCAACGGGCCGGGGGGTGGATTGGCAACGAACGTGGTCGCCAGGCCACGCTCCTGCAGCAGCGCGGCGACCGGGTCGGCCGGCACCTGGGGCGCCGCCTGGACCACCGCGCACAGCATGGCGCCCGCGAGCGAAAGGCCCACGGAGCGGCAAAAGATGTGTTGTCGCTGCGGCATGGCGGCGGAGCATAGGGAAGGGGACAAAGGGCGTCAACCTCGAAAGGTTTCCGTGAACCGGCATTCAACACGGCCGTCGGCCGTTGCTGCCGAGAGGCACTTTGTGAGGTTTTCCGTGATCAATGCGCGATGTGCATGACCACCGCGGGGCAGGCGCATGCAAAGATCAGCTGTGTCGGCGTGACACAAATGAACGCAATTTCGGCGGCGATTCCGTCAATCGTTCACAGCGGTGGTACGGAGGGCGGCGTCCTTGTCCCCTCCCGGGTTCCTTCAACGGCGTCCTGCACCGAGGCCGCCAGCACCGTGGCGTCGGCATCGGCCCGCGTGATCCAGCGAAGGCCGAGCAGTGCACTGATCTGCCGCAGCAGGTGATCCACTTGCACCGGCTTGCTGAGGAAGGCATTGGCACCTGCATCCAGGCTTTGTTCGCGTGTGCCACGCGATGCGGTGGCGGAGAGCGCAATGACCGGGATGTCGCTGAATCCAGGCATGGTCCGCAGGCGTCTCACGGCCTCCAGGCCATCCATCGGCTTCATCACGATGTCGGTGATGATCAAGTCGGGCTGGACCAGCTGGGCTTGCCTGATCAGCTCATCGCCATCGGTTGCAAGGTGCATCTGGAATCCGAGGGAGCCGAGCAGTTCTTCGAGCAGGACGCGGTTGGGTGCAACGTCGTCGGCGATCAGCACCTTCTTGCGCGGCCCCAGGTGGCCGATCACTTCCGGTGCATGGGGCATGCCGCCCGGTTCCTCCTGTTCGAGCACCGGCACCGTGATGTCGAACCAGAACCGGCTCCCTTTGCCGCGCTGCGTCTGGAACTCGATGTCGCCGCCCATGAGACGCACCAGTTCGCGCGAAATGGTGAGCCCGAGCCCGGTTCCCATCGCGCGCTTCGAAGCATCGCCCGCCTGCTCGAAGGGGAGGAAAATCCGTGAGGCTTCTTCGGGCGCAATGCCGACGCCGCTGTCGTCGACTTCGATGCGCAACCTGGCCTGGTCGCCCTTGGCCTCCAGACACCTCACTCGCAGGCGCACGAAACCGTGGTCCGTGAACTTCACGGCGTTGCCCAGCAGGTTCAAGACAACCTGCTGCAGCCGCTTCGGATCGCAACGCGATGTGCGCGGCAACCCGGCGTCCACCTCGTGGATGAACTCCAGGCCCTTTGCCTGCACCGCCATGGTCATCGTGTCGGCGATGAGTTCGAACAGTGATCTCAGGTTCACGGGGCAGGGCTGCAGTTCGAACTTTCCTGCCTCCACGCGGGCCAGGTCGAGGGCGTCTTCGATCAGCCGCTGAAGGTGCTGGCCGCTCTCTTCCATCAATTGCAGATGGCGGCGTGGCCGCTCGCCGAGGCTCGTGTCACGCTTGAGAATCTGCGTGAAGCCGAGCAGTCCGTTCAGCGGGGTGCGCAGTTCATGGCTCATGCTGGCAAGGAAATCGGTCTTGGCACGATTGGCCATTTCGGCTTGTTCCCTGAGTTGCTGCGCGGCTGCGAAGCGCTCGCGCAACTGCTCCTTCTCGCGCAGCTGAAGTTCGAGCATGTCCACTGAATGTTGCAGGCGCTCGACTTCTCCCCCCTCGGGCAACTCCGGCAGGTGTTCCGCTTCGGCTTGTGCACCGCTTTCGCCCGCATAGCGACGCGATCGCTCCGCGGCATCCCGGGCCATCCGGTGCAGCGCTTCGGTGGCCCGTGCCATGGGCGACGCGATGCGATGGCCCAGCCACCACCCCACGGGCGCGAGCATCGCGGCCAAACCGGCACTGATCGCAAGGACGCGGGTCACCGCTTGCGCATAGCGCTCCTCGATGGGCTGATGGGAGTAGGCCATGAGCAGATCGCCCATTCGCTGGGCATCCGAGGAAATGAGCGGCAGACGGACCAGTGTGGACGATTCGTCCTGGATGGTCACGTCGGCCATCACGGGCTGCTTGCCCATGGATGCGAGGGCAGCCGCGTGCTGGAATTGCTCGCTGGGCCCGACACCGGCACCCATGGGAAGGTTCTTCGGATCGGACGACACGAAAACGCGCTGTTGCGCATCGAGCACGACGACGTCGCACCGATAGCGCACCCCCTCGGCCGCGGTCACTGCCTCCACCGCCTGGAACGCCTCCCACACATCGTCGCGCGCCATTTGCACCACGAGGCTGCGCGCCAGCGATTGAGCGACCGAAGACGCATGGCTGTGAAGATCATCCAACAGCCAGCCGCGCAACGAGAGGGCGATGGTCAGCGAGATCGCCAGCGCGGTGACGAGCGAAATCGCAATGACCAGCACCGCGACGCTGGTGCGATGGCTGAATTTTCGAAGATGCAATCGGATTCCCACACTGCTGACAGTCACCTGCGACGTGAGGCCATGATCTCCACCAGCTGCGCAATGCCGTCGAAGACATCTTCCCTGAATGGGCCGAACGCCGTGAGATTCAGCGCTGCAAGCAGCGCCTTGCCCTCCGTCGAGTGGGTCATGCCGATCAAGACGTCGCGCAGGCGCACCTCGACGTCCATCGGCAAGGTGCCGCGCACCGCCAGGGGCGGAAAACCGTACTTGTCACTGCGCCACGCCACCCGGGTGCGCCTGGTGAGTTCGGGGTCGCTCAATTGCAGCGTCTCCCAGACGTAGCCGTCGACGGAGCCCCCGTCCGCCAAGCCCGAGCCCACGGCACGGACGACATTCGGGTGACCCCAGGTGAAAAAGGTGCGGCCGAAGTGATGATCGGGATCGATGCCCTCCTTGACGAGCGTGGCCCGAGGCACCAGGCAGCCGGAGTTCGAATCCGGGTCGGAGAAGGCGTAGGCGCGTCCGCGCAGGTCCCGCAGGTTCGTCGTGGTCTTGTCGTGCGCCGGCACGATGAGGTAGGACCGGTACCAAGGCTCACCCTGCCAGAGCGGCAGGACGAGTCCACGCAGATACTGGCGGTTGACCACCCAGGGATACCCGCAAATCCAGGCCGCATCGATTTCGCCGCTGCGAAGCAGGGCCATGACGTCGCGGTAGGCGCGGCGCTCGACGAATTCGACCGGCATGCCGAGTCCGCCGGACAGGTAGGGCGCCCAGCGGCCGAGGAAGCCGAGGTGGTCGTTCAGGAAAACCGGTGTGGTCCCGAATTTCAACCGTCCGGAGACCGGCACTTCATCGGAGCTGGGCAAGGCGCGGGCCCCGCTCAGCAGACCGAAGCTGCCGAGAACGCTGGCTTGCGCGCAGGTGCGGACGAATTGCCTTCGCTTCATGACCCGCTCCGTCTTCATCGGGCGTCTTACAGATTAGCGAACGGGCCATGGTGCGGTGAGGGTACAAACCCTCTCCATTCATTCCGCTTCCGCCCATTGTTCGCCGTCGGACCGCGGCTCCCGCTTGAGTCGGGATGGGCAGTGCGCCGGGCCGAGGTCGTGCAGCCTGCAAGCCCTCAGCAAACTTGCGTGAACTTGTGCACGGGGCCTGTCCGGCGTGTTGCGAGGTGTCATGACGGTGACCAAATGTCGGGGCTACCATACATGTAATCTTAGTTACTGCCAAAGGCACACCCGTCGAAAGGCGGGGTCGCAAAGCTTCCGGTCTACCGGCAATGCCATCGCATTGCCCACGACAGCGGGGCCGCCAGACACCCAGGCACGCACCCGTCTCGCGGGAATGCGTGTCCTGCCCGCCGGCGGCCCCGATTCACGGGCGCTTCGAGATCCCTCTTCACGACAGATGGCCCGTCCGCGGTGGCTTCGCGCGCACCGTGGCTTCGGGCCAGGGCGGATCGCGAAAGATGGGTTTGTCCAGGCCGGCAGTTGAGTCTTGCGACCGTGGTCGCAGGTTCATGAAGCCGGAACAGCACCGGACATACCCCTCTTTCCAAGCGATACCCCGCCCGTTCTCAAGCCGAAACTTCGGTCCGCCGATATGTACGCGTACGGTTAATAAGGATACGAAGGGGAGAAGGCATGGGCTTCGAAGTCGCAACCGGCATCCAGGCGGATCTGGCGTTGATGCGCGCGGGTGCACAGAGCCTGACGGACAGCATTGCGATCGCACCGGCGTCGAACCCGTCCCCGGGCGTGGCCGGCAGCTTCGCGGGCAGCCTCGTCGATGCGGTGCACCGGGTGGACGCGATGGAGCGCACCGCATCCGAGAAGATGGCCGAGGTGGACAGCGGCCGCAGCGACGACCTCGTGGGCGCGATGCTCGCGAGCCAGGAGGCGAGCCTGTCGTTCTCGATGCTGATGCAGGTTCGCAACAAGGTCATGGGTGCGGTCGAAGACCTCATCAAGCTGCCCTTGTAAGACGACGGGACGTTCACCGTGATCGCTGCCCTCAAGACGGGACTGGACAGGATGCGGGCCCGGCCCACAGGCCTGCCCGCGGTGCCGCCTGCGCTGCTCAAGAGCCTCGGCC
The DNA here is from genome assembly GCA_966212105.1 of uncultured Rhizobacter sp. Taxonomy (GTDB): domain Bacteria; phylum Pseudomonadota; class Gammaproteobacteria; order Burkholderiales; family Burkholderiaceae_C; genus Rhizobacter. The sequence continues at coordinate 27,908 of CBIHPH010000016.1, forward strand.
CGCTGATGGTGCTCGCGATCGGGCTCACGGCGCTGGTGCTGATGTACCTGTGGCAGGACCAGGCCGGCTACAAGCCGGTGTTCGGTGCCCGGGAGAAGGTGGCCGCGGCGGACATGATGGCGGTGCTCGATGCGGAGCACGTGGCCTATCGGCTGCATCCCGAGACCGGCCAGGTGCTTGTGCCCGAGGCGCAGCTGGGCAGGGTGCGCATGCTGCTGGCGGCCAAGGGCGTGACGGCCAAGCTGCCCGCTGGCCTGGACCTGATGGATCGCAACGATCCGCTCGGCGTGAGCCAGTTCGTGCAGGACGTGCGCTTTCGGCGGGGACTGGAAGGCGAGCTGGCGCAAAGCATCATGACGCTCGATGCCGTGGACAGCGCCCGGGTGCACCTGTCGATCGCCAAATCGTCGTCGTTCGTGGCGAGCGACGGCGAAAAGAGTTCGGCTTCCGTCGTGCTGGCCCTCAAGCCCGGCCGCACGCTCAGCCCGGAGCAGATCGCTGCAATGGTGAACCTCGTGGCCGGCAGCGTGGCCAGCCTGTCGCCGCAGCGGGTGAGCCTGGTGGACCAGGCCGGCAACTTGCTGTCGGCGCGCGTTGATCTGTCCGAAGGCTTCGACGCGCAGGCGGGCAGCGACGCCGCCCGCCGCTTCCAGGAGGAAGCGCGCCGCAACGTGCGCGACCTGCTCGCGCCGGTGCTCGGCGACGACAACTTCAAGGTGAGCGTGACGGCGGACGTCGACAACGACCGCATCGAGGAAACGCACGAGAAGTACGGCGACGATCCCAAGGTCACGAACGAGGCGCTGCGCAATGAGCAGGACCGCAACGCGATGGCCCTTGGCGTGCCCGGCTCGCTCAGCAACCGGCCGGTGGCCGTGGCCGCCTCGGCGCCCTCGGGTGGCAGCACGGCGCAGAAGAATGCGACCTCGCGCCAGTACGCCTATGACCGCAGCATCACGCAGATCAAGCGCAGCCGGGGGCGGCTGCACAAGCTGAGCGTGGCCGTGGCGCTCAATAGTGCCGCGGCACCAAAGCCCGAGACGGGCTGGACGCCGGAGGAGGTCGCGAACATCGATCGCCTGCTGCGCAATGGCCTGGGCATCGATGCGACACGGGGCGACAACCTCATCGTCTCGACGCTGGCCTTTCCGGCGCGTCCGGTGGCCGGGCCCTGGTGGCAGCAGCGTGACAACGTGATCGACATCGGCAGCAGGCTCATCCCGGTGGTGGGGGCGTTGCTCGGGTTCCTGCTCATCGTGCGTCCGCTGCTCAAGCTGCTGACACGTCGCCTGTTGCCGCAGGCGGCCGCGGCAGCGCCGGAGTTGCCGCCGGTGCGCGAGGCGCCCACGCTGGCCGCCCCCGCCGGGGAGGCGGCGCCTGCCGCCGCGCTGCCGAACGGGCAGGGCGCCACCGCGGCCCGGGCGGCGATGCCGGTGGTGCCGCTGCTGGAGAACTACGACCTGCCGCCGGCAGGCTCTCCGGTCGATGTGATGGTCGACCATTTGAAGGTCCTGGCGAGCAAGGAGCCCGAGCGGGTGGCCGAGGTCGTCAAGCAATGGGTGCAAAAGCATGGCCGAGCCGAATAAATCCACCGAGGTTGCCGTGGTCAGCGGTGTGCCGATGACCCCTGTCGAGCAGGCGGCCATCGTGCTGTTGAGCATGGGGGAAGAGCCGGCCGCCGCGGTGCTGCGCTGCCTGTCGCGCGAGGAATTGCTCGAAGTGACGCAGGTGATGTCGCGCATGAGCGGCATCAAGGTCGAGGCCGTGAAGACGGCGATGCAGCGATTCTTCGACGACTACCGCGAGCAAAGCGGCGTGCACGGTGCATCCCGGGCGTACCTCAAGCGCTCGCTGGACCTGGCCTTGGGCGGCGACATCGCCGGCAGCGTGCTCAACAGCATCTATGGCGACGCCATCCGCCCGAAGATGGCGCGCCTGCAGTGGGCGTCGCCGAAGTGGCTGGCCGAACACATCGTGCATGAGCATGTGCGCATGCAGGCCGTCTTCCTGGCTTTCCTGCCGCCGGCACTGGCCGGCAGCGTGATCGATGCGCTGCCTGCCGAAGGCCGTGATCTGGTGCTGCTCAATGTGGCCCGCCTGAATGAAATCGATCATGAGCTGCTGGTGGAACTCGAAGAGCTGGTGGCCCGCTGCCTCGGCAGCCTCGGCACGCAGAGCGCGAGCGTCGAGGGGGTGCGCCAGGCGGCCGAGATCCTGAACCGCCTGCCGGGCGATCGCCAGCAGATCGTCGAGCTGTTGCGGGCGCATGACCCGGCGGTGGTGTCCGAGATCGAGCTGAGCATGTACGACTTCTTCATCCTGTCGCGCCAGCCCGAGCCGGTGCTGCAGCGGATCATCGAGGCCGTGCCCATCGAGCAATGGGCCATCGCGCTCAAGGGCGCCGAGCCCGCCATCCGCAACGCGGTGCTGCAGTCGATGCCGCGCCGGCAGGCGCAAGGGTTCGAGGACACGATGCGCCGCTCCGGGCCCGTGCCGCTCAGCCGCATCGAACAGGCGCGCCAGGAGATCATGGCCGAGGTCAAGGCGCTGGCCGATGCGGGCGAGATCGAAGTGCTGTTGTTTGCCGAGACGGTGGTCGAATGAAAACCTACCGCCCGCACCGCTTCCCGCCGCTGCCGGCGCGCACGGCCAACGCTCTCGTGCCGATGCAGGCCTCGGTGGCCGACGGCTTCCAGCAAGGCATGGCCCAGGGATACGCCGAAGGGCATGCTTCGGGGCTGGCCGACGCGCGCGCCCAGGGCCTGGCCGAGGGGCATCGTGAGGGGCTTCGGCAGGGCACCGAGGAAGGCCGCCGGCAGGCCGAACTGGCGTTCGAGGCTGCCGCACGGCCGCTGGATGCCATCGTGGCCGAATTGAAACGGCTTCATGCCGACTATCAGCTCGCCCAGCGCAAGGAGGTGGTGGAGCTGGTGGCCCGGGTGGCACGCCAGGTGATCCGCTGCGAACTGACCCTGCAACCCACCCAGCTGCTGACGCTGGTGGACGAGGCGCTGGCCGCGATGCCGGCCACCAGGGAGCAGATCGAGGTGTACCTGAATCCGGAAGATCTGCAACGCATCCGCGACCTGGAGCCTGAACGGGCCCAGCGGTGGTCGCTGCTGCCCGATGCACGGCTGGAGACGGGCGAATGCCATGTGCGGGCTGGCGATCATGAGGCCGATGCCGGCTGCCAGCAGCGCCTCGCCGCATGCATGCAGCAGGTCTCGGCCCAACTCGTGGATACCGCCGGCGCGCACCTGCAGATCGTTCCGTCACCGCTGCAGGAGGCTGCATGATCGGCGCCGCGCTTCGCCGCCTGGAGCTTGGGGATGTGCCGGTGGCCACGCCCACGGGGCGGCTCGTCGGCGCCTCGGGCCTGCTGCTTGAATCGGTGGGCTGCCAGCTCGCGACGGGCCAGCGCTGCCAGATCGAAACGGCCGCGGGCGCCTGGATCGATGCGCAGGTGGTGGGGTTTCGCGACAAGGTGTCGTTCCTGATGCCGTTCAAAAGCCCGAACGGCTTGTCGACCGGCGCGCGTGTGCTGCCGATGGCCGATCGCACGCCCCTGATGATCGGGCCCTCCTGGCTCGGCCGCATGGTCAATGGCTTGGGCGAGCCCATCGATGACCTCGGGCGGCTCGGGGGAGAGCATGTGCTGGAGCCCATCCCGCCGAAGGTCAATCCGCTGAAGAAGCGCCGGGTGGAGGAACGCCTGGACGTGGGCGTGCGCGCCATCAACGGGATGCTGACGCTTGGCAAGGGCCAGCGTGTGGGCCTGATGGCCGGCAGCGGCGTGGGCAAGAGCGTGCTGCTCGGGCTGATCACGCGGCAGACCGTCGTGGACGTGGTGGTGGTGGGATTGATCGGCGAGCGCGGGCGCGAGGTGCGCGAGTTCGTCGAATGGTCGCTCGGGGAGGCGGGGCTGCGCAAGGCCGTGCTGGTGGTGGCGCCGGCCGATGAATCGCCGTTGATGCGCCTGATGGCCACCGACCTGTGTCATGCCGTTGCAGCGTACTTCCGCGACCAGGGCAAGGATGTGCTGCTGCTCGTCGATTCGCTGACCCGCTATGCGATGGCGCGGCGCGAGGTGGCGCTGGCCCTCGGGGAGCCGCCTGCCACGAAAGGGTATCCGCCGTCGGTCTTTTCGTTGCTGCCGCAGCTCGTGGAGAGCGCAGGCAACGGCGAAGGGGAGGCGGGCAGCATGAGTGCCATCTACACGGTGCTGGCCGAAGGGGACGACCAGCAGGACCCGGTGGTCGACACCGCCCGCGCGATCCTTGACGGCCACATCGTGCTCACCCGTGAACTGGCCGAGCGCGGCCACTACCCCGCCATCGACATCGCCCAATCCATCAGCCGCTGCATGGCCCAGGTGGTGGACAAGCCGCATCTGCACGCCGCCCGTGCGCTGAAGGAAATGGCGGCTCGCCATGCCCAGGTGCGCGATCTGATCCCGCTGGGTGCCTATGTGCCGGGCGCCGACCCGGCCACCGATCGCGCCGTGACGCTGTCGCCGCGCATCGATGCGTTCCTGCGCCAGGGCACGTCCGAGGAGGCCCCGATGGCGGCCTGCGTGACGCAACTCGAGGAATTGATGGCATGAGCACGAACACCACCCGAAGCCTCGCCACGCTCGTGGACCTGCGCGAGCGCGAAGTCGACCGCCTGGCGATGTCGATGGCGGAGAAGCAGGCCGTGCAGGAGCGTTTCAAGCGCAACCTCGAACGGCTGGAGCGGCTGGGCGCGGGCAGCAGCAGCCCATGGCTGGCCGGGGACCGGCTGCCGCCGGCGCTGGCCATGAACCACGCCGGCTACAAGCAGGCCGTGCTGGCCATGGCCGACACGCACCGGCAGGACCTGGCGCTGCACGAGGCGGACATGGCCTTGACCCGGGGCGCACTCCATCAGGCATCCCGGCAGCGCGAGGTGCTCGGCCAGGTGCTCGATGACCGGATGGCTCGCCTGCGCCAGGCGCGGGACCGCCAGGATCAAAAGCGTCTCGACGATCTGGCCATGCAGATGTGGGCACGGGGGGCGATGCGATGAGCCGCCCGGCATTTCACCCGGCGTGCACGACGGTCGCCTTCCCCTTGGAAAGCCTTGTTTTCCAACCACCGGGAGTCTTCCATGGCCACATCGTTTGATCCTGCCTCCACCGCGACGTCGCTGGCGACCGCCTACACCCAGGCGGCCCAGGCGCAGCTGACGGCGCAGACCCAGCGTGCCCAGGCCCAGTCGACGGGCCTGACCAAGCTGCAGTCGGCGCTGCGGGCGTTCGATTCGGCCGTCAGCGCCTTGTCGGGCAAGAAATCGATGGTGCAGCACGCGGCGAGCTTTGCCGATGCGAGCGTCGGCACGGCCACCGCGTCGGCGGGTGCACAGCCGGGGTCGTACCCGCTCTTCGTCGAACAGGTGGCGGCCGCGCATCAGATCGCGTTCACCGATTTGCCCGCCGTGCCGGTGCCGGTCACGGGCACGCTGACCATCGCCCAGGGCGGCGTGGCGGCATTCAATGTGAACTTCGCCACGGCCGACCTCGACAACAACGGAACGCTTTCGCAAACCGAGATGGCCCGCGCGATCAATTCGGCGGCAAACAACGACGGGAAGGTCACCGCGTCTGTCGTCACCGCGGGCGGCTCGACGCAGCTGGTGCTGTCGTCGACCTCCAGCGGTGCCGCCAGCGAGATCACGCTCGATGCCTCGACGCTCAGCGACGCCACGCTGCAGGCCAAGTTCGGGGCCGGCACCACGCTCGTGGCCGCCAAGGATGCGATCGTGTGGCTGGGCGCGAAGGACACCGGCGTCAAGTTGCAGCAGGCCTCGAACACGTTCACCGCGATCGACGGTGTGTCGATGACGTTCAAGCAGGCGATGGCGGTGGGCGCGGCGCCGACGACCCTGACGGTGGCGGGCGACGATGCCGGCACGGCATCGAACGTGCAGAACTTCATCGATGCCTACAACACGCTCAACAGCACCCTCGATGCGCTGACCCGCGCCGGCAGCGCGGCCGATGGCGTGACCGCCGGTACCTTCGCGTCCGACGCCAGCATCCGCGCGTTGCGCACCCGCCTGAACGACATGCTGCGCCAGCAGACGGGCGGCGTGCGACTGGCCGACTTCGGCGTGGCCGCCGACCGCGACGGCAAGCTCACGCTCGACCAGACCAAGCTGAAGGCGCAGCTCGACGCCGCCCCCGACAGCCTGGACACCTTGTTCGGCAGCGCCAGCCCCACGGCCAGCAGCGGCTTGCTGGGCGCGATGGACAAGTACATGGACGCCTGGCTCAACAGCGTGAACGGGAAGATCGTCGTTCGCCAGGAGTCCGTGCAATCGATCCAGAAATCCGCCGCGGCGCGCCAGACCCGGCTCGACAAGCAGTACGACAACGCCTACCAGCGCTACCTCAAGCAGTTCACCGTGTTGCAGAACCTGCAGGCCCAGATGGCCGAGACCAGCAGCATGTTCGATGCGCTGTCCGTCAATTCCTGACGGCATCACCACAAGAGACCGACCTTGGACTACGACGCCTACCGCAGCTACCACGCTGTCAACCTGGATGCCCAGGCCGCCCGGGCCACGCCCGTGCAGCTGGTGCTGATGCTCATGGATGGCCTGCTCGAAGAGATCGCGCGGGCGCGCGCCCACATCGAGGCGCGCCGCTACGAGCTCAAGGCCGCGAGCCTCGACAAATGCATCGAGATGCTCAACGGCCTGTCGAGCGCACTCGACGAGGAGTCGGGCGGCGAGGTGGTCGCGAACCTGGGCCGGCTCTATGACTACTGCGCCCACCGTCTCTACACGGTGGGGGTGAAGCTCGACCTGTCGATCATCGACGAGGTGACCGGCCTGTTGACCACGCTCAAGACCGGCTGGGCCGGGGTGCAGGCGCGCTCATGAACCGTCACGATGCCCTCGTCACGTTCGCCGCGCGGCTGAACGACGCCTGCCTCGCGTCGGACTGGACCGCGCTCGCGGAGATCGACGGTCAACTGGCCGCCTCGCTGCCGCAATGGCTGGCCGAGGGCCGCTGGATGCCGGCCGAGCAGGTGGCATTCGCACGCCTGCGTGTCGGGCACCGCGCGGCCATCGAACTGTGTGCGCGCCGTTCCGATGAACTGGCGGTGCGCCTGAACGGCATGAACGCGCACAAGGACGGGTGGCTCGCCTACGCGGCCGACGGCACTTGGGAGGATTTGCACGCATGAGCCTGGCCGCTTCCATGTCTGTTCCCGTGTGTGTCCCCGCCGTGCCGGAGTGCACTGTTGCGCTGCCTGCGTCGGGCGGGGTGGCCGATCCGTCCGCGCCGGCCGCACCGGATTTCCTGGCCCTGCTCGGGCTGCTGGATGTGGCGACCGGCACCGCACCCGAACTGGCCGATGTGCCGACCGATGCCGTACCTCCGCAAGATGGACCTGAGGCGGCCGAGGAGGGTGATGCGGTGCCCGCCATGCCGTCGATGGCGCCCGTGCCGACGCAGCTGGTGATGGCGCTGCCTGTGCCTGTGACGGCAGTCGTCGCGGTCACGGGCGCCTCTGGAAAGGCTGAGGCCGAGCCCGACGACACGCTGTCTGTCGTCACCGGCGCTGCCGAGGCATCGCGGTCAGCGCCCACGGCCCGGTCGGTCGACGGCGCAGCACCGCGCCGTGCCGTGCCACAGGAGATGGCTGCGGTGGAGACCGCTGGCGCTGTTGCCGTGGCGCCGAGGCACATCGTCACCGAGGGCGGGCCGGCCACGGCCGCATCCGTGAAGGCCTCAGTGGCACCCGCCAAGGCCGTCGTGCCGACAGGCGCAGAGGGGGTGACCGCCACGGGATTCCATCCCGAAGACGCCCCAGTGCCGGCAGCGCCGCTCGTCGCGCCCCAGGCTTCGGAACGTGAGTTCCTGCCGGCGGTGAAGTTGTCGCCGGGCACACCGGCCCAATGGCGCCAGCCGCTGGCCGAGGCGCTTGGCGACCGCCTGCAGCTGAACCTGCAGCGCGGCAACGACCAGGCGGTCATCCGCCTCGAGCCGCCGCAGCTCGGTCGCATCGACATCGCGATCCGCCATGAGGCCGGTTCGCTTCAGGTGCACCTGAGCGCGACGCACGGCGAGGTGGTGCGCCAGCTCCAGGCCATCGGCGACTCGTTGCGCCAGGACCTGGGCCAGCGCGCCTACGGCGATGTTTCGGTGGTGGTCAGCGATGCGGCCATGGGCCGAGATGCCGATGGCCGTTCGCGGGGCCGCCCGCAGCAGCCCGAAGACACGGGCCCCGGTCGTGCGCTGGCCGAAGCCGAATCCGGCGCCGCCACGGCGTTCCGCATGGGCCCTGACACGAGCGACATCCGATGAAAAAAGTGCCTTTGATCTTCGCAGCCGTGTTGACGACCTTGCTCGTGTGCGGCGTGGGTGGTGCGGCGGCCTGGTACACGCTGCGGCCCAAGCCCGAGCCCACGCCCGAGATGCTGGCCGAGCAGGCGCAGGCCGAGGCGCTCAAGCACCCGCCGAAGTACGTGAGCCTCGAGAAGGTGATCGTGATGCTGCGCCGCGAGAACGGTGATACCGGCTCGCACTACATGGCCATCGACCTGGTGTTCAAGACCGGGGAGAAGCAGGAAAAGACCGTTCGCGAGCACCTTCCGATGTTGCGCAGCGTGGCGGTGCGGTCGCTGTCGTCGCTGACGCCGGAGAAGGCCGGCGGCATGACGATCGACCAGTTCGCCGACGAGATCAACCGCGCGTATGCGGTCAATTACGACGCCGAGAAGCGCGACAAGCCGTTCTCGGAAGTCATGATCGGCAAGCTCATCATCGAGTGACGGCATGGACTTGCACGCTGGTTACGCCGAAGTCCAGGAGGTCGCGCACGCGGGGCTGAGCCCTGCGGACGAGCAGCGCCATCTGCTCGCGTACGCGCCCCTCGTCAAACGCATCGTGCGCCAGCTCAATGCGCAGGCGTCCGGGGCCATGGACCGCGACGACATGGAGCAGATCGGTCTGATGGGCCTGTTGGAAGCGTTGCGCCGATACGGCGAGCCCGATGCGCAGTTCGGTGGTTTTGCGGCGCTGCGCGTGCGTGGCGCCATCCTCGACGAGCTGCGCCGCCAGGATTGGCGCCCCCGTGCCGTGCGGCAGGAAAGCCATCGTGTGCGCGATGCCGTGCGCGAGCTCACACGCCGACTGGGCCGCCAGCCCACCGAGGTCGAGATCCGCACCAGCTTGCACCTGACGCCCGAGGCCTACCAGGAACACCTGCTCGCCGAGAACGCCGAAACCATCGCAAGCTTCGACGAACTGGTGGGCGAGCTGGTGCAGGTGCCGTCGAACGGCACGAACCCGGAGGAGGCCATGACGGCCCGCCGCTCGATCGAACAGGCGCTGATGGCCCTGGACGAACGCGAGCAACGGGTGATCCAGCTCTATTACGAGCACGAGCTCAGCTACAAGGAAATCGCCGCGGTGCTCGGCCTGACCGATGCGCGCGTGTGCCAGCTCAACAAGGGGGCGCTGAAGAAGATGAAGGCGCACCTCGAACGAACCTGATGCGGACGGACTGAACCATGCAACTTTTCATCGGCATCGGCATCGTGCTGTCTTGCGTATTCGGCGGGCTCATTCTCATGGGCGGCAGCATCCGGGTGATCTGGGAGCCCGTGGAGCTGCTCATCATCGCCGGTGCGGGCTTCGGTGCGCTGATCCTCGGCAACCCGCGCCACGTGCTCAGCGAGATGCTGGTGCAGTTTCGCCAGATCGTGAAGATGAAGCTCACGGGCTCGGAGTTCCAGCGCCAGTTGCTGCTGCTGATGTACGAGCTGCTGCAGACGGCCGCCGGCGGCCTCAAGGCGCTCGACGCCCACGTCGAAGCGCCGCACGAAAGCCCGCTGTTCCAGCGTTACCCGCTCGTGCTGGAAGAACCCAAGCTGCTCGCCTTCATCGTCGACAACTTCCGCCTGATGGCCATGGGCAAGATCAGCGCGCATGAACTCGAAGGCGTGCTGGACCAGGAGATCGAGGCCATCTTCGAGGAACTCGCCCAGCCGGCGAAATCGCTCCAGAAGATCGGCGAGGCGATGCCAGGATTCGGCATCCTGGCCGCGGTGCTGGGCATCGTCATGACGATGAACACGGTGGGCGAGGGGGCGAGTTCGGCTGAAATCGCCGAGCGCGTGGGCGCGGCGATGGTGGGCACCTTCATCGGCATCTTCTTCTGCTACGGCGTGCTCGATCCGATCGCCAACGTGATGAAGCAGATCGTCAAACAGGAGCTGTCGACGTTCGAGAGCGTCAAGGTGGTGCTGGTGACGCATGTGTCCGGCAAGCCAGCCCTCCTGGCCATCGACGCCGGCCGCCGCCTCGTGCAGCTCAACATCAAGCCGAGCTTCGCGCAGCTCGAATCGTGGATCAATGCGATGGCCGGTGGCGGTGAGGAGGATGCCGCCGACGACGCGCCGCGGCGCAGGGCTGGAGACCGCCGTGCTCAACAAGCCTGATCCGTCGGCCAAGGCCAAGCGGCCCGAGCCCCACCACGAAGCGATCGTCAAGCGTGGCGGCAAGCGCCACGACCATGACGAACACGGGGGGGCGTGGAAGGTGGCGTTCGCCGACTTCTGCCTGGCGTTGATGTGCCTGTTCCTCGTCCTGTGGCTGATGGCCGCGCGGCAGCAGGAGCAGATTCAGGAAGTGATGCGCGCCCCTGGAGGCAGCGTCATGGATGAAGGGCAGGGCGTGATGCCCGAGACCATGGGCGGCCCGCGCGGCAGCCTGATCGCGCGCGAGCCGATGCCGCGCCAGCCCGGCGGCGGCAAGACCGGCAAGGCCGGTGACCTCGATGTGGATGTGCCCGATCCGACCGACCGCCGCGCGACGCAACGCACCCGCTATGAGAGCGCGGGCGATCTGCAGGCCCTGTCGCGGGTGCTCGCGCGCATGAGCGAAGACGCGGGCCTCGCAGGCAACCTGCAGGCCGTGGTCACGCCGTACGGGCTGCGGGTGATGTTGCACGACACGGAAGGGCAGGGCATGTTCGCGCGTGGCAGCGCCATGCTCAACGACCGCTTCCGCAAGCTGCTGCGCAACCTCGGTCCGCTGTTTGCACAGATGGACAACCAGATGCTGATCGTCGGCCACACCGATTCGCTGCAATACGCCGACCGCAGCCACGCCGCCTTCTCGAACTGGACGCTCTCGAGCAACCGCGCCATGGCCGCGCGCACCCAGCTCCAGGAAGGCGGCATGCCCGCCCGCGGCATCCTGCAGGTGGTGGGCATGGCCGACCGTGCGCCGCTCGACACGCGAGACGCCGCCGCGGGCATCAACCGCCGCATCGAACTGCTGATCCTGACGAGCCAGCAATCGCAGATCGTCGCCGCGATGTTCGGCATGCCGACGGAGGTGGTGCCGCTGGCCGAAGGGGTGGACGTGACCGCACCCGACAGCGATGCACTGCGCGCGTTGCGCTCGCAACTGACCGACACGAAAGGGCGAGCGCCGGTCACGCCGTGACCCGCCCGGACACTCCCCATGCAAACCAGACCCAGAGGCTCTCGCATGAGAATTTCAGGCTCCCCCCTCCAGCCGCAGACGGTGTCTGCCCCGGCCGTCGCGGACACGGCACCGGCCGACCATGCCCCGGTCGCGCCGCATGCGTCCACGGCACTGCAAAGCAGCACGCTGCAACCCGCACTCGAGGCGATGCGCGAGATGCCCGAGATCGACGAGGCCAAGGTGGCCGCATTGCGCGATGCACTGGCCAAGGGCGAGCTGCCGTTCGATCCGGCCAAGCTCGCCGGTCTCATCGAACGCTTCCATGGAGGCTCGCGATGAAGCAGGCCGTGTCGGTGACCCGCGTGATGCAAGGCGTCGGCGCGGACATCCAGCGCTACCGGGAGCTCGTCCGGCTGCTCGAGGCGCAATTCCGGGCCGCGCTGCGCCACGATGCGCTCGAGCTGGCCGAACTGGCCAACGGGGTCACCGAACTCGTGGCTTCGCTGGACGCGAGCCGGCGCGACCGCACATCGTGCGTGCAGGCGATGCTCGGTGCGGGCGCTGGCATGCCGGCGGTGTTCGAACTGCTCGAAGGGCCGCGTCGCGAGGCGCTCGAGGCCGGCTGGCACACGCTCGAGGGGCTGGTGCGCGAAAGCAAGCGCCTGAACGCCCGCAACTGCCAGTTGCTGATGGACCAGCATGCGCTGATGCAGCGCGTGCTGCACGGCGAGGTGTCGACCTATGCTCCGGCCTGATTCGACACTCCGGCCGATCGCGCCGACGGCGGCCACCCTGCCGGTTGCACCGTCCGGCCGCGGCCACGGTTTCAACGCCCTCTTCGCGCAAGTGCAGGGCGATGTGCAGGACTTCATCGAGCACGGTGCGGCACCCTCGATGCCAACGGCTGCCCTGCTGACCCCGGAGGGGCAACGGGTGCGTGACGCCGTTTCGGCCTCGGCCGGCGTCGACGGCCCCTCCAGCTTCGTGGCGGACATCGCCCCCGCCGCCGAGGAGGCCGCCAGGCGCCTGGGCCTGGCGCCCGAACTCGTCGTGGCCCATGCCGCACTCGAATCGGGCTGGGGCCGCAAGCCGCTGCTGCAGGCCGACGGGCGCAGCACGCACAACCTCTTCGGCATCAAGGCGACGGGCAACTGGCAGGGGGAAGTGGCCGAGGCCCGCACCACTGAATTCCACGACGGGGTTCCGGTGGGCCGCACCGAGCGCTTTCGCAGCTACCCCGACCAGGCCGCCGCGTTCCGTGACTACGCCCAGCTGCTGCTCGACAACCCTCGCTACCGCGGTGCATTGAACACCGGCTCGGATGCCCGTGCATTCGCCGAAGGCCTGGCCCGCGGCGGGTACGCCACCGATCCGGCCTATGCCGCCAAGCTGGCCGGCGTGGCGCAGCGGCTGGCCGGCCAGGAGAGCACGCGATGAGCGCCTACAAATCCGCCGGCTGGACGACGCCGGCCTCCACCACACGGGCTCGAATGACCCGCCCGTTGCCGACGTTGCGCACCCGCACGATGGCGCCGAGGGCGCCTGCTTCCTGCGCTTCACCCGGCACCGTGACGGTGACATTGTCACGCTGCGCCACGATGCGCACCGCGTCGCCGCGTTTGACAAGCACCGGGGCGGCAAGCCAGGCGCTGCGCAACACATCGCCGCTGCGCAGCGGGCGGCGGCTCGCCTGCCCCACGGCGGCCGAAGGATCAGACAAGGCATCGGGCAGGGCGGTGATGTCGCGGCGCTCGACGGCGATGTCGCCCGTGCCGAGCGTGCGGCCCGACGGCAGTGCCACGGCCGCCACGGCGACCCGTGCCGACACCGTGGCTTTCACGGTGAATGTCTGCGCCCAGCCGGGCGAATCCGCGCAGCGCGCTTCCAGCCGCAGCCGGCTCGCCTGCCGCGTGTCCACGGGTTCGATGGCCAGTGCCTTGCGGCATGGGGAGACGGGCTCACGGGGCCGCTGCCACACCAGCTCGTATTGCGGATCGACCCAGCCTTCGCGGCCGGCGCGGTCGTCCAGCACCGATCGCGCGGCGTCGAGCACCTGCTCCTCGATGGGGCGGGGCCCGGCCGCGACAGCGTGGAACACGACGGCGCAGAGCGCGGCGCCGATCGCAATTTTCAACCGGAGGTGATCCATGGGCATCGATTTTGACAAGGCGTTGGGGGTGCATCCGGATGCGCTTCGGCTGCGCGCGGAACGCACCCGCATTCTCGCCGCGAACATCGCCAACGAAAGCACGCCGGGCTACCAGGCCCGCGACATCGATTTCGCCGCGGCGCTCCAGCGCTCCGTGGCCGACGACGACGCCGGCGGCCTGAGCCTGGACACCGACGGGCCGGCCGATGCGCTCTACCGGGTGCCGAACCATCCGTCCCAGGACGGCAACACGGTGGAGCTCGGGTCCGAACAAGCGGCCTTTTCACAGAACTCATCGGACTTTCAGACGAGCCTGACCTTTGTCAACATGAAGATCCGTGGCTTGGCGAAGGCCATCGCAGGACAGTGACCATGACATTTCGCCACATCGCCCAGATCGCCGGCTCGGCCATGAACGCCCAGTCCGTGCGCCTCAACACCATCGCCAGCAACCTGGCCAATGCCCAATCCGCCTCCGGCGTGGAGAGTGCCACCTACCACGCCCGCAAACCGGTGTTCGCGGCGGTGATGGGAGACCCCACCGGCGCCGGTGCCGGCGTGCAGGTGCTCGACGTGGTGCAAAGCACCGAACCGCTGCGCCGCGCCCACGAGCCCGATCACCCGCTGGCCAACGAGGAGGGCGTGGTGTTCTATCCGAACGTCAACACCGTGGCGGAGATGACCGACATGATGGCCGCGTCGAGGGCGTTCGAGACGAACGTCGAAGTGATGGCGCGGGTCAAGACCATGCAGCAATCGCTGCTCAAGCTCGGCGAAGGATGAAGCCATGACCACCTTGCTCAACGGCACCACCCAGGGCACCGGCAACACCGGCGCCATCTCCGGCGCGATCAGCGGCAACGGCGAGCTCTCCACGCTGTTCACGACGCTGCTCGTCGCGCAGATCCGCAACCAGAACCCGCTGGAACCGCAGGACCCCAGCCAGTTCGTCAACCAGCTCACCCAACTGAGCCAGACCGAATCGCTGCAGAACCTCGCCAAGCAGGGGGCCGCTTCGGCGGCCATGCTCGAGAGCATGCAGGTGCTGTCGCTCGGCTCGCAGGTGGGTTCGCGGGTGATGGTCAAGACCGACCGGGTGACGGTCGGTTCGGACCCCATCGACGGCGCCGTGACCTTGGAGAACGCCAGCGCCACCACGGCCGTGGTGCTCACCGCGGCCAACGGCACTGAAACACGCATTCCCCTGGGTACCCGTGCCCCCGGCGAAGTGCCGTTCGCGATCGATCCGGCCAAGCTGGGCCTGCCACCTGGCAGCTACGCGCTGAAGGTCGAGACGGATGCCCCGCAAAGCTCCCGCATCGAGATCGCCGGCCAGCTCGACAGCGTGAAGCTGTCCATGGCCGGCAGCGTCGTGCTCAACGTCAGCCACCTCGGCGAAGTCGCCCCCGACGCCGTCACCGGATTCAACGGCCGCCTCGCCACCGCCTCCAACTGAAGGGAAACACACCATGAGTTTCGACATCGCCCTGTCCGGCATCAACGCCGTCAACGCCCAGCTGGACACCATCTCCAACAACATCGCGAACTCGGGCACGTACGGCTTCAAATCCAGCCGCGTGAACTTCACATCGACCTACGCCGGCATGCAAAGCACCGGCTCCGAAGTGGGTTCCATCACGCAAAGCCTCGACGCCGGCGGCAGCGTGCTTACCACGGGCCGCGACATGGACGTCGCCATCCAGGACCGCGGCTTCTTCGTGAGCCGCGACACCACCGGCAACCTGCTCTACAGCCGCGTGGGGATCTTCTCGAAGGACAAGGACGGCTACGTGGTGGACAGTGCGAACAACCGCGTGCAAGGCTTCGCGGCGATTCCCAACAGCACCACCCTCGGCGCCATGGGGGATCTGCAAGTGCCCACGGGCCAGATTGCCGCCTCCGCATCCACCCGGATGAAGTACACGGGCAACCTGTCGTCCGGATGGGTCGCGCCGGCCGTGGCCTTCGATCCGGCCGATCCGCAGAGCTTCAACGGCTCGATGGTCTCGGTCGTGTACGACTCGCTCGGCGCGCAGCACAGCGTCACCCAGTATTTCGTCAAGACGGGCACGAACCAGGTGACGGTGCATTACACGAGCGACGGTGCCCCCGTGGCCGGCACGAACGTGCTCGATTTCGACACCCTCGGCAACCTGTCCTCACCTGCGGCCCCCGTGCCGGTGGGCCTGCCCACCCCGACCGGCGCCGCAGCGTTCGCCTTGACGATGGACTACGCTGGCACCACGCAGTACGCCGGCGAGGCCACCACGTCGGCCAACAGTGCCGACGGCTATGCCTCGGGCACGCTGATCGGCGTGCAAGTCACCGACGAGGGCCAGGTGATGGCCAAGTACAGCAACGGCCAGAAGCAGAGCGTGGGCACCGTCGCGCTGGCCACCTTCCCGGACGAGGGCGCGCTCACGGCCGTCAGCGGCACGAGCTGGGCGGCCTCCAATGCATCCGGTACGCCGCTGTATTTCTCACCGGGCAGCGGCATGGCCGGCACATTGACGTCGGGGGCGGTCGAACAATCGAACGTGGACATCACCGCCGAACTGGTGGGCCTGATGTCCGCCCAGCGCAACTACCAGGCCAATGCCAAGGTCATCTCCACGGAGAACCAGATGGTCCAGGCGCTGATGCAGGCCGTCTGAGGCACCCGCCATGGACGCTCTGATCTACACCGCGATGAGCGGCGCCGAGCGGGCCTTGCACGGCCAGCAGGTGCATGCGAACAACCTCGCCAACCTCGATACACCCGGCTTTCGCGCCAACCTGGAGCTGGCCACGAGCCAGTCAGTGTCGGGCCACGGTTACGACGCGCGGCACTTCGGGCAATTGCAGGCCAACGCCATCTCCGGCCGTGAGGGCGCCGTGCGCCAGACTGGCCGCGAGCTGGATGTGGCGATCACCGGCCCGGGCTTCCTCACCGTGCAATGGGAAGACGGCGAGGCCTACACCCGCGCCGGCGCGCTGGCCGTGGGCGCCGACGGCGCGCTCACCGTGTCGGGCCATCCGGTGATGGGCGAGGGCGGCCCCATCGTGCTGCCGCCCTACACGGCGATCGCCATCGGCCAGGACGGCACCCTGTCGGTCCAGGCCGATGGCCAGACCGCCATGCAGGTCATCGACAAGCTCAAGCTCGTGCGGGCCGATGCCGCCGAGCTGACCAAGAACGAGGCCGGCCTGATCGTCAGCCGCACCGGTGACGCGCTGCCGGCCGATGAGACAGTGAAGGTGCGCGGCGGCTTCCTCGAAGGCAGCAACGTGTCGGCCGTCGAGGAGATGGTGGCAACGATGGGCCTCACGCGCGATTTCGAGATCCAGATGAAGTTGTACAAGGCCGCCGATGCCATGGCCGAATCGGGCAACCGCCTGATCCGCGAGTGACCATTGTCCTGAACCAGGAGAGAACACGATGAACCCCGCCCTGTGGATCAGCAAGACCGGCGTGCAGGCGCAAGACGCCAAGCTGCAAGCCATCGCCAACAACCTTGCCAACGTGAACACCGTCGGCTTCAAGCGCGACCGCGTGGTCTTCGAGGATTTGTTCTACCAGGTCGACGGCCAGCCCGGCGCCAAGGTCGACGACAACACCGTATCGCCCACCGGGGTGCAGCTCGGCAATGGCACGCGCGTCGTCGGCACGCAAAAGGTGTTCACCACCGGCAATGTGCAGACCACCAACCAGTCGCTCGACGTGGCCATCACCGGCAACGGCTTTTTGCAGGTGCAGCGGGCCAATGGCGACACCGCCTACACCCGCGCCGGCCAGCTGCAGGTCAACGCCCAGGGCCGCCTTGTCAACGCCCAGGGTCTGCACATCGTGCCGGAGATCACCATCCCGAACAACGCGACGGCCGTCACCATCGGCGAAAACGGCGTGGTCTCGGTGACCACGGCCGGCACCACCGCGCCCACCGAGGTGGGGCAGCTCACGCTGGCCGGCTTCGTGAACCCGGCCGGCCTGCTGGCCCTCGGCGACAACCTGTACCAGCAGACGGACGCCAGCGGCGCGCCGATCGAGGGCAACCCTGGCGAAGGCGCGCTGGGCAAGCTCAAGCAAGGCGCGCTCGAAGGCTCGAACGTGCAGGTGGTGGAAGAGATGGTGGACATGATCGCCGCCCAGCGCACCTACGAGATGAACACCAAGGTGCTGTCGGCGGCCGACAACATGATGCAGTACCTGTCGCAGGCGGTGCGCTGACGTGAGCCGCGCCGTGCTGCCCCTCGTGCTCGCCGGGCTGCTGCTCGGCGGGTGTGCGGCGCTCCAGCCGGAGCCCGAACCGAAGGCGCCGGCCGGCGATCCGCCGCCCATGCCGCCAGCGGTGGTGCGAAAGGCGGCGGGCGGCGGCGTGTACCGCGCGGATTCGCCCTGGTCGCTGACTTCCGACAGCCGCGCCTTCCGGCCGGGCGACGTGGTGACCGTCGTGCTGCAGGAAACCACGCAGGCCAGCAAGAAGGCCGACACGAAGTACGCCAAGCAGAACAGCGTGTCGTTCGAGCCGGCACTGCTGGCCGGCAAGGTGTACGGCAAGACCGAAGTGGGCATCGGTGCGGGCCGAGACTTCAACGGCACGTCCACCAGCACGCAGCAAAACACACTGCAGGGGGCCATCACCGTCGTGGTCCAGGAAGTCATGCCCAACGGCCTGCTGCGCGTCGGCGGGGAGAAAAGCCTCACCCTCAACCACGGCGAGGAGTTCGTTCGCCTGCAGGGCTACCTGCGCGCCGAGGACGTGACGGCCGACAACCGGGTGTCGTCGCAGCGCGTGGCCAACGCGCGCATCGCCTACTCAGGCCGCGGTGCGCTGGCCGATGCGAATGAGCCCGGCTGGCTCGCGCGCTTTTTCAACAGCCCGTTCATGCCCTTTTGAGGTATCCGATGCGATCCTGGTTTCTTGCCATCGCGCTGTGCCTGCCGTTCGCGGCGCATGCCGCCACCCCGCTGCGCAACCTCGTCAGCGTCGAAGGCGTGCGCGACAACCCGCTCGTGGGCTATGGCCTCGTGGTGGGCCTCAACGGCAGCGGGGACAGCAGCCAGGTCAAGGCGTCCGGCCAGTCCGTCGCCAACCTGCTCAAGCAGTTCGGGGTCAAGACCCCGGAGGGCGTGGATGTCAAGAGCAAGAACGTCGCGGCCGTCATGGTGAGCGCGGTGTTCCCGCCCGGCTACCGCAAAGGCCAGAGCATCGACGTGACCGTGTCTTCCCTCGGCGACGCCAAGAGCCTGCGTGGGGGCGTGCTGCTCCTGACACCGCTGCGCGCGGCCGACAACGAGGTGTACGCGCTGGCCCAGGGCAACCTCGTCGTGGGCGGCCTGAACGCCACCGGCAAGAGCGGCTCGAGCGTGACCGTCAACACCCCCACGTCGGGCCGCGTCCCGAACGGCGCGCAGATCGAGCGGGAGATCGTCTCGGATTTCGAGACCAGCCCCACCGTGATACTGAGCCTCAAGCGCCCGCATTTCCAGACCGCCACGAACATCGTCGAGGCGATCAACCGCCGCTTCGGCGAGCTGGCCAGCACCCGCGACGCGACCAGCGTGGCCGTGCTCGCCCCGGAGAACCCCACTCAGCGCGTCGCGTTCGTCGCCAAGCTGGAGGCGCTTGCGATCGACGTGGGCACCGACACGCCCAAGGTCATTTTCAACTCCCGCACCGGCACGGTCGTCATCTCCGACGGGGTGACCGTGCGGCCGGCCGCCGTCTCCCACGCCGGCCTCAAGGTGGTGATCGGCGAGAGTTCCCAGGTGAGCCAGCCCGCGCCCTTCGGCAAGGGTGACACGGTGGTGACGCCGCAGTCCCGGGTGCAGGTGGAGCAGGCCGCGCCCAAGATGTTCAAATGGCCCAAGGGCACGAACCTGCAGGCCATCATCGACGTGGTCAACAGCACGGGCGCCACCCCGGACGACCTGATGGCCATCCTGCAGGCACTTGACCAAGCCGGGGCCATCGACGGCGAACTGGTGGTGATCTGACGATGAACACGATTCCGACTTCCCCGACATCGCTGCAGTCTCAGTCCGCCGAAGCCCCCGTGGCGCCGGCGGTCTCGCCGGAACTGGAAAAACAGGCCAAGGCCGCCGCCGAGAAGTTCGAAGGCTTCTTCATCGCCCAGATGATGCGCCAGATGCGAAGCATGTCACGCCAGATTGCTGGTGACGAGGGCATCTTCCGCGACCGCACCGGCGACGACATGCTCGACATGGCCGACACCCTCGTGGCCGATGCCATGGCCAGCCAGCGCGCCTTCGGCATCGCCGACCTCATCTTGCGCCAGGTGCTCCCGGCGCCGCTTCATGCCGAGGCGCCCGCGGTCGCCCAGAACAAATAACCCGACCGGATCGCCGCCATGAGCATCATCAACAACGCCCTGACCGGTGCCCATGCGGCACAGATCGCGCTGGACACCACCAGCCAGAACATCGCCAATGTGATGACCCCCGGGTACACCCGGCAGGGGACCCTGATGGTGTCCCAGCGTGCCACCCAGGCCGGGCAGATCTCGCCGGGCGATGGGGTCAAGGTGCCGTCGCTGATCCGCTTCAGCGACGACTACAAGAACCTGCAGCGCTGGCAGGCGGCGTCCGAACTGTCGCAGCGGTCCATCCCCCAGCCGTACCTCACCCAGCTCGAACAGGTGATGGGCGACGACACATCGAGCATCAACAGCGGCCTCGACGGCTTCTTCGGGGCACTGAACGCCGCCAGCGTCGAACCCACATCCATGCCGCTGCGCCAGCAGGTCATCACGTCCGCCCGGGCGCTGGCACAGCGGTTCAACAACCTGAACGAGGTGCTGTCGAACCAGCAGACATCGATCTCCCGGCAGCGCGCCAGCACCGTCGAGCAGGTCAACAGCGTCTCCCAGGCGGTGGCCGACCTGAACGACGACATCGGCATCGCACAGGCGACCGGGACCAACGCTTCGGCGCTGATCGATGCCCGGGACCAGAAGATCGACGAGCTGGCTTCCCTGGTGGGTGTGCAGGTGGTGGACCAGCCGGATGGCTCGCGCAGCGTATCTCTGCGCGATGGTCAGCCCCTCGTCGTGGGCGGGCGCGCCTCGACGCTGTCGATCGTCACCGGCCCGGCAGGTTCGCAGACGCTCCAGCTCAGCTTCGCGAGCGAATCGTTCACCATCACCAGCAACCGGCTGGGCGGCCAGCTCGGCGGGCTCAACGACTTCGAGCGCGACGTGCTGTCGCCCTTGCGCCAATCCGTGGCCGACATGGCCTCCGAAGTGGCCGACAAGGTCAACACCCAATTCTCAGCGGGCTACAGCCTCAGCGGTGCCACGCCCACGCCACCGCCACCGGATGGCCCCTTGTTCCAATTCGATTCATCCGGCTCGACCGGCGTCTTGAGCGTGCCCGATGGCGTGCTTCCTGCTGATCTGGCGTTCTCGAGCGATGCGACGAAGCCGGGCAACAGCGACAACCTGCTCGCCGTCATCGCGCTCAAGGGCCAGCCCATCAGCGTGGCGTCGCTGGGCTCGGTGCTGATGGGCGATGCGAACACGCAGCTGATCGGCCGCGTCGCCATGCAAAGCCAGCAAAACCAGGCCTCCCTCGCCACCGCCGAGACGGTGCGCAACCAGGCCGAGGAAAGCTGGAAGTCCACGAGCGGCGTCAACAAGGACGAAGAAGCCGTGAGCCTCATGCAATACCAGCAGATGTACCAGGCCAACCTCAAGGTCATCGCCGTGGCCAACCAATTGTTCGACAGCACGCTGGCCATGATGGCCGGCTGAGGGGAGTGACCTCATGCGCGTTGCCAGCACCCAGTACCACACCACGATGAACAGCGCGCTGCAGGACGCGTCATTCCGGCTCGAACACGTGATGCAGCAAATGGCCTCCGGCCTGCGCATCCAGGTGCCGTCCGACGACCCGGTGACCAGCGTGCGCATCGAGCGGCTCAAGCGGGAAGAAGCCGCGCTCGACCAATACCAGTCGAACATCGGCGCCTTGCGCAGCCGCCTGCAGCAAAACGAAGCCTTGCTCGATGGCTCGGTGCGCGACATCCTGCAAGCCCGCGACCTGATGGTGTGGGCGGCCGACGGCGGCAACACCTCGCAGGACGTCGACGCCATGGCCAATGCCCTGGCGGCGCTGCGCGACAGCCTGTTCTACACCGCCAACAGCGTCGACCAGGAAGGCCGCTACATCTTCTCGGGCACCGCCACCGCCACCCCGACGATCACGCACGACCCGCTGGCCGCCTCGGGTGCCCGCTACACCGCCACCGGCAACGGCGACGCCCAGAACGTTGTGGTGGGCAACGGCGTCACCCAGGCGGCGAATACCACGCTGGCCGAGATGGCGCCGCTGCTCAATGCCCTGGACCAGGCCATCGACACGCTCCACGTTCCCGGCGTGAGCGTCAACGACCCGCTCGTGCGCCCGGTGCTCACCGCCGCCCTGGACGGCCTCGACACCGCCCTCGACGACATCAACACCAAGATCGCCACCATCGGCGGCGCGCAGAACATGCTCGATACGCTCCAGGACAACCATGCCAATGTGAGCCTGTCGAACCAGCAGGCGATGGTGACGCTCGGCCAGCTCGACTACGGGGCAGCGGCCGTGCAACTCAACGGCTACACGACCGCCGTGCAGGCCACCCAGAAGGCGTATGCGAAGGTGAGCGCGCTGTCCCTGTTCGACCTCATCTGACATGCAGGTGTCTTCGCTCCAGCCGGCCGCCGTCGGTACCGGGCGCGCCACGCCCACCGCCGCGGCGCGCGCGCCAGCGACGAACGCGTCGGCATCGCAGCCCGCGACCGCAGATGTTTCCAGACTGGGCAACGGCTTGCGCGGCTGGTTGCCGGCCTTGAACCGCGACGTGGCGCAAGCCCAGCAATCGCGTGACTTCCTGGACAAGGTGTCTGGCCACCTGCAGGCACTCAAGACCGGCCTCAGTGGGAGCCTCGCCGGCCGGGTGCCGGTCGGCGAGCGGGTCGAAGAACCGCTGGCCGCACTCGACCGCACCTGGCGTGATCGTCCGGTGGCGTCAGGCGGTGGGCTCGATGCGCAGCTGAGATTCAGCCGCGAGGGCCCCGCGGCCCAGCGCTTCAGCGTTCGAGGGCTCGATTTCCCGACCTTGCAGTCCGGCGGACGTGAGGTGCTGGCCCTGTCGGTGGGCGTGCCGGGGCAGCGCCCGCTGCCGGTCGTGGTGGAGCCTGGCTTGTCCGAACGGGAGATCGTGCTGCGACTCGGCCAGGCGCTGGAGCCCGTGGGCGTGCAGGCGGTGCGCGGCGAGCAGGGCGAGCTGATGTTCTCGACCCCGGAATCCCAATGGCCTGCCGTGCGCGACAGCCTGGCGATCAAGGGCGGCGGGCAGCGATTCCCCACCGGGCAGTTTCATCGTGTAAGGGCCGAGCCGGAACCGGAGGCGGTGCCAGTGACCACATGGCGCACCGCGTCCGTTGATGATCGCCAGGCCACGCTGCGCGGGGTGCTCACGGGGCTGGACCGCGTGCGCCAGGCCCAGGCCGCGGTGTCCACCGCCTTGGGCGACGCGACCGCCGACCTCGAAGCCAGCCGGCCCACCGGAGATTCCGACTGGGCTGCCGCGGCGGCCGGAACCTTTGAATCGATGGCATCAAGCGGTGGCTTTGCCGCCCAGGCCGCTTTGGTTGCTGCCGTGGATGGGCTTCACCGCGAGCGTGTGCAGGCGGTCATGCGCGAGCGCTGACGAAGAGGGGCGTGCTCGCCAGCCATGTCGTTGCCCTGCGCTTGAGCAGCCGCCTTCTCGCTGGCCACGTTGCTGTCACAGCAACTTGGTGCTCTGGAAGTTCCGACTTTGCCGCCGCATGCCGATTTGATGCATCGGATCCTGAATGCCGTAGTGGGCCGGATGCATGTGAACGGGTGCATCTGGCGTCACCCCAAGCTCCAATAAACCTCAGTAGACGGATTGCACTCAAACCCTTCGAAGCTTTCCTCAGACACAAGCTTCTCTACCGTACTGCGCGAGGCGCAGAGAAAAGAGAAATGACTGTCCCAGTGGGTTGTCCATAGAATTTTCTTGTCTGGCGTAAAAACATTGCAGCCGCATTGTTCGGTGACCGTCGAATCCGGAGATTTCAAATCTTCAATCCAATGCAGTTTCCGTTTTTCACCGAATTCATCTCCGACCCATACCCGCTCATATCCTTGACTCTGTATGAATGAAAGTAATTTGTCGTGTATGAGTTCGGAGAATACGCCTTCAACTGGCGGCCAAATTCCCTGTCTTTTCAGGCTTGTTTTGAGAATTTCAGCCAGTTCCGGCCTCGCATACGTTGCCTTTAGCCCGTAAATTTGCGTTCGAAGCGCTAGGTCAATCTCGTTGATTGATCTCAAGCCGGAGTTGTGCTGGATTTCTGACCACGTGACCGCTTCACAAGACTTGCAAATCTGCTCTTTGGACAGGAACGTCTCCGGCTCAAGCTGATCCAGCGAAATGGAGAGGGGGCGAAGGAACGGATGCAGCAATACGTAGGCCGCCTCAAAAATTCCTTCATAGAACGCAAGAACCGAGCCGTATGACGGGCATACGGCGAATAGATCGGAAGGTGGAGGGATGCGATCGTTCATGGGTGGGTTCGTTTCGATGTCTGACGTTATTCACTCCCGGCATACCCGCGTTTCCCAACCATCGTAGTCGCCTCCCGAATTCTTTGCTGCTCGATTCAAGAGAATGGTGAATCTATTCATCGAGCGGTGGTCGGGGAGATTCGTGTGCGCCAGCTTGGCAGTGAAGATGCCGCGTGCGCTATCGGGAGTCTCATGGAAATCAATCGCGGTAAAGCGCTCTGCGACCGCCTCCACAAAGCGCTGCCGATCAGATTCGTTGTGGAAGTATGCCCAGTGCTCCACCTCACGGGGTGCGTCAAAGGGTCGCCTTTCTCTCGGAGGGCGTCCTCTACCCGCATGTCCTGAATGACCTGCCAATCATCGTCGGTCGGAAACAACTCATTCCAATAATGAGATCGGTCGGGGTCGTGCGCGAACATGAGCGAGATCACGTAGTCGTGCCTTGCGGCAGCTTCTCGCGCGACTGCCTCTGAGGTTGCGGCAAGGCGCGCTTCACCGCAGCCATTGCGCCACCTCCAAGAGCACAAAGACAACAATGAACGTCGCAGCACCCCAAAAAAGGGACGAAAGAATCAGTGGCAGCGGAGTCGAGGCGGCAAACAAGGAAGATGGAATTGCTATGAGATGCAGGGCCCAGTAGGTGAACCGGGGCGCGCTGCCGTCACCGCCAACAAGGAGAATCGCAGATACCAACGAAAAAAAGCATGCGATTGAGACGGAACCTCCTGCAATGATCGAGACGACCGCGATTTTGCTTTGAACTCCCATTCCATCCTCGTTTCATCTGCGAAGGTTCCGCGCTGGCCTCTTCGGCACGAGCAGCGATGCAAGCCACTTAAAACCTCAATGCAGGTCAGCCGCTGCGCCGCAGCACTTCTTGAATTTCTTGCCGCTTCCGCAGGGGCAAGGCTCGTTGCGTCCCACCTTGGGCTGCAACGACTTGGCCACGTGGCGCTCGTAGACTGCCTGCCTGAGGGGCAGCCAGTGAGCATGCATGTCAAGGACCGCTTGCGGGATCTGAAGTGCCAGCTCCGCCCGCAGGGCGGGCGTCTTGGTGAGCTTGTCTTGATCCACGCAGAAGTCATCTTCGCCGAGCAAGGCGATCGGCCTGAACCAGGCTTGTCCCTGGGGTGTCGACAGCAAGGGCAGCCAGTCGTTCCAGCAAAGTTTCATGCCCTCGACAAAGCCGTAGGCCCAGCCCTCAGCGTCGTCATACTCCCGCTTGTCGCTGCCGTACGTCATCGTTGACCAATACGGCCGGATCTCCCTGGGGTCCGCGTCCAGTCCAGCAATGATGCCGTTGAAGTGGCGCATGACCAGCCCCAGGATGTGATTCAACTGTTCGATTGAATCCGTCGGTGGCATCACATTCTTGGTGCCCCAAATCTTGGGTAGCCACTGCTTGGGATGCAGGGTTGTCGGTCCGATGGCGATGGCGTGCAAAAACCCGTCCATGAGGTCCGACATCATGACTTCGTCGGTGTCGACGTCAAAGAGCAAGAACTGTTCAAGCTCGGCGAACTCATCTTCGGTCAGGGGAGCAAAGGGGTTGGTCATCGTTGAAATGCGGGTTGCGCAATAACCCTGATTCTCCCCTCGTCGCCCGGCCGAACGGTGACAGTCTCCGCGCAAGGCGCCGCTCAAACTGGGGATGGTCTGCCCGAGCACATCCTGGATATCCTGGTTTCCCCCATGTTGGTCGGTGCGCTCGCGCCGCAGCATCGGAATGCCCAAGGACCGTGTGATGAGCCAATCGATCGCCCAGGCCAAACGCTCCCGCCGCCGTTCGCCCGAAAGCCAGGCAGACTTCAAGCAGCAACTGCTCGCGTACGCCAAGCAGCTCTACCTGGACAAGGGGTTCGAGGGCATGTCGATCCGTGCGCTGACGGAGGCATTTTCCATGTCTCCCATGTCGTTCTACGGGTACTTCGAAAGCAAGCACGACCTGGCGCGCCACATCTGGCTCGATTTCTTCCAGGAACTGCTCGGCCTGCTGCTGGCCGCAGGGCAGGGCAAGCGCTCGCCCACCCAGGTGCTGGCCGCCCACGTCCGCACCTACATCGACTACTGGGAGACCCATCCCGAGCGCTACCGCCTCGTCTACATGGCCGAGCTGAGTGACGAGGACAGCGCCTCGATGATCCAGGTGAACGATCACCCGGTGTACCGGCAGCTGGCCGCGCTCGCCCGGGAGCGGGTGCTGGCGTGCGCGTACGGCAAGGTCGTCCCCGAGAAGACCGTGCGCCTGCTGTGCGACATGATGCTCGCGAAAGCCATCGGCTACCTGCACGCGACGATCGCCATCGACCGGTACCCGATCAGTGACCGGGAAGGGCTCAAGAAAGCCATGGTGCGCGACATCGTCGACGGCGTCGTCCAGACCACCAGCGGCTGAGTGGTCGCTCCCCGCGTGACTTCGTTCACGCCCTTCGCCGCTTTTCCGTACATGTACGGTTAATAACCCGCTCCGGGGCGTCGCTGCCCCTCAAGTTCCGGCATATTCGGCCGACATTGAGCTCTCAGGCCGACGGCGCTCATGCAGCCCCGATCCACACGCGACATGCCGAACTTCTCATGAAGACATCCGCACCGACCACGAGCGCCCGGCCGGCCACGGCGAGCCCGCCCGTCGTGCTCGACCCCGGCACGCTCGGTCGCCCCATGCACCTGGTGGGCGGTTTCACATCCGCCTTGAAATCGGCGCTCACCGAGTCGTTCAGAACCGGTCTGAACCGCCGTCACGGCGCAGGGTACCGGGTGGACGACGTGGTCCTCGGCCGCCATGCCGCCACCACCCCGCGGGCCCGCTGGTTCAGCACCGAAACGCCCCTGGGCCGAATGTTTTTCTCGATGGACCGGGCGTTGTTGCTCTCGGTCCTCGATTACCGCTACGGCGCGCCGGTGCGCGCGGCGGCCGATGCGCCGGCCCTCGAAGCCGTGCGCGAGACCGCCACCGAAGAACGCCTGGCCGCGACGCTGTGCGCCCGCTGGACGGAAACGCTGCTCCGCTGCATCGACCCGGCCGCTCCGGCGGAGCTGACCGCCGCGGCCTGTACGCCCCCGGCGTCAGGCGCATGGCAGCTTCATGTGCGGCTCGGCGAGAGCCACCTGGGGCTGGAAGGCAGCCTGTGGTTCGTGCTCGATGATGCGGTGATGCGCCGCATCCTGCGCAGCGTTTCCCCCGCCCGCGACAAGCCGAAGGCTCCGGCCGCCCGCCAGCAGCCCACCGCATCCCGCCTCTCCCTGGTGCTGAACGCGCGGCTGCTTGAAAAGGAGATCGCGCTCGGTGAGGTGCTGGACCTGCGTCCCGGCGACGTGATCCCCGTCAGCCTCGGCCTGGCCGATGTGCTGGTCGACGATTCCCGCCTGTTCACCGCCGCGGTGACCGAACACAAGGGCAAGTTGTGCCTGACCTCCTTCGATGATGCGGAATGACACCATGGACATGAACGACAAACTGGCCCTCGAAACGCTGCTTGCCGAAGGCGGCGATGCGCCTGAAGCGGCCGACATCGCCGAAGCGCCCGCCGCCCCCGCGCGCCGCCGCGACCTGTCGCGCATGATGCGCAAGATTCCGGTCACGCTGACCCTCGAGGTGGGCTCGGCCCGCATCTCGCTGCAAGACCTGATGGACATCGGCACCGACAGCGTCGTCGAACTCGACTCGCTGGCCGGCGAGCCGCTCGTGATCAAGGTCAACGGCACGCCCATCGGGCACGCCGAGGTGGTGGTCTCCGGCGAGAACCACGGGCTGAAGGTGATCGACCTCGACGGCCTGGACCTCCACAGCCTGGCCTCATGACCCGGTCCACCCCGAACCGCCAGCTCCGGCTGGCGGCGGCCGCCATGGCCGGCGCGGCGCTGCTCGCATGGTCGTCGGGTGCGTTCGCGGCCAACGCGGTGGAATTGCTGAGCCAGTCGGCCGGCGGCGCCAGGACGGAATTCACCGTCAAGACGCAGGTGCTCATCATCATGTCACTGCTCGGGCTGCTGCCCGTGATGGTGATGATGATGACGAGCTTCACCCGCTTCGTGATCGTGCTGTCGCTGCTGCGCCAGGCGCTCGGCCTGCAACAAGGTTTGCCGAACCGCATCGTCACCGGCATTGCGCTGATCCTGACGCTCCTCGTGATGCGGCCGGTGGGCGACCAGATCTGGAACGAGGCCTTCGTGCCCTACGACGAAGACCGCCTGACGCTGCAGCAGGCGCTCGTCACGGCCGAGGCGCCCCTTGCGCGCTTCATGCTGGCGCAGACCAGCAAATCGGCGCTCGCGCAGATGTCACGCCTGGCCGGCGAAAAAGACATCCAGCGCCCGCAGGACCATGCGTTCACCGTCAAGCTGGCGGCCTTCGTGCTCAGCGAGCTGAAGACCGCATTCCAGATCGGCTGCCTCCTCTTCATCCCGTTCCTCGTGATCGACCTCGTGGTCTCCTCGGTGCTGATGGCCATGGGCATGATGATGCTGTCGCCACTCGTCATTTCGCTGCCGCTCAAGCTCTTGCTGTTCGTGCTCGTGGACGGCTGGACGCTGACGGTCAACACCCTCGTCACGAGCGTGCAGGCCTCCTGAAGGGTGATGACATGCTGACCCCTGAAGTGGCGGTCGACCTGATCGCCGAAAGCCTCAACGTCACGATGCTGCTCGTGGTGTTGCTCGTCGTGCCCGGCCTGATCATCGGCCTCATCGTTGCGCTCTTCCAGGCGGCCACGCAGATCAACGAACAGACCCTGAGTTTCCTGCCGCGGCTGATCGTCACGCTCATCGTCGTGAGCGTGATGGGGCGGTGGATGGTGGGCTACCTGATGGACTACTGTGTGTCCATCTTCCAGCGGGCGGCTTCGCTGGTGGGGTAGCCATGGAGCTCCTGTTCCCTCAACTGCTGGGCCTGCTGTTCGCGTTGTGGTGGCCGTTCGTGCGCGCGATGGCAATGCTGTCCGCGGCCCCGATCCTCGGCGACGGCATGGTGCCGGTCACTGTGCGGCTGCTGCTGTCGCTCGTGCTGGCGGTGGTGCTGCTGCCGGTGTCACAGGGCGGCGCGCCGATCGATCCGATCTCATTGGAGGGCGTGGTGGCCACCGTCGAGCAGGCGGTCATCGGTGGTGCACTGGGCCTGGCGTTCCATTTCACGATGTCCGTCATCACCATGCTCGGTTTCCTGCTGTCTTCGCAGATCGGCCTGTCGATGGCGGTGATGAACGATCCGATGAACGGGGCATCGTCGGACGTCGTCTCGACGCTGCTGTCCGTGCTGTGCATTGCCGTGTTCTTCGCCGTGGACGGTCACCTCGTGCTGACCGGCGTGCTCGGCGCGAGCTTGAAAGCCTGGCCGGTGGGCGGAGGCCACGGCAGCCTCGATCTGCACGGCCTGGCGGCGCACGTGGGCTGGATCTTCTCGGCCGCGCTGCTGCTGGCCGTGCCCATGGTCTTCTCCACGATGGTGGTGCAGATCGGCTTCGGCTTCCTCAATCGCGTCGCCCCCTCGCTCAACCTCTTCTCGCTCGGCTTCTCGCTGGTCACGCTGTTCGGCCTGTTCATGCTCGCCCAGGTCGTGAAGTTCGTGCCGAACCATTACGTGCGGATGACCGAGCAGGTGCTCGACCTGTTGCGCCACCAGATGCAGGGAGGGGCGGGTGTCTGAAGCATCCTCCGGCGACAAGAGCGAAAAGCCATCCGCCCAAAAGCTCAAGAAGGCGCGCGAGCAAGGCCAGACGGTCCGCTCGCGCGACCTCGCCACGGCCATTGGCATCGTGGTGAGCCTGAAGGTGGTGGTGTTTCTCGTGCCGGGATACCTCGATGATTTCCGCACCTTGTTTGCACAGGGCTTCGCGCTGTACGGCAGTGAAGGAGCCATCGGCAATGTGTGGTCGCAGACGTTCTCGGTGACGATGGGCCTGCTCGTCAAGATGGTCCTGCCGCTGCTCATCGTTCCGCTGGCCGCGGTCATCGGCAGCCTGGTGCCGGGCGGCTGGGCGATCAGCACGTCCCACTGGATGCCGCGCCTCGACCGGCTGAGCCCGGCCAAGAACCTCGGCCGCCTCGTCACGCGCAAGCATGCATCCGACGTGGCCCTGTCGCTGCTCAAGGCCGCGGCCCTCGGTCTCGTGCTCTGGCATGTGGCGCAGGCCACGGTGGCCGATCATGTGCGCCTGCAGACGATGCCGCTCGATCGCGCGCTGCTTGCCGGTGCGGATCTGATGCTCGACGGCGTCATGGCCATGTGCCTCGTGTTCATCCTGTTCGCCGCCATCGACGTGCCGATGCAGGCCTTTTTCTTCGCCCGAGGCCAGCGCATGACCAAGCAGGAGGTCAAGGAAGAACACAAGAGCAACGAAGGCCGACCCGAGGTGAAGTCGCGCATTCGGCAGCTGCAGCGCCAGATGGCCCAGCGCAGCGTGCGCAAGGCCGTTCCCACCGCCGACGTGGTCATCGTGAACCCCGAGCACTATTCGGTGGCCCTCAAGTACGACGAACGCCGGGCCGAAGCGCCCTACGTCGTTGCCAAAGGGGTGGATGAGATGGCGCTGTACATCCGCCGCGTCGCCGCTGACCATGGCATCGAAACACTGGCATTGCCGCCGCTTGCACGCGCCATCTACCGCACCAGCCAGGTCAACCAGCAAATCCCGATGCCGCTGTACCAGGCGGTGGCGCAAGTGCTGACCTACGTGCTGCAACTCAAGGCCTTCCGCAGCGGCCAGCGCCGGCGCCAACCCGCGCTGCCCACCGACCTGCCCGTGCCCGAACACCTGAGCGAATCGAGCCCTGCATGAACTTCTTCAACCGCCTCGCGGCCGAAGCGCGCCGCCACAAATTCGCCACGCCGCTGTTCCTGATGGTGGTGCTGGCGATGATCATCCTGCCGCTGCCGCCGGTGGTGCTGGACGTGCTGTTCACGTTCAACATCGTGCTCGCCCTGATCGTGATCCTGGTGAGCGTCTCGGCACGGCGGCCACTCGATTTCTCGGTGTTCCCGACTGTCATCCTCGCGACGACCATGCTGCGCCTGACGCTCAACGTGGCGTCCACCCGGGTCGTGCTGCTGCACGGCCACGAGGGCACCCATGCCGCCGGCCAGGTGATCGAGGCGTTCGGCAACGTGGTCATCGGCGGCAACTTCGTCGTGGGCCTCGTGGTCTTCATCATCCTGATGATCATCAACTTCGTCGTCGTGACCAAAGGCGCCGAGCGCATCTCCGAGGTGTCGGCGCGGTTCACGCTGGATGCCCTTCCGGGCAAGCAGATGGCCATCGATGCCGACCTCAATGCCGGCCTCATCAACCAGGAGAAAGCCCAGCACCGCCGCCAGGAGGTGGCCGCCGAGGCCGACTTCTACGGCGCGATGGACGGCGCGTCGAAATTCGTGCGGGGCGATGCCATCGCCAGCATCCTGATCCTCCTGATCAACATGATCGGCGGCGTGGCCATCGGTTCGCTGATGCACGGCTTGTCATTCGGCGAGTCGTTCCGCCAGTACGCACTGCTGACCATCGGTGACGGCCTCGTCGCGCAGATCCCGGCCTTGCTGCTGTCGGCCGCGGCGGCCATCCTCGTCACCCGCATCAGCGATTCGGGCGATTTCGAAGAGCAGGTCAGCGGCCAGCTGCTCACCTCGCCCGTGGTGATGTTCAGCGCTGCCGGGATGATGGTGGTGCTCGCCGTCATTCCTGGCATGCCGAGGATGATGTTCCTCGCCTTCGCGGGCGTGCTCGGCTACGTCGGCTGGCGCCTCAGCGGGCAGGCGGGCAAGCCCGCGGCGAACCCCTTGGCGGCTGTGGAGGCGGCGGTGCTCACCCACAAGCCGGCCGAACTCGACTGGCAAAGCCTGCCCGTGGTGGAGCCGCTCTCGCTGGCCGTGGGCTACAAACTCGTGGCCTTGATCGACCAGGGCCAGGGCGCGGTGCTCACGAACCGGGTCAAAGGCGTGCGCCAGAGCCTCAGCGAAGCCATGGGCTTCCTGTTGCCCCCCATCGCCGTGCGCGACGACCTGGCGCTCAAACCGTCGCAATATTCCATCCTGCTCAGCGGTGCGGTCGTGGCCCAGGCCGAAGTGTTCGCGGACCGGCTCATGGCCATCCCGTCGCCGAAGGTGTACGGCGAACTTGACGGAATTCCGGGCGTCGAACCCGCCTACGGCATGCCCGTCACCTGGATCGCCGCGGAGGACAAGGCGCATGCGCTCGGCCTGGGCTACCAGGTCATCGAGGCAGCCAGCGTCATCGCCACCCATTTGTCCAAGGTGCTGCGCGACCACCTGGCCGAACTGCTGCGCCACGAAGACGTCGCCGCGCTGCAGGAACGCCTCGCGGCAATGGCGCCGAAGCTCGCCGCATCCCTCGACAAGGCACTCACGGCCACCCAACTGCTCAAGGCGTACCGGGTCTTGCTCACCGAGGCGGTGTCGCTCAAGGACATCGTGCCGATCGCCACCACGCTGCTCGACAGCGCCGAGACGACCAAAGATCCCATCCTCCTGGCCGCCGAAGTGCGCTGTACCTTGCGCCGGCAGATCGTGGCTGGCCTCTTCGGACAAAAGCCCGAGATGAAAGCATTCAACCTCGGGGGCGAACTGGAGAACATGCTGCTCGGCTCACTCAACCAGGCCCGCCAGGCCGGCAAGGTCGCGCTCGACAACTTCTCGGTGGATCCGCACCTGCTGTCCCAGCTGCAGGCCAACATGCCCATGGTGCGCGAGCAGATGAAACAGCAGGCCACGCCGCCGCTGCTGCTCGTGATGCCCCAGATCCGGCCGCTGCTGGCGCGCTACGCGAGGCTGTTCGCGCCGGGCCTGCACGTGCTGTCGTACAACGAAATTCCGGAACAGCGCGAAGTCAGCGTGATCGGCACGCTGGGCTGACCAGATGGTCACGCCGGGGAATGCAACGAGGTTGCGGCGGTGCATCGGCCGAGGTCCGGAGGCTCAAGCTACATGATCAATCCGCTCGGAACTCGTTCTGGCAAATGAGCTTTCCGGCGCCTGCCTCCAACGATGCTACTTTGCGCAGGGATCTCTGGATGCGGTTCGTTGCGTTAGGCAGCGCAAAACGAAGGTTGAAGGACTCGAGGTTCTATTCACATCCACAATGGCATGAAGGGCGCTGTCATGTACGGATACTTCATACCGAGATGGCAGTGAACGGGAGGTTTCAAACGTAGTGAAAATTGTCGACACCGCGGGTACTCGGCCGACTGCCTTCTGAACTTCCGCGTTGTCCCTGACAAAGCGCTCAGCTCTGGCTCGTTCATGCTCGATCATCCGCTTGGTCTCCCGGTTGTCGATCACATACCACGTTCCAGCGAGCCCGAGGGTCAAGCAAGCAAACGCTACGAAACCAGCGGAAGAACCAAGTTTTCGTGCGTGATCGCCCTTCGTGTGCCTGTAGAACAAGGTGGCTATCGCAGCGATGAAGTAAGTGACGGCGCACGCGGGGATTGCTGGCAACAACACCCACAGGGTCATGCCGGCTTGATATGGCGGAAAGACAGCGAACGCGTACGCGATCAGCGCAATCGCAGCCCACATGGGTAGCAGGCTGAAGCCAACAAAGAAGAGGCGTCGCATCGACTCGGCGCGTCCTTGTAGAAGGGGTGAACTCATTTTCACGCAAGAGCTTCCCGCGGTGCCAAGGCAAATGTCCGATGCGTGATGTTCTGCGCGGTGTGCTTGGGTTCCTCGACCTTCTTTCCGGATGGCTCAGTCGCAGCTTGCTTAATGGGGCAAACTTGCACCGCTGCGTCATCGAATGCAGCACCCTGGCCCTGTAGTCATGCAGACCTTCCCTGATCGAACAGGGAGACAGGCCCGCGCGGCGCAAGCGTTGCCGACAGCACCACCATCACCTCCGCTGCGGCACGAAACAGCACCGGCG
This sequence comes from uncultured Rhizobacter sp., assembly GCA_966212105.1. GTDB lineage: Bacteria > Pseudomonadota > Gammaproteobacteria > Burkholderiales > Burkholderiaceae_C > Rhizobacter. The sequence goes on from CBIHPH010000016.1 coordinate 61,975, forward strand.
GCAACCTTGCGGCGGCCGGCATCGGCGTGGACTGGTTCATCAGCACCGGCGAGCGCGCCGCAGCGGGCTCGCCATGCAGCAAACGGCAGCGTGCCAGCGTGAGGCCGGCCAGCGAAAAGGCCGACGACAACACGGGCAGCACGTCCCGTACCACGGGCAGCGCGGCCGCGTCCTCGACGAACATGAGCACATCCACGCCGTCGTTCAGCAGCTGCACCAGCACCGCGAGGCGTCCGATGCCGGGCACATCCACCTCCAGGCGCAAGGCCAGTGCGCGGGCAGGGCGGCGGCGCGGCGACGGCGCGTCACCGTCCGGTTCGAGCACCCGCAGCATCGCGTGCAGCCCGCCCCAGGCATAGGCGGGGTACAGCCAGCGGTCGGGCGCCGGCAGGAAGGGTGACGATGACATGCCGTCGCGCGGCGAACCCGCCGCCGGGGGCTCGGCCAAGGGCCCCGTCGACACACCCACGCCATGGGGTGCGGACGCGGGCTGCGCGACGGCGGCCAGCACCAGCAGCCGCCATTGCATGGCCAGCGCTGCAGGTTCCGGAAGCCTCCAGCTGAGCTGGCGCAGCACCAGCTGGTCTGGCCGCATGGCCGACAGCGAAAATTCCTGGGGCGGCGCGGGCACGGGGCCCAATGCCGGTGGCCGTGCGGCCGCGGGCCGCGCGATCACGTCGAACAGGCTCAATTCGAGCCGTGGCTCCGTGGCCTGCACCTGCACCATCAGCACGTCGCCACGGGCGAGGCCCTCGCCCCCCCGCGTCAGCCCGTCGATGGAGACCGGCATGCCCCGAGCGGTCACGCCGTGCAGCATGCCCGGCATCGGGACCGGCGACCCCTCGACACGCGGCGGCACCGCCAGCAGCGGAGCCACTTCGGCGGCGCGAACCGCCGCTGCGCGCAGCACGGCGTTGCCGGCCGGCCGCACGGTGGACGTGGCCCCGCGCGGCCAGGGCGTCATGCCCGTGCGGGGCACCTTGTCGATCGCCATGGGGATGTCGTGTGCCCTCGCAGCCGAAGAAAGGCCTCGTCAGCCCGCTTACTGCAGCAGCGACATGACCAGCTGCGACATGCTGCTCGACTGCTTGAGCATCGAGGTGCCGGCC
>CBIHPH010000017.1:0-60225 GCA_966212105.1 uncultured Rhizobacter sp.
GGCCGTGTCTCGTACGGTCACGGTGGAGCTGGAGACAGTGGTCGTGCGGGGGATTCGCAGCCGAAGCGCCTGAGCAAAATGCGCAGAAGCTGGTGTTCCAGCGCCTTCTTTGGCTTCCCTTTCTTGGCGCGACAAGTAAGGGAAGTCGGCTGCCGGGCCGAGTCCCGGCGCGGCCTCGCCAGAGAACAAGATCCACATCAAAGATGCAACAGCCCGCTGTTACCCACCCAGCGAAGCCGCTTCCCAGAATGCCAAAGCCCCCAGCATGGAGTTGAGGGACCAAGCCAAAGGAGCGAACCATGGGCAAGAGAATCCTGATGCTGGTCGGCGACTACGCCGAGGATTACGAAACGATGGTGCCGTTCCAGGCACTGCAGGCCGTGGGCCACACGGTGCACGCGGTCTGCCCCGACAAAAAGGCAGGGGACTTCATCATGACCGCGATCCATGATTTCGAAGGCCAGCAGACGTACTCGGAGAAACCGGGCCATCGCTTTGCGCTGAACGCCACGTTCGCCGGCGTGAAGGCCGAACAGTACGACGCGCTGCTCATCCCCGGCGGCCGGGCCCCGGAGTACCTGCGAACGAACCAGGATGTGCTGTCGCTGGTGCAGAATTTTTCGCGCGCGGACAAGCCGATCGCGGCCGTGTGCCACGGCGCCCAGTTGCTCGCTGCAGCAGGCACCATCCGCGGCAAACGGGTATCGGCCTACCCGGCCTGCGCGCCAGAGGTGGAACTGGCCGGCGCCACGTATGCCGACATCAGTGCGGACCAGGCGATCACGGACGGCAAGCTGGTCACCGCCCCGGCATGGCCGGCTCATCCGGCATGGATCGCCCAGTTTCTGGCGGTGCTGGGCACCCGGATCACCAACTGAGCAATGCCCCTGTCGCCGCCGGGCACCGGCGGAAAGGTCGAAGATGTGCGCCCTGGGACCGAACCCGAGAGCACTTCATGCGCGACACCTTCTTCAACACGAATCCCGAGAGCTACGAGTCCCGCACGCGGTCGGTGCGGCTGCACGGCGTCGTCACGAGCCTGCGGCTCGAGAACCTCTACTGGGACGTGCTGGCGGAGATCGGGGAACGCGACGGCATCACTGTCGCGCAGTTGCTGGAGCGCCTGCACGACGAACTCATCGCGTCGCGCCATGACGCTGGCAACTTCGCATCGTTCCTGCGCGTGAGTGCGCTGCGCTACATGGCGCTGAAGATGGCCAGCGCCGGGTGACGCTCGGCCATCCAAGTTGGCGCCTCGAAGCCGGCCATCGGTCCCAGTCGTGTTACGCCAGCAGCGCTGAGACCGTCGCGTTGATGAGCAGCCCGCCGCCGATCAACCAGGCAAACAGCGCGGCAGCGAGTGCCAGCGGCTTGACGCCGGCGGTGCGGATGGCGGACACGTGGGTGGTGAGGCCGAGCGCGGCCATCGCCATCGCCAGCAGCACGGTGTCGAGGCAGAGGGCCGCGCTGACGACCGGCTTGGGCAGCAGTGCCAGCGAGTTCAGCCCGGCGACGGCGACGAAGCCCAGCGCGAACCAGGGGATCGTGATGCCGCCGTGCTTGTGCGCCGTGGCGCAAGGGGTGGCTTCGCTGTCCTCGTTGCTCCTGGACAGGTAAGCCGACAGCGCGACCAGGAACGGTGCCAGCATCATCACCCGCACCATCTTCGTGATGACCGCCGTGTTGCCCGCATCGACGCTGATGGCGTTGCCGGCCGCCACCACCTGAGCCACCTCGTGGATGGTCGAGCCCGCGAAGATGCCATAAGCCTTGGGCGACATCGCGATGAGCGGATGCGCCAGGTTCAATCGGTAGAGCGATGGGTACAGGAAGATCGTCAGGGTGCCGAAGACCACCACGGTCGACACGGCCACCGTCACCTGGCCCGCGCGGCCGCGCACCACCGGCTCGGTGGCCATCACCGCGGCCGCGCCGCAGATGGAGCTGCCCGCGCCGATCAGCATGGCGGTCTTGCGGTCCAGCCCGAAGACGCGCGTGCCCAGCCACCACGCCCATGCGAAAGTGCTGCACAGGACGGTGGCGTCGATCACCACACCCACCAGGCCGACATGGCCGATGTCCTGGAACGTCAGCCGCATTCCATACAGGATGATGCCCAGGCGCAGCAGGCTCTGTTTCGCGAAGGTGACGCCTGCCCCACTGAGGGCGGCAACATGCGGGTGGGCCATGTTGCCCACGGCCATGCCCAGCACGATGGCGAGCGTCAGGGCGCTGATGCCGTTCGCCTGCAGCCAGCCGATGCGGGCAAGTCCGATCGCGGCGGCAGCCAGCGCACCGGCCAACGCGAGGCCTGGCAGCAGCAGCCCTCCTGGAAGGCGCGATGCACGATGCAGACCCGAGGGGACGATCAGCGCGGCAGGGGCTGTGATGGCGTGCTTCATGGGTCTGTCCTGAACCTTGGCGGATGGAGTGGCTTGACTCATGGACGCACTGTGGCTGCCACGCATTCATCTGACAAACGGGTTATTTTTCTATAACCTACCTGTTTACCAACTTATATGAATCGCCATGCGACTCACGCTGCGCCAATTGCAGGTCTTCACGGCGGTGGCGGATGCCGGCAGCACCACCGCCGCAGGGCAGCACGTTGCGCTGTCGCAGTCCGCCGCGAGTGGTGCTTTGAACGAACTGGAGACGATGCTGGGCGCGCAGCTGTTCGACCGCATCGGAAAGCGACTCGTGCTCAACGACACCGGGCGTGCGCTGCTCCCGCAGGCGCGCGCGGTACTGGATGGCGTGCTCGACATCGAGACGCAGTTCGGCATCGGCACGTCGGCCAGCCGGGGCACAGGAGCGGGCGGGACGTCCGTGCGCCTGCGCGTCGGCGCCAGCACCACCATCGGCAACTATTTGCTGCCCGCGCTGGTGGCCAGTCATCTGCGAACCAGTGCTGAGGTGGGCCATGACGTGCATGTCGACGTGACCATCGGCAACACCAGCGAAATCGCCGCTGCGGTGGTGCGGCTGGAGGTCGACCTGGCCATGATCGAAGGCCCCTGCCATGAGCCCGAGCTGCAAGTCCGCCCCTGGCTGGACGACGAGCTCGTGATCGTCTGCGCCCCGGACCATGCGTTGCTGCGTGACGGTGGAGCAGCGCGGGTCGGGGTCAAGAACCTGCGCCAGCAGCGATGGCTGCTGCGTGAACCGGGATCAGGCACCCGGGAGGCGGTCGAGCATGCCTTGCTGCCCCATTTGCACCATTGGGAGCGACCCATGCAGCTCGGCAGCACGGAGGCGATCAAGCAGGCCGCTGCCGAGGGCCTGGGGCTGACCTGCTTGTCCCTGTGCACCGTGCAGGACCTGGTGACGCTGGGCCGGTTGGTGGTGGTCAACAGCACCTTGCCCCGGCTGACGCGGCAGTTCTATCTCATCCAGCATCGGCGCAAGCGTCCGTCGGCCAGCCTGCAGCGGTTCGTTTCTCACTGCGAGTTGGGTGTCAGGACCTGAGCCGCCCCACTGCAGCAAGTGCTGAGCTTCAAGCCCCAACCTGCTCGAACACGGACACACAACGCCGGTTCAGTGCGCCTTGTCCCAGTTGGGCCCCGTGCCCACTTCGGCCAGCAGCGGCACCTTCAAGGTGGCCACCCCGGCCATCAGCCGGGGCACCTCGGCCCGCGCCCATTCCAACTCCTCATCGGGCACCATGAGCACCAGTTCATCATGCACCTGCATGACCATTCGGGTGCGCAGGCCCTGCGCGTCGAGCGCGCCCTGCACCGCGATCATCGCAAGCTTGATCAGATCGGCCGCGGTACCCTGCATCGGCGCATTGATGGCGGCCCGTTCGGCGCCTGAGCGGCGTGGGCCATTCGGGCTGTTGATCTCAGGCAGCCACAGGCGGCGGCCGAACACGGTCTCGACGTAGCCCTGGGCCTTGGCCAGCGCGCGCGTTTCATCCATGTAGCGCTTGACGCCCGGGTACCGGGAAAAATAGCGGTCGATGTACGCCGTCGCCGCAGCCCTTTCGATGCCGAGGTTGCTCGCCAGGCCGAATGCGCTCATGCCGTAGATCAATCCGAAGTTGATGACCTTGGCGTACCGGCGCTGTTCGCTGGTGACGGCGGCAGGCGCCACGCCGAAGATCTCCGCCGCCGTGGCACGGTGCACATCCAGGCCTTCGGCAAAGGCGCCCAGCAAATTGGCATCGTCGCTGATGTGGGCCATGATGCGCAGCTCGATCTGCGAATAGTCGGCACTCAGGATCACATGCCCGGGCGGCGCAATGAACGCCTCGCGCACGCGGCGACCTTCCACGGTGCGGATCGGGATGTTCTGGAGATTGGGCTCGTTGCTCGACAGGCGCCCCGTCACGGCCACGGCCTGTGCGTAATTGGTGTGCACCCGGCCGGTGGCGGGATTGACCATCAGCGGCAACTTGTCGGTGTAGGTGCCCTTGAGCTTGGCCAGGCTGCGATGCTCCAGCAGCTTGGCCGGCAGCGGGTAGTCCTCGGCGAGCTTTTCGAGCACCTCTTCATCGGTGCTGGGGGCCCCGCTCATCGTCTTCTTGATCACCGGCAGCCCGAGCTTGCCGAACAGGATCTCGCCGATCTGTTTCGGCGAGCCCATGTTGAACGGCTGCCCCGCAAGTTCATGCGCCTCGCGTTCCAGCGCCATCATGCGTTCGCCCAGCTGCTGGCTTTGCGCAGCCAGCACGTCGGGGTCGATCAGCACGCCTTCGCGTTCGATGCGTTGCAGCACGCCCGACACGGGCATCTCGATCTGCTCGTATACCCGCAGCAGGTTGGCATCGGCCTCGATCTTCGGCCACAGCGTCTGGTGCACCTGCAGCGTCATTTCGCTGTCCTCGCCCGAATAGAGCGTGGCGCGTTCGATGTCCACCTGCGAAAAGGGAATCTGCTTGGCCCCTTTGCCACACACATCCTCGTAACTCAGGCCCGTGCGCCCGAGGTGGCGCGAGCCGAGGCTCTCGAGGTTGTGCGGCTTGTGGGCCTCGAGCACATAGCTCTGCAACATCGTGTCGTGGCGAAAGCCTGCCGCCCGGATGCCGTGGTTCGCCAGCACCTGGACGTCGTACTTGATGTTCTGGCCCACCTTGATGGCCTGGGCGTCCTCCAGCCAGGGCTTGAGCCGGGCGAACACCTCCTCGGCCGGCAGTTGCTCTGGCGCACCCGCGTAATTGTGGTGCAACGGCACGTACGCAGCCTCGCCCGGCTCCACGCTGAACGAGATGCCGATGATGCGCGCGCGCATCGGGTCGAGCGAATCAGTCTCGGTGTCCAAGGCTGCCAGCGGCGCGGCCTGCAGCCGGGCGATCCACCGGTCGAGCACCGCGAAGTCGAGCACGGCCTCATAGCGCTTCTCCATGGGCGGCGCCTCGGCGAACAGGTCGGCGGAGACCGGCACGGCCACGGGGTTCGACCGGGCCATCGAAGCTTCGAGGTCCTTCAGCAGGCTCTTGAACCCATAGCGCTTGTAGAACTCGCGCAGGCGCTCGTTGTCGATGGGTTTGAGCGCCAGCGATTCGAACGCGGGCCAATCGTCCACATGGCCCGACAGATCGCAGTCGGTCACCACAGTGATCAGGCGGCGCCCCTGGGGAAGCCATTCGAGGGCCCGCCGCAGGTTCTCTCCGGCCACCCCCTTCATGGCGCCCGCCGCAGCCATCACGCCTTCGAGCGTGCCATGCTCGGTGATCCATTTGGCCGCCGTCTTCGGGCCCACCTTGTCGACGCCCGGCACGTTGTCGACGGCATCGCCGATCAGTGTCAGGTAGTCGATGATGCGGTTCGGCGGCACGCCGAACTTGGCCAACACACCGGCCATGTCGAGCGCCTCGTTGCTCATCGTGTTGATCAGCGTGACCCGCTCGCCGACGAGCTGGGCCATGTCCTTGTCGCCGGTGGAAATGACCACCATGTGCCCCTGCCTGGCCGCGGCGCACGACAGCGTGCCGATCGTGTCGTCCGCCTCGATGCCCGGCACCGTGAGCACCGGCCAGCCGAGAATGCGCACCATCTCGTGGATGGGCTCGATCTGCCGCGCCAGGTCTTCGGGCATCGGCGGCCGGTGGGCCTTGTAGTCGGCATACCAGGCGTTGCGGAAGGTGTCACCCTTCGCATCGAACACGCAGGCGCCCAGGCGCGCCGGGTACTGCTCGCGCAGCCGCTTCATCATGGCGACCATGCCGTGCAGCGCGCCGGTGGGAAAGCCGTCGGGGCTGCGCAGGTCGGGAAGCGCGTGGTACGCGCGATACAGGTAGCTGGAACCGTCCACGAGCAACAGCATGCCGGGTTCAGCGAGGATCGAAGCTTGGTTTTCCGCGTTCATCCCGTGATTGTCGGGGATGCCGGCGGGCCTGCCTACAATGGAGGGCATGAAGCGCCCTGCCCCCTTCCTCGTTGCCGCCGGGCTGCTGTTGCTCGGCGGTGCCGCCCGTTCGGCGGAAACCGCTCCGGCCGCGCCGGAGGTGCCTCCCGGCAAACCCGAACCCGTCGTCGAATACCTGGTCGTCGAGGACGACAGCGTCCGCATCGATGAGCTCCGCGTCCGCGGCGAACCGCAGCGTGTCACCGTTCGAACGAAAACCGAGCCGCTCAAGGGCGAATACGAGATCGTGGTGCTGCACCGCGGCAGCACCGGCGGAGCAGCCGGCCAGCGCGTCTGGCATGTGCTGTCGTTCTGATGGCAGTCTTCACTGAAGTCGGGTTCGACGAAGCGGCTGCGCTGGTCGAACGCCTGGGCATCGGTCCGCTCCAGTCGCTCAAGGGCATTGCATCGGGCATCGAGAACACCAACTACTTCGCCGACACCGCCCGGGGCCGCTACGTGCTCACGCTGTTCGAGCGGCTGAGCGCCGAGCAGTTGCCGTTCTACCTGCACCTGATGAAGCACCTCGCGGGCAAAGGCATCCCGGTGCCTGATCCGCAGGCCGACGCCGCCGGCAACATCCTGCACACGCTGTGCGGCAAGCCCGCGTCCGTGGTGAATCGCTTGGTCGGCAGCCATCAACTGGCGCCCGACACCCTCCATTGCGAGCAGGTGGGCGCCATGCTGGCACGCATGCACACGGCCGGCGCCGACTACCCGCGCTTCCAGCCCAACCTCCGCGGGCTCGATTGGTGGGGAGAAACCGTCCCCGTCGTGCTGCCCCACCTCGCGCCGGACCAGGCCCAGCTGCTGCAATCCGAACTCGCGTTCCAGCAGCACCTGGCCACCACGCCCGCCTACGCCTCCCTGCCGCGGGGCCCCATCCACGCCGACCTGTTCCGGGACAACGTCATGTTCGACGACCACCGGCTCACCGGCTTCTTCGATTTCTATTTCGCCGGCATCGACACCTTCCTGTTCGACATTGCCGTGTGCCTGAACGACTGGTGCATCGACCTGGATTCCGGCCGGCTCGATGCCGACCGGGCCACTGCCTTCGTGGCCGCCTATCACCGCGAACGTGAACTCTCGAGCAGCGAACGGCGCCTGATGCCGGCGCTGCTGCGGGCAGGCGCCCTGCGCTTCTGGATCTCCCGGCTGTGGGATTTCCATCTGCCGCGAGACGCCGCGGTGCTCAAGGCCCACGACCCCACCCACTTCGAGCGCGTGTTGCGCCATCGGATCGACGATCCCTGGCACCCCGGCCTGACCACCTGATCGCCCATGTCCGTCGAGATGAAGTTGAAACAGGTTCCCGCGCCGCGCGGGGCCACGTGGGTGCGCCAGGGCATCCGCGTGTTCGCGATGCGGCCGGTGGCCTTGTCCGCCCTGTTCGCCACCTTCCTGTTCGGCATGGTGATGATGCTTCAGTTGCCCATCGTCGGCCCGATCATCACGCTGGCCAGCCTGCCGCTGGTGTCGCTCGTGTTCATGCTGGCCACGCAGGTCACCTTGCGCGGGCTCACGCCCACCCTGGTGCTGTTCGCCGTGCCGTTCAGGCGGGGCCGCACGCAGTCGATGGCCCTTGCACAACTGGGCGGGCTCTACGCGGCAGGCACGGTCGTGATCATGCTGCTGAGCCACTGGATCGACGGCGGCCGGCTGGTGCAGCTCCAGGGCATGATGCAACCCGGCGCCCAGGCCACGCCAGAACAAGTCAATGCACTGCTGCAAGACCCGATGCTGCAAGCAGGCCTCCTCACGCGGCTCGGTCTCGCGGCGCTGTTGAGCGTGCCGTTCTGGCATGCACCGGCTCTCGTGCACTGGGCCGGCCAAAGTGTCGCCAAATCCTTGTTCTTCAGCACGGTGGCCATGTGGCGCAACCGGGGTGCATTCCTCATCTACGGGCTCACCTGCACCGCTGCGGTCTTCGCGTTCGGCATGGCCGGTTCCATCGTGCTTGCACTGTTCGGCCAGCCCGAACTGGGGATGATCATCGTGATGCCCGCCGGCCTGCTCGCCGCCACCATCTTCTACGCCTCGCTGTTCTTCACGTTCTTCGACAGCTTCGAGCCCTCGGGGCCACCCTCGCTTCCCGAGGATTGACATGAGCACGCCCCTGCCCCGCAAGATCGCCCTTGTCACGGGCGCCGGCACCGGCATCGGCCGGGCCACCAGCCTCGCGCTGCTGCGCGCAGGCTACGGGGTCGCACTCGCTGGCCGGCGTGCCGAGCCCTTGTCGAACGTGATGGCAGAAGCAGGCGACCTCGCACCGCACACGCTCCCCGTGGCCACCGACGTGGGCGACCCTGCATCGGTCGACGCCCTCTTCGCCGCCATCGAAGCCCGCTTCGGCCGGCTCGACCTGCTGTTCAACAACGCCGGATGCGGTGCCCCGGCCATCCCGCTGGACGAACTCTCGTTCGCGCAGTGGAAGGCCGTCGTGGACGTCAACCTGACGGGCGCCTTCCTGTGCACCCAGGGCGCGTTCCGCCTCATGAAGCGCCAGTCGCCCCGCGGGGGTCGCATCATCAACAACGGCTCGATCTCCGCCCACACCCCGAGGCCGTTCACCACGCCGTACACCGCCACGAAACACGCGATCACAGGCCTCACCAAAGCCACCTCGCTCGAGGGCCGAGCCTGGGACATCGCCTGCGGGCAGATCGACATCGGCAACGCCGCCACCGAAATGACCGAACGCATGGCCGCCGGCATCCTCCAGGCCAACGGCCAGACGATGGCCGAACCTCGCATGGACGTGCAGCACGTGGCCGACGCCATCGTTCACATGGCTTCGCTCCCGCTCGAATCAAATGTGCAGTTCATGACGATCATGGCCACGAAGATGCCATACATCGGGCGCGGCTGACGCGCCCGCAACGGTCAGCTTCCGATGCGCCCGCCATCGTCCTTCGTGATGGCGATCGTGGCCGAGCGCGGCCGCGAAGTCGTGTTGCCTGCCGTGGCCTGGTAGCCCGCGTTGCCGGGCCAATGGCTCTTGAAGGTCGATGGATCAGCCAGATTGGCCGAGGCCACGTTTTCGCCGGGGTGCTGGATGTTGGCGAACAGCGTCGTACCGTCCGGCGTTTCCGTGCAACCGGTCAGCTCGCAATCGACCGGGCCCACGAGAAAACGCTTGAGCGTGTCCGCCACCGGCTTCTTGCCCACGAAGGTGTCCACCGCGAGCATGGAACCATCGGCCTTCTGGAACGACAGCGTGGTCTTGGCACCGTCGCCCACCCGGCCCGGCACCCCTGCCAGCATCATGCAGTTCGTGACGTCGGTGTACGAACCATCGTCGGTCTGGATCCAGCAAAGGCCAGTGTTCTTGCTGAACCAAAGGCCGTCCGGGCTTGAGAAATCCTGGTCGGCCGTCAGCGCCGACACATTGATGCTCGTGTCGGCGACCGTCGATTCGGCGCCGAACAGGTACACGTCCCAGTGGAACGTCGTCGCGGCCGTCTCACCGCCCGTTTCGGCAAGGCGGATGATGTGCCCGTTGACATTGCCTGTGGTGCTGCCGCCCGCGAGCGTCATGTCTGTGTACGCCCGTGGATTAGCCGCATCGAGCGGCAGTTGCGAACCGGCGGGTTCGACCCGCCGGTTCGTGTTGTTCGTCAGCGTGTAGTACACCTCACCGGTCGTCGGGTGCACCGCGCACCATTCGGGACGGTCCATCTTCGTCGCCCCCACCGCATCCGCGGCCAGGCGCGCATTGACGAGCACATCGGCCTGGTCCGCGAACAGGTAAGCCGAATACCCAGCGATCTGCGCATTCGTGATGGACAACGCGATCCACTCCCCTGTCCCGTCCGCATGGAACTTGGCGACGTACAGCGTGCCGGCATCGAGGTAGCTGTCGCCGGTGGCGATGCGGTTGGCGGGCTCTGCATCAGCCGCCTGCCACGCCTTGGCCGACACGAACTTGTAGATGTACTCGCCACGTGAATCATCGCCCATGTACACGGCCAGCGGCTTGCCCGCGGCCACCTTGCCGAAGGAGGCGCTCTCGTGCGCGAAGCGCCCGAGCGCCGTGCGCTTTTTCAGGCGCGCCTCCCGGTCGTACACATCCATCTCGACGATGTACCCGAAGCCATTGAGCTCATTGCGGTAGTCATCTGTGCCATCCGCGCTCGCGCCGGTCTTGCCGATGAAGAACCGGGCGTACTTGTCCTCGCTGCCCGCCGTCTCCCAGCCATGGCGGCTCGGCGCCGTCTGCGTGACCCCATAGCGCTTCAAAGACACGACGCTCTTGTCATTGCCCCGCGCGGCGTCATCCGCAGTGTGGCCAGCGCGGGTGCGCGTGAAATAGCCGGCCCAGTTCTCTTCGCCCGTCAGGAAAGTGCCCCACGGCGTGCGACCGGTTCCACAGTTGTTGAGGGTCCCGCGAACTCTGGTGCCATCCGTCGCGTACAGCGTCTTCACAAGCGCATGGCCGCGAACCGGTCCCGAAAGCTGAATCTCCGTGTTCGGCGTGACACGCCGATTGAACGCCGAGCTCGGCGCGTACGCCCACGTCGCCCCCGTCTTGCGCACCTCGACGACCGACAGGCCATGCACCGCGATTTCCTTGTCGGCTTCGCCCGCCGGGCGCGGGTTCGGCGTATCGCCGTTCACGTGCAGGTACTTGCTCGTCGTCGCCTCATGGTTCATGGCCAGCAGACCACGCTTCGAGCCATTCGCATCGGGCGCCGTGCCGGCCGCGTTCAGGCCGAAGTACTCCATGCCATCGTGGTGGTCGCCCGCTCGCTTGTCATGATCGGTGTCCGTGCCGTCATTCCGGAACGCTGCGACGCCGGGAAAGAGGGGGTCACCCAGCGCATAAATCGGTGTCGCGGTGTAGCCGATGGGCACCGTCACTTGATCGGCGGTGCCCTTGGCAACCGCGGCAAACGCCAAGCTCCTGATCGCCGACGGCCCCGCAGCCGCAGGGGGGGCAGCCTCGACGACATCCCCACCGCCGCCGCCACACGCCGTCAGGCTCCAGCCTCCCAGCACCGCGGCCGAAGCCGCGCCGATGCCACCACGCAGCATCGCCCGGCGGCTCAAGCGCGCGTCGAGCACCGACATGAAATCCGCATTGCCAGAGCTGTTGAGGTCGCCCTCGCCGTTTGCGGCGGCCGAGCCGATGGATCGATTCATGTGAGCTGCATTCCAGAACAAGATGCGGTGCAGCTTAGGAAAACATGATGAACCGAACGTGACGGAAACATGTCGGCCTCATGACACCGACGCTTGGCCGATCCTGCCCTGAGCCACTACCGCATCGTTCGAAACACCTCCGAGCATTCCGGAATGAGGTGGGCTGGCCTGGCCCCTTCGAAGTGGGCGCAAAGGCTCTCCATCGTGAGATCGAACATGGCCTGTCGCGTCTGGTTCGTCGCACTGGCGATGTGCGGCGTCAGAATGACATTCGGCAACCCGATGAGATCGGCGTGGACATTCGGTTCGCCCTCGAACACATCGAGCGCTGCACCGGCAATGCGCTGCTCCCGGAGCGACTCGATCAAGGCGCCTTGATCGATCAGCGAACCTCGTGCCACATTCACGAGATGCCCCTCGGGCCCCAAGGCAGCGAGCACCTCTGCATTGACAATGTGACGGGTGGCGGCACCGCCGCATGCCGCAACCACCAGAAAGTCCACCTGGGCCGCCAGGTCAGCCACCTTGGCGTGGAACCGGTACGGAAGCTCGGGCTTCTCGGTGCGCGCCGTATACGCCACCGCCATGTTGAAAGCGCGAGCCCTCGCGGCAAGGGCAACGCCCACATGGCCCATCCCCACCAGCCCCAGGCGACTGCCGGACACCGCCGAAGCGAACGGCATCAAGCCTGAGCGCCAACGCCCTTCGCGAACAAACCGATCCGCCTGAGGGATGCGTCGGCGCAGCGACAGCACCAACCCCATCGCGAAGTCCGCCACGTCGCTCGCATGGACCACTGGTGTATGCGTGACGAGAATGTTTCGCTCCACCGCTGCGGCCACATCCACGCCGTCATACCCGGCGCCCACCACCGAGGCAATTTCCAACGCCGGCAACCGGTCGATCAGCTCACGCGGCAAGGTGAACTTGCCACCAACGACGACACCGCGAATCCGGCCCGCGATCGACCCAAAGGCAACAGGATCGGTTTCATGCGTTTGCCGATGCAAGCTGAAGCGCTGATCCAGAGACCCGAGCAATGAATCGGGCAACCTTGAAACCGCAAGAATCTCAGGGCGCATCACTGCCTCTCAAAACGGATTCAGCCTGGCGGGACGTCCGATGGCCTGTCGAACCTGACGCGCACCATGGAGCCGTGACCTTCCTTGGTGCCGATATTCACAGGCGCGCTCAACAAGCCGGCCAACCGCATCACGATCGAAAGCCCGAGGCCGAATCCAAGACCGGCTTGTTGCGCGGCCCCGCCTCCTTGAACAAACGCCTTGTAGAGGCTGCGTCGATTGAATTCCGGCATACCGGGCCCATTGTCAATCACGCACACCTCAACCTGGTCGCCGCGGCGACGCGCGGCAACGAGCACCCTGCTCCGGGCAAACTTCATGGCGTTGGCGATGAGGTTCTCAAGAATGCGAAGCAGCATGTTCTCATCGGTCATGCACCACAGGCGAGTGTGGCGGAACTTGATGTCGACACCGTGGTGCGATGCGGCGTCTTGAAACTGCAGTTCCAGACGCTGGAAAACCTCCTGCAGCACCACCTTGCGAATGAGCGGCCTGATGGCGACCGCATCCAGGCGGGCAATTTCCAGCAGGTTTTCAAGATAGCGTTGCAGATCGTTCGTCGTGGCTTCGAAGCTCGACAGGACGTCGCCCCCGTCACGGGCTGCACGCGAACGTTTTGCCGTATTGATGAGCAACTGCAGGCCATGCAGGCGCTGCCTGAAGTCATGGCTGGCCTCGTTGAACAGCTCGGATTTCACCTTGATGCGAACCATCAGGAATCGCCCGAGCACGAGCATCATGCCCATGCTCAGTGCGAACAGGACGGCCAATGCAATGGCAAGGTTGCGGACCGTCAGCGAATCGTCACGAATGTTGGTGGCCCGCTGCGTGACCACCTGGCCAATCGATACGGCCACCTGGTCAGCCCGTGACGACAACGCCTTTTCCATCGCTGCCCATTCGGCCGGATCACGCTCGCGTGCCGCGATGGATTGAATCAGCTGGTAGGCGCTCGATGCAAGCTGCCGCGTCTGCTCGTCCGATTGATTGCCGGGATTGGCTGCAGCAAAAGCGGCGAGAAAGGCCGCTTCCTGGCGAACGGCACTGTCTTCCGCCTTGGCGGCCAAGCCGCCGTAGTGAGCCAGCATTTCGAGGTTGCGAACCGCGCGTATCTGCTCAAGAAACTGAGGAACCAAAACCTCGCGCGTTTCGTTGGTCAGGCCAAGTATGCGCTGCTGCAGCCCGAGAATGCCGGTCGACAAAACCGTGAAGACCAGTACGCAAAACCCTGCCGACAAATACGCCAGCCAAAGGCCGTGCCATTTTCTGTGCCGCATGCGGCCTCCCAGGCCTGTTTTCAGAACACTCTGAACGAAAAGTATTTGGAATTGATGCTGTCCAGTTGACCGTTCGTCTTGATCTGCTTGAGGGCAGCATTCAATTGGTCACACAATGCCTTGTCCGCAGGATTGACGGCGATGGCCACCGGATTATTAAACTCCTGCGATTCGATCGGACGGGCATTGAAACCGGAATGGCTCAATTCCTTCATGATCTCCAACGCAGCGCTCGACGGCGAGATCACCGCATCGGCCTTCCCATCTCTCAATGATCGGATCAATTCCGGGTTCACGCTGACGGGAACCACCGTCCACCCCTGTTGAGCACTGTTGCGTTCGGCCCATTTGTGCTGGATGGAACCATTCACGACAGCAACCCGTGCCTTTGCCGACTGCCCCATGGGCACACGGGAAATCCAGAAAGTCTTGCTGATCCTGTAAGGCTCTGTGAAAAGCACCTGCCTGGCCCGTTCCGGCGTGACAATCAAAGAAATCATGCCGATATCGACCTCGCCTTTGGAGATCATTTCGATGACCTTCGTGTGCTCCGTCTCCTGGAACTCGCACGGCATTTTGATGGCATCACACAACAAACGCCCCAAGTCCACATTGAAGCCAACAAACTTCCCCCCAGCATCGCGATGACTCAGCGGCGGATTGTCCTTCAGCAGCAGCAGTTTCAACGTCCTGGGTTTTGACGGCTCATCGGCGTGCGCGGCTGAATGTGCGAAGCAAAACAGTGCAGCCCATAAAACAAGTCCCCAGGTCTTCTTTTTCATTGCATCTCCACTATGTGTACTGCCCGACGTAGCCGTATTGCATTCCGAGCACGACCGCATGTGTACGATCGTTCGCGCAAAGCGCACTGATGAGATTGCTGATGTGGTTGTCTACCGTGCCCGGAGAGAGATTGAGCTGCCGTGCAATGTGCTTCGTGCTCAAACCATCATGCAACAGGCCCAGGATCTCGATTTGGCGTCGGGTCAGATGACTCGGCTGCCGGCTCTGTTGGGATTTCTCAAAGCTGGGGCAACCCGCCATGATTCTTGCCATGGCGCAATTGAACGCCTCGACCGTGGCGGTTTTCAAAACATACCCGAGGAAACCCATGGATTCGACATCCGTCCGCCATTGCGCATGATCGCTTGCCGTGATGATTGCCGAGCGTGGCGCCAAACCGATTTCATGAACATGGCGCACCAATGACAGGCCCTGCGCCCCCGGCACGTTGATGTCCAGGAAAATTCGAAACCAGTTTTCGCTCAAATGCAATTGACGAACCGCCTCGTCGGCCGTTTTGCAGATTTCGACATGACCGTCTGCGGCCATTGCCAAGAACAATGACTTCGTCGCCTGGGCCACGAAGGGGTGATCTTCCACAATAAGTATGTTCTTCATCACAGCAATCCATCGACGAGGACAGGCGACCGATCCATCAGCAAGATGATGTAGCTTCGGGCCGCAGTACGCGCACTCGACGCATCCATTCTCGGCCACGATTGCGTCAGATCGTGACCCCCTGAGTCACATGCAACACATTCTTACTATTAACCAGTCCACAGCCCACTCGTTTGCATCGGAGGGCTCAAACACGCGGACTGAACCAGCGTGAGATCTTCCCCATTCCAAGCATCAGAAACTTCCGTTGCAATGGGAAAAGTTCATTTGACCCAGCCATCCCATGCAGACGCAATCGATCTCATCCGTAGAAGAAATCTGTCGGACAAGACGGCTTCTATGCAGCGAGCCGAGCTATTGGGCAACGACGTCAAAATACTTCCTGGAGATGGCTCGCACCTATTCCATCGAGTTCAAAAGCGAACCTGTTCTTTGCCGGCGGTTTCTTCCCTGGATGGACCTCTCCGTTTCGGCCTCCGGCGATGTCGACATCTGGGACCCGGTGAGCCTGGGCGTCCAGCACATCGATCGACGTTTTCGGGAAGTTCTGAATCTCGTGGACGGCACGGAAGAAGACTTGCAAGATCGGAATTCGTGGTACTGCAGGGACGTCTCCTTCGGCCTGGTGTCGTGGTGGCCACTGTCGATACGCAAGCGCGCCTTCGATTCCCTGGGGCCCTTCAAGGTGATCATCGACTGCGAAAACCCGGGCGTGAGAATCAATGGCTTTTGAACGGCATGCGCAAGTTGCCAGCCATGCGAGGTCAAGGCAAGGCCACGCTTGACTCTATTCGGATGGCCTGCCCGCTGAAATCCCTAGAAGTGATCCCAGGCGGGAGAGCGCGTCCCGAAGAGATCCGCGAGCGGGTGGACACCGCATC
Source organism: uncultured Rhizobacter sp. (assembly GCA_966212105.1). GTDB lineage: Bacteria > Pseudomonadota > Gammaproteobacteria > Burkholderiales > Burkholderiaceae_C > Rhizobacter. Next base: position 16,135 of record CBIHPH010000017.1, read on the forward strand.
CTTCACGAAACGCGTGTCGTTTACTCTTCTTGACTGCGCCAGAGGATGAGCCTGCGGGACAATGGCCCTTTTGCCGGACCCCGAGCCACCCATGAACCTCCGCCTGCTGTTGTCATGTGCCCTGATGCTTTCACTTTCGGGCTGCGCGGTGATCACGGTGGCAGGTGCGGCGGCAGGCGCCGCCATCTCGGTCACCGGCGCGGTCGTGAGCACCGGCGTGAAGGTCACTGGCAAAGCGATCGAGGCGGTCATTCCTGACGGTGATGACGACGAGAAGAAGAAGGGCGACAACTGAAGGCCGTCAATCCACCGGCGTGAGCTTGGCGACGCTCAGAGCCAGCCACTTCATCCCGTGGCGCCCGAAATTCACTTGAGCTCGGGCATCCTCGCCCTGGCCTTCCAAGGTCACGATCACACCTTCACCGAACTTGTTGTGGAACACCGCCTGGCCCGACCGCAGGCCATGACTGGAGGTGGTTTTCGGGCCGGCGGACAAAGGCGCCGAGCGCGGCTCCACTCGACCGGCGCCCACGATGCCGGTCAGCCCGGCCCCCTTCGACCAAGCTGCTTGGTAGTCCCGTGCGAATCCTGATCCGAAACCCTGGTTGCGCGGGGTCAACCAGCGGAGCGTACCTTCGGGAAGCTCATCGAAGAAGCGGCTCTTGACGTTGTAGCGCACCTGGCCATGCAGCATGCGCGTCTGGCTGAAGCTCAGGTACAGGCGCTTTCTCGCGCGCGTGATGGCCACGTACATCAGCCGGCGCTCCTCCTCCAGGCCGTTGAGGTCCGACGCGCTGTTCTCGTGCGGGAACAGCCCTTCCTCCAAGCCGGTGATGAAGACCGCGTCGAACTCGAGCCCCTTGGCCGCATGCACCGTCATCAGCTGGATGGCATCCTGGCCGGCCTGGGCCTGGTTGTCACCGGCCTCCAGCGAGGCGTGCGTCAGGAACGCAGCCAGCGGCGACATGATCTCGCCGGTCTCGGCATCAGGTGTCAAGTCAACCGCCGCAACGGCATTGGGCGACCCTGCGCTGATCGCGCCCGCATGTTCGTCCACTGGCAGTGCCACGGCGTCCTTGCCAAAGCCCTCCTGGGTGACGAACGCCTCGGCGGCGTTCACCAGTTCGTCCAGGTTCTCGAGGCGGTCCTTGCCTTCCTTGTCGGTCTCATAGAACGTGACGAGGCCCGAGGCGTGCAGCATGTGCTCGATGATCTCGCGCAGCGTCAGGCCTCGGGTGGTTTCGCGCATGGCATCGATCAATGCCACGAACGCCTGCAGGTTCGCACCGCTCTTGCCGGGCACGGCGCCCACGCTCTGGCTCAGGCTGCGTCCGCTCGTGCGGGCCGCGTCCTGCAATTGCTCGATGGTGCGCGCGCCGATGCCACGGGCGGGGAAGTTCACCACGCGCAGGAAACTCGTGTCGTCGTTCGGGTTCTCGATCAGGCGCAGGTAGCTCAGGGCGTGCTTGACTTCGGCACGTTCGAAGAAGCGCAAGCCGCCGTACACCTTGTACGGCACTCCAGCATTGAACAAGGCGCTTTCCATCACGCGGCTTTGGGCGTTGCTGCGATAGAGCAACGCGATGTCGCTGCGGGGGGTACCGTCGCGATGCAACTGCCTGGCCTCTTCGACGAACCATTGCGCCTCGGCGAAATCGCTCGTGGCCTCGAACACCCGCACCGGCTCGCCCGGTCCCGCCTCCGTGCTCAGGTTCTTGCCCAGGCGGCGCGAGTTGTGAGCGATCAGTTCATTCGCTGCATCCAGGATGTTGCCGAACGAGCGATAGTTGCGTTCGAGCTTGATGACCTGCCGCACCTTGAATTCGCGTTCGAAGTCCGTCATGTTGCCCACCTGGGCGCCACGGAATGCGTAAATGCTCTGGTCGTCGTCTCCCACGGCGAACACGGCGGTCTCGGGCCCGGAGAACATCTTCAGCCAGGCGTACTGCAGCCGGTTGGTGTCCTGGAATTCGTCCACGAGGATGTGGCGGAAGCGTCGCTGGTAATGCTCGCGCAGCGCGGCGTTGTCGCGCAGCAGCTCGTACGTGCGCAGCATCAGCTCGGCGAAGTCGACCACTCCCTCGCGCTGGCATTGGTCTTCGTACGCTTGATACACCTGCACGAGCACGCGGTTCTGTTCGTCGCGCTGGTCGATGTCCTGGGGTCGCAGCCCCTCTTCCTTGCTGCCGGAAATGAACCACGTGACCTGTTTCGGCACGAAGCGTTCTTCATCGAGGTTCATGGCCTTGATGACGCGCTTGACGGCCGAAAGCTGATCCGCCGAATCGAGAATCTGGAACCCCTGCGGCAGCGCCGCGAGCTTCCAGTGGGCGCGCAGGAACCGGTTGCACAGGCCGTGGAAGGTACCGATCCACATGCCGCGCACGGGCATTGGCAGCATCGCGCCAAGCCGTGTGAGCATTTCCTTCGCCGCCTTGTTGGTGAACGTCACGGCCATCACCCCCCCGGGAGACAACTGGCCGGTCTGGATCAGCCATGCAATGCGCGTGGTCAGCACCCGCGTTTTCCCCGACCCGGCTCCCGCCAGAATCAGTGCAGGACGGGCCGGCAGCGTGACGGCAGCCAACTGCTCCGGATTCAGGTTGTGCAGCAGGGGGGAGGACGTCGACTCGGGAGAAACTTGGGGATGCATCCTCGCATTCTATTGACGCCATGCCGGGGCGCCCGACGATCGGTCAAGGGCATGGGGACGGCGTAGACTTCATGGCGTTGTAGTGCTGGAATCTGGCAGCGGGCGGCTTCACCATTGGGAGGAATCCGATGGAAATCTTCGACTACGACAACGTCCTGCTTCTGCCGCGCAAGTGCCGCGTGGAGAGCCGGTCCGAATGCGATCCGGCCGCCGAATTCGGGGGCCGCACGTTCAAGTTGCCGGTGGTGCCGGCCAACATGAAGACCGTGGTCGACGAACCGATCACGGAATGGCTCGCGGCCAACGGCTACTTCTACGTGATGCACCGCTTCGACCTGGACACGGTGGCATACGCCACGCGCATGCGGTCGCTGGGATTGTTCGTATCGATCAGCTCCGGCGTGAAGCCCGCCGATCATGCGGTGATCGACCGCCTCGCTGAAAGCGGTGTGGGCGCCGACTATGTGACCATTGACATTGCACACGGCCACGCCACCAGCGTGCGCAAGATCATCGAGCACATCAAGACCCGCCTGCCGAAGGCCTTCGTGATCGCTGGAAACGTGGGCACACCCGAAGCCGTCATCGACCTCGAAACCTGGGGCGCGGATGCCACCAAGGTGGGCATCGGCCCCGGCAAGGTATGCATCACACGGCTGAAAACAGGCTTCGGCACCGGAGGCTGGCAATTGAGCGCGCTGAAATGGTGTGCCCGCATGGCCACGAAACCGATCATTGCCGACGGCGGCATCCGCCACCATGGCGACATCGCCAAAAGCATTCGTTTCGGTGCAGCGATGGTCATGATCGGCTCGCTGTTCGCAGGCCATGAAGAATCGCCGGGCAAGACGGTGGAGGTCGACGGCAAGCTCTTCAAGGAGTACTACGGCTCGGCCAGCGATTTCAACAAAGGCGAGTACAAGCACGTCGAAGGCAAGCGCATCCTCGAGCCCATCAAGGGCCGGCTCGCCGACACGCTGCGGGAGATGCGCGAGGACATGCAGAGTTCAATCAGCTACGCCGGCGGCACGCACCTCGCCGACATCCGCAAAGTCAACTACGTCATCCTCGGGGGAGACAACGAAGACCTGCTGATGTGAACGAATCGCCAGCTCAACAATCGCGCGCGGATGCTTCGTTGGGAATGGCGGGAAGAGACATCCGCCCTGCGATCAAGTTCATCAATGGGCCGGTCATTGCCGTGGTCGCCAACGCCATGACCAGCAGCATCGTGAACAATTCGGCCCCGATCAGTCCAGCGTCGAAACCCACCTTGATCACGATGAGTTCCATCAACCCGCGTGCGTTCATGAGGGCACCCGTGGCCAGGCTGTCACGCCATCCGTAGCCGGCCAGCCGCGCACCCGCGGCGCCTCCTGCGATTTTTCCGATCGCGGCCACTGCGAGGATCAGCCCCATGGCGCCCAGGCTCGCGCCGGAGAACGCATTCGCGCTGGTGTTGAGGCCGGCCAGCGCGAAGAACAGCGGCATCAGCACGACGATGGAGATCGGCTCGATGCGTTCAGCGAGGGAGCCCAGCAGCCGGTCGTCGCGCGGCAGGCAGGTGCCGAACAGGAACGCGCCGAACACGGCATGGAGGTGCAGCCATTCGGTGGCCAGAGAACAAGCCAGCAAGCCCATCATCAGCGCCGCCAGCACCGTGGTGGAAGGTTCGCCATCAGGTGCACGCGTACGCAGCAGCCATGCGAAGGCGGGCTTGAGGCCCAGGTACACCACTGCCAGAAGCACCACGACGCCGATCGCGATCTTCAGCAGCCCCGGATACCCGTCGCCGGTACCTGCCATGGCAACCACGAGCGCCAACAAGATCCAGGCGAATGCATCGACCACGGCTGCAGCGCTGAGTGAGAGTTGCCCGAACGCGGTATGCGACTGACCCCGGTCCTTCAAGATGCGAGCCATCACGGGAAATGCCGTGATCGACAACGCTGCGCCGATGAACAATGCGAACGGCCAGAACGCCACGCCCGCGGGCGCCAGCGCTGGATGCAGCACCGGCGCGATCGCCAGCCCCATCGCCAGAGGCGTTGCAATGCTGACCACCCCGACCGCCCCAGCAGCCCGAACCTGCTGGCGCACGCTCCGATGCGGCCGAAGTTCCAGACCGATCACGAACATGAACAGGACGAGACCGACCGTCGACAGTGCCGACAGCCCGGCCAGGGACGCCTTGGAAAACAGATCGGCATGCAGAGAAGGAAACAACGCGCCCATCACGACGGGGCCCAGCAACATCCCGGCAGCCATCTCCCCGACGACACTGGGCTGGCCAACGTGCTTGAGCAACCAGCCGCAGGCACGGGCAGTGAACAGGATGACGATCAGCTGAAGAAGAAGCGACGTGGTGGACATCGAGTGACGTGAAATTTGGCCGCAAAACCACCGCATCGTAGCCCACGCGGAGACACGGCTGCCGACCGGGGATGGACGCGACGCATTCGCTCCCCTACAGTGACAACGCGTCGCTCATTCAGGAGGAACTCGGATGGCCACCCTGCATGCCCGTTCCGGAGAACTGCTGGACGTCTTGCCTTTTGCCGAAACATTTCCTCTGGAGCAGTCCATCGCCCTGGTCAGGTCGGAGCACTGGGAAGTGTTTCGGCTGGTGATGCCCGCCGGCAAAGTGGTGCCTGAGCACAAAGTGGCGAGCGTCACACTGTTGCAATGCATCGAAGGCGCAGTTGAACTGACGGCCCATGGCAAAGTGCAGAAAATGCGCGCCGGCCACCTGGTGTACCTTGCGGCAGGCGTTCCCCACGCCCTCAAGGCGCTCAAAGATGCTTCGCTGCTGGTGACAATGCTCGTGGATCGGGAGTGACGAAGGGCCACTCCGTCGAATGAACGGCCCGCCATCGTGCGCGGGCCTGCGCCACAGTCAGTGGTAACGTGGAGACACGGCGGGGGTAGCGAACTCGCGGCCAACCACGGCGCGCGCATACAGGTAATTGTCCCGGGCGCGATCGCTCAGCGCGTCCATCTGGACATGCCCCTCGGCATCGCAGGGGAACGTGAGTGCTCGCCCCTCCTGGAACAAGGATTGAAACCGGATTTCGTATCCGGCCTGTGAGGCATCAAGACACTTTGGTTTCATGGTGAAGCCCTTCTGTCGTCATCATTCCGGATGCCCCGGAGAGGGGCTCAACACCCATTTCCGAGCCGGCACCTGGAACGGCAGTGCCGACACCTCAACATTAGGCGCACGCCCGTTCGGCCGGTGTCGGGCCTGCTTGGCGCAGCATGTCAGCGAAACACCCTGTCCACAGTCAGCGCCCGGGACACGGGGAACGGATAATTCCTCATGACCGCACGTTTCGACCAGCTTTCACTGCCTCCGGCCACCCTCTCAAATCTGGAACAGCTCGGCTATCGGGAAATGACGCCCATCCAGGCGGCAGCCCTGCCGCCGGCGCTCGCCGGGCATGACCTCATTGCCCAGGCCAAGACCGGCAGCGGCAAGACTGCCGCATTCGCCCTGGCCTTGCTCTCTCGCCTCCAGAGCCGCCAATTCGACGTGCAGGCGCTTGTGCTGTGCCCCACCCGGGAATTGGCCGATCAAGTCACCCAGGAGATCCGGCGCATTGCACGCGCCGAGGAGAACGTCAAGGTGCTCACCTTGTGCGGTGGCACTGCCATCGGCCCTCAGGCGGCAAGCCTCACCCATGGGGCGCATGTCGTGGTGGGCACGCCCGGGCGCATCCTCGATCACCTGGAGCGCGGCAGCCTGACCCTCGCCTCGTTGAACGTGCTGGTACTCGACGAGGCCGATCGCATGCTCGACATGGGCTTTTTCGACGACATTGCCGCAGTGGCAAAGCAATGCCCGCCACAGCGTCAGACACTGCTGTTCTCGGCCACGTACCCGGATGGCATCTCGCAATTGAGCGCCCGATTCCTGCGCCAGCCGAAGGAAGTGAAGCTGATGCAAACGCATGCAGCGGGACAAATTCGCCAACGCTTCTACGAGGTGAGCGACACCGAACGGCTGCATGCCGTGGGCCGCCTCCTGAACCACTTCCGGCCCGAGAGAACGCTCGCGTTCTGCAACACTCGACAGCAATGCCGCGACCTCGTCGACGTGCTCAAGGCCGAAGGACTCTCTGCACTGGCCCTGCATGGCGATCTGGAACAACGCGATCGCGACCAAGTGCTCGTGCGCTTCGCCAACGGCAGTTGCTCTGTGCTGGTGGCCACGGACGTGGCCGCGCGCGGACTTGACATCGCGGGCCTCGAAGCCGTTCTCAACGTCGACATCGCCGCAGATGCCGATACCCACATCCACCGGATAGGGCGCACCGGTCGCGCCGGCGCGGAAGGATGCGCGTGGAGCCTTGCCAGTGTCGACGAGATGGGCCGCGTGGGCCGCATCGAACAGGCTCAGGGCATCGTATCGGATTGGCACCGGCTGGATGAACTCACCCCCGCACCCGGCGGCACACTGCAGCCACCGCGCATCACGCTGCAAATCCTCGGCGGACGCAAGGAAAAAATCCGAGCGGGCGACGTGCTGGGCGCGCTGACGAAGGAGGCTGGATTCAACGCCGAGCAAATCGGCAAGATCAACGTGAACGACTTTTCAACCTACGTGGCGGTGGACCGCGACATCGCCCATGACGCCCTGCGCAAGCTCAATGCCGGCAAGGTCAAGGGCCGCAGCGTGAAGGTGCGGTTCATCGAAGGCTGACGCCAGGTACTTTACATGCAGCAACACGGCAGGAGTCAACAAATGACTGCCGGCTTTCGTTGTGCGTGCAGGGGTCGCCATCGAGACCCCGAGGAGCATGAAAATGAAGCAGCGATCGTTGTTGCGCATCGGCGCTGCCGTGTTGGGCGCCGGTCTGCTGGGCATGAGTCTGTCAGGCTGTGTGGTGGTTCCTGTGCCACATGGACCACCCCGTGGCGTGGTCGTGGTGGAACCAGGTTATGCCCCGCCACCCCCTTGGTACCGCGACCGGTACGACCGCCGCCGCGACCACCGCGACTGGCGCTACTGAAACGGCACGGGGCCGGTGGAATATTCGTTCAGGTCTTCGATCGAGACGCATTCGAAACGAAGCGTCTTGTCGTCGAAATCCCATCGTTCCACCGTGACGCTGCGCCGGCCATGCGCCACACCGGCCGGCCGGATCACGTTCACCGAATTGGCTGAGCCCCGACGCAGGCGCGCCGAAACCGCCGTGCCAGCCTGCACAGCCCACACGGTGTGCGGCAAGCTGTCATACCGGCGGTGCAGCGGCACGATGAAAGGCAGGTGGATGTGCCCCCCGAGCACCAGATCAGCACCGGCCTCCGACCAGGCAAACACGGCGTCACGATGTCCCTTGAGAAGGTTGCGCCGATCTTCCGGCTTCGTCACCGCGACAGGCTGGTGGGTGACCACCACCCGAACTTGTTCGCGGCCCGCATGCTCGAGTTGCTTGGCCACGCGCTTGATTTGAGCGGTCGACACCGCGCCGTTCTCATGCCGGAGGCGCCGGGTGGTGTTCACCGTGATGACCAGCAGATCATCTGCCTCGAAGGTCGGCTCCAGGTTGTTGCCGAATGCCCTGCGGTGGTTTGAGAACGGGGCGAACAACCGGGCCGGCAGATTGAACAGCGGAATGTCGTGATTTCCAGGCAAGACCAGCTTGTACGGCACCCGCAGGCGGTCGATGAATGCCCGAGCCGCGGCGAACTGAGCAGGCCGCGCCCGCTGGGTGATATCGCCCGACATCACCAGAACGTCAGGCGACAAGGTCTTCGACAAACGAACCAATGCATCCACCACCGGCATGCGCTCAGTGCCGAAGTGGGTGTCGGAGACCTGCAGCAGCGTCGTCAAGGTGTCACTCCCTCCTGGGGCGGCCCAAGCGCACTGGGGCGCTCCGGCATCGGCATCAAGTACGGCAAGACGGCATGCTTCAGGTCTTCATGCTGCCGCCTCCAATCGGATATTCAACGCGATCAACGCGGGACAGGCGACAACCCTGATCAATGCAGGGAATTCAGGCTCCCGCCAGAGGCGTTCAAATTGCATCCGAACCTGATGATTTCCGGCGCGCAAAACCCGCGGGGGCATTTCATCACAAAGTACCGGGAAGCCGATCATCCCAGGCAGGCGAGTTCAGGGGGTGGTGCGGCGCAAAGGCCTTCGCTGTGGAGGCTGCGCCCTGACGTCTGCGAATTCCACCCCTGCCCCCTTACATCTTGGCGGGCTCGACTTTCAGCTGATTGTCGACGCTGCGGACGCCCTTCACTCGAGCGGCCAAGTCCGTCGCGTGATCTCGGGCGGCCGTACTGGGCGCGGTCCCGCGCAATGCCACATGGCCCGAGACGGTATCGACATCGATTTTCATGGCGCTGAGATTGCTGTCCTTCGCAAGCTCGGCGTTCACGGTGGTGGTGATCACCGCATCGGTCACCTTGTCTCCTGCCTCCGCGCCAACCCTTCCCAGGTCGGCCGACGCCTGCTCCGCCGCAGCGCGGACCTTCTCTTTCGCTTCCACGAGCTCCCGGCGGGCCTCCGCACGCAAATCGTCGATCTTGCGTTCCGCCTGCTCTGCCACATTGCCGGGCTCGACCTTCGGTTGGGGCTGGTCACGCTTGTCACAGGCGGTCATCGCGACGGCGGCGAGCAACAGGGCGCCAACCAGGGGGCTGAACGAATGCATTTCGGTCTCCTTTTTCGTGTCGTCCAAATGGTCGGGACACCCTACGGCGGGTGTGCCAAAGGAGCCATCGGCCTGCATCGCGGCATGCCGTCGGACGATGCCCACACGGCAGCCTGCGATGATCGAGGGGTGTCTCCTGAATTTATCCATTGCGATGCGGCACTGATCGTGGCCGCCAAGCCTGCCGGACTGCTGGCGGTACCCGGCCGGGGCGAGGACAAGCAAGACTGTCTTGCTGCACGGGTCCAAGCCGTGTATCCCGACGCCCTGGTGGTGCACCGGCTCGACATGGCCACGTCCGGTTTGATGGCGTTCGCTCGCGGCCCGGCCGCGCAGCGGCGGCTCGGCGATGCTTTCGCTCGCCGCGAGGTTGACAAGCGCTATGTCGCCATCGTGGCCGGTCGCATGACGTTGACCGAAGGCGAGATCGACTTGCCTCTGATCGCGGACTGGCCCAACCGGCCGCGCCAGCACGTCGACGCCGTGCACGGCAAGCCGTCGCTGACGCGGTTCCGCGTGCTGGGACATGATGCAGCCTCGGACACGACCCGTGTCGAACTGGAGCCTGTCACAGGGCGCTCCCACCAGCTGCGCGTGCACCTGTGCGCCATCGGCCATCCCATCGCTGGCGATGCGCTGTATGCGCCGCCGGACGTGCTGGCCCTGGCGTCCCGGCTCATGTTGCATGCCCAGTCGCTGGTGCTGCCTCACCCTGCTCGCGACCTTCGCATCGCATTCGAACTTCCCCCTCCCTTCTGACCGTCCCGTTGACTGCCGCCGCACCTCCTCCTTCTCTCTTCGCCCTTCCGGCGTTCATGCGCTTCTGGTATGCCCGCCTGACGGGCACCATGGGCAGCCAGATGCTCATGGTGGCGCTCGGCTGGCAGATGTACGACCTGACCGGCAGCGCATGGGACCTCGGCGTGGTCGGCCTCTTGCAGTTCCTGCCGTCCCTGCTGCTCACCCTCGTGGCCGGGCATGTCGCCGATCATTTCGACCGAAGCCGCGTGCTCGCGCTCTGCTCCCTCACCCAGCTTTGCACCGCACTCATCCTGGCCGTCGGCACCGCGCAATCATGGGCCACACGCGAATTGCTGTTCGTGCTGTCGGTGGTGCTCGGCAGTGCGAAGGCGTTTCAGATGCCGTCTCAGCAGTCGCTCGTCCCCCTGCTCGTACCCCAGTCGATGCTGGCCCGCGGGCTGGCTTTCAGCTCGGCGGGTTTGCAGACGGCGGTCATCAGCGGGCCGGCGCTCGGCGGGTTCATCTATGTGGCCGGTCCTCAGGTGGTGTATGGCCTGTGCGCTGCGTTGTTCGCGCTGGGTGCCGGCCTGTTCCTGCGCATCGGTCACCCCCACGTGGCCCGCGCCAGGGAACCGGTGACGATCGGCACGCTGCTCGCAGGTGTACGGTTCATCGGGCAGCGCCCCGTGATGCTGGGTGCGATTTCGCTGGACCTCTTCGCCGTCCTGCTCGGCGGCGCAACGGCACTGTTGCCCATCTTCGCCAAGGACATCCTGCATGTAGGGCCGTGGGGCCTGGGCCTTCTGAGGGCGGCACCCGCGGTGGGCGCCCTTCTCATGTCCATTGCACTGACGCGCTGGCCGATCACGCGGCGAGTGGGTCACGCACTGTTGGGCGCGGTGGCGGTGTTCGGGCTTGCCATGCTGGTCTTCGCCATGTCGCGCAACCTGGTGCTGTCGATCGCTGCGCTGTCGATCAGCGGGGCGGCGGACATGATCAGCGTCGTGATCCGCCAGTCCCTCGTGCAGCTGGAAACGCCCGATGACATGCGAGGCCGCGTCAGCGCCGTGACTTCGGTTTTCATTGGCGCCTCCAACCAACTGGGAGAATTCGAATCGGGCGCCACGGCAGCGCTGTTCGGCCCGGTGGGTTCGGTGCTGCTCGGCGGCATCGGCACCTTGTTGGTCGTGGGCCTGTGGATGCAGCTTTTCCCCTCGCTCGCAAGGCGGCAGAACTTGTCAGGGCCGGATTGACTCACAATGCTCTTGAACCGTGGTCGATCACCCTCAATTGCCCATGAGACTTTCTCCGTCCAAGGAACCCCGATGAAACGACTGCTGTCGATCACTGCCCTGACCCTGCTGACCTTGACCGCGCTTGCGCCGGATGCCGAGGCCAAACGCCTGGGCGGTGGCGGCACGTCCGGCATGAAACGCACGGTGCCGCCGCGCCCGGCACCCGATTCGGTGCCGGCGAACAAGCCGGCGCAACCGCCCGCCAACGCCGCCGCCCCCACGGCCGGCGCGGCCCCTGCCGCTGCTGCTCCTGCAGCCGCCCCCAAGCGCTCGTGGATGGGCCCTCTTGCCGGCTTGGCCGCGGGCTTGGGCATTGCCGCCTTGATGAGCCATTTCGGGCTCGGCGCCGGCATGGCGAATGTCCTGACGATGCTTCTTGTGGCGGCCGCGGCCTTCTTTGCCATCCGGTTCCTGCTTCGTAAATTCGCTCCCAAACCGGCAGCTTCAAACAACCTGCAATTTGCCGGCGCGGGCCACACCCCGCCGGCATGGCAGCCGCCGCAGGCGGCAGCGCCTGTCGCAACGCCGCCCGCATCGTCCACAGGCTTCGCCCCGGTGGCCGCCGCCCCGGCCGCGCCCGCCTTGCCGGATGGCTTCGATGCCCCAGGTTTTGAACGTACTGCCAAGCTGATTTTCATCCGAATGCAGGCCGCAAACGATGCGGCGGACCTGAACGATCTCAGGGCATTCACCACGCCCGAGATGTTCGCCTCCGTGAAGCTCGACCTGCAGGAGCGTCACGGCGCGGCCCAACAGACAGACGTGGTGCAGCTGAACGCCCAGGTCGTCGACCACGCGCAGGAAGCACAGCAGCAGATTGTCAGCGTGCGCTTCCACGGCCTGATCCGAGAGGAGAAGGACGCAGCCGCAAGCCCGTTCGATGAAGTCTGGCACCTCGTCAAGCCCAACGACGGCAGCCGCGAGTGGGCCATCGCGGGCATTGCCCCGTACGCCTGACACGATGAAAGAGTCGCCCGCCGGGCTGTACATCGTCACGGGCAGCTCTCGCGGCCTCGGGGCGGCCCTGGCCGCGCAATTGCTGCAACAGGGGCACTCGGTGCTTGGCTTGGCACGGCACACGACCGACACGTTGCCGGCGGGCCCGCGGTGCATCCAGTGGGCACTGGATCTGGCCGATCCCGTTGCAGCCGCGGCCCGGCTCAGCGACTGGCTGGCCACCTTGGACAGCACCCATTTCACCAGCGCCAACCTGCTCAACAACGCCGGCGCGCTGTCCCGCATCGGCCCTATTGACGACAGCAGCAGCGACGACCTGTCCAACGCACTGCGCGTGGGGCTCGAAGCGCCCATGCTGCTGACGGCTTCCTTCCTCCGGGCCACCCGTGCATGGGCGGTGCCTCGCCGTGTGCTCAACGTGTCGTCAGGCCTCGGACGCCGGGCCATGGCTGGCAGCGCCAGCTACTGCGCGGCCAAGGCGGGGCTCGACCATTTCTCGAGATGCACCGCCCTCGACGAGGCGCAACGCCCGAACGGCGCTCGCATCGTGTCGCTGGCCCCCGGGGTCATCGACACCGACATGCAGGCGAGCCTGCGCAACAGCGACCCGAACGGGTTTCCGGAACGAGACAGCTTCCTGCGCTTGAAGGCCGATGGCCGACTCGTCAGCGCCCACGACACCGCAGCTTGCGTACTTGCCTTCCTGCACCGGCCGGATTTCGGCGAAAAAACCGTTGCCGACGTGCGCAACGATTGAGCTCATTTGCCGCGCCGCAGGCCGGGCCTTTCAGATCCCTTGTCCGGACGGGGGCCAATCACGGCCTTGAACTCGCGCCCTACACTGCTCCGAAAAGATGCCGGAGTCACATCATGCGCATTCCCCCCGTAGCGTTGCAACTTCGTTCGCTCGTCACAGCCGACGGTACCCTCGAACTGTCCCTTGTCGATGTGCCCACACCTGAGCCGGGACCGAACGACGTGCTCGTGCGCGTCGAGGCCGCGCCGTTGAATCCGTCCGACCTTGGCCTGCTGCTCGGCTCAGCCGACCTCGATACGCTCCAGAGCGGCGGCACGGCTGAGCGCCCCGTGACAACGGCCCATGTACCCGCCGCCGCCATGAAAAGCATGGCCCCACGGGCCGACGTCTCCATGCCGGTTGGCAACGAGGGCGCGGGCGTCGTCGTTCGCACCGGAACGTCGCCGGCCGCCCGAGCCTTGATGGGCAAGACGGTGGCCGCGCTCGGTGGAGCGATGTACACCCAGTTCCGTTGCGTGCCTGCGGAACAATGTCTGCTGCTGCCACCCAAAGCCACACCGGCCGACGGCGCCTCGGCGTTCGTCAACCCGCTCACCGCCCTCGGCATGGTCGAGACGATGCGCCGAGAAGGACACACCGCGCTCGTGCACACCGCTGCAGCCTCGAACCTGGGCCAGATGCTCAACCGCATCTGCCTCAAAGACAGCGTGAGCCTCGTCAACATCGTTCGCACGCCCGACCAGGTGGCGCTGTTGAAGTCCATGGACGCGCAACACGTCTGCAACAGCGAATCGCCGTCGTTCATGGACGAGTTGACTGACGCCCTCTTCACAACCGGCGCAACCATCGCGTTCGATGCCATCGGCGGCGGCCCCCTCGCCGGGCGCATCCTCACCTGCATGGAAGCCGCCTTGAACCGCACGGCAACGGAATACAGCCGCTACGGCTCACCCACCCACAAACAGGTGTACTTGTATGGCGGACTCGATCCCCGTCCGACCGAACTGACACGCGATTTCGGCATGGCCTGGGGGATCGGCGGGTGGCTGCTCTTCCCGTTCCTCCGCAAAGCCGGCCCCGCCACGACCGAAGCCTTGAAGGCACGCGTGGCGGCCGAACTCACGACCACCTTCAAAAGCCACTACTCGGCCGAAATTTCGCTTGCTGAAGCGCTCCGACCTGAGGTCATCCTGGGATACGCCCGACGCACGACTGGCGGCAAATACCTGATCAACCCGAGGAAGTGAGCGGCCGGGCAGCGACGTGCTCCGCGTCAGGGGCAAACGTTGCATGGCGGAAAACCGGGTCAGCCATACCTGCCATGGAGGAACCACCCCTCCTCCCCCGACAACGGCAAGCGCGCCCGGTACACCCACACCAGCGCCCCGTCCGTGGTTTGTGCGATGAAATAGTCGCGCTCAGCAAGACCCGCATCCCACCAGCCGGCCTCGATGCGCTCGGGTCCGGACAGCAATTGCAGAGGGCGACCCTCAAGCACCGGGCGCGACTGAAGTTCGGGAAGCGGCACAGGCTCGGCCATCAGCCAAACGGGACGGGATGGCGGCACGGAGCGTTCCGGTTCCACAGGGCAGGCCTGAGGAACGACAACTGCCTTTGCAGGAAGGGGCGCATGGCGCCCGGATGTCCGAGCCTGACGGCGAGTAGGCCGACGAGGAACCACGGCCGGTTCGGGCGGCCGGGGCGGAGAACCCGGCTCATACGGCATCACGAGGCCGCCACATTCGGGTCGATGATCCGCCACGCGCACCAGCCGCTGAACCTGATCTGCACCAAGGCGTGCCTGCAACCGCTCGATCAGCCGCACGAGACCCGCGTGTTCGCTGCGAGGCGTGGGGAACAAGTCGGTGTTGGGCGGAGGTTGATGCACGATGTCGTGAGCGTGCAGCGACAGCTCGAGGGCAGGTGCAGGCATGTCGAGCGCTGCCAAGCGCTCATGCAGCAGCGATTGCAGATGCGCGGCATCCCGAGACGGTTCGGCCAACGCCACATCGACCACCGTGACGGCCGCGCCTTCTACCCGCCGACGCCTCTCATGCCGCAGCAACAAATGGAACCGCCGCACGAACGCGTGCCGGGCCGACAACCAGACCACCAGCCGTGCGAGCAGCACTTCGGTGCCATGGCGCAATTGATCAGCGGTGTCCGCACGGGTGAAGAGCTCGACATGGCCCTCGAAGACCGGGGGCAGCACAACGGGTTCGCGTGGATCGGGACGAGTGCCCCAAGCGCTGTCGAGCTCAGCCAGCAACGCCTCGCCAAAACGTCGCGCAAGCCCATCACGCGGCAGACGCCGCAATTCACCCACATGGCGCAACCCCATGCCAACGAACGTGTCGAGATGGATTTGAGTGCTGTCGAGCACGTCCATCGGCACCCGGTCGAGCGTGTGGTGCAGCGCGGTCAGGTCGGCACACACCACCCCATCGCGCCATTGCGACAACCAGGCGGCGCCTTGGGCCGTAGGCGCCCGGGCACGGTGTACGCGGTGACCGAGCGGGGCCAGTGTGTTGTCCAACCGCTGCATCAAAGCATCGATGCCGCCGAAATAACGCAATGTGGTGCCCACTTCGAGCAGCACCCCGGCCGGCGGAGACAGACACACCATCGGCGTGAACGCCAGAGCCGCATAGGCCACGGCCTGCAGGCTGCATGCATCACGCGCGGGGTCGGCCTCACCGAACAGCAGATGGGGCACCAGTGCCAGTGCCGTGCCGCGTTTCATGCCCGGTAGCACCCCGCCCTCCCGGGCGGCCTGATTGGCCGCACTCACACGATGAGCGTCGACCAGTGCAGCCGGCTGGTCAAGGGCACTGGGCGGCAACGTGGCCGCGAAGGATTCCAGCGACAGCCATGGCAAATGAAGACCGATCCACAACACCGCATTCCCCGGGACACACGACAGGCCTCATGCGAGGTTGACGAAGGTGGCCGACGGCAGCCGTACCGACACGGCAGGCGCCATGACCTCCACTTTTGCAGCGGCCGCCGCACGACGGGCCGCCATCGACGGCAGCATGGGGGGCAGCCTCAGGTGCACCGGCTGCAGCAGCGGCGGCCCACGGCGCTTGAACACGTTGACCGCCAGCTGGTCCACCCCCGCCGCCCGCAACCCCAGCCGCAGCGGCGATGCGCTGGGCGCTGCCTGAGCCGCCGCTTCGCGCAGCACGAAGGCCGGACCGTCGTGGGCCTGGGCCGCCAGTTGCAGGCGGCGCAGGCGATCGGGCGAAAGACAGGGCGGCAGCCACGCCAGCACCGCCCCCACGTGCCCGCTCTTGAGCGCTTGCTCGAGCGCCCACAAGCGCGCTGGCGCCCCCACCGGCCGACGCGAGGGGCCCGGGCGCACGGGATCAACCGACACATAGGAGGCCGACTGGATCAGCAGCAACTGTTCTACCGCGAGCCCCATCCCGGCCAGCGCCCAGCCGCAGAGCACCGCCGGTGGATCGAACAGCATCACGAGACGCCCGGCTTGCTGCACGGCCACCAGCGCAGGCGCCAGCAAACGGATTTCCCCGATACCCAGATGCGGAAGGAGGAGCTCCGACAATGCACGGCGCGGCCAACCACTCCCAGGCAACTGCTCATCGAGTTCGTGGAAGCCGGTGGACACCCCGTGCCCCACCGGGCGGCCCAACTGGTGCCCGCGCCACAGGGCAGGGTGGAGGGTTTCGGGGTTTGGCCGTTCTGACCTGAGGCGACCCGGGTTGCCGCCTGCCGCAGCCGCGGAAGGCGGCGGCTCAGCAACAGGGACAATGGCAACAGGCATGGCAACAAAATACTGTATTTATGTACAGCATATTGACACACGCCGCCCTGTCTTGCAACGTTCCCGGCCTGGGGACCCCGTGAAATCAGCCCCTCTTTTCTGGCGATGCCTTCCGACCCCTGCCCCTGCCGCACCGCGGCCCCTGCCCCCCTTGCTTACGCCGATTGCTGCGGTCGCTACCATGCAGGCCCGCTGCATCTGCAGGCCCCTACGGCCGAAGCCCTGATGCGCTCGCGGTACAGCGCATTCGTGCGCGGAGACCTTCCCTACTTGCTCGCCACCTGGTTCCCGGCCACCCGCCCCGCCAGCCTCGAGGCCGAGCCACCGGGCTTGCGCTGGCTCGGCCTCGAGGTACGCCGGCATACTGAGCAGGATGCAGCCCATGCAACCGTCGAGTTCGTCGCCCGCAGCAAGCTGGGAGGACGGGCCCACCGCCTGCATGAGATCAGCCGCTTCGTGCGACAGGAGGGTCACTGGTTCTACATCGACGGTGACGTTCGCTGAGCGCGGGCGTAGTCGCCATGGTTCACCACCATCAAGCTGCAGACCAACACGGTCTCGCGAAAACGGTGCTCAAAAACTGCGCTAAACTTCCAATCGCGGGGGGGTAGCTCAGCTGGGAGAGCGTCGCGTTCGCAATGCGAAGGTCGGGAGTTCGATCCTCCTCCTCTCCACCACACTGCTAGGAAAAACGGGCCTTTGCGGCCCGTTTTTTTTTTGAACCCATCATCAAGCCCATCAGTCCAAAAGGCCCCTACGATGGATACCCAAATTTTGCCCACGGCCCAGTACGTGCCTGCCTGGCGCACAGTCTTGCAGGCGCGGAAATAATTGCGGTCCGCTATGCCGGGGCACCCGGCAATCTGGAGTACCACCGGCACACGGTTGGGAATCCACCTCTCCCGCAGCAATCTTGAGCGAGCGGTCAAGTTCGACCCCTGCTGACCTTCGTCAGACCACCACGGACGACAACATGCAGCGGTTGCGGCCGTTAACGCCGCGTCACCTGCTAGCTCGGGCTTGACCGGCCACCGGCTCCGACAAACGGCGGCTTCCTGCCAGTCTCCACGCAGAAATCGGCGGGGGAGGTTTTGATTGAGGCGGAGGAAGTCAAGCAGATAAGAGAAGTAGATCGTTGTCGAAGCAGGAATCAACCTCGCGTTGAGATTGCGTATCCCTGAGGGCTTACTGCCCTGTGGCTATGGTCACGCGGGCGGCAACGCGCCTACAGCGACCCGGCCTTCGTAGGCCTGCTGAATTAACGGCTTCACCAAGTCTAGGTCCTCGGCCGTTGTCAAACTCAGCTCCATGTCGCCGGTTCCCCAGTGCCCCTGCTGCCTCATGTCGCGGCCGATGCCGGGTGGTGGCGCGATCAGTTCGACATCGAGGTGCAGGTAAAGCAACAGTCGGCCCTTCTGCGGCACCACCGTGGCGAAGTTCTTCAGCCGCTTGAAGGCGATGTAGAGCTTGAGTTCCTTGCGCTGCACGTCGTCGCCGAGCGAGAGCACGTAGTCTTCCAATGAGGCCAGCAGCATGGCCAGCGGCTCCGGCATCGTGGCAAGATGCTCGGCCACCGTCTTGTCGGTGCTGGGGGCCTTAACGGGCACTGCGGGTTCGTCAACCGCCTTGGCAGGCTTGGCGGCCTTGCTGCCCTTCATCGACTTGGCCGAGCCCGCGGTGGCCGAGTTGGCCAGCTCGAGCAACAAGAGGTCGTCACCGAAGCGCCGGTAGCGGATGAGCTCGATGTTGCGGTTGATCTGCTGCACCGCATGGCCGTCGTACTTGGTGAAGTCCGCGGCAATGCACACCAGTCGCGGAGCGCTCCAATCGATCTGGTCGGCAGCGGCCTTGCCCAGCGTCTCCATCACCAGCAGCTTGAACTCGGCCTGGTGGTCCATCAGCCAGTCCAGGTAGAACAGGCCCTGGTTAATGACATTCTCGCCAACCGAGCGCTTGTATTCCAGGATCACCGGGCAGTCGTTTTCGTCCAGACCCAGCGAGTCGATGCGCCCGCCATGCGTCTTGCCCGTGGCGTACTCAGTGGCGAGGAAACGGATGCCCAGAAGCGTGTCGAGGTTCTTCTCGATGAGCGTCTGCAGCGGCTTCTCCAGGTCGGACGCATCGCCTTGCAGCTCGGTGGCTTGGCCGCCTTGCAAGCGGAACAATTTGATGTCGCTCACGGTTTCGCTTCCATCATGCCGCGGCGCGCTTGCGGCGCGGGGGGGCTGGCGCGGTTTCGCGCTGCGCGGTCAGGCGCTTGAGCAGCTCGGCCGCGGGCTCGTCGGCCGGATCTTGCGGCACCAGTTCGCCGCGAAAGGCTTTGGCGAGCAGCGACGGGGTCAGGCGGTCGACCGCGGTCTGCGCCTTGGCGAGGCGGGCTTCCAGGCGGTCGGCGAAGGCGAAGAGGGTTTCGACGCGGCGGACGATCTCGTTTTGCTCTGCGATTGTTGGAATAGGAAACTCGAACGCGCGGCACTGCGAGAGTGAAATGTTCACCTGCCCGACCGATCCCTTCGTTCGGTCGAGAACCTCGCGAACGGCCGCACCTTCACACAACAGGACGTACAACCAGCCACTCGTGATCCGGTCGCTCGGGCGAAAGAGGGTTATGGCCTGATTGATGTTCCACTCAGCTGCGGCATCCGTCAGAACGGCAACTTTTCCAAGCGGCGGCCCAACGATGTTCATCAGAACATCCCCTGGAAAGGCACGAGACTTACCGAGTTCACCAACATGAATTTCAGGCTGAACAAATTGAGGGCGGTACTCGAAGTCAATCCGTTGGTTGACGATGTTGTAAACCTTTAGGAAAGGTACGCCACTGGTTTCTGTGAATCCGCCCTTTGGAGTCCCGCCGCTTTGCACCTTGGCGCATACGTCTTCGGCACGCAGCTTGGGCCATTCGGAGTAGCGATCAGCGCGCCAGTCCCCCGTCAACTGTCCCAATGTGGCTGCAGACAGGACGGATTGCCGGAAGCGTTTGAGCAGCGGGGCGACACGGGCCAGTCGGTCGCGGCAGGCGTCCACGCGGGCGAGCACGGTGTCAAGTTTGTCGGCGATGCGTTGTTGCTCGTGGAGTGGCGCAAGAACCAACGGCGCCTTCAAGCCCGCTTCAGTCCCGAGCCGCGGCATGTTGACGCCATGGCTGATCTCAGTCACGTAACGCAAGAACTCAGGGTGTCGAAGCCAGTAGAACAGATAGCGTCCAGCCAGCGCCGAACCTGGTTTGATCGGAACGATCTCGGTCGTGCAGACACCAGGCGCATCCGCGTACACCACCTTGTTTAAGTAGGGCCGAAGCTTCCCGTAAAGAACGTCGCCGCGGGAGAACCGATTCTTGGTGCTCTTGGAGCGCCTCACTGAGAAAGGGATGCGCTGCAGCACGCGCGATGAATCACGTTCGATGTCTTCGAGTTCGAGTACCCACGTCTCAGGCGCAATTTCCTCTGGCTCAGCCTTCTCCGCGGCGCCGTAGTCGATGACTTGTCCGAACGTGACGGCAACCCACGACGGCGGAAGATCAAGATCCGTGATGCTCACGCGAGCTCTCCCAGCTCGGCCAGGATAGCCTCAAGCTCTGCCAGGGCGCCATTCAATTCATCAGCCGCCAGTCGCGACAAGACCCCCGGCTCCGGCAAGTCCGCAGCATCCTCCGCGCTCTCGTCCTTCAGCCAGCTGATGTCCAGGCTGTCGCCGCGTGCCTTCACCGCCTCGCGGCTGAAGCTGCGGAAGCGGCCACCTTCGCCTTCATCGGTACGCGGGCTGAGCCCGTTGGCGTCCTCACCATACGCGGCCTCGAAGGCGCTGAAATGCTCACTCGTCAGCGGCGTACGCTTGCCGAACTTCGGCATGTTGGCCCGCAGGTCGTACACCCACACCGCCTTCGTGCTGCCTGTGGCTGCGGAACTGACCTTCTGGAAGAACAGCACATTGGTCTTCACGCCCTGGGCGTAGAAAATACCTGTGGGCAGACGCAGGATGGTGTGCAGGTTGCACTTGTCCATCAGGTCGCGGCGGATGTCGGCGCCCACGCCGGCCTCGAACAGCACGTTGTCGGGCAGCACCACCGCGGCGCGGCCACCGTCTTTGAGGTGGCGCACGATGTGCTGCAGAAAGGCCAGCTGCTTGTTGCTGGTGGCGTAGGTCAGGTCGTCGCGCGTCGGGCCGCCGCCTCCCTTGGCGGTGCCGAAGGGCGGGTTGCTGAGGATGATGTCGGCCTTGGGCAGAGCGCTGCCGGCGCTGCCCAGCGTGTTACCCAAATGCACCACGCCTTCGGCGTCGCCTTCCATGCCGTGCAGCAGACAGTTCATCAGCGCCAGGCGGCGCGTGCTGGTGACCAGCTCCATGCCCAGGTAGGCCCGGGTGCGCTGGAACGTCCGCTCCTTCTCGCTCAGGTCGTAAAGCTGGTCGGTATGGGCCTTGATGTAGTTGTCGGCGGCGATCAAGAAGCCGGCGGTGCCGGCAGCCGGGTCTTGAATGGTTTCGCCGGGTTGCGGCCTCACCAGGGCGATGATGCTGTCGATCAAGGGGCGCGGCGTGAAGTACTGGCCGGCGCCGCTCTTGGTTTCGCTGGCGTTCTTCTCCAGCAGGCCCTCGTACAGGTCGCCCAGGCCGTCCTTGGTGGCGCTGAACCAATCGATGCCGTCCAGGCTCTTGATCAGCTGCTCCAGGTGGCGCGCTTCCTTCAGGCTGGTCTGCGC
The DNA here is from genome assembly GCA_966212105.1 of uncultured Rhizobacter sp. Lineage (GTDB taxonomy): Bacteria > Pseudomonadota > Gammaproteobacteria > Burkholderiales > Burkholderiaceae_C > Rhizobacter. The sequence continues at coordinate 37,693 of CBIHPH010000017.1, forward strand.
GTCGGCGTAGATGGCTGCGAGCAACGGGTCGTCGCTTTCACTCAGCTTCAGCAAGGCGGTGCGGTAGTGCTTGAGCAAGTTCAGCCCGCTCAACGCCGACAGCGTGGACCAGCGGGCGTACTCGGGCAGCTTGTGCTCGGCCAGGATGCCGCTGGCCTTGTTCTCGTGCTCCATCTTGATGAAGAGCAGCAACACGAGTTCGGTGACGTAGTCGCTGTAGTTGATGCCGTCGTCGCGCAGGACGTCGCAGAGGTTCCAGAGTTTCTGGACGATGTCGTTTTGGGTCATCGAGTCAATGAAGTGTCTGAGTGCGTCGGCGCTTGCGAGTCCTTGACGGCTGCCGCTGGCCCGACCTTGTTCTAGAGAGGTAGCCGAGTTCTCATGCCGACCGGGGCCACAGGTGGACTGAGAGTTCGGACATGACGTTCTGGAGTTCGCCGCCGATCATTTTGTCAAGTTGCTTAGCGCCGCCGTCTTGGGCAAACGCGCGGTTTACGAATGCGGGGTCGATGACCACCTCCAGCGCCAACTGCTTGGCCAGGCGGTCCAGCCATCGGCGCTGCACGGGCGTCCACGGCTTGAGGGCGTAGACCCGTTGCATGGCATTGGCGACACGCTGTTCGAAGGGCAGCAAAGGCTCGCCCAGCGCGGCCTGGCGGATGTAGCCGAGGATGCTGGCGGCGATGTCGACGTTGCTGCGGTTGCGCCAAGCGGCCTTGAGGTTGGCTTCGCTGTAGCCGTTGGCGTCGAGCAGCAGGCGCACCTCGCGCAGTTGCTCGCGCGTCAGGTCCTTGGGTGCGTTGACCACGACGGCCAGCGTTGCGGATTGGTTGATCTGCTCGCGCACGAAGCGGCCGAAGCTGTCCAGGTAGTCCTCGGGGCGCACGTAGCTGCCCCAGCTCTGTTCGCGGGCCACCAGCTCGTCGGCGTGCTGCGACAGGATGGGCATGTAGGCCGTGCCCATGAGTTCTTGCACCTCCGCCAGTTGCACCAGCAGCCTGGTACTGTGCTTCAGGTAGTCAGCAGCCCCGGCGGGACCCAGCTCGTTGAGGTGCTGGTGCAACTGCGCGGGGGGCACGCCCCATTGCTGTTCCAGCTCCGCCAGCCGCGCCTGCAGCTTGGGGCGCTTGTCGGCCTGATGGCCCGCGCGGCGCAGGATGCGCATCAGCTTCTGGTTCAGCTGGTTCAGCACATCGTGCGCATGGCTCGTGCCGGGAAGGGTGCCCGCTGCCGCCCGGCTTGCGGGGTCGTTCAACTCGTCGATCAGTTGTTCCAGTGTGACCTTAGGGTCCTTCACCAGCGGCTGCATGGTGCTCACCGCCTGCAGCGTGGCATAGATGTCTACCGGGTCGTAGATCCTGAACACCGTCTTGCCGATGTCGTCGCAACGCCGTGTGGCACGGCCGATCATTTGTTCGTAGAGGATGCGGCTCTTCACCCTGCGCAGAAACACCAGGTGGCAGATGGCGGGGACATCGATGCCTGTGGTCAGCAGGTCGACGGTGATGGCGATGCAGGGCAGGCGCTCATTCTTGTATCGGCGGATGAGTTGATCGACCTGATCGGCAGTGCCAGTGATCTTGCGCACGGCGGCCTCGATGTACTGCGCGTCGTACTTGGCCCTGAAGGCGTCGTCGAGCAGGCGCTTGACCATGTCAGCATGCGCGTCGGTGGCGCAGAAGATCAGCGTCTTCTCTTCACCGAACGGATCCAGCTCCTCTACCAGTTGCTGACAGATGACGCGGTTGAAGTCTTCGTTGATGACGCGTCGATTGAAGCTTTCGACCTGAAAGTCGAGGTCGTCTTCGAGCTCTGCGGTCTCGATCTCGCCGGTGGCGAGGTTCACTGCGTCGACTTGATCGCCTCTGGCGAACTGGATACCGTGGCGGCTGAGCAGGGTTTCGTAGCGGATGGGCGGTTCGTGGTCGATCAGCCAGTCGTCGGCCACGGCTTCACGGTACGAGTAGGTGAAGATCGGTTTGCCGAAGATCTCCGTTGTGTGGCGCGCTGGCGTGGCCGTGAGGCCGATGCGCACGGCGTCGAAGTAGTCCAGCACACGGCGATAGCTGGAGAGGTATTGCGCTTGGTCGCGCACTGCCAATTCGCCTTCGGTCATCTCCTGGTCGAGCGCATAGCCGCGGTGGGCCTCGTCGACGATGACGCAGTCGTAGGCGTCCACGGGCGGGGACGTGTCGCTTCCGAACACGCGCTTGACCATCGCCTGGACGGTGGTCACCTGCACGCGGGTTTCAGCTTCTGCGGCCATGTCGCCAAGCTCGGCGATGTTGTAGATCTTGGACAGCGGCAGGTTCTGCTCGAGCGGTGCCTCGTTGAATGCATCCTGAGCCTGCGTACCCAGGGCCTTGCGGTCCACAAGGAAAAGCATGCGGCGGAAGCGCTCGGCCTTCAGGAGCCGATAGATCAGACCGATGATGGTGCGCGTCTTGCCCGTGCCGGTGGCCATGGCCAGCAGGCAGGTATTGCGGCCCTCGGCCAGGGCTGTCTCGACGGCGGCAATGGCGTTGATTTGGTAGTCGCGCAGCCGAAGGTAGGCGTAGCTGTCTTGCTGGAGCCGCTGCTCGGCCTCCTCTTTGCTGCGGGTCAACAGATCGAGCAGGCCCTGCGGCGAGTGAAAGCTGGCGAACGGCCGCGCGGTGTGCGATGGCGACCGTGCGTCGCGGAACCAGGTGCCGCTGACTTCGGCGAGTTGCTTGACGAAGGGTCGCCCGTTGCTGGAGTAGACGAAGGGCAGCTGGAAGTGGCCGCCCTGCCCGTCGGCCCACGGGCCGGCTCGCCCCGCGTGCCGCCAAGCCGGTGTCATGCCGTCGTCCATGCCAAAGCCGCGGGCGTAGCGCTCAGCCTGGCCGATCTTGCCGGGCACGTTGACGTTCCTGCGCTTGGCCTCGACAGTGGCAAGGGGCATCAAGCCGGCGAACAAGACATAGTCAGCTGACTGCTTGCCTTGTGTGGGCCACTCGGCAATCGCCCTGTTCCTGCCCCGCTCAGGGCGGGCGCCCCCCGCGTGGCTAAGGTTAACTGTGTCGGCTTCCCAACCAGCTTCGATGAGCTGAAGGTCGATGATCCGGCGGGTGTCGGCTTCGTCCAGCAGCACCGACTTGGCGGCCTCGTTGGCGCGCCGAGACAGCTGCGCCATGCTATCGCCGCTGGGCGCTGACTTAACCGCAGCCAACTGCGCATCGAATTGGGCCTGCAATGTCGCCGCCCGAGCACCAGCCTCTTCGGCGAGTTCCTGGTAGACCGCTGCGTCTTCCTGCGCCCTGCGAGACAGCTCGCGCTCCTGAGCAGCCTGCGCCTCCAGCAAGCGAGTCATCTCGGCCTGACCTTGCTGCGCCGACTGGGCGACCTGAAGCTGCGTGCTGAGCTCGGTAATCTGCTGCTGCAGCTCTACGAGCTTCTGACTGGGATCGTCCGGCAACTGGAACGGACCCGGCTTGAACCCGGGATCGCGCCCGAAGCTGCGGTGGAACCAGACGGCAATCTGGCGAGCAACCTTCAGCGCTTCCAGGCCTTCGCGGTAGCCAATGCCGTGATTGGCCTCGTGGGCGGCCATATTGCCAGTGCGGCGCAGCAGGTGGAAGAGCTGCCGGACTTGGGCATCCATGCCCAGCCGCACGTCGACGGCGCGTAGCAGTTCGGCCTGGCTGGGTTGGGTCAGTGTGATTCCGAGCCGCGCCGCGATGTCCTGGGTGATGGCTTCTGCGAGCAGGCGAAGCTTGAGCACGCTGCTAGCAGGATCGTACGGAAACAGGCGCTCTGCCGTGGCACCCAAGTCAGCCAGCAGCGGCGAGTGCTCGCTCAGAAAATGAAAGTTGCCCCGCGAGCTCACCGGTGTGTTTGAATGTCCGAGTGTTTTTCCCATAGGCTTGGTACGGCCGCCATCGTAACCGTGGCAAGCATCGACGACTGTGATCGCTCGACGAGGCGGGCCATATTCTCGACGTTTTCTGGTGCCTGCGTGAAAAATGCGCAACGACTTCGGCTCGCATCGCCACTCTGCAGTGCAGGAAGCATGCAGCAGCACCTCAAGATGGGCGCAGTCCTATGCTAGCGGTTCAGGAGGGCTCTGCGGACCCGAATGTCATCAGATGGCCGGGAAGGGGTACTTCGCCCGACTAACTGAGCGCCGGCATCCGCAACGACACATTGCTAGCAAAGGGGGCCCTTCGGCTTCCTTGGCGAAAATTTGTCGCAAACCGGGGCTCAGCGAGACCCCCCGCAGTGCTGCCCCTCAGGAGGGACCCGCAATGGTTGCGGCCCAATTCGGCATTGCCCGGCGTGTGCTTGTGCCGCTGATCGCTTTAGCGGTGGGACAAGTGGGACAGGTGGGACAGCCAGCATTGGCGCGGCTTCCCAGTGTCCCACGGCCGTCCCACCTGTCGGCCGTGGTGGGACAACTCATGCGCCGCTTTGTCCCACGTCGGGACTGTCTGCGGCAACCTCCGCTTCCTTGCACCGGATACCGGGGATGACGACTCAGATCGATCGGCGCTCGACGGGACGACGGAGCCTCACCACGGGCCGTTCTCGGCCGACTTCCGTGTTGTGCACCTGCCGGCCGTGTCCGCCAATCCGATCGAGCTCTCGCCGGCCCAGGCAGCTGTCTTCCGCGCGCTTTGGTCGTTTTCGGGAGTGCCGCGTCTTGGTTCAGCCGTCATGGCTCGGGCGGGGTTGAAGGGAGACAAACCGGGAGAGGTCTTCAAGGTTAAGACGGTCAACAAAGGTAGGCCCGAATATGAGGTGCCCAAGGATGTCTATTCGACTCTGGTGCTCATCAATTCCCGCGAAGGTATGTACGCATTGAAGGCTGGCACGAAACCCGAGCCGGCGCTGCGGTAAAGGTTCTCAGCCAACTCATGGGTGCAATCCAACTAGAATTTCAAATCTACCTTGACGACCCCAAAATCTCTCTGCACCGGATCGCTCTCAACATTTAATTGAGCCTCAAAATCAGAGAAATTTTCAGCCACCATAAAGATATTTTCCTCATCCGGGGGTGACTCATGATCCCAAAACAGAATCGCCCCGATTTTATCATTGTAGCAGAGTAAATTCCCACCCCCAACCCGGCAAATGGGGTGAGATCATGTGGCAGCTGGTCGGCATATGTAAGCTTATTTTTTAATAGACCATTAGAATCATCCGAAGGACCAAATATTATCGATATTGCAACAGTGCCTCTCCGGCCTTCCCAACCCGTCACCGTCATCGGCTTAAAACTCACGACTCTATCAAAAACAACTGAACCAGCACATTGAACTAGAATATCCCTTAGCCGCCGTGGAATCTTGGTTTCGAAGCGATTTTCGAAATCCTTCAGCTGCCGCTCCGGGTTAGGTTCTTTTTGGAGAAAAACCTTGGCGCAAATTTTGCAAAGAAGTCATCCATAATTCATCAGATCCTAAGTTGTGCAATGCACTGAAACGCTCTCGCCAAGCCGTTTAGATTGAGCCAGTGTATTGACGCAAGCTTGCTGCACGGATTAAGCAATCACACGTCATAGCCCGTGCTTGCCTGGAGGGAATAAGATCGATATCGCTGCCAGCCCTCGTAACTGCCGTCCAGCAGCGTATAGAGGTGCAGGCCGTCACGTGCTAGCACTGAGTGCTTGTACATGTCCTGCGGCACTTCTGAAGCCTGGGGCTGCGCGGACAAGATGAGCACAGGATTCTCGGGATCATCCCGACCTTGCGCATTGAAGATCACCATGTCCCCCGCCGTCGCTACACGGAGGATAAACTCGCAGTACGCGAGTGAGAAGCCGTGAAGATGAAATGCGCACCCGCTGAAGACTTTTTCAGCGTTCAGTTCGGAAGCCGAAAGCTGAATCACCTCACCATTAGGCAGGGGAGCGTCGTAGACGCCGTACTGATCGGGAGTTACTACTCGGACCGCGTCAATGACACGCTTGACTGCCGCTCGGTCTGCCGGGGCTGAAGTGCCCGATTCAAAACGCTCAAGGAAGAGATCGAAGCTCACCGTTAACTCCCCTTCTGCACATGAGCGATGGCAGGTGCCGCTCGGGAAATGGATGGCGCTACCAATCGAGGGCCTCGTCGCTAGCGTCGGTTTCCAACACCGCGCCGAAATGCTTTGCCACTTGAACCAACCTGATTCGAATTGGGTTCGATGGGACTTCAAAGCTGGAATTGAATTCAGTCGTCAGTCTTCCCCGCTGCCAACGCAAAAATGGCACCCAAACTTCTTCACTGAGTATCTCCGCATCGGCTTCGCCGTGAGGAAATGTGATCAGTTTGCCAGCGCTGGGATTCCGCGCCAAATACGGCTCAGACCTCAAGCGAAGGCTGCTGTCTGACGAGACGAACGAGCGCCATTCGTCCAGAGAGATTGACGAAGCTCTGCGGATAACGATTCCGATGCTCATGGTGCTACGAGCAGCCTTTCGATACCGGGGTTCTCACATTCAGCAGAATACGATGGCCGTCTTTAACTCGACGCTGATGCGGGCGGCCTCGTAGAGCGCAAGCCAAGAGCAATGCTCTCGACATAGCCCGTCCTCGCTGCGCGCGATATGATCGATTCTGGCCGCCTCCTCATCAGAGAGGCGGCCGTCGCTTAAGCGAATACCCAGAGCCGGCGCAACCAGGATGAGCTCCTCCCGCAAACGATATGACGACCCCAACATGCCACCCGGGATTCCTGGACCGTCAGAGTTTTCGAACAGAACGTCTCGAAAGTCGACGGGCATGTAGAACCCTTCAGCATCCGAATGGCAAAGGAGGTGACTCCGCAGCATTTCCATTTCCTGTTCCAGGATCGGATCCCTTGCTGGATCAACGTCGTCACAGACCCCCGAGGCAACCCAAGATGGATCTGCGATGCGATATGCGTATGCCCGGCGCAAGTAATGGATGAACGAGTACGGGAACGATCTGATCGACGCCCGCTTGGAAGGTCGCTCCAGCATTCGCGGCTCTGCATGTGAAGGTAGCCCCGCCTTCTCCAGAAGGCGGTTTGCCGCAACAAGTCCTTCATCCAGCCACTTGGCCCCCTCACGATCGTTTTCAAGCAGGTCGGCGAGCACGCCAACTCCAACTGCAAGACCCATGGTTATTCCTGTTCGTTTATTAGCTCATCATGAGCGGTGCCAAAAGGAGCAGCCCTGGGTCCCTTGAGGCAAGCAACCCTTGCCGGCGGAGTTAGGCCTTGATCACCCATGGCTTTGCGATCTGTCCATTCCACGGAAGGAATAGATAACCGGAGGAGGCGTCTTGCAACGCACCCTGGACTTCCATCAATGTGTTGATCTCGTCGAGCACTTGCTCCAAATCATCGATAGTTATCTCGAATCGGGCATCGCACTGGCCCATGGTTCCTTCGTGTTCTGTTCCTCGAGCGATCTCTTTCGCCTCTCGGCGTACGTGAGGCTGCTCCGTCAGGGTGATTCGGAAGACGGGGGCGCCGGGACGGCCTACCAGTAGGGCGTTTCCGTCCTGACGAACATTGAGCTTATACCTTTGAAGTTCCTGCTCGGCCAGTTGCAAAGTGCAAGCACCACTACGAAAAAAGACAAAGCACGAGCTTCTCAATACATACTCCAAAGTGGCTTGACGATAAGCATTGAAACCTATTGGACTGGTGGACGTCGCGGCAATGCCGCCCTGGTGGAGGAAGTCAGGCGTCACTTTGTCGCAGCGAAAGCTCTGCATATGAAGGGGACGTTTTCACTGAATTCATCGTCCCAAAATACGTCGCAGATGCCCTCCCATTGCACTTCGACGCGATTACCGTCGTGGCGACCGAACGCCAGCTTGCAATGACGGATATCATGGTGACCAAACACGTACATCGATCCGATCTCAGGATGAAGATATTCTGGGCCGGTTTGAAATTTCCAGGAAACCACTTTCCTTTGCAGATCATCACCGGTTTCAGCATCTAGAAGAAGCGCTTGATGATAAAGGCAGGGCGCCCACAACTCGTTGTCGTAGACCTTGGGGTGGCTTTCGATTTCGATGTGCCAAGTTTTGCCGCAGCGAGTGACAGCAGCCCGCTTTACATTGAACGAACGATCGCGCAGAGAGATGTGCCCAAGGTCTGACATGGCAGATAACGTCAAAAGGGCCCTGCATGCTATCGGCTGCAAGGGTCCCACGCAACGGCGCCCACATATGCTGACATCATTTGAAACAAATGCGTCGAATTTCGATTACTCGGGCATTCCCAAAGAATGTCACTCAGCCGGTTGAGGAGCGGCGAAATGGCCCTACTACCCAGTTCGGTCACCACTCCTTCGATTCGCCATGCCGACTTGCGAATGCCGCCTACGTTGCTGCCTCACCCAGAAGCTCACGCTCGGACTTCATCGAGAAAGAGAGAACGCACTAACACAGCAGCGAACTGGAACTTTCTGTCCAGTTCGCCGCCCAGTTCGCTGACAGTTCGCCGCTCAAAATTTGAAATAGCAGCATCGTTTTTCACCTCACCGAAAGGGAACGCATGCTGCAAGCAACACCAACGAACTACGGGGCGCCGGTCCCTGTGACCAAGGCCGACCTAGACGACCGGCACGTCCTGTCCGAAGCCGAACTGGCCCGGCTGTGGAGCATCCACCCGAAGACCCTGCAGCGCTGGAGCGAAGGCCGAGATTTCGGCGTCGTGCGCATCGATGACCACGGCGAGACGGTCGCCTGCGACCTCCGCAAGATCGTCGACTGGGATCAGAGCCAGCTCAATGAACTGGCCCGCAAAATCGCGGCCGGCGGCAACGATCCGACGCAGTACATGGACGTCGCGCTCAAGGTCCAGGAGGCCAGGTTCGCCGCCTGGCCCAAGTGCTGCGCGAGCAGTTCGAAGCGGCGCGCACGCTACGACCCGGCAAGGCGAGCTTCCGGCTGGCCAGCCTCGACACCAAGGAGGTGCCGTGATGGCGCTTCCCATCATCAGCGCGGACGAGCGCCTGCGCGAGACCCGCTGCGCGAAGATCGTTCTGGTCGGAGTTCCCGGATCGGGCAAGACGTCCCAGATCAGGACCTTGCCAGAGGACAGCACGCTCTTCGTCGACATGGAAGCTGGGGATCTGGCCGTGCACGACTGGCGTGGCGACACCATCCGTCCGCGCTCCTCAGGGTGGTACATCAGCCCCGTGCTTTCAAATGACTGCTTGGCATTCATGCTCCTTGTGAGGTGCTATGCCTGAACCACAGAAATCGGGACGCGCCCGCGGCACCTCGTGCGAACTGCGTTTCGTTCTGCAAGTTCTTGAACGCCATTCGTTGATGAAAACTCATTCGCTCCCGGACATATCACCTATTGAGCGAATGCGTGATGACAACGCATGCGCTCGCCCTGACATACAACGAATGGCCGTACCCATCGCTTCAAGGAGGCGACTGCGTAGCGGCGTACCGACCAACAACCCCGATCAACACGGCTCTTTCTGTAAGAACAAGAAACGCTGAGCTCAACGATGTGGTCCCTGGGTTCTAATCCCGTGCTCTCGTTCGATTCAACGTCACGCGGCAAAACAGGCGCAGACAATCCTGTTCAGCAGTACTTCAGGGTTCGCAACCAAAGCGCCGGTCTGCTTATTCAGGGATTACTGTCATGTTGACGATTTTTAGGCGAGCTACACCTCAGCAGCCTCGTTTGGGTTCGTCGGCGACACTGGCAAAAGTTTTCTGCCGGGCGTGCCATGCGATTGGATTCCGACGAATCAGCGAATCCTGACCATCGGGGACGTTGCAGATATTGTCGGCGACCTCGGGCAATCCGCAAAATGTGAACTTCGGCATTAATCTACTCACAGTTCAGATGCACACAAAATTAGCTACAGCAGTGGAACCCCAAATAGCAAGGCGATGAATGCCGCCGACTTCACTGCGCGTGTGCGTAAATCAACGGTGCAAATCGAATGCTATTAAGTCGCTTACCGAGGAGAAAACGCTGATGAGTTTCGATGCAGTGCGCCGCTGGCTCGTGCCGGTGGTTTGTGGGATGACGATTTTCCTGAGTGGATGTGCGTACCTGTCGCCCGACAACGGCGCCGGGCAGCAGCAAAGCCTCGGGCTGGCCGCACAGCAGCAAGAGCAGGTCGTATCCCCGGCGCGCGAAGCGAAAGGCCACCGGGTGTGGCTGGCCGGGTTCGCGATGAACTCGACCTCTCCTGCCTTCCAAGGCGACCTCGAACTCGTATCGAGGCGGCTTTCAGACTTGGGCGGCACGGTGCTGAAGTACGAGCACAGCAACGAGCCCCGGATGAAGACGCTGCGGTATCCGTTCGCGAATCCGCAGACGTTGCATGGCAGCCTTCTGCATATCACCGAACATGCACGCGCCGACGACATCGTGGTGTTGTTCATCTCCAGCCATGGCAGCAGGAGGGCGTTGAGCGTCAACGCAGCGCAAAAAGATTATCCCCCGCTGACCGCGGCCCGCTTGTTCGCAGAGCTTGCCCCGCTGGGCGACCGGCCTACCGTGGTGATTCTCTCGGCCTGTTTTTCCGGCTCTTTCATTCCCGCATTGCAACGCGACACGCACATCGTGCTCACGGCGGCTTCGGCGGATCGCGCTTCGTTCGGATGCGCGGTCCATGACCGGAACACTTTTTTCATCGAGGAGCTGCTGGCGAATGACTTCGACGCTTCCAGATCGCTGGTGCAGTTGATGTTCCACGCCAAATCCCGGATCGAGCTGCGCGAAGATCGACTCGGTCTTCCCCACTCCGAGCCGCAGTTGTCGGTGGGTCGCAGGGTGCAGTGGCTTGCCGATCTGCCTCTCCGGGAATGGTTCGCGTCTGCCGGCCCACCGTCCGCGGCGGCGGATCCACTGGCACTCCTCGACAAGCGGGGCATGGAGGCCTTCCGGCTGTACCTGGAAAAGCCCTACCCCCGCGCCTTTGCCATGTCACCCGATGGCAGCTGGGGTTTTGCCTCGGGTCCGTCCCGGTCCGACCCGACACCGCCTGTCGAGCGGGCAGTGTCCAACTGCCAGAAAGGAGGCCGCGCAGGGTGCAGGCCCTACGCCGTGGATGATCGTATCGTTTGGGCTGAACGCGAGCAGAACTCCGTCAAATGATGCGGGCGCTGCCCCTGACAAGTGCGGCGACCTGTTCTCCCGCCGCTCCTTCCAGCAGAAGGGGTCCCCCGCATGACCATCAACGGAAAGACGTGCCTGAGCTTCGAAGCGGAGCTCTACATCTGCCGAAACCGACGTACAAACGCTTCAGAAACCGGCAACTGTTCGCGACGACTTTTCAGCTTGACGACCAGGCGCCCGCTCATGTCCGGTTCGATGCTCGAAATCTCCAAGGCATTGACGATGGTGGAACGGTGGGTTTGCCAGAATTGCTCGGGATCGAGCTCTGACAAGAGGTCTTTCAAGGTCTTCTTGATGAACACTTCGGAGTCCGCGAGGACGACCCGTGTCAACTTCTGGTCCGCTTGGATGAACACGACTTCGTCGATGGTGATCATGCGCAATGACTTGCCGACGTTGGCAGTGATCCACCGCAGGTAGGCGCGTGGTTGCCGCGCCTGCATGAGTTCCATCAAGCCGAACAGGTCGGATGGCGCTTGCGTGAGCTTTTGCTTGAGGCGCCCGATGGTGACGGACAACCGCGAGGCGCTGAGAGGCTTGAGAAGGTAGTCGACCGCGCCTTTTTCGAATGCGTCGATGGCATGCGCATCGTAGGCAGTGACGAACACAACATGACAGCGGTCGCCGATGTGGCGTGCGATCTCGAGGCCGTTGGGGCCCGGGATCTGGATGTCGAGGAACACGATTCGCGGCTGGTGCTGTGCGATCAGGCCCAAGGCCTCCACGCCGTCTTGCGCTTCGGCAATGATGCGCAGTTCCCGCCACAGCGCCGTCAGCATGTCTCGCAGTTCCTCGCGCAACGCGTGTTCGTCTTCGACGAGCAGCGCGGTGGGCGGCGCTTCAGCGGATGGCGACCTGAACCACATATCGATTGCCTTCGGAATCCGCGAAATGCTGCAGTGTATCGTCGTGGCCGAGCGATAGCTCGGCCATGTACGCCTTGGTCTGGGCAAGGCGCGAAGGGGCGATGGCTGCGGCCACGAGCTTCAGTTCAATGCACAGGCAAGAGGGCATGCTTTCGATGCGCATGTCGATGCGCGCTGAGACCTGCTCCGCCGCGGCAAGAACAGCTTCGTCGCACAGGCGGCGCACGGCTGGAAAGATCGGTATCGGCAGGTCCGGGCGCGCAGGTTCCTGTCCGACCAGGTCGCCATGGAGTGCGATGGAAATTCCGCTCTCAACTTCGCGGAGCGCCAGGTATGACCGAATCAATGCCATTTCGGCCGCCGGCGACGGCAAGCGCTCTCGGGCCCGGGTCATTGCCAGGCGCAAGTGGCCGATCAGCTGGTCGAGCAAGGATGAAGCGTCCTCGCCGTTCGTGCGGTAGCGCGCCAGAACGTTGCGCAGGACGTTGGCGACCCATTCCGGGTCGGTTCGCGCGCGGACGGCAGCCAGGCGGGACTGTGTGACTTGCCGTGCCAGCAGCGAGCGCTTTGCCATGGCCGCCGAGAACCGCTCTCGGTCTTCAATTCGCTGGAGATGAAGAATGCCCAGCCAGCCGAACAGGCCACCGAACAACATGCTGTTCAACCAAGCGATCAAATACGATTCCGGCGGGCGCGTCGCCAGGGTGAACTTCGGCACGTTGAACAGCTCGTAAAGGGCGACCATCACGACCTCGGCCACGGTGACCCCGAGGAGGAGCGCCAGCAGGAAGCGCCCCGGGCGGCGGGCGAGGTCCGTGCCGTTGTCAGTGCTACTACGAATGGCCATCAGCATGATGAATGCCGTGACGAGGTCCGGCAGGACAATCGCGTACAGCCAATGAGCAACGCCGTCCTGCCGGATTCTTCCCAGCCAGTACGGCAAGCCCCAAAGCGCGTGGGACAGTGCCGCGATGGCAGCGACGATGACCAGCGAGAAGCTGGTGGCACGCAGGCGCGTCCATATTTTGGCCGGCAGCGAGACAGTGCGAATCAGCTCTGCATTCTCATGAGTGTGATGTGCGAAGCGCATGCACCTACTCCACATGGCCCTGCCCGGGCAGATGGATGGCCGCACGCACGCCCCCCTCCAGGCGGGGCTCCACCAACAGCGCTGCCTCGCCCCCGAACGCACCCCGCAGCCGCGCGCGCACCGTTGCGAGCCCCAGCCCGCTGCCGCACGACTGACGCAGGCCGACGCCATCGTCGCAGACTTCGATCTTCATGCCGGCAGGGCTCGTTTCGGCATCAATCAAGATGCGGCCTCCTTCAGGTTTTGGTGCCAGCCCATGCCTGACCGAGTTTTCAACCAGCGTGGTGATGGTGAGCGCAGGAATCTGGATGCGGCGCGCTGCATCCGGCACGGCAATACCGAAGTCCAGGCGCACGCCGAATCGCTGCTTGAGAAGGCCCAGATAGACCTGGATCAGGTCCAGTTCATCGCCGATGGTCCAATTGGCCTGCCGCAAGGCCGGCGCCGCACGATCCAGATAGTCGATCAACGCGGAGAGCATCTGATCGGCGGTGCCTGGATCGAGCCGGTATTGCCGCTTGATGTGCGCCAGGGTGTTGAACAGGAAATGCGGCTCGATCTGCGCTTCGAGCATCGCCAGGTCGGCGCGGTTCAGCGCGGTGGCAAGGTCATCGGTTTCCAGCTGGATCTGGAGGTTCCGTTCACGCTGGGCCGCGGTGGCGCGCGCGATCAAATGGGCAAGATAGACCACGCCGCCCACGATGCTGGTCATGATCCAGAGGCCTGGCAGGCCGCGAGGCTCCCTTCCCATGATGAGCTTGAATGCAGGAGAAAAGACAGAGCCCAAGAGAGCGCCGTTGAGGGCCATGATCGTGACCAGGCCGACCGGCACCCTCCACTTCAGGGATGCACGGCCCGAGCCCTCCAGCAAGCGCGTCACCGCGCCAAGGACCTTGACGCCTGCAAGCCCAAGGAGTGTCAGGGCGATGAACACGACGAGGGGCACAAGCCGGTCGGCAGGATCGAGCCCGCCGAAAATCCACGAGGGCAGGTAAGCGTGCGACACCAAGGCCGCCGCCCCCGCCATGATCGCGCCCAGCGTGAACATCTGCGAACGCAAGCGCACCAGCTTCAGAAGGCCCATGACCCTAGCTGATAGAAATCAAACCCGCTGCTGCGCCCGCCGATGCAGCCGGCGAGAAAGTCTTCGGTCTTGCGATACATGGTCAGGTTGTTGGGCCATCGCTGGTTGCCGTGGCCATCGCCGTCGAAGGTGACGAAGTCGACCTCTTTGCCTGCCTTCCGCAGCGCGGCAACCATCAATTCTGACTGCTCCAGTTTCACACGCGGGTCGTTCACTCCATGCATGATGAGCAGCGGCTTCGTGACCGCATCGGCCTTGTACAACGGTGATTTGGCCTCCATGATTTTGCGATCCGCGGGATCACGTGAATCACCGATGAAACGTTTCCACCACGGCTTTCCAAGTTCCCAGTACTCGGGCATGGTATCCATCAGACGCGGCAGGTCGCTGATGCCGACCATGGAGATCCCGCAGGCGAAAACCTCCGGCGTGAACGTCAGGCCGACCAGCGCGGCATAGCCACCATAGCTGCCACCATCGATTGCAATCCGCTCTCGATCAGCGATGCCCGCCTGGACAGCCCAGTTGACGCCGTCGATGAGATCGTCATGCATCTTGCCGGCAAATTCGCCTGCGGATTTCTCCACGAAGGCGCGGCCATACCCTGTTGATCCCCGATAGTTCACCTGGAGCACAGCGTAGCCGCGATTGGCGAGGAACTGCACCTTCTTATTGCCGCCCCATTCGTCACGGCCCCACGGCCCCCCATGGACCAGCACCACCATGGGCAATTTTTCTGCTTTCACGCCCACCGGCAGCGTGAGGTAGCCATGCAGAGGAAGGCCATCGCGGCTGGTGAACGAGATGGGTTTGACGCTCGCCAACTGAGAGGCAAGACGGCTCATGCTGTCTTCCCCAAGAAGCAGCGGTTGTGGGCTCTCGGTGCTGTAGAGGTAATGACGGGTGCCGCGGTCGGTGGCCACTGACAACGTCATGTTGCGGTCAGCATCGTCGATGCTTTCGATCTCGATTCGCGCTGGCTTGTTGTCGGCGAGGGCAGCCAAGCGGTCGCGCAGCGTTGCATCGAAAATCGCCTGCCTGGGGTAATCGGGGTCGGAATACGCGACCAGCGGCAGGCGTGTCTTTCGGCTGAGACGCGCCGACTCCACGTCAACATCGGGATCGGCATACACAACCGTTTCCTTGCCATCCGAAAGATCCGCCTTGACCAACGCAACCTTGTCGCGCCCCCGGTTGGACAGTACCCAGGCCGCCTTGCCGTCCTCGGTGAAGTCGAGTGGGCGGACCACATCGAAGATGGTCCATTCAGCCGTGGACTTCCAACTGCCCTCGGCGTCGGATTGCCTGGTCTGAAGGATACTTCGCTCACCGTCTTGCACCACCCGGGCCAGCAGCGTGCCGCGGCGGTCGACACCCCACACCGCGACATTTCCTGGATTCGTCGCCAGCGCGGTGTGCTTGCCGGTGGTGACATCCACGGTGAACAGGTCGAAGACCTTTTTGTCGCGCCGATTTTCAATCGCCACGATGCGCGGGCTGTCATCGACGACGCGCACGATCTCGGCCACGGTTCGATCGAACGGGGTCAGGTCTGTCAGCGTGAGATCCTCACTTCCGACCGTGCCGGCGTAGATGTGCATGTTTTCATCACCGCCGTTGTCCGCGAGCATCAGCAGCCGCGTGCTGTCGCCGGACCACATGAAGTTGCGCGGCAGGATGGGGAATGCCTTGACGTCGTCACGCCCGATCGTCTTCGCCATGACCGACGGGCGCGTGCCATCGACGCCAATCCATGCCAGCTTTTTTCCATCGGGGGAGATCTGGTAAAGGCCATTCCACTTTCGATCCGCGACGAATTCACGCACCGGGATCAATTCGGGCAAGGAAGCCTGGGTCAATGAAGGATGCGTCGGATTGATGGTGCATCCGGAAAACATGCTCGCAGCGAGCAGGGGCAGCAAGAAGATTCTTCTCATTATTTATCAGAATAATAATTGGTCCGAATGACAATTGGGAAAACGGAGCGGGGCGCTCCAACTGTCACTCAAGGCTGGAAATTGAAGGCACACATATAGAATGCCGGAGGCAGTCTAAAAGAACAGCAACGAAGCCGGACCGCAAGAAGGACGAAAGGAGCGGAAACGCACCTGAACCCTGATTTTTTGCGGATGAGCCAGTTCTCGCTGCCTCCCAGCGCGTTTGAAGAGGCCGCTAGCGCTCGAAGTGCCATCTTGCGATACGGAAGCAGGGATCGCCGCGCTGGCTGACCCGATGTGCCCGCGGGGTCGCGCCAGAAAGATGCAAGTTCCCGCCCTGAGGCAACGGAAGCGGATCCGAGCCGCGGGCGTTCCGCCAGCATGGGGGGAACGCCCTGGCGGGCGCTGCAGCGGCTCCGCGATCCCCCGATCGCTTTTTACTGGCCCAGTGACCTTTTGAGTTCCATGCCGTCAGGCTGCGACCAGTCGGCGAGGAAAGCATAGTTACCTCGTTCTGCAGCCATTCCCACTGCGATGATGCCGTTGGCGACAACGCCGCCAACGACAGCCGTCCCGGTAGACACGCCTGGCGCGAAGACAGTGACTGTGCCAGTGGCGGCCGTCGATATCGTGCGCATTGTTCCGGCGACCAAAAAGACTCTTGCCGGTTGGGTCGAGTCTTTTGGCAGATAGATCCCACCGGCGTGGAGGTACATGAACGTCGCTGACGGATCTTTTGAACCGAAATCGTGTCGATCTCTGCGCTCGACTATTTCATTTCCTTGCGAGCGATAATAAGTTCCGTCAGCATCTTCGAAGGTTGATACGTAACGGCCCGGGGCGAGAGAGATCGTTCGGAAATTTCGATTTGCGAGGCCCGAGTGTTCTCGCGTGTAGACGAAGGTTTCGCTCAGGGTGATTGACGTTTCAGTGACCGGGCGAGCCAATGTATTGGTGTCGATGCTCGCACAGGCTGAAAGCAGGAAGCCAAGCAAAAAGGGAAGTAGCCACGAAACTGCTTTCAGAATGGTCCCAGCGTGGTTGTATCGCCGCATCATCTTCAGTCAATGAAAGTTACTGGCAAGGGCAGTGCAAACTCACGCCGCGCAGCGCTTTTCAAGACCTCGGCAGAAGGCGATCTCGCCCGTTCTCCTGGTCCTTGCCTCCAATATTATCCAACATGCGACAGGAGGCGCTCCGTCGGTCAGGCGCCGCGTTGACCCGGCTCAGCCCGCGTCAGAGGACCCGACATAAGCAAGGCTGTTGCACTTGGGATTTGACGGCGAAGCGAGGAACCTGGGAGAGTTGCCCCGGCAGTACCGGCCCGCTTCATCGGGGGCCACACCCAAAGAGACTCCACAACTTTGAAGTTCAACAAGCAAGGAAAGTCCAAATGATGAAATTTGTTCGCGTTGCCCTGTTTGCTGCCGCATGTGGGCTTCTTCCCTTGTCCGCATCGGCCGCTCAAGCGACGAAGGCGGATGCTGAAGGCATTGTTCAGAAGGCCGTGGCTTTCGCCACCAAGAATGGCGACGACAAGCTGGTCGCGGAAGTGAACAAGAAGGATGGCCCGTTCAATCAGGGCGACTTGTACGTGGTGGTGTTCGACAAGACCGGCACCGTGCTGGCGCATCCGGTCACGCCTTCGCTGGTGGGCAAGAACCAGGTGGCAGAGCCTGATGCGGACGGAAAGCTGTTCCGCAAGGAGATTCTGGAGGTCGCCGACAAGCAAGGCAGCGGCTGGGTGAACTACAAGTACAAGAACCCCACCAATGGCGAGGTTCAGGCGAAGACGTCCTACGTGAAGAAGCAGGGCTCGCTGATCATCATCGCGGGTGCATACGTCAAGTAAGCTGCTTGCGCCACCAGGGTGGCGAGCAAGGGGCGCACCAGCGCCAGGCCACCCTGCTTGTGCGCCCATGCAACACCTTGCATGGGCTCGCCACCTCACTGGGGCGTGAGCTTGAACTCCGCCACCACCTCCACCAGCGCCTTGGCCTGGTCGCGCAGCGATTCGCCGGCGGCAGCGCTCTCTTCGACGAGTGCGGCGTTCTGTTGGGTCATCTGGTCGAGTTGGGAGACGGCCTGGTTCACCTGGGCGATGCCGTCGCTCTGAGCGGTGGCCGCACCGGTGATCTCGCCGATGATCTGGGTCACCCGCTGCACCGAGCCGACGATTTCGTTCATGGCTGCGCCGGCACCCACCACGAGCTTTGCGCCCGATTCCACCTTGCCGGCCGAGGCTGCGATCAGCGCCTTGATTTCGCGGGCGGCCTGTGCAGAACGCTGGGCAAGGCCTCGCACCTCGCCCGCCACCACGGCGAACCCCCTGCCTTCTTCGCCCGCGCGCGCGGCCTCCACGGCCGCATTGAGCGCAAGAATGTTGGTCTGGAAGGCGATGCCGTCGATGACGCCAATGATGTCCGATATCTTGGCCGATGATGCGCTGATGTCCTCCATCGTGGCGACCACCTGCGACACCACTTCCCCGCCGTGGGCCGCGGATGTCTGCGCGGATGTGGCCAATTCGTTTGCCGTGCGGGCGGCCTGCGCTGTTTGCTGCACGGTGGTGGTCAGCTGCTCCATCGATGACGCGGTCTCCTCAAGGTTGGCAGCCGTCTGTTCGGTGCGAGCGCTCAAGTCCGCGTTGCCGGTGGCAATTTCGGTGGACGCCGTGCCCATGCTGTCCGAGGCCATGCGGACCCTGGCAACGATGCGGTTCAGCGCGGATTGCATCTCAGCCAGCGCCTCCTGCAATGCCGCTGTTTCATCACGGCCCTGGACGGTGATGCTGTGCGTCAGGTCACCTCCGGCGATGGCCATCGCCAGGCGGCGTGCCTCGTCGAGCGGGCGGCAGATCGACACCATGTTGAGCAGCGTCAGGGGGATGAGGATGAGCACCGCCACCAGCAGGGCCGCTGCGAACGTCGCGATGGTGCGGGTCACCATGTGCTTGGAGTTGGCACTGGCCGCCTCTGCGTCGGCCGCCTGCGTCTGGTCCAGCTCGGCCAGCAGCGGCATGATGGCCTCGACGTCGGCCTTCGCGTTGCGGAGCATGCGGTCGGCCACCGCCGCGCTGTCGTAGGCGTTGGCAACCAACTGCTTGACGACGGGGGTGGCCTTGGTCTCGTAACCTTCGAGCAGGGGTTTGATTTTCGCAACGGTTGCGCTGGCGACAGGATGGCCTGTGGACCCGAGAGCCTCCGCGGCCGCTCTTGTCTTGCCTATCGCGGAGACCCATTGCGGCTGGATCTTGGCCGCAATTTCGGGCTTCTCGTAGGCGAGCAGCATGTCTTTTTCGAGGTTGCGCACCGCGGCAATCTCTTCGCGCAAGGCACTGAGCCGTGTCGATTGCACGACGGTAATTTCGAGGAAGTCACCATTGAGTGCAACGATGCCGAACAAGCCCATCAATCCCGCGCCGCCCACGAGGGCCAATGACAGGAGCACAACCGCAATGGCACCGAACATGCGGGTGCGGATTGTGAACCGTCGCATCGAATTCACGAGATTCATGCTGTCTTCTCCCAACGGGTAACGCCAGTGGCCCCCCGACGAGAGGAATCAGAGACGGCCACCGGTCACCCTGATTTCGGCAGCACGCAATACCACTTGAGCCCGAAATGGGCAAAAGAACTGCCGTACTTCGCCTGTCCGTCGGGAGACGGCCCAGTGGTCTGTGGGGGCGCGGAAAGCCGGGCCGAGTCACGATCGAGGGGAAAGCGCTTATAACTGAGGCAGTGCCCTTGGAATCGGATCACGGCATGAGCATCCCGACCCTCTACGCCCACCCCTTCTCGTCGTACTGCCAAAAGGTGCTGATCGCGCTCTACGAGAACGACATCCCCTTCACCTACCGCTCCCTGGAAGACCCGGCCGCAGGCGCCGAACTGACGGCGCTTTGGCCGCTCAACCGGTTCCCGGTGCTTCTCGATGGCGGCCGGACGGTGATGGAAGCCAGCATCATCATCGAACACCTCCAGTTGACGCGGCCGGGGGCCGTGCGCCTCGTGCCTGAGGATCCGGTGACGGCACTGGATGTGCGCCTGATGGACCGCTTCTTCGACAACTACGTTTCCACGCCACAGCAGAAGGTGACGTTCAATGCCATCCGCCCCGAAGCCGTGCGGGACCCGTACGGCGTGGAGGAGGCGCATCGCATGCTCGAGGCCTCATACCGATGGCTCGAAGGCGTGATGGCTTCGCGCACCTGGGCCGCCGGCGCGCAGTTCACCCTGGCCGATTGCGCTGCAGCCCCTGCACTCTTTTATGCCGACTGGACGCGCCCGATTCCAGACGACTGCCCGAACGTGCATGCCTACCGCCAGCGTCTCTTGGCGCGTCCCTCGTTCGCACGCGCAGTCGACGAAGCGCGGCCGTTCCGACACAACTTTCCGCTCGGCGCACCGGACCGTGATTAGCGACGGACGCGGTTGCAGGTCGGAGAGGGGCGCGCATGGTAACCGAACTTGCTCGCCCAAAATAACTGCCAGCGCACCGTCTGCAAACGCTTTCTTGTGCTAACGCGCCGCTGCGGCGTGCTGGTGCCTCATCCTTGGGCAATCCAAGGAGAACCCAATAGGCATCGGGGCTTTCGGAATCCGTCACCAACTTGTTCACATGGCTGTCCACGGGGCCTGTGGACTCGCGCAACACGCGGGTTCTTCACCTGCCAAATCATTGGGCAATCCAGCGGAAAGCCAGCATTGGCGCGGGTTTCAGCGATCCATCACCAAGTTGTTCACATGGCTGTCCACGCCTTGTGGGGACAGCGGTCATGCACGAAAAAAAAGAAGGGCGAGACGAAAAAAAGAGGCATCAACGCCCTCATTCCGCCGCAATGCCCTCCACCTGGATGCGCAGCGTCACATCCATCCGGAACCCATACTCCTTGCCGGCGCTGATGCCGAACTCATCGCGATTGAACGTGCCCACCACATCTGCACCGCACAACTCGCGACGGAGCATCGGGTGCGGGATGCATTTGAACGAGTTGATCTTCAGCGCAACCGGCCGGGTGACACCGTGCAGCGTCAAATCGCCGACGAGTTGCGTGGGCGCGCCATCGACGAAGCCTTCGAGCCGTCCCTTGTAAGTGGCCACAGGGTACTTTGCCGTATCGAACAGCGTGGCCTTCTTCGCTTCGGCGTTCATGACGTCGAGGCCGAAGTCAACGCTGTCCATGTCCACCGTGATGTCGACCCGACCCGAACGGGCCGCCTTGTCGAGCACCACCTGCCCGGTGGTCTTGTTGAACTTGCCGCGCCAGATGGATACACCCATGTGATCCGCCTCGAAGCTCGGGTAGGTGTGTGCGGGATCGACAAGGTAGGTGACGGGGGCCGCCGCGGCCTGCGCGGACGCTGCGGCCAGGAGCAGAAGGGAGATCGCTTTCATCCAGACTCCTCGAGGGTGCTTTCTATACTTTCCGTTCCGCCATCGGCGGCGGCACGTACTGATACAGCCAGGTCTCCGTCAACGCCTTGCCTTCGTGGCGCAGGAAGAGCCGCAGCGTGATGGGTTGTGTGTTGCCGTCATCGGGCCGCAGGTCGAACATGGCCCGCCAGCCGTGGATGTCGTCGAGCGGGCGCGCCGACGTGATTTCCACCTGGCCGCGCGTGGCGCTGATCACGGCCTCCACCTTCGCATCACGCCCCAGCTGGGAGAGTTCGCCGCCGGTGAAATCGACGGCGAAGCGCCACGAAAAGTAAGAGCGCGGCCTGCCCACCACACCGCCCAGGCCCGTGCGCGTGGCCACGCACTGCGCCAGCGAGGAGCGAGCCGGTGGCTGCGCACCCCAGTAAAGGCGATAACCCACGAGCCACTCCTGCCCGGGCTGCGGCTTGCGGTCCGGATTCCAGAACGCCACGATGTTGTCGAAGGTCTCGTCGTTCGTCGGGATCTCGACGAGCTGGACAGACCCCTCCCCCCAATCCGACTTGGGCTCCACCCAAAGCGATGGGCGGCGGTCGTAGAAGACGCCATCGTCTTGGTAGTGGTCGAAGTTGCGGTCGCGCTGCACGAGGCCGAAGCCACGCGGGGCTTTGTCGGCGAACGCATTGAACTGAAGGTTCGGCGGATTCGTCAAGGGCCGCCACACCCATTCTCCATTGCCACGCCACATCATCAGGCCGTCGGTGTCGTGGATTTCCGGGCGCCAATCGTTGGCCATGCGGCGGTCGTTCTCGCCGTGCTGGAACATGCTCGTGCATGGGGCGATGCCCAGGCGCTCGATCACCTTGCGCGGGTAAAGCGCCGCATCGATGTCCATCACTTGAGTGTCTCCGGGAGTGATGGCAAAGCGGTAGGCACCTGTCACGCTCGGAGAATCGAGCAGCGCGTAGACGGTCACCGTGTTCGAACCGGACGCTGGCCGTTCGAGGTAATACGAGACGAAGTCCGGAAATTCCTCCGGCCGTTCCATGCCGGTGTCGATGGCCAGGCCTCGGGCCGATTGCCCGTATTGCCATTCACCGCCCA
>CBIHPH010000018.1:0-56644 GCA_966212105.1 uncultured Rhizobacter sp.
ACCAGCACCAGCACCAGCACCGGCGCCGGCGCCGGCACCGGCACCAGCCGTCGACAACGGCACCACGACGACGACATGGGCAGCGTCATGCCCGACCACCAAGCCGGCCGCAACGCCCGGCACGTGGCGTGCGGGTGGTCCATCGCCGGATCGCGCTCATTACAAGTTGGTCAAGGAATCGGCCCATTTCGCGTTCTATTCCGATGAGGCGATCTCCGAGGCGGACCTGAACCTCGCGGTGCAGACATTGGAGAACACGGTCTGGGAAAACCTCTTCAATTCGAACCTGCTGATGCCGGAGCCGTTCTTCAACACGGCGGACAAGTTCAAGCCTTCGATCCATATTCACTCTACTGATGGTTTGAGCGCTGGCGGTTGGGCGTCCAATCGCGTGGGCATGTGGATCGGGCCGGGCGCCTTGAAGGATCACTGGGGACTCACCCACGAGTTCACGCATGCCTGGCAGTATTGGTGGGGATTCAATGGCGGCCTGGGCTGCCCGGATGCCAATACCTGCGGCTGGATCGCCGAGAGTCACGCGAACTACACCCCGCACCAGCTCCCGGAATACCGCAGTGAAGTGCACTGCTCGGAGATGTTGGGCAACGCGCCGCACTTGTACCTGGGGTCCAGCCGTGACCGCTACTGCAACTGGCAGTTCATGGAGTACCTGAAGGACAAGCAGTGCCCCACGGCGGTCAATCAGATCTTCACGACAGCCGGACCGGACCCTTTCACAAATCTTCAGAAGTCGCGTGGATGGACGCTGTCGCAACTGAATGACTTCTTTGGCGATTGGGCAATGCACAACGTGGTGTGGGACTACAAGTCGACTCCGGAAGGGTTCCGCAGCGCCTACGGCAACATCACGCAGACCGACAGGGCAGAGCGCATGCGTCGGCTCATGCCGCTGGAGGCGCTCGACGCCAGTTGGGCGACCAACCGCCGTTTCGTGTCGCCGTACTTCGGGTCCCCGCAGCGCTTCGGCTACAACGTCGTGCGGCTGTATCCGACCAGTGGCGCAAGCACGGTCACTGTGAAGTTCCGTGGCGTCGACCAGCCGGGCTCCGATGCCGATTTTCGCTGGGGCCTGGTGGCGACGAACTCGCAGTTCTCGTCGGCGCGGTACAGCGCCTTGCAACGGGGGTTGGATGCCAACCTCACGTTCCGGGTGAACGCCGGTGAGCCGCTCTTTCTGGTGGTGACGGCGACGCCCTCGGTCTTCAAGACCATCGTTGCCGATCAGGCGTATGGATCGATCTGGCGTTATCGCTACATGGTCGAGTTGGCCAACGCATGGCCGCAAGGGTTCCAGAACGGGCAGCGCGATGCCTGCGCGTCAGGCACCGTGCGCCATGCCAACGGCGGTGGCTGTGCACCAACGAGCACGCCGGCGAGTGTGTTCGTCGGCCCGTATGCCACCATCCTGCCGGGTGGCAACGCCTCCGGAACGGCACGCATCGAAGATCAGGCGATCATCGCCAACGGTTCGGTCACCGGCGGAACAGTGGGTGGACTCAGCATCATCGGCGAGACGGGCAGTCCGTGGGGCAACCATGCCTTCAACGTGTCCGGATCGGCGCAGGTCCGCACCACCTTTTATCCGCTGGGCTTCTTCGAGGCCAACCAGGCTGCCTCAGGCACCCTGAACCTGTACGGAGATGTCGAGTACCGCGGCGCCGGCCTCAACCTGGGCGCCGGGAGCCGATCCGGGTTCGTCGATTCGACGTCCCAGGTCAGCTCGCCGACGGACATCAACTCCACTGCCAGGCCGGCCTGGCGGCCTTGATATCGGCCCTGGGGCCTGCTCACATGCAGGCTCCAGGCCGTTCGCGTGCAGGGCTGCCACGATGGCCGCAAGCAGGGAGCGAGGGCGAAAAAAAAGGGCGCCCGAAGGCGCCCGTGAGGAGATGAGATGACGACGTGGCCGAACGCGCTGAGCGCGTCAGCTCAGTCGCGACCCTTTCGGCAGTCGCGCGGCCAGCCATTCGTGCACGTCAGCACGGATGTGGCGGCCTTCGAGGAGAAAGTCTTCGAAGCGGCTGGGGACGTAGGGCAGGTACACCAGTGGCATGCGCGCTTCTTCCGGCGTGCGATCGGCCTTGTGACCGTTGCATGGGCCGCAGGCGGTGACGAGGTTCATCCAGGTCCAGCCGCCGCCGCGTGATTCGGGCACGATGTGTTCGCATTGCAGGTCTCGTTCATGAAAGCGCTGGCCGCAGTACGCGCAGGTGAATCGATCGCGGCGAAACAGCTTGTGCTTCGCGAACGACGGGGTCACGTCGAACAGGTTGATGCGCGGTGCGCCACGCAGCGCGATGATGGCGTGCACTTCGATCAGGGACTGGCGACCGGTGGCGGCGTTGAAGCCGCCGCGCAGGGTGCGCAGCGGTTCGGCGCCGTCGACCCAGGCCACCGTGTCGGTGGCGTAGTGGAGTGCTGCTTGCTCCGTGGTGATCCAGCGCTGCGGGGTGCCCTGGATGTCGAGTTGCAGGACGTGCTGGTGCATCGGGGGTTCCTCCCTTTCTTTCTTCCGTTTTCTTCGGTTCGACTGAGGAACGGTGGCACCAGCGCGTCCTTCAGCCTTTCACACACAAGACCTGTTTGAGCGTGTGCTCCACGCTGACGAGGTCGGCCTGGGCGGCCATCACCGCATCGATGTCTTTGTAGGCACCGGGGATTTCGTCGAGCACGCCTTCGTCTTTTCGGCATTCGACGCCGGCGGTCTGCACGGCGAGGGCATCGAGGTCGAACAGGCGCTTGGCCATGCCGCGCGAATGGCGGCGTCCCGCGCCGTGGGAGCATGAGCAGTACGACAAGGGGTTGCCTTTGCCGCGCACGATGTAGGACTTGGCGCCCATCGAGCCCGGAATGATTCCGAGCTGGCCCTCGCGTGCGCTCACTGCACCCTTGCGGGTGACCCACACTTTGGACCCGAAGTGTTCTTCGACGGTCGCATAGTTGTGGTGGCAGTTGATCGCCTCCTTGGTGGAGCCGATCTCGCGCCCGAGCGTCTCGCGCAGTGCCCGCATCACGCGAAACAGCATGAGGTCTCGGTTGAGCGCTGCGTAGTCCTGGGCCCACTGCAAGGCTTCGACGTACTGGTGGAACTCGGGCGTGCCTTCGTTCAACCAGGCCAGGTCGCGGTCGGGCAGGGCCACGCCGGCCTTGACGCAGGCTTCGCGTGCCATGCCGATGGCCGCCTCACCGATGGTCTTGCCGATGTTGCGCGAGCCGGAGTGCAGCATGACCCACACCGCGCCGGCCTCGTCGAGGCACAGTTCGATGAAGTGGTTGCCTCCGCCCAGCGTGCCGATCTGCTTCCAGATCCTGCGGGCGTCGAGCGCACCGAGCACCTGGAGGATCGACAGCTTTTCGAAGCGGGCAACGAGGGCATCCATGCGCTGCTTGAGCACTCGGCCATGGGCTGCTTCATGGGTCGGGTTGACTTCCTTGTCGTGCGCGGCGAATCCCACCGGGACGAGCGCTTCGATGGCAGCGCGAATGGCAGCGAGCGATTCGGGCAGGTCTCCGGCGGTCAGATCGGTTCGCACCGCACACATGCCGCAGCCGATGTCCACGCCGACGGCGGCCGGGATGATGGCGCCGCGGGTGGGAATCACCGATCCCACGGTGGCACCCTTGCCCAGGTGCACGTCCGGCATGATGGCCACGTGTCCGGCCACGATGGGCAAGCCTGCGATGTGGCGGATCTGGTTGAGCGCCTGGTAGTCGACCTCGACGCCGTCGGTCCATGCCTGGACGTTCTTCATCAGTTCCATGGTTGTTCTCCTTCTTTTTGGCCTGATGTCCCAGGCGATCATGGTGGCAGGGGCGGCAGGATTCGAACCTGCGTGCACCGGGTCAAAGCCGGTTGTCTGAGGCCACTCGACTACGCCCCGTCAGTTGTCATTGCGCGCGGCTGTTCGATGTGCCGCGTCATTGGCGTCTCGTACGGGAGTCGAACCCGTGTTCCGACATTGAAAGCGTCGTGTCCTTGCCATTAGACGAACGAGACATGAATGGCGGAGAGCACAGGACTCGAACCTGTGCGGCGCTTGCGCACCGGCTTCGGCTTAGCAAGCCGACCCCTTGCCGCTCGGGCAGCTCTCCTGGTGGATGGTCGTGACGACCTGGTCGTGGAAATGACCCCCGCGAAGGGGACGCGTCGATGCGCTCAGGGGTGACCGGTCGGAATCGAACCGACACCAGCGGGATCACAACCCGCGGCTCTGCCGTTGAGCTACGGTCACACCTGAGCACACGTCATGGGTCGGGATGGCAGGACTTGAAGTTCTGCACCCCGTCGATCTGGTCTCGGTGGTCCGGCTCGAACGGACGACCCCATGCTCCCAAAGCAAGTGCGCTACCCACTGCGCCACACCGAGTGTTGAATTGGCTCCCCGACACGGGTTCGAACCGCGGACCTCCTGGTTAACAGCCAGGCGCTCTACCGCTGAGCTACGGGGGAATGGACTCGGGAACTGGATTCGAACCAGCGAGGGCTTGACGCCGGCGGATTTGCAAACCGCTGCCTTCGACCGCTTGGCTATCCCGAGATGACTGGCGCCTCCTGCACGATTCGAACGTGCGACCTCCGGTTTCGTAGACCGGCGCTCTGGATCCTGCTGAGCTAAGGAGACAAATCTGGCGCCCCGTGCGGGAGTCGAACCCGCGCTTCCGGCTAGGGCCGCTGAGTTAACGGAACATGGTGGAGGGCGATCGCTCGAACGAGCTGCTCTCCTTCAAGGTTTCCGGTGACGGGTTCCGGTGCCGCCCAATCGTTGCGGCCGATTTCCACCCCTGGCCGCGCTTGCGCGACCGAAGGGTTCGGGTCTCATTGCGGTTGTGCTCCGGCGCGAGTGCGGATTCATTCCGCTCAGCGCTGTCTCGCTGCACGATGCGGGCGTCCCCGCAGCGCACATGCCAGCCGCCCCTGCGCGTTCCGGGGCATGCACTCAACCGTTGTGCTGAAGCACACCCGCAATGAGATGTTGGGGCGGATCCGTGAGTGCCACACAGTGTTGGACACTGCACTGGATCCGCTTGGATGCGAGCTCGCCTTGCACCCAGTCGTGCAGGCAGCTCGTCGTGGCAAATTGTTAAAGAGCAGCCCGAAGCGCAATGCGCTCGGCGTGTCCCTGTGGGGCACGTGTGACCGGTGACCGGTGGGTGGAGCCGGCTCGACCGATCGCGGTCAAGACGGCAGAGAAAACAAAAAGGCCCGGATCCTTGCGGAACCGGGCCTCGACGTGTGTTCGAGTGAAGGGTGCGCTGTTACGCGCCTCCTCCATTGCCCGGATGCATCCAATCCTCATGACGCAGCGACGCGACCGGTCGCTGGCAAAGGTCGGCATGCCGTTCATTCATCGTGCTGGCCTGCGGGTTGGCACAGGGCGACCCTGCGACGGCCGCATGCACGAACGCACTCTGGCCCAGCAGGGACAGCGAACGGTTGGTGATGTGGCCTTGGGTTTTCACGATGAATGCTTCGGTGTTGTGGTTGCTTGAAGTTCCTGAGCCACAGCAATGTGCTGCAGCGAGGATGTGAACTGTAAAGAGTCTTCACTTCCTCGTCAAGCGGGTCTTCGAACATTTGTTCGATCACGCGTTTCTTCGACGCCACATGTCAGGCCTTGTGCTGTGCCAGCGTATGGGCGCCAGGGCGCAGGCTGAGCGATGCGATGGCCGACAGCACGGCGAACGTTGCCGTGGCGATGAAGGCGGTGTGGTGACCTTGCCATTCCGTCAGTGACGACAAGGCCGACAAGCCCAGTGCCGCGCCCAGCTGGCGCGCGGTATTGAACAGGCCCGAGGCAAGCCCCGCATCCTGGGGCGGCACGCCATCGAGCGCGGTGTGCGTGGCGGTCATCAGCATCAGGCCCAGGCCGGTTCCGATGCACAGCGTCGGGCCGAGCACGTCGGCCGCGTAGATCGCCTGGTCCGGCGCGGCACTCATCCACATGAGGCCGGCGGCGCAGAGCAGTCCGCCCACGAAGGGCAGTTGGCGCACGCCGCGGTCCATCAGCGCTCGCGATGTCATTGCGGAGACGGCCAGTGCCAGACCCATCGGCAGCAGGGCCAGGCCAGTGTCCAGCGCGCCGTAGCCCAGTGTTTGCTGCAGCAACAGCGAGGTGAGAAAGGTCGAGGCCGTCAGGCAGGCGCCCAGTCCGAGGACGACGATGTTGCCCATGCGCACGTTGTGAAGGCGGAAGATGTCGAGGCGTACCAGCGGGTGCTTGCCGGTCGCCTCGATGCGCACGAAGGCGAGGAGCAGCATGGCCGCGGCAGACCATGCCGTCAGCACGGTGGGCGCCGACCATCCCTGCGTGGCCGATTGCGAGATGCCGTACATCAGCAGGCCCATGCCCAGTGTGATCGACAGTGCGCCGGGCACATCGAGCGGTTGTCGATCCTTCCGTGCAGGGCTGCGCGACAGGCACACTGCGATCATCGCAGCGAGCACGGCGCCGATCGGCACGTTGACGAACATCACCCAGCGCCAGCCGGCCAGCGTGGTCAGCAGTCCGCCGATGCCCACCCCGACGGCCGATGCGATCGAACTCGATGCGGCCCAGATCGAAATGGCCCGCCGCCGTTCCGCGCTGCCGGGGCAAACCGCCACGATCAGGGCGAGTGTGGACGTCGCCAGCACCGAAGCGCCGAGGCCTTGCACGGCCCGCGCGATCAGCAGCATCGTGCCGTTCGAGGCGAGCCCTCCAACCAGGCTTGCCGCCGTGAACACGAACAGTCCCGCCTGAAGGATCGGCCGGCGTCCGAAGAGATCACCGGCGCGGGCCGCCAGCAGCATGAAGCCGCCCAGCATCAACAGATAGGCGTCGACCACCCAATGCAACGATGCGGCCGGCAGCCCGAGGTCGGTGCCGATGCTGGGAAGGGCGACGTTCACGATGGTGCTGTCCATGACGACCATGAACGAGGAAAGGCAGGCGATCGCCACCGCCAGCGAGGCCGGGACTTGCGGGCGCAAGAGAGAGGGCTGCAAGACATGCTCCTGAATTGAATGGAAGGTGGTCAGTCTTGGGCAGAGCACGGAAATCAAGGTATCGTTGTCGGGACGAAAAACAATGAATTCCGGCCATGCCTGACAGGACGCAGACAGCGCTTGCCGACGCGAGCGAATGGGCCGAGGGGCCGGCGCTCATCGCGCTGCGCGGCGAAGACAACGCGGACAGTCAATTCCGCCTGGGCACGCGCGAATACGCGTGGCATCGCCATCTGCGCGGTCAGGTGTTCTGCGTGGACAGCGGGCTCGTGCATGTGCGGACGGCCCATGGTTCTTGGCTGCTGCCGCCGAACCGGGCAGGCTGGATGCCGCCGGGTGAAGCGCATCAGGTGAGCATCAGTGGGGCAATGAGCGGCTGGAGCCTGTTGATCGCGCCCAGTGCCGGTGCTGCGCTTCCTGCGCGGCCTTGTGTCATCGGTCTCAGCGAATTGATGCGCGCGCTGGTGCGGCGCGCAGTGAGCTGGGCCGAACAGGACCGCTTGAGCGCCGAGCAAGACAGGATCATGGCGGTACTGCTCGATGAAATGCGGCTCGCCCCTCATGAGCCGCTGCACCTGCCCATGCCGGTCGACCGCCGGTCCCTGCGCATCGCGAAGGCTGTTCTCCAAGGCCCCGGCAGCGACCGCACGCTGGAAGACTGGGCGGCTTGGGCCGGTCTGTCACCGCGCACGCTCAGCCGATTGTTCCGGGCCGAAACGGCGATGAGCTTTGCGCAATGGCGCCAGCAGGCCCGGTTGAGTCTCGCACTCGAACGCCTTGCTGGCGGGGAGGCCGTTTCGGCCGTGGCCGATGCGCTGGGCTATGCGACGCCCAGCAACTTCATTGCGGCGTTTCGTCGGAGCTTCGGCATGCCTCCCGCCCGCTATTTTGCAAAGCCGTAGTGTCCTTCGGTGCCCATCTCTGCTGGAGCCGCAGGTCAGATCTGCGATTCAGGCAGGTGCAAGACGAGCCCGTCGTATGCAGCGGACATGCGGATCTGGCAGCTGAGCCGGCTGTTGGGTCGCGGGTCTTTGGCGCAGTCGAGCATCTCGACTTCGGCGGGATCGGGCAGGGGCAGGCGCCCGGCCCAGTCCTCTGCCACATAGCAGTGGCAGGTGGCGCAGCTGCATGCGCCGCCGCAATCGGCCAGGATGCCGGGCACCATCGCGTCGATGGCGGCCTGCATCAAGGTCTTGCCGGATTCGGCTTCCACCTGGTGGGTGGTGCCGTCGAATTGAATGATGGTGAGTTGGGGCATGGTGTCGTCAAGGGCTTGGGAGCAGGGTCTTCAGCGGTTGTGCATCGTCGGCGAGCCGGGCAGGGTCGACGGCCAGACGTTCGGATATCAATCGCTTGGCGAGCATGAAGTCCGCTGGGCGGTTGACGGCATCGGCAGCGAGCACACGGTCGCCCTGGAGGTAGAAGACGGTGAATGCGCGGGATGCCGGGCGGCCGCGCACCACGAGGCGGTCATGTCCCTGCGAGAGGCCTGCGGTCTTGAGTTTGATGTCGTATTGATCGGACCAGAACCACGGCACGCCGGTGTTCGGGCGATCGAGTCCGTTCACGCTTGCGGCGGCGGCGCGCGCCTGCTCCACCGCATTGGGCACTGATTCGAGCCGCAGGGAACGGCCGTACAAGGCGCTGTGCTGCCGCGTGCAGTCGCCGGCGGCGACAACCCCCGGCACGATCGTTCGGCAGCAGGCGTCGACCACGATGCCGTCATCCACCGGCAAGCCGGCGCGCCTGGCCAGGGTGGTGTCGGGTTCGAGTCCCACACCGATGAGCACGTGGTCGGCGTCGAAGCGCTCACCATTCGTGCAGCACACGGTGGTCACGCGGCGGTCCGACGCATCGGTCTCGAGCCGATCGACGGTGATGCCCGTGCGCACGTCGACGCCTGCGTCTCGGTGCACTTGGGTGATGAAGTCGGCGACCGTCGCCCCGGTCACGCGTGACAGCAGCCGCGGCGCGGCTTCCAGCAGCACGACGTTCAGGCCGTGTGTTGCGGCGGCCGCCGCCATTTCGAGACCGATGAAGCCCCCGCCGATCACCACCAGGCGCTGTCCCGGCATCAGGCCGGCGCGCAGGCGCTCGGCGTCCGCGAGTGTCCGCAAGGTGTGGACGTTCTCGACCTGGGGATGGAGCGCGTCCTGCGCCGGCAGGCGCCGTGCGCGACCGCCGGTGGTGAATGCGAGGCGGGTGTAGCGCATGGACGGGCCATCGTGGAAGTGCACGGCGGTGCGGGCGAGGTCGACGTGAGCGACCTTGCGGCCGGTGATCAGCTCGATGCCGGCTTTCGCGTACGTGGCGCGGGCCTTGATGGCCAGGCTGTCGGCGTCCTGTGCCTGGGTCAGCCCCGACTTGGACAACGGCGGCCGGTGATACGGCAGGTGGGGCTCGTCGCCGATCAGCATGATGCTTCCTGCCCAGCCGCCTTCGCGGGCTTGCACGGCCAGTTCTGCGCCCGCTTGACCGGCGCCGATCACGACGAGCATGTCGAAGGAGGGCATGGTGGGTCAGGGGGATGACGGCATGTCGTCGGGGACGATGCCGGGTGGCAAAGGCTCGGAGGCCGGTGGATGGGTGGCCGTGCCCTGCGCTCTGATCGGCGGCGCTTCGTCGTGTCGCGGCAATTCAGATTCAGTGGACGGCACCACGGTTGCAAAAGGCCGCTGCGGCGCGGGCGTTGCGCGAACGGGCAGGCTGGCCGATTGGGATGCCTGCACGACGCTGGGGATGGCATCGCTCGCGCCGTCCCACATCAGCGCCGCGCCTGCGGCGAGCGCCATGGACGTGGATGCCGTCGTGATCCACATCGCACGCCGCTGCAGTGGCGGCACGGACGGGCGCCAGGCGGGCGATCGTTGCGCCTGAACCTCAGCCTGCGCCATCAGGCCGGCGAGCGCTGGGTGAGGGTGGTGCCGGGAGCCCATCAGTGCGCCTCCGCGAGCAGGTCGGGGCCCTCGGAGGCCAGGCCGAACGCCTGGTGCAGGGCGCGCACGGCATGGTCGAGCTGGGCCTCGTCGATGATCACCGAGGTCTTGATCTCGCTCGTGGAGATCATCTGAATGTTGATCGACTCGCGCGCCAGGCAGTTGAACATGCGGCTCGCGACGCTGGCATGGCTGCGCAATCCGACCCCCACCACACTGACCTTGCTGACCGTGGCGTCGCAATGCAGGCCGGAGGCTTCGAGGGCCGGCAGCTCGCGCTCGAGCGCCTTGTGCGCGGCCGCGCCGTCCTGGCGGGCCACGGTGAAGGTGAGGTCGGTGCTGCCGTGGTGTGAGACGTTTTGCACGATGATGTCCACCTCCACGTCGGCCGCGGCCACGGCGGCAAGGATGCGGCTGGCCGTGCCGGGAATGTCCGGCAGGTCTCGCACGGTCACTTTGGTTTCCTCGCGCATGAACGCAATGCCGGAGATCAATGGCTTTTCCATCGTGGGTTCCTTCTGGAGCGTGATCAGGGTGCCGCCGCGCCGCTCCTGCGCCAGCGGAAGGTCCCAAGGGGTGAAGCTCGACAGCACGCGAAGCGGCACGCGGTGTTTTCCCGCGAATTCGACCGCGCGGTTGAGCAGCACTTTCGACCCGAGGCTGGCCATCTCGAGCATCGCTTCGACGCCGATGGTTTTCAGGCGGCGCGCCGCGGGAACGATGCGCGGATCGGTGGTGTAGACGCCGTCGACGTCGGTGAAGATCAGGCATTCATGCGCGCGCAACGCAGCGGCGAGCGCGACGGCGGAGGTGTCCGAGCCTCCGCGGCCGAGCGTGGTGACATCCTGCGCGGCATCAACGCCTTGAAAGCCGGCGATCACGACGACGCGGCCTTGGTCGAGGTCACGGCGCACCCGGGTGCAGTCGATGTGTTCGATGCGCGCCTTGCTGTGGCTGGAGTCGGTCACGAGCGGTACCTGCCAACCTGTGTAGCTGACCGCATCGATGCCTTGGTGCTGCAGCGCTGCGGCGAGCAGTCCGGCGGCCACTTGTTCTCCGGTGGAGGCGATGACATCCAGCTCGCGGGAACTGATGTCCGGCGACACCTCCTTCGCGAGGGCGATCAGCCGGTTGGTCTCGCCGCTCATCGCGGACGGCACGACCACGAGCCGGTGACCGGCACGGAACCACTTGCCCACCCGCTGGGCCACCGAATGGATGCGGGCCACGGAACCCATCGAGGTTCCTCCGTACTTGTGAACGTAGAGCGGCATGGCGTGAGCCTTCGGTACCAGAGGAGGGGATGGACCGGGCGCATGCACCCGGTCGTTGGAACGGCCTGTCAGACGGTGGCCATGCCGCCGTCGACCTGCAGATTCGCGCCGTTGACGTAGGACGATTCATTCGTCGCGAGGAACAGCACGGCGTTGGCGATCTCCGCAGGTTTTGCCAGGCGCTTGGCCGGCACACCCTTGAGCAGCTGGCCGGCCCACTCCTGCACCGCCGCAGCAGGCAGGCCCAGCTTGCCGTAGATGGGCGTCTCGGTCAGGCCGGCGCCGACCACATTGACGCGGATGTCGCGGTCGGCGAGTTCGGCCGCCAGGGTGCGGGCCAGCGATCGCACGGCCGCCTTCGTGGCCGCATACACACTCATTCCGGCAATGCCACGTTCGGTCATGGCCGTGGAGGTCAGGATGATGCTCGCGGGCTTGCGCAGCAGCGGCAAGGTGGTTTGCACCGTGTAGAGCACGCCCTTGAAGTTGACGTCGATCTGCGTGTCGACGTGTTCCTCGTCGATCTCCGAGATGTTCTTCGGCAGCGCCACGCCGGCGTTGGCAAAGACCACATCGAGCCCGCCGAGCTCGGCCTTGATGCGTGAGGCGGCTGCGGCCATCTCGGTGGCCGAGGCCACGTTGGCCCGGATGCCGGTGGCTGACGGGCCGAGGTTTCGTGCGGCTTCTGCCACGCGTTCGGCATTCTGGCCGGTGATGACGACGCGGGCGCCCTCCTGGATGAACAGCTGTGCCGTGGCATAGCCGATGCCGGTGGTGCCGCCGGTGATGAGTACGTTCTTGCCGGTGAGTCGTGCCATGGTGGTCTCCTTGTGAGCAGGGTCAATCGGGCGTCGGCAATTACGTACCGACTGGTATACTGTACTTATCGGAATATAATGTGTCAACGCTGATGGTGAAGGAAACATGTCCGAGAACACCCCCACCAAGGAGCGCGGCCGGCCGCGCACCTTCGACATCGATGAAGCCCTGCAAGCCGCGCTGCAGGTGTTCTGGCGCGAGGGGTTCCTGAATGCCTCGTTGTCGGACCTGACCGCCGCAATGGGCATCAACAAGCCGAGCCTGTACGCCGCGTTCGGCGACAAGCAGGCGCTGTACCTCGCCGCGCTGGAGCGGTATGCGGCCCTGCATTTGAAGGCGCCGGCCGAACGCCTCGGCGCGAACCCGGACGGCCGCGCGGCGGTGCGCGACTTCCTCAGGGCATTGAGCACCCTGTTCGTGGACCCCTCCCTGCCGGGCGGATGCTTCATCGTCAACGGCAGCGCCGACAGCGGTGCCATCACGATGCCCAAGCCGGTGGAATCTGCTTTGCAGAAGGCGTTGCGAGGCAACGAGGCGCTTTTGCGCGCCCGCCTCGAACGGGCCGCCGCCGATGGGCAGTTGCCTGCGGGACGCAAGCCCGCCGCGCTGGCCTCGTTTTTCATGGCCACTGTCGCTGGCATGAGCGTGATGGCCAAGAGCGGCGCCGGCCGTGCGGTGCTCGACACCGTGGCCGATACGGCGCTCGCTGTGTGGGATGCCGGTCGGCCGGGGAGCACCGAGCCCGTGCGACGGACCTCCGCACGACGTGCGGCGTCGAGTCGCCCGGCCTGAGCGAGACCGCCCGGTCAGGGGACGGTCAACCCCTTCGCGCTCCGAGTGGTTTGCTGCTTCTGCGGCGGCGTGTCGAGGCTGTCGCCAAACCCTGATGCGCCTCCCAGGTCGACCAGACCGGCCTCGTGCGCCTTGGTCACCGCATGGCTTCGGGTGGACACGTTGAGCTTGCTCAAAACGCGGCCCACATGAATTTTCACGGTCCAGACGCTGATGTGGAGGATCGACGCGATTTCCTTGTTCGACTTGCCTCGGCAGATCCAGTGCAGCACCTCGGTTTCGCGCCCGGTCAGCAGTGCGCTCGGCCTGGCCTGCGTCGAGACATCGATCAGCAGCGCGCCGAGCAGGTGAGGCGTCATGAGCTGCAGCAGAAAGGTCTGCCAGGGTGAGCGCTTCTGCACGGAGCCGAATGCCACGTAAAAGCATGCTTCGCCGCGGTCGAACAGCATGCCGTGCATGGCGATGTGGCGCACCCGGGAGAACGCGGGCAGGGCATCGCGCTGCTGGTGCATCCAATGGCGCAGCAGCCCGCAGGACACGAACGGCGGGCCTTCGAAGGATCGCCACTGGCACTGGGGCAGGTCGGCAAGCAGGCGCGTTCCGCCGTTCTCCAGCCCCTCGTCGGCAAGCCTCACGATGCCGCATTCGAGCTGCACGCTCGGGATCAGCGCACGGAGGTGCGCATGCAGGGCATCGTTGAGCTCGCCCCTCGTGCACAAATCGAGCGCGGCGGCAATGTGCTCGCATGAGCCCTGAGGCCACATCGTCGCCAGGCAGGCGCGCTCCCCGCTCGAAGCCTGGTCTGAAACACCGACGACTTGCACAACTCCCTCCGCCTGGCTCGGCTTGCGGCGACAAAACGGGCTGAACAACCCGAATGTGTCGTGCATGGCTCTGATAATGTACCGATCGGAACACAGCGTGTCCATCCTGTCAAGATGCGGTCGTCCGCTTGGGTCATTCGCTGTCTCGGGTGCCTTCAGGCAACCGCGGCCACCGGAATGGGAAGCACCTGCCGAAGTGCAGCGATGAGGCGGTCCACATCGGGACGTTTGCGCGCGACCAGCCGCAGGTAGTGTTCCGACGAGCCCACCTTGTTGCTGCACTCGCGCACGAAAATGCCGTGATCGCGCACAAGTTCATCGCGCAGCGCGCGGCCGGAGCGGCCGCCGAGCAGTTCGACGTAGACGAAGTTGGTCTCTGACGGATAGGGCTTGAGCCCGGGCAGCTCGCAGAGGCTGCGGTACAGGTGCTCGCGGTCGGCGGCCACCTTCGTGAAACTCGCCCGGTATTCGGGCTCGAAGCGATTCACTTCCTGCAGCACGCGTGCGGCGAGGCCATTGATGTTCCAGTAGGGCGTGCGCGCCCGCAGGCGCTCTGCGAGCGCGGCGTTGGCCACGCCATAGCCCAGCCGGATGCCGTGCCACCCCAAGGCCTTGCCCATGCTCTTGACGACGATCGCATTGGGAAAGCGAAGCACAGCTTTCTCGGCGCTGGGCACGGAGGCGAAGTCGATGAACGACTCATCGATGATCACCAGCGCGAGGTGTTGCAGCTGGTCCAGCAGGGATTCCACGTCGGCCAGGCTGGAGCAGGCGCCTGTCGGGTTGCTGGGATTGCACAGCACGAATGTGCCGCAGCCGGTGACTCTGGCCTGCGCGACGATCTCATCCACGGTCAGCTCGAAGTCGCGATCCTTGCGGCGTTCGATGAAGTGGATCGGCACGCCGTGCTGCTGAGGCAGGTCGGTCCAGCGGCCGAACGTGGGCGTGTCCGTCAGGATCGGCCCCTGGGCGTCGAGGCACAGCTGCGTGATGAGTTCGGTGACGCCATTCGCAGGCACGATGTGCTCGGGCGCCAGGCCGATCAATCGGCCGATGTTGGCCTGGTGCACCGGGCTGTAGTCCGGGTAGTACTTCAGGATGTCGGGAAGCTCCTCCCGAATGCGGGCCAGCAGCGCCGCTGGGGGGAAGTAGCTGTTCGCCGGGACGCAGAAGTCCAGAAGCTCGCTTGCGTTCGTGGCCTGCCGCACATCGAAGATCGAAGGGTTGTGAAACCGCGTGTCGAAGATGCGCAGCGCGTCGTCATTCCGCATCGCAGCCTCCGGAGATGATCGCGTGATCGCCGATGATGGCGAGCGAGGTGCCGAACTGCCGGCCCACGGCGTCGAGGAGTCGTTCGCCCAGGCCGGGTTCGTGCAGGTACAGCACCCCGAGCACCGAACCGCTGTGGGCGCAGTTCACCCCGAGCGCGCCGAGACCGGTCACGAGGGCGAGCAGGTCTTCGAAGGCATGCTTGCGGTGAATGAATTGACTCAGGCGCGCGCTTTCGGTGGCGGCGTCAGCGATGGCCGTTGCATCATCGTCACGCAGTCCGCGCTCGAGTGTGCGAACCGCCTGCGTGATGCGATCCTCGTGTTCCCGGTAGACGCCGCGGGCGCGCTCGCGATCGAAGCCCAGCGTGTCGATCTCGCCGCCGCAATCCACGATCAGTGCACGCATGCCGGTGGGCGGCGCGTGCTGGCCCAGCAGGTCGCCGGTCAGATGATTCACGTGCGCAATGCCGTTGAAGTGCACGCAATCCGATGGCTCCACCTCGGTCAGCAGCTTGGCGAAGATCAGGGGCGAGACGGTGCAATCCGATGCCGCGAGGAATGCGCCCAAGGCTGCTGCGATGTCGGCCGAACTCGATGCCATGCCCTTGCCGCGAGGAATGCGGCTGCGCACGGACACGGCATGGCGCAGCGGCAACATCAGTTCATGGGCCGCGAGTGTCAGCGTGTCGCGGATCTTCAGGTGCTGTCCCGGGCGCTCGATCGCGAGACCTGCGCGCGCATGGGGCGTCACTTCGGCATGCGCGTAGAGATCGATCGGGCAGTTGACGAGAAAATCCTGGCCGCGGATGTGGCCCTGGACGAACTCGCCGCAGGTGCCTGGCGCGCGCACGCGGATGGATGCGCGCTGTACCTCGAAATCAATGGCATCGGTTGACATGGGGAAGGGTCCTTGAAGAAAAAGGGGATCCCGGGCGCCGGCCTCTCATGAGGGCGGCGCCTGGAACCGGGGCGAAGGTGGATCAGGCGAGTGCAGGCTCGGCAGGTGGGGTCACCCGAAACGGGTTGTCCACCGGCTGCCGCTCGGGTCGCGCGAAGTCGCCGTAGTGGCGCGCATGGTCGTCGACCGCCGAGGGTTCGAGATCGATCGGGCTGTCGAAGCTCACGGTGTCGCCGATCTGTGCGAGCAGCTTGCTGACTGCGACGGGATTGGCCGACACAGCCCGGAAGTAGGCCAGTTGCGCGCTCGTGTACGGGGCCATCTCGGCCCCGTCGCACACGAAGTTCCAGTAGCCCTCGTAGTCGGCCATGCGCACGGCGGCGTAGGTGCTCATGGTGTCGTCCCAAGAGGCGGCGCCCTGCAAGTAGCCGTCGAGGTAGCTTGAGATCAGCTCGGCGTCGCGCAGCGCATGGGTGATGCCCATCGCGGTCCACTGGTCCTTGAAGCTGCCGGCATCGCCCACGAGCGCCCATCCCGGCCCCCAGTTCTCCCGGTGGTACGCCACCATGCGCCCCATGGCCTTGAACGGT
Source organism: uncultured Rhizobacter sp. (assembly GCA_966212105.1). Taxonomy (GTDB): domain Bacteria; phylum Pseudomonadota; class Gammaproteobacteria; order Burkholderiales; family Burkholderiaceae_C; genus Rhizobacter. Next base: position 16,411 of record CBIHPH010000018.1, read on the forward strand.
TCGCTGCGGGTGCCGCGGCCGATGAGGTCGGCCACGTCCGGGGCCACGTAGCGGAAGGTGCGCAGAAAGTTCTGCTCGGGGTCCAGGCTGAAGTCACTCCACCATGCGGTCGGCCCGTACACGAGCGCCAGATGCTGCCGGTCCATCGTCGGGAAGATGGCGGTGCCGAAGCGGCCGCGCTTGTGGATCACGAGCTCGGGCTTGTCGATGCCCTGGAAGTAGCCGTAGTACGCGAACGTGGATTTTTCCCTCGCATGGATCGTCTTGGCACCTACCATCATCGCGAACGAAGAGATGCGTCCGTCCGCGCCGATCACGACGCGTGCGCGGGCCTGCAGGGCACGTCCTTCCGAATCGACGGCATTGATGCCGACCACCCGGCCGTCGGCCATCACGAGGCCCTTGACCGTGGTGCGCAGCCGCACGTCCACGCCTTCGCTTCTGGCGTGCTCCACCAGCAGCTGGTCGAGAAAATGGCGGCGTGGGCCTGCGTAGTAGCCGACGACACCGCGGTCGTCGCCATGCAGCGCGATGAACCGGCGCCGCACGTCATCGATGGGCACCGGTCCCCGAAGGCGAACATCCTCGATGTTCACTTCGAGCTGGTTGAAGTAGGGTGTCGCTGCCGTGATGGCATCGGCCACGCCGAGGCGATTCAGGTACGACATGCCGCGCGGCCAGATGAAGTGGGTGGAGTTCGTGTCGCGCGGGAACGCGGCCTTGTCGACCATCAGCACGCGGTAGCCCTTGCGGGCAAGCCAGGTGGCCGTGGGGGCGCCGGCGACGCTTGCGCCGACGACGATGACGTCGAAGTCTTCCATGGGATGCTCCTTGCAATGGGCGGTCAGCCGGCCACGCGCCTGACGAAGTTCTCGAGCGACACGGTGTATTTGTCGCCGGCGTGGTGGTAGCGGACGCAGTACCGGGTGGGGTAGTAGCCGGCGCTCTGGAATTTCTCCGGCTGCTTGATGGCCTGGCAATGGTTGGGTCTGGTTTGCAGGTACGCCAGGCTGATCATCGGCTCGTAGAACGTGATCTTCGCGTCGTACGAACCGAGGATGAACGTCTGCGTGAATGTGCCGCCGTTGAATTCGGGGCTCGTTCTGTCGGCCCAGTGATTGCCCATCCTCGAAAAGGCGAGGTTGGTGTTGAAGAAGTCGGGGTGCAGATACTGCGGTGCCACCGGGCGGACGGCGATGTTGTATTGCGCGCAGTTGATCGTTCCGGGCATGCACGGTCCCACCGCGATCTTGTTGCGCTCGACGATGTCGGTCAGGTAGAAGTGAAAGTCGAAATGCCTGGCGCCATAGGTGTCCTCGGGCACATGGCCGTGTGGCTCCCAGTCGACCGAGATCCATTTGAATGGCGTGTTGGTTTCGTTGCCGAAGAAAAGGATGCGGTTGTGGCCGCCGGAGCATTCATCGTGCAGGTCGATGTCGTTGTCGCCATTGAGGTCCCAGCAGTTCAGGCCATCGTTCGGCTCCTGGGGCAGGCCGGTCAAGGTGGCACGCGGAAACTCCACGCCGATGGCGTAGGGGCGTCCATTGCCATAGCGCAGGCTGTAGGTGCGCACATACCCGTTGCCGAGCGAAATGCGGTCGCCGTAGGTGGGGCGGACGGACTGGCCATAGAGTTCGAGCGCCTCGCTGCCGGCGCCATCAGGCGGCGAAGCGGGAAGATCCGAGGCGAATGCGGGGAGGGAGAACGTTGTCAGCAAAAGGGTCCGGAAAATGGAATTCATGGTCTGCCTTTGTCAATGGGACACGATGGTTCTGGCGCGGTAACCGCTCGCGCCGGCCAACCGTGTGTTCATTGCCAGCGCTGGGCAAACTTTGAATCCCGGGCAACTTTGCGTACATAGCCGGGGTGGGCTATGGGCTCAGACATATGAAGGATGGACGGTGCACCCGAAGGGAATGCAGTGGGGAACTGCCGGGGCACATCATCCATCGGGATGAAGTTTCCGCGTGGGCTGAATCGCGGTGTGCGCGCCGGCCGGGCCCGCTGGAGCGTTCGTTCTCGTTATCCTACGGAGATGGCAGAGCAATGGACCCTCGATGACTTGCGCGTGTTTTGCGCCGTGGTGGAAGCGGGGTCGTTGACCGCGGCGGGCGATGTCGTCGGGCTCTCCCTGTCGGCCGTCAGTGGCCGCATCAAGGCACTGGAGGAGGTGTTCGGCACGACGCTCTGCCATCGGTCGCACAAGGGGGTTCGCGTGACGCCGGCCGGGCGGCGGTTGCAGGCCCACGCGCGGGACCTGCTGGAGAAGGTGGCACTGATCACCGAGGATGTGACCGAATTCGGCACGCGCCCGCGGGGGCTGGTGCGTCTGGTGGCCAACACGACAGCGGTGACCGAGCATTTGCCGGAATTGCTGGCTGCCTTCCTGGCCGCGCACCCGAAGATCGACGTGTCGCTTGTCGAAGGTGTCAGCGCGGACGTGCTCAAGCATGTTCGCGAAGGCCAGGCCGACATCGGCATCTTCACGCCGGGCCCCCCTGTGGCAGACCTGTCGACGTTTCCGTTCCGGGAGGACCGGCTCGTGCTGATCGTGGCGAAGGGGCACCCCTGGGCGGCGCGCGCATCGATCGACTTCCACGAGTCGCTGTGGTCCGATCATGTCTGCCTCCAGCGCTCGGCCGCGCTGTTCCAGTACCTGGGGCAGCGAGCACGCGACCAGGGGCGCAACCTGAAGGGCCGCATTCACGTGGCCGGCTTCGATGCCATGGCGCGTCTGGTGGCCAGGGGCGTCGGGGTTGGCGTGATGCCGGAGTCGGCCGCCCGCCGCCTGGAGAGTGCGCAGGGCTTGAGCGTGCTGACCCTGAACGACGCATGGGCGGACAACCCGCTTCACGTGTGTGTCAGAGCCGCTCCCGAACTGCTGTCTCCGGCGACGCGTGCCTTGCTGGAAGAGCTGGTTCACGGAGTCCTTCCGTCCGCCTGAAGGCGCCCTTCGGAAAAACGGGACCGCGGCATGACACCGCTGCGAAGAATGGGGCCCTCGGTTCACTTCACGGGTTCCCCATGCCAACTCCTTCTGCCGATCCTTCTCCGGACCGTGCCTTCGCCGGCCTCCATGCCGATCAGTCCGTCGCCACCGTGCACGAGGCGGCGGGCCGCGTGGGTGCCTTGTCGCATGCGATCAAGCCGATCGCCCGCGGCATGAGGCTCTCCGGGGCGGCATTTCCGCTCAGCCTGCGGCCGGGCGACAACCTTGCGTTGCATGAAGCGCTGTACCTGGCCCCCGCCGGCAGCGTGCTTGTGGTCGACGCGTACGACTACCTCGAAGCCGGGCCGTTCGGCGAGATCATGGCGATCGCGGCCAAGACGCAAGGAATTGCCGGGTTGGTCACGTCCGGTTCGGTGCGGGATCTCGATGCCATTGCCGCAGTGGGCTTTCCTGTGTTCTCCAAAGGCATCTGTGTGAAGGGCACGGACAAGCACGTGCCCGCCCAACTGGGGCGGCCGGTCGTGATCGACGGCGTGGAGGTCCGTCCGGGCGACTGGGTGCTGGGCGACAGCGACGGGGTCGTGGTGGTCCCCGGACAGCTGGCCGATCTCGTGCTCCAGCGGGCCATCGAACGCGATGCCAAGGAACGCAGGGTCATGGACCTCGTGCGGCAGGGCCAGCGCACGCTGGACATCTACGACTTCGGCTCGAAGGCAGTGTGCACATGAACGCCAGTCGATTTGACCGCGACTACCGGGGCCGCCTGGAGTCTTTGGCCACCTCGAACCTCAGCGATGCGCTGGATCGGCTCGGGATCAGGCTGGGCGCCGTGGCCGGCCTCGTGCCGCGGTGGGGCCGGACCAAGGTGGTCGGCCGTGCGGTGACCATCCGCATGACCGCCGCCGGTGCGGCACCGGCCGTCGCGCACCTCGGCGTGGATGCGATCGCGGCGAGCGAAGCCGGCGATGTCATCGTGGTCGACAACCGCGGCGACCTGCACCACAACTGCTGGGGCGAGATCCTGGCGATGGCGGCGCTGCGCAAAGGCGTCGCCGGGGTCGTGGTCGATGGTGCGGTTCGCGATGTCGATGCCTGCGAGGCGTTCGGCTTCGCTGTGCACGCCCGCGGCACCGTGCCGAGCACGGCCCGCGGCCGCATCGTGCAGGAGGCCTGGAATGTGCCAGTTCGCCTTGGAGATGCGCCCGTGCGGCCTGGGGATGTCGTCGTGGCCGACGTCAATGGCGTTGTCGTCATCCCGATCGAACGCCTTGCCGAGGTGGTCTCTGCGGCCGAGGACATTCTGGCGAAAGAGATGGCCATGGTCGACGCGCTGCGCTCGGGAGAATCCATCGTCGATGTCGACCGGCGCTTCAACTATGAACACATGCTGCGCCCGCCCGCACTCGACAGGAGCTGATCGATGACGCTGCCACTGAATGAATCCACCGCGGACGACCGACTGGTCGCCGCCTTCTCTCGGCTCGACACCGCCAGCGTGTCCGACGCCATGGACAAGCTCGGGCTCGCCGCCGGCTGCCTCGGGATCGCGGCCGTCGTGCCGGGCGCACGTTTTGCCGGACAGGCCTTCACCGTGAAGTACCGCCTGTGCGGCACCGTGGAGCGCGGCTCGGTCGGCGACTTCCTGGACGATGTGCCCACGGGCCACGTCGTCGTGATCGACAACGCCGGCCGCACCGACTGCACGGTGTGGGGCGACATCATGACGACGCTCGCCCACCACAACGGTGTGGCGGCCACCGTCATCGATGGCGTTTGCCGCGATGTTCCGAAGATTCGAGAACTGCGTTACCCGATCTTTGCGCGGGGGACGTACATGATGACGGGCAAAGACCGCGTCGAGCTGGAGGCGCTGAACGTTCCTGTCAATGTGGCGCAACGCCAGGTGCGGCCTGGAGACATCGTGCTGGGTGATGACTCGGGTGTCGTCGTGGTCCCGGCTTCGAGGGCTGAAGAAGTTCTTGGCGCGGCCCAGCAGATCGAGCGGACGGAGCAGGAAATCCTGCGCAGGATTGCCGCAGGGGCGTCTCTGCGCGACGCCCGTGCGGCGCTGAACTACCACGCGCTGCAAACCCCGGTGGAGGCCGTACGATGACTGTTCGCGACCAGACCCGGACGTCGCGCGCCCTGGCCGGGATCGCCACCTCCCCGTTGTTCGGCATGCTGGCCAAGGCGGGACGTCTGAAGGCCGCCGGTCGGCCGGTGATCTCGCTCACGGCGGGCGAACCCGACTTTGATACGCCAGCCCACATCGTGGCGGCCGCGAAGGCCGCCATGGACGCCGGACAGACCCGCTATACGCCTGTTGCCGGAACCCCCTCGCTCAAGGCGGCCATCGCCACGAAACTGCAGCGAGACAACGGGCTGACGTACGCTCCCCAGGAGATCATCGCGACCACGGGCGCCAAGCAGGCCTTGTTCAACTTCTGTCTGGCGACGCTCGATCCGGGCGATGAGGTCATCTTCGCTGCACCGTACTGGCCGTCTTATGTCGACATGGTGCGCCTGGCCGGCGGGAGAGAGGTGATCGTCCCGACGTCGGCCGACGAGAACTTCCGCTTCCATCCGGAAGCCTTGCAGGCGGCCCTCACCCCGAGAACCAAGGCGGTGTTCTTCAACAGCCCGGGAAATCCGTCGGGGGCGCTCTACAGCGCCGACGACTGGCAGGCCCTGGCACGGGTGCTGCAGCGACACCCACGCGTGCTGCTCGTCAGCGACGAGATCTATGAGCACATCCGGTTCGACGACGGACCGCATGTGGGACTGCTCAATGCGGTGCCCGGTCTGCGTGACCGCACCGTGCTCATCAACGGGGTGTCGAAGTCGTACGCCATGACCGGCTGGCGCATCGGCTTTGCCGCCGGCCCGCGCGACTTGATCGATGCGATGGAGGCGGTTCAATCGCACAGCACGTCAAACCCTTGCTCCGTGGCCCAGGCTGCGGCCGGCGAGGCGCTCAGCGGGGACCAGTCGTCTGTGCGCCGCATGGCCGAGGTCTTCAGGGGCCGCCACGCCCGGCTGGTGAACGCGCTCCAGGGCGTACCGGGACTTGGCTGCCGGCCCGCCGGTGGTGCGTTCTATCTGATGCTCGATGCCCGCGGCTTGATCGAAGCGCATCGGCGCGGGCGTGACGACCCAAGCTTCGGCGATGTGGCGCTCACGGACTGGCTCCTGGAGCGCCATGACTTGGCCCTGGCCGCGGGCAGCTGGTTCGGGGCGCCGGGCTTTCTGCGTTGTTCTTTTGCGGCCAGCGATGCCGCGCTCGATGAAGCGGTGCGTCGCCTGATGAAAGCCTCACACGAGGTTCATGCTTCAGGGCCCTGACGAACTCAACTGTCTGCCCGAGCGCTGCGGGCGGCTTCCGTCGCGGCAGCGGCCATCGCCAACGGCGCGGTCCACGCACCGACCACCGCGCCCGTCAGGTGCCCCACGGTCACCGCCGCGTCGCTGGCAGCACGTGCAAGCAACGTCGTTGCGTCTTCCTGAAGCATGTCGGCTTCCGTTGTGCTCCACGCGCTTGCCACGTCGCGCCCGGGCAGGAGAATGAAGGATGGTTGGTTCATGAAAAGTCTCCTTGGCTGGCTTGAGGAATTTTGAAGTTCCGTGTGTCCCGTTCAGGCAAGCGACGTTCCCGCAATCTTCCAAGGGCCTGCTGACCTATCGCGAAAGAGACTGTGCGCGGGTTGCCGCCCTGACCTGCCTCACCCATGCCACCAGGCCGTCGGGCGGCAGCGGTCGGGCAAAGTGGAATCCCTGGAGTTCGTTGCAGCCCCCATCCCGGAGCAGGCAGGCCACGCTCTCGCTCTCCACACCTTCGGCCACCACTTCCAGCCCGAGGGCATGGCCAAGGCCGATGATGGCGTGCGTGATGGCGTTGTGGGCCTTGTTGTTCATCACATCGCGAACAAAGCTTTGGTCGATCTTGAGCCGATCGATCGGGAAACGGTGCAGGTAAGTGAGGCTTGAGTAACCGGTGCCGAAGTCGTCGATGGCCAACTGCACGTTGAGCTTCTTGAGCGCGTTGAGTTGTTCCATCGTTTCGCCCACCGATTCGAGCAGCATCGATTCGGTGAGTTCGAGTTCGATGGTCGACGGATCGCAATGGTATTTTTTCATTGCATCGGACAAATGCTCCACCAGTGAAGCATCGCGCAGTTGCACTGCCGACAGGTTGATCGACACCCGGAGGTTTCCGATTCCCTGCCGGCGCCATTGCGCCTGCTGCCGGCACGCCTGGACGATGACCCAGGCGCCGATCGGGACGATGAGGCGGGATTCCTCCGCGACGCTGATGAACTCGGCCGGTGACATCGGTCCGAGTTCGGCCGAGTGCCAACGCAAGAGGGCCTCCACCGCCACCAGATCGCCGGTCTTTGCGGACACGCGAGGCTGGTAGTGCAGACTCAGCTCGTTGCGTTCGATCGCCTGGCGCAGGCACGACTCGATGCGAAGCCGGCGATGGGCCCGTTCATTCAGTTCGGGCTTGAAGAACTGGGCGCTGTCGCGGCCCGAGGCCTTCGCCTGGTACATCGCGGCATCGGCATGGCGCATCAATTCGTCAATGTCCCGCGAGTCGTCCGGGAAGATGGCGATGCCCACGCTGCAAGAGACGTGCAGGTCGGCGCCTGCCGCCCGATGCACCGTTCGTATCAGGGGAATGAGCCGGCGTTCCACGAGGTTGGAGACGTCGTCGGTGCCGGCCACACCGCTCAAGGCCACGACGAACTCGTCACCCCCGAAACGGCTCACGGTGTCCCCGTCGCGCATGATCTCCTGCAAACGCTGACTGACCGACTTGAGCAGCGCATCGCCGACATGGTGGCCGAGCGAATCGTTGATCGTCTTGAAGCGGTCGAGATCGATGAAGAGGACGGCCACCCGCTGCTGGTCACGCCGCGCATGCTGTATGGCCAGGCGCAGTCGTTCGGTGAAAAGCGTGCGGTTGGGCAGGCCCGTCAGCACATCGTGATGGGCGAGGTAGTGGATCTGCGCTTCACTGGCCTTGCGGTCGGTGATGTCCAGGGAACTGCAGATGTAATGAGAGACGGCGCCGTCTTTCTCCCGCACCGCATTGGCGCTCACCCACGCCGGATAGGTGCTGTCGGTCCGGCGCCGGAGCTGCATTTCGCCTTGCCAGCTGCCACGCTTGTCGAGCGCGGCCCACATCGCCGCATGCATGTCCGCTTCCCCGTCTGCGCACAAGAGGTGCAGTGCCTGGCCCAGGACGTCCGTCGCCTCGTAACCCGTCTGCCGGCGAAACGCGGGGTTGACGGTGAGGATGCGGCGGTCGGCATTCATGATCAGAATGCTTTCGGAGGAAGACTCGAACACTTTGGCCCACAGCTCCAGGCGGGCCTCCATCTGCTTGAGCTGGGTGATGGGCGTGAATGCGGTCACGACCGCATTGCGGCCCTGGTACACGAGTTGGCGCGCTGACAAGACAGCCCAGGTGGGCTCCCGCCCGCCATGCCAGCGCACCTTGAACTCCGTCACACAGCCGCGGTCCGAAAGCTCCTGGAAGAAGCGGGCACGCACAGGCCCTTCCAGCCCGTTGGCCCACGGGTCCCTCTTCAGGCCGCCGAGCCACGCTTGCGCCGGCGTGTTCGCATGCAAAACATCGTGTCCGGGAATCTCGGTCACCATCAACGGCATGGGGAAGTCCTCCACCAGACGCTGTTGAGCCTGGGCCGCCCGGGCAGCCGATGCCAATTCCTGCTGCACGGCCCGTTGTTCGCCCAGCTCGGCCAGCATGCCGTTGAAACGCATCATCAAACGACCGATTTCATCTTCGCTCGGCCAGACGGCGCGCAGGCTGTGATCGCCGGTGCGTTTGACTTCGTCTGCGACATCGGACAGGCACCGCAGCGGCCGGGTGATCTGTCGGGCCACGAAAAATACCGCGGTCAGGATGAGCAGCAGCAGTGAGAGCGCGGTGCCGAGATGCCACCACATGCGGTTGAAAAATCGCGTGACGCGCTCATGAAGCAACCGATCGAGCTCGCTGATGGCGACGGCCCAATGGCTTGCGAACGTCTCCAGCAGCCAGCGTTGCTCGACCTGAGGCCCTGAACTGGACAACGATCCGGGCATCGATTCACGGCAGGCTCGGCGAAAGCGGTCAATGTCTTCGAACAGCTGCGCCGTGCCCGTGGCGAGCGCGTTCTTGAGGCGGTCGTCGCCCGCGGCGGCGAAGGCTTCGGAAAGATCGGACTCGATGGCTTTGACGATGGTGGCCAGGCGGTCTTCGAGCACAAGATAGCGGCTGTCGCCTCTCGTGCCGGCCTGGCGCGCCTGCGCGGACATCTGCAGCACGATGTCGAGCAGCTCCGGGTAGCGCAGCAAGGCCACGGACATCGTGTAGTAGCTGTCCAGGTCCGGATCCAGGATGAGGTTCGACTGGTTCGCAATGCGGGTGAGGAGCGCCCGCCCATGGTCGAAGGCGATCCGGCGCCTTCCAGCGTCAAGGGGCATCGGGCTCAGCTCACGAAGCGATTCCACGAACTGCCGACTGAGCTCGTCGCTCTTCATGTCGGACCCGTGGCGCTGTTGCGCACGCACGAGGGCGTCCGGGTTCACCTCGCCCTGCGCCAGCTTGACCAGCGCAGTGGACAGCTCGGCAAGGTACGCCGCGCCGGTGATCTCCTTGCGGGCGAAGTTGATGGCGATGAACTTCTCGTGGATGAGAATGCCGCTGACGAAGATGACGGCCGACAGGTCAAGCAGATAAATGAGCATCAACTTGCGGCTGACGCTCAATCGCCCCATGAACCGCGACATGATGGTCGCCAGGCGCCCTCCGGCCGGATATGGCATCGGGTCTGCCGGGCTTCGATCGGGCGTCATGGGTGCTGCAGGGGACGCCGAATATCTCAGCGCAGACGGTGCATATTGTTTGGGAAGTCCGGCAGGGCATTATGAGCATGCCCGGGCGGCAGTGCCGGTCCCCCGCGCCATGCCGCCCGCAGCGATCGCGCAAGAAGTCACGAATGCGAAGTGGCGCTGCTGAAACGACGTGCGCGCCCCGTTGGCGCACGCTGCCGCCCGCCACATCAGTTGCCCTGTGGATCACTTCCTGGCACTGACGGCCGTCTTCAGCTCCCGCGCCTGCTGCAGATGCTGTTCGAGCGTGGGCAGGGTCTTGCTGGCCCAGGCTTTGACGTCCGCGTCCTTGGCGTCTTTGGCGGCCTTCTGGAACAGTTTGACGGTGTCCTCGTGGGCCTTCACACCCAGATCGTCGGCGAATCTCTGATCGAACTGACTGCCTTCCGCCGCTTCGAGCTTCTTGAGTCTGCCCTTTTGAGCGGTCGAGGGCTCCGAAGGCACTTGGACGCCCTTCGACGCGGCGAGCGCATTGAGCTCCGAGCCCGCTTTCGTGTGGTCGTCGATCATCTGCTTGGCAAAGGCCTTCACCTTGTCGTTCGTGGCTTTGCGCTCGGCCAGTTTGCTGCCTTCCACCTCCGCGTGGCCGTTCTCGGCGGCCTGCTTGAGAAAGGCCTCGTCCTGTCGGGCCAGGCGGGTCGGGGAGGACTTGGTCGCGGTGGCGGCCGGGGCGGAGGCGGGCGGGGTTTGCGTCCATCCGCTTTCCATCAGGGCGAGCATCGTGACCATGGCCAGTGCCGTGCGAGTCATTGTCAGGCGCTGCATGAGTGTCTCCTTGAAGGCTGGGTCGAACAGAGGGCCGGCAACCGATGTGCCCGGGATCAAGGGGCCGGGCGAGGAACCGGGCGGGCGGCGCGCATCGCACGGGCAAATTCTTCGATGAAGGCGCTCGCCAGCACGGCGCCGATGCCCGGAATGAGCAGCCAGGTGGAGGGGGGAAGCGGGTCGAGCCGCGGTGCAAGGCGCCAGTCGGGAGCCTGGCTGCCCCATCCCAGGATGGCCAGCGCCTGACCCTGGTGGATGACGGCCAGTGCGACCCATGCCGCCCATGGCATCGCATGCTGCACGCCGTGGACCCATTGTTCCAACGGCGGAATCCGCCTGAGGCGTTCCGCGTAGACGAGGTCGGCCACCATCGTCGCTTCGTGAAGCAGGCACAGCACCAGCAGCGTGGCGAGCACGCCAGCGTTGATGTGCAGCAGCGCAGCGAAGGTGACGCCGATGCCCAGTTCGGCGAGCATCGCCAGGTGCAAAGCCGACTCTGGCCATCCGGCGCTGTGCTCGATTCTCAGCCGGCGGTGGCACCACCAATCCGCCAGGCCCGAGGCGGCCCACAGGGGCAGCAGCCCCCAGACCAGCACATGGACGAGGGCGACGGCGGTGGGGTCGGTGTGATCGGTCATCGGGTCGGGATTCCATGCCCCACGGGCATCGTTGTGAGCGGGCAGCAACATGCGTTCCCATGAACGGATGCGGAATGCGGCTTGCTGCATCGTCGGCTGGGGAGGGGCCATCGGCGCAAAGGAGGCGTTCATGCGCGTGCTCGTTATTGGCGCCACGGGCTTCATCGGACGCCGTCTCGTCCCTGCGCTGCAGGCGGTCGGCCACACGGTCGTGGCGGCTTCACGCCATGCGGCCGCCAACACGCCCGCTTCGCGGCAGGTGGACTTCTCCCGTCTGCTTCGGCCGGAGGACTGGTCTCCTGTGCTTCGCGACGTGGACGCCGTCATCAATGCAGTGGGCATCTTCCGGGTGGATGCACAGCGGACACTTCAGCTCATGCACGTCGACGCACCGCGGGCATTGTTCGAGGCCTGTGTGGCCTGCGGCGTCGCTCGCGTGGTGCAGATCTCCGCGCTGGGCGCCGATGATGCCGCGGCTTCGGCGTACCACCTCACGAAGCGGGCCGCCGACCGGGCCTTGCTGTGCCTGCCGCTGGCCGCCACCGTGGTGCAGCCGTCACTCGTGTTCGGGTCCGGCGGAGCCAGCGCGCGGATGTTTTCGGCGTGGGCGGCGCTGCCGGTGGTGCCCGTGCCCGGCCGCGGCGATCAGCGCATCCAGCCCGTGCACGTGGATGATGCGGTCGATGCCATCGTGGCGGTGCTCGACGACCGGTCCACGGTCGGCAAGACCATCCCGATCGTCGGCCCCTTGCCGTTGACCCTGCGGGACTACCTCATCGAATTGCGGGCAGCGCTCGGCCTCGCGCGCGCACCGGTCTGGCCGGTGCCCATGGCGCTCGTGCGCCTTGTTGCGGGCTGGGGCGGCCGGATCACGGGCGGACTGATCGACGAAGACGCACTCGGCATGCTCGAGCGCGGCAACACGGCCGACCCTGCGGCCATCGAACGCCTGCTCGGTCGCGCGCCGCGTCCGGTTCGTCACTTCTGTGACGAGGCGCCGTCGCTGTGGCGCACATGGGCCCTGGCCGGGTGGGCGCTGCCGCTGTTGCGAGTGGCCGTGGCCGTCGTGTGGATCGTCACGGGCATCTTGTCGCTCGGCGTGTTTCCCGTCGACCAGAGCCGGGAGCTGCTGGCACGCGTGGGCGCACAAGGCGGCATGGCCACGCTGCTGCTCTACGGGGCCGCGGTGACGGACCTGCTGCTGGGCCTGGCGACCCTCTTGATCCCACGTTCAGGTGCGATGTGGGCCAGCCAGATGGCCCTCATCCTCGGATACACGGCGCTGATTTCATGGCGCCTGCCGGAGTTCTGGCTGCACCCCTTCGGCCCGATCCTGAAAAACGTGCCGATGCTCGCCGCCATCGCGGTGCTCTGGGCCATGAAGGACACGCGCTGATGGACTACCTGATTGCCAAATGGCTGCACATCCTGTCCTCGACCGTGCTGTTCGGCACGGGCATCGGCTCGGCCTACTACATGCTCAGGGCCTGTCTCACCGCCAGGCGGGAGGGCGGGCAAGCCGCCGCCGTGGCCATGGTGGTCGGCCATGTCGTGCAGGCCGACTGGCTGTTCACCACCACCACCATCGTCTTTCAGCCCTTGAGCGGCTGGTACCTGGCGCGCAAAGTCGGTTATCCGCTGACGGCCCCCTGGCTGCTGTGGACCTACGTCTTGTACATGCTTGCCGGCGCCTGCTGGTTGCCGGTCGTGTGGATTCAGATGCGAATGCGCGACATGGCCCGCGAGGCCGCCACGGCGGGCACGCCGCTGCCTTCTCATTTCTGGCGCCTGTTCACCATCTGGTTCGCGCTCGGCATTCCGGCGTTCCTCGCGCTCGTGGTGGTGTTCTGGCTGATGGTGGCAAGGCCTTCATGAACGCTTGCACGCGGCGGAACGCAGCTTGCCGAAGGTCTCGAACCGAATGCCAGGAGAGTGTCATGGAAAGTTCAGTGAAGTTGCTCGGCCACCCGGCCCATCAGATGCTGGTGGTGTTTCCTGCAGGACTGCTCGTCACGTCCCTCGTCTTCGACGTGTTGTACCGGATCAGCGACTTGCCCGAGCTGGCCGTGGTCGCGTACTACCTGATCGCCGCGGGCATCATCGGCGGCCTGCTGGCCGCACCGTTCGGCCTCATCGACTGGCTCAAGATTCCCCGGGACACGCGCGCGCGTGCCGTCGGTGCGGCGCATGGCATCGGCAATGTGACCGTGGTCCTGCTGTTCATCGTCAGCTTTGTCATGCGCATGGACGCACCCCATGCGCCGGGCCTCATCGCCCACATCTTCTCCGCGGTCGGCACGCTGCTGCTCCTCGTCACCGCATGGCTCGGCGGCGAGCTCATCGACCGGCTCGGCGTGGGCATCTGCGATGACACGGGGCTCAACGCGCCCAGCACCTTGCGGCGGCCGCACACCGAAACCAAGATCGCCGGCCGGTGACAGCAGCTGCGGAATGGCCATGAACGGGAAACGCTCCATGCTGGCCCCTGGCGTGCTCGCCGGTGCGGCGGCCGGCATTTGTTCGCTGTTGGCACTCGCTGTCCGCGGGCGCGTCGAATTGAAGTCCGCAGTGGCGCCGGTCAATGCGCCCAGCCACTGGCTGTGGGGTGATGCGGCGCTGCGCCAGCGGAAATGGTCATGGCGCTACACAGGCGCCGGTTTGGCGGTCCACCAGGCATCGGCTGTGATGTGGGGTCTCTGGCACGCGCGGCGCTCATCGCAACCGCCCGCGCCGCTGCGCGATGCGGCCGTCACGACGGCGACTGCAGCATTGGTGGACCTCGCTCTGACGCCCCGTCGCTTCACCCCCGGTTTCGAGCAGCGCCTGAGCCCGAGGGGGCTGGCATGGGTCTACGCGGCATTCGCGGTCGGGCTGGCGCTGGGCAGCCGAGCGGGACGGCCCTCATCAGCGGGCAGCGGGCGCCCCATGCCGCGAGGCCCGGTGTGATCCGTCAACCACCACCGATGCCGACGGTGACGGAACCGGTGCCCGCGCACGCGGGGCAATCGCCGCCACCGGCGGCGCGGCCGGTACCGCCACACGTGGGGCAGACTTTTTCGCCGGTACCCGGTGTCCCGGCCGGCGCTTCATCTCCCGGTGCCATCGGGGGCGTCGGCCTGGTTGCGTCCTGGTCACCGGGCGTGGCCGGCGGTTTGCTCGAATGGGGTTGGGTCATGGTCAACTCCTTCGACCTCGGCTTCGGCTCATCGCTTGCGGGTGCGAGGTCATGTGGTCTCCCCGTGGGCCGGCCGGTGGAGGGGCCGGCGCATCTGGCGGGGCAATCGGGATTCCTCGTTGCGGCGAACCGGGCCGTTCCGGGGGGAACTTTGGCATGGCCATGGCCATTGCCAAGGAGATGAACATGCGATCAACGAATGTCACCTTGCCCATCGCGGCAGCCGTGCTGGGGCTTGCCTTGGGTTGCAGTCCGCGTGAGAAGGAACCCACCGGGGCGCCCGGCACCAGCACGGGCCGGAGCAGCAACGATGGGGCGGCCTCGGGTCCACAAGCTCCTTCGGGCGGCACCACGTCCGGCTCGTCCGCCAGGGGCACCAACAGCAGTCAAGGCGCTTCTGGCGAAGGCACGCCTGTATCACCGCCGGGGTCAGCCGCCTCCTTTTAGCCGCGGGGCCAGGTCTCGCCCGTGGACGCATGTCTCCATGCGTTTGTCCCTGATTCAGCTCAGCGCGGGCGGAACGTCACCACGACCAGAGGCGGTGCCGTCCCCTTGTCATCCAGCGGGAGTCGGCGAGTCTTTGCGACGGCCGTCATCACCGCATCGTCCCAGGCCGTGTCGCCGCTGCGTGTGCGCAGGCGGCTCGATGTGATGAGGCCGTCGGGCGCGACCGTCAGTTCCACCTCGGCAACCGGGTTGCGCTCACCCCCCACAAAGGCAATGTTCGTCCTGATGGCCGCTGCCACGCGTTTGGCGTAGGCATCTTCCGGCTTCACTGCAGGGGCCGCTGCTGGAATGGGGACCATGTTGAACGTGGCGACTTCCCCTTCTGGAAACCGCATGACCAGCGCATAGGTCATGGGAACCCCGCAATGGTTCGCACGCCATTGCTCACGCACGATCCGCATTTCACGCTGGGTCTTCGGATCGGTCACAGGCGGGAATTTCCAGTCCGCCGGTGGCGGGGCGACGGTCAACTTGTCGATGTCGCCGCAGTTGGCGTGCTTGATCGCCGCTTCCTGCATGCGCCTCAAGATCTTGGTGCGCTGTTCGAGGGTGGTTTCGGTGGGCGTGGTCAATGCCGCCGCCACGGCGTCCAGCGCTTCAGTCACGGGCCATGGAGACTTGCCGCTTGCGGCGCGAACCCCCACCCAGGGGTCCGGTGCGGCGTCACTCAATCGCCATTCGTAGCTGATGAACGCCGTCGAGCGAATGGGAACCCCGGCCGTGTCACGCCCCGGCTCGAACTTGCAAAGCGCCAAGGCTTCTCGAGCGGCGCCATCGAGGCGCCGATGGCCGCTGGACTTTTCCACGGAGGCCTCTGTCACAACGCCGGCTTCGCTCACGACCATGCGCAAGCGCGTGGTACCGCTCTCTTCGGCGCGCACGGACGCCAGCGGGTACTCAGGCCAGCGGCAACTGTTGCGGAGCAGCTTCGGCCTGGACCCATCGGTGGCGGAGGAGGCCGCTGCCGATGGTGCAGGCGGGGCCGTCTCCGGCTCTTGCGCGCGGGCGACGCAAGCCGACGCGAGCGCGGCCGCCACGACGACCCACGCTCTCACAGTTCACCTCCGAAAATGTAGTTGGACTCCGAACGGTTCATCGTGGCGGCACGCTGATACAGATCTTTGCGTGTCACCGGCTGGGTTGCACCGTTCGAACGGACGTACGGCTCCAATTGGTCCAGCACGGTCTGCGCCCGCAAGACCACCACGTATTCCGGCAGCGGCTCCCGGTACATCGCCACCACCGCATCGGTGTGCCATGTGGTGATGGGCGCGCTGGGGATGTACATCGGCACGTACGTGTAGCCACCGCCCTTGGTTTTGATCATTCCGGAAGAGCCGTCTCCGCGGTATACCGCGGACACCATCGGGGGCCGCCCGGGAGCCTGGCCCAGAGGCTCACCAGGGCGCTGCAGTGCGAAGTGGGTGAAGCCTTGTTGCTTCGTCAATTCGGCACACCGATAGATCCAGAAGCTCCATACGCGGTCTTGCGTCGCGTTGCCGTTGCCGTCGAACTTCACCCGGTAGTGCGTGTCGTCGAGCTTCTCGTCTGTGTAGCCGCCCGTCAGCGTCTTCGGGCCGTAGCCCGTGGCGCATGCGGCGAGCAACGCCGCGGCGCCGAGCGCCAGCGCCGTTCTGATGCGAACCATGATGTCCCCTTCCCCCAGAAGTATTGCCGCATGGTAATGGCGAAACAGCGCGCCGGGGGGGCGAGGGGGCGGCCTGGCGAGGGCCGCCTGTGAACAGGTCGTCGTCAGCGACCCGATGCCGAACAGGCGGCTTGCTGAAGCTGCCCGACCAGCCCGTACACGGAGTAGTGCACGATGTACGGCAGCTTGTAGTGCGGGTAGGCCTCGGCCAGCTTCTTTTCAACGGCCGCCATGGTTGCCGGTGACGCCTGGGGGCTGTCGCATGCCTTGCTGTCCCTGCGTACCGCAGTTCGTGCGATCGACAAGGCGTCACGCAGGTAGGCCTGTTGCGCAGGCACCGCGACGCGGACGGGCACGAACTCGCCGCGGCCTCCATACACCTTGGCATCCGGATGTCCGGCCCCCAGCGCGGGCAACTCGCCCAAGGCAGAGACCCATGCCTCGAGGTCTGGCGCCGGCTTGCCGTTGACGATGCCGCCCTCGAGCCACGCATGCGCGTTGTGTTGCAGGAGGTCGCCCACGATGAGGTCGCCGGTGCTGTCGATGCGTGCAGCCACTTGGTGAGATGCCACGCCTGAATGTTTCAGCGCAAACAAGGTGATCGTTTCGCCGGATGCCAGCTTGAGCGTGGTCGACGGGCCGGAGAAGGTCTGCTTCACCGGTTCGAACTTCGGGTACGTGTCGGCCTTGAAGGTCTTGGCCACGTTCACGAAGAA
The DNA here is from genome assembly GCA_966212105.1 of uncultured Rhizobacter sp. GTDB lineage: Bacteria > Pseudomonadota > Gammaproteobacteria > Burkholderiales > Burkholderiaceae_C > Rhizobacter. The sequence continues at coordinate 33,707 of CBIHPH010000018.1, forward strand.
ATTCTGCTTGTAGGCATGGACGGGCGGCATGTCTGCCGCGACCGCAGCGCTCGTGATCGACATGGCGCCGAGCCCATGCAGCACGGCCAGGCCATTGAATTTGTCCGGATTGGGGTGTGTGACCACCACCTTGGTGATGGGCGACCGGGTCTCGCTCCGGATCTTGCTCACCATGGCCTGGGTGAGTTGCGGGACGAACTGGGTGTCGAACACCACCACTTCCTGGCCGTCGTCATAGTAGAAGGTGTGCGTATCGAACCCCGCCTCGGGCGAGGTGAAGACACCCAGCGTGCCGGCCGATGCTGCGGTGGTCAGCAAGGCAGCGAGGCCGGCGGCCATGCACCGTGCCGGGGTGCGGCCCCAGTGGGGGCGTGACGGAGAATGAAAGGGGATCAATGTCATGAAGGCTCCGGAGGTTCAATGCCTCCCGGTCCGGGAGGGCGTTGTCCGGAGTGTGAAGAAGCCTGTCTCATGAATCAGCCCCCTGCCGATCAACCCATTGTCGATTCCATGGAAACAATCGCCCCGCGTTTCGAATGGGCCATGGCCTTTCTGGCGGTGGCCGAGCACGGGAGCTTCACCAAGGCCGCCGATGCATTGAACTGTTCGAAGGCCTACATCAGCAAGCAGGTCGGCTTCCTCGAACAGGCGCTGTCGGTGCGGTTGCTCCATCGCACGACGCGCCGCGTGACGCCCACCGAAGTGGGCCTGGTCTATCTGGACTACTGCCGCAACTTGCGCGAAACCTTGAGCGAGGCCGAGCGCTCGGTGTCGAGCCTGCGCGATGAGGTGAGCGGCCGGATCCGCATGAGCGTGCCCATGACCTTCGGCATCCAGGTGATGTCCGATCTGCTCTCGGCCTTGCATGCCGCACACCCCGGGCTGACCCTCGATCTGGACTTGAGCGCCGATCCCCGCGACCTGGTCGCAGGCCGCTACGACCTCGCGCTGCGCTTGAGCCCCGACATCGATCCTCGCCTCATCGCCAAGCCGCTGGGTCAGTTCGAGGATTGGGTCGTCGCGGCACCGGCCGTCGTTGCGAGTCATGGCACACCGTGCGAACCGGGCGACCTGGCGGGCAAACCGTGCCTGTCGAACCCGCACTTCGCGGATCACCAGCGTTGGGTCTTCACGCGCGACGGCGTTGAACAGGCTGTCACCGTGCACCACTGGCTGCGGATGAACAGCTTCCTCGCGATGCGTCAGGCCGCCCTGGCCGGGCTGGGGTATGCACGGCTGCCCGTGTACGTCGTGGAACGGGATGTTCGCCACGGCAGCCTCGTCCGGGTGTTGGCTGACCATGCCCTGCCCAGCACCCCCGTGTACCTCGTGTTCCCCGACCAGCGGCCGCTGCCGCGCAAGGTGCGCGTGGCGATCGACCACGTCTGCGGCTGGATCGAACGGTACCTGGCAGGGCAGGCACTCTGACAACAACTTGTCATCGAGGGGGCGCATCATGCTTTTGATGTGCGATGGAAATCGCCGCATTTCCCCGGCAACAGACTCACCTTGAGCCTGTGCTTTTGATAACCCCGGCGCTCTGAAGACGAGGCAGGCCCCATGGATTTCAGTGAAACCGGAAGCAGCGCAGGCGGTATGCGAATTGAAATGTTCCGCGGCAGTGCCTCGCGGAGGGTGGATTCGCTCGAGATATGCGCTGTGCGAAGGGTGCAGGCCCAGCGCAGGGTTTCCTGTGGCGGCCACGGCATTTCCCAGTGGAGGCAGCTCCATCGGTGCTCAAAAAAGCATCAGAAGCATGCTGAAAAGATATTCAGTTTTCCGGCAAGGCAAATGAATTGAAGTTCATATTGCTCCTTCGTGCTTTTTAACGACGCCGATTCATTGGCAGCAGAAAGAACAAGGAACCAGTGGCTGCTTCAACAGCAACTCCATAGGAGAAATGACACGGGAGCTGAACAGCTTCGTTCCGAACACAGTTGAATCCCGGAATAAATCAGTCCGGCGGTCTGTGGATTTCACCCTAGGGATTGCCTTTCAAGTGCTCCAGGCGGACGCTGTCGGTGAACGATGTTTCACAAGCAGTCAGGGCACCATGGAAGACGACGACTTTTGCTGTGCCAGATTTCGCAGCCCGAGGCGCGATCGCCTCAACGGAGGGTGCAAGGTGCCGAAGTAAGGATCGAACTGTCCGTGAAACACGCCGCAAATCCGGCGATGTCGAGATTCGAACATTTCAACAATATAGACGCTTGAGCTCACACCCACGAGGGTCTGAGCGGTGGGGAACTGGTTGAGCGTCCGCGTGGCCAAGGTGCCGCCGTGGTCGTTCAGTTGCATGTTTTGGGGAGTAAAGCGGAATGAGAATTTCGAACCTGAATATAGGTTCACGCCTTGCGCTGGCCTTTTCGGTCGTGATTGCGTTGTTGCTCGTGGTCCTGGGCGTGGCGTTTTCGGTTCTGGATGGGTTGAGCGACACCATGGACGACGTGGTGGACGACCGCTACGCCCAGATCGCGCTGAGCAGCAAGATCAAGAACGTGGGAGATCGGGGCGCGAACCTCATCGGCCGCCTTCTGCTGTCCTCGAACCCGGAGCAGCAGAAGAAGTACATGGACGAATACGCCAGCGTCCGTGCGGCCAACACCGAGAACCTGGCCCAGTTCGAAAAGCTGATCCATACGGAGGAAAGCAAGGCCATCTTCGAGGAGCAGACGAAGGCGCGCAAGGCGTACGGCGCCGTCGTGCGCAAGGTCTTCGATCAGATGACCGCCGGCGAACGCGAAGCGGCCATGGCCACCTACCAGAATGAGATCCCCGGTCCCCAGTCGCGGTACTACGCGCTGATCGACAAGATGGTGGATCACCAGGCGCAAAGCATGTCCAGCGAAGTGGCGGCGGCCAAGCGCGACGCACAGCAGGCCAAGCTCCAGATGCTGGTGGCCTCCGTGCTTGCCGTGATGCTGGGCGGGGCCACGGCCTACTACATCACGCAGTCCATCACCCGGCCCATCCGACGCGCGATCGAGGTGGCTGAGTCCGTTGCGGCGGGCAACCTGACCTGCCGCGTCGACGAAGCGGGCAAGGACGAAGTGGGGCGCCTCATCACGGCGCTGCGATACATGGTCGGCAGCCTTCACCGCATCGTCTCCGAAGTGCGCAGCGGCGCCGATGTCATCGCCTCGGCGGCCCAGCAAGTCTCCGCAGGCAACATGGACCTCTCGACCCGCACCGAGCAGCAAGCCAGCGCCCTGCAGGAGACATCGTCTGCCATGGTGCAACTGACTTCGACCGTCAAGCACAGCGCAGACAGTGCAGGCGAGGCCAACCATTCGGCCATGTCCGCCTCCGATGTGGCCACCCAGGGCGGCGAGGTCGTGGGCCGGGTCATCGACACCATGAGCTCGATCTCGGCCTCGTCCAAGCGCATCGTCGAGATCATCGGCGTCATCGATGGCATCGCCTTCCAGACCAACATCCTCGCGCTCAATGCGGCCGTCGAGGCGGCCCGTGCCGGCGAACAGGGGCGGGGATTTGCCGTCGTGGCCAGCGAAGTGCGCAGCCTGGCACAGCGCAGCGCCCTGGCGGCCAAGGAGATCAAGACGCTGATCGACGCCTCGGTCAACCAGGTGGACGAGGGCAGCAAGATGGTCGAACAGGCCGGCGTGACCATGCAGCAGGTCGTGACCAGCATCAAGCGCGTGAGCGACATCGTGGCCGAGATCAGCGCCTCCAGCCGCGAGCAGAGCGTCGGCATCGAACAGGTCAACACCGCGATCGTCCAGATGGACGACTCCACACAAAGAAATGCCGCGCTGGTGGAACAAAGCACCGCGTCGGCACGTTCGTTGCAAGACCAGGCCCAACAACTGACCAACGTAGTGCGAGCGTTTGCGCTCTAGCGACGGGACCGGAGCACTTCATGCGCAGACCGCCACGGCGGTCTGCGCGTGGTTGAGAGGAGCAGGAGACACGTAACGGGCACAGACCCGGCGTTCGTAGGTGCCGTGCCGATCCATGGGCCGGCTTTTGCAGTAGGACGAGGTCAACAGGCTCAGCACATGCCTGTCCCTCGTGGCGAATTGACGGGCAAAGAACCCCGCGTCGCCAATATCAGGGAGGAATCAACAATGAAAACTTCGTTTCACCGCCGTTCAGGCATGCCCCGTTCCAGCCTTGCCTCGGATGCGGAACTGGGCTCCGCGCCTGCTTCCGCCACGGTTGCCGTCAGATCCGGCGTCCAGCAGTTCATCGACGCGCATCGCCTTCACGGCCATCGATGCGCCAGGCTTGACCCGCTGGCGCTGTCCGATCCCATGGATTCCCTCCGACTGATGCCCAGGCGCTTCGGGCTGTCGCCTGCCGATGCCGTCACGACCGACGGCATGCCGTTGTTGGGCACGCACGATGTGCAGGGCCTGGACGCGCGCCTGAAGACCATTTATTGCGGATCCTTGGCGCTGGATTGCTCCAGCGTCCGGGACGAAGAGCGCTGCGCGTGGCTCTATGCCCGCATGGAATCCATGGTCGCCGACAACAACGGTGGAACGGATCTGCTCGACCGCCTCATCCAGGTGCAGTCGTGGGAGCAGCACGTGGCCCGGCGCTTCCCGCACGCCAAGCGCTTCTCGCTGGAAGGATGCGAGGCCCTGGTACCGCTCGTCGACGCCTTGATCGAACAAGCGGCCGTGCACGGCATCGGTGAAGTTTTCATGGGCATGCCCCATCGCGGACGGGTCAACATGCTCGTCAATGTGCTTGGCATGCCGCCGGCAGACGTGCTCGACTATTTCGATCCGGAATCCCCTGAGCCGGAACGACACCGCGATCTGATCTATCACGTGGGCGGCCAGCGCGTGGTTCCCACGCGCCATGGCGATGTCTCGCTCACACTGGCCTACAACCCGTCGCACCTGCAAAGCGTCTATCCGGTGGTGATTGGCATGACCCACGCCAGCCAGGCACGGCAGACGCCCCGGCAGATGCATCGACCGGACACCAGCACGGCGATGGCCCTCGTGCTGCACGGCGACGCCGCCTTTGCCGGCCAGGGCGTGGTGATGGAAACGCTGATGCTGTCGCAAAAGCCTGGCTACTCCGTCGGTGGCACGGTCCACGTCGTCATCAACAACCAGCTGGGTTTCACGGAACCCAACCTGATGGACGCCCAGGCGCCCCGCTATTGCACCGATGTGACCCGCATGATCGACGCTCCGGTGCTGCGCGTGAATGCCGATGCGCCCGAGCAGGTGTTGCGTGCCGCGGAGATCGCCGTGGCTTACCGCGCGGCCTTTGGTGCCGATGTGGTCATCGACCTGATCGGCTACCGCCGGCTCGGCCATTCCGAGCATGACCAGCCCATGGTGACGAGCCCGGGGGTGTACCCTATGGCCGAGCTGAAGCCCTCGGTGGTGGACGTGTACGGTGCCGCCCTCGCCGCGGCCGGCATGGCCACGGACGCGGACATGGCCGCCTACATCGCTTCCAGCCGGGCAGCCGTCCATGAGGCCTTCGAAGGCAAGATCCCGCAACCTCCCGCAGCGTCGCGCCCGGTGCAGGCGGCGCCCCAGATCTCCGCGGTATCGCGGGACAGCCTGCGCGCCATGGTCACGGCCATGACCCGGCTCCCCGAGGGATTCCAACCGCACCCGGTCGTCCAGGCGCTGATTCGGCATTGGCACCGGCTGGTTCAGGACGAAGGCGGGCTCGTCGATTGGTGTTTCGCGGAAAACATGGCCTATGCCTCCATGCTGGAGGCCGGCATCGGTGTGCGCGTGTCCGGCCTCGATGTGCGCCGCGGAACATTCCTGCACCGGCATGCCGTCTGGCATGACCAGGCGAGCGCGCAGGGTCGTGAATTCATTCCGCTCCACCACCTGGATACCGCCGCGGCACGGTTCGACATCACCAACTCGGTGCTTTCAGAAGAGGCCGTGCTGGGCTTCGAGTACGGCTACAGCGTGCAGGACCAGCGCAGCCTGACCCTGTGGGAGGCCCAGTTCGGCGACTTCGTCAATGGTGCGCAGGTCTTCATCGATCAATACATCAGCGCAGGCGAGGAGAAGTGGGGCTACCGCTCGGCGCTTGCACTGCTGCTTCCGCACGGCTACGAGGGCGTCGGACCGGAGCATTCCAATGCCTACCTGAGCCGCTTCCTGCAGTTGTGCGGCGCGGACAACATGTGCGTGGCCAGCCCGACGACATCGGCGCAGTGGTTCCACCTGCTGCGCCGACAAGCCTTCAGCGACGCACGAAAGCCGCTGGTCGTCATGACGCCCAAGGCCACGCTGTACAACGAGACGGCATCGCATTCGCCCGTGGAGCAACTGCACGAAGGGGCGTTCCAGACCGTCATGGACGATGCCGAGGTCAGCGTGCCGTCGGACATCACCCGCGTCGTGCTGTGCAGCGGCAAGCTGTACTACGACCTGCAGCGTGCCCGCCAGGCCAGCGGCAACAGCGATGTGGCCTTGCTGCGCCTCGAGCAGCTCTACCCGTTCCCCCATGAGGCCCTCGCGCGGGTGCTGGAGCGCTATCCGTGCATGACAACCCTCGTGTGGGCGCAGGAAGAAACCCGCAACCAGGGAGCGTGGGCGTTCGTGCGCGATGAGCTGGCCGCGTTGTGCCCTGCGGGTGCGGTGCTGAAGGAGGTGGTTCAGCCCGCGACGGCCTCAGGTGCCACCTCGTCCTATGTGGTGCACCGGCGTCAGCAGCAGGCGCTTGTTGCCCGTGCGATGGGACTGGCCGGCGCAGTGGCCTGATGTGATCGGCAGCGGTGATGCCCCTTCGCATGGGGCGTGCGCCGCTGCCGGGCCCGCTGAGTGGGGGCGCCTGCAATTCAGTGCGTGGCCGCGGAAAACCCCGTTGTCTTGAATCGAGCGATGACGTCGAGAAGCGCCGATGCCTGCACCTTGAGGCTTTCCGCGGCAGCCGCGCTTTGTCCGACCAAGGCCGCGTTTTGCTGCGTCCCCTGGTCAATCGAGGCCACGGCCTGGTTCACCTGAACGATGCCCGCGCTCTGCTCGTGGGTCGACGCGCTGATCTCCGCCACCAGGTCGGTCACTCGGCGCACCTGCGACACGATGTCATTCATGGTGCGTCCCGCTTCGCCGACCAATACGCTGCCGGTCTCCACGGTGGCGACGCTCACGCCGATCAGCGACTTGATTTCCCTGGCGGCATCGGCCGCGCGCTGCGCGAGCGTGCGCACTTCCGTGGCCACGACGGCGAAGCCGCGGCCTTGCTCGCCGGCGCGCGCCGCTTCGACCGCGGCGTTCAGGGCCAAGATGTTGGTCTGGAATGCGATGCCGTCGATGACGCCGATGATGTCGCTGATCTTCTTGCTCGACTGGCTGATCTGGTCCATCGTCTGCACCACGCGCTCCACCATGTCGCCACCTTTGCCGGCCACCTCCGCGGCTGAGTTGGCGAGCTGATTGGCCTGCCGGGCACTGTCCGCGCTCAGCTGCACCGTCGTCGTCATTTGCTGCATGGACGAGGCCGCCTCCTGCAGTGCGGTGGCCTGCTGCTCCGTTCGCTGGGACAAGTCCTGGTTTCCAGACGAGATGTCGCGCGCCGCGATCGACATGCCGTCAGCCGACTGTTTCACGCCACAAACCATCTCGGACAAATTCATGTTCATGCGCTGCAGCGCGGCGAGCAGCTGGCCGGTTTCATCGTTGCGGTCGACGACGATGGTCGAGCGCAGGTCGCCAGCCGCCACCGCTTCGGCGAGTTCGACCGCGCGATTGAGCGGCCGGGTGACGGCATTGCTGAGCAGCCACCCCATGGCCATGGCAGCCGCGGTCGCCAAGGCGCAAGCGGCGATCATCAGATTGCGATCGTTCTCGAATGCACGCTGCGCCTGCGTCACAGCACCGCGAGACATCGCCTGTTGGTATTCGACGTAGGCTGCCACGTTGCCCAGCAGCGACGCGAGCAGCGGCCGACACTCCGCATTCATTCTGGAGACCGCCTCCTCCCGATTGCCCTCGAGCGCGAGCCCCACAATCTTCAGCGCCAGGGGCCCGTAGCTGCGCTCGACGGACTCCATCTTCGCCATGAGATCGCGATCGCGTTCCGTGACGGCCGGATCCTTGTCGATGGCCGACCTCAGTGCCGCCATGGACGCGTGCATGTTGTCGTGGGCCTTGGTCACAGCCTCCTTTTCTGCGTCGCGATCGGCCGGCGTGCTCACGAGCACCAAGTTGCGCGCCGCAATGGCGCGCGCGTTGGCCGCGCCTCTCACAGCGATGACGAGGCGCTCACGCTGCCCCACGCCACTCAGGTAGGTGTCGAATCGATCGTTCGATCTGCTCAGCGAATGCAAGGCCAGGGCCGAGACTGCCAGGACCACTGCCGCCATTGCGGCGCAACCAAGCATCAACTTCGACTTGACTCTCACGTCTGTCCATCTCATGTGGATCGCTCCCTCGAATTGAAACAGCGCTTGCCGCGCGGTTCATCACGATCGGCCGAATTCGGGCGCGCTTGAGGTTTGATGGATCAGGCGTACGGAGAACTTGCTTGATGCCCCGACAACAAGTCCAACTTCATGCAGTGCCTGAAGTGGGCGCAGGAAGAAGCCCGCAATTTTTCACCCGTGCCGAGAGTGCACACGATCCTGCTGCCCGCTCCTGCGAGGATGTTTTGCGCGATATTCATTTGGCGACGATTGTTAAAATGGCCACATCAACAAGATGACGGGACCGGAGCAAGACTGCTCCTGTCCACTGGGAGGATTGGGAGGGGGCACGCAGTGATGGGCGCTTCGCCGCTGGATTCGTCCGCCCGTTGGGTTGTCGATTCTTCAACGAAGGTTTTCATGCGTATCCGCCTTACTGCTGCCCTGGTGGCAGCGTCCCTGTTCCTCGCGGGTTGCACGACGCCCCCTCAACGGTCCCTGCCTCTGCGCGGCGAGGCGCTGGCCAGCAAGCCCAAGATGGGCGTTGCGATGTCGCTGCTGCCGAAGGTCGACACCGCGTTCCCCGGCGCCGAGTGCCTCCTCTGCCTGGCTGCGGCCTCGATGGCGAACCGATCGTTGACCGCGCACGTGCAAACACTTTCGGGCGACGACCTGAAGCAAGTCAAGGACGATCTGGCCGAGCGGCTGCGGGCAAAAGGTCTCGACGTGATCGTGATCGAGGAGCCGATCGATCTGACCAAGCTGCGTGAAGTAAGCCCCGTGCAGACGAACTTCGCGCGCCGCGACTTCTCGCCGCTCAAGGAAAAGCACCGGATCGACAAGCTCGTGGTCATCGACATCTCCGCCTGGGGGGTGGAGCGCACTTACTCGGCCTATGTGCCGACGTCTGCGCCGAAGGCGATCGTGAGGGGGGCGAGCTACATCGTGGACCTGACATCGAACGCACTGGACTGGTACATGTCAATATGGGTGCGCAAGGCCGCCGGCCCCAATTGGGATGAGCCTCCGAAGTTCCCGGGCCTGACGAACGCCTTTTACCAGGCGATCGAGCAGGGCAAGGACGCCGTGCTCCAGCCGTTCGAGCAGTGACCATGAAGCACGTTTGGATCATTGCTGCCCTGGCCTGGGGGCTGGCCGGCGGTGCTGTTGCCGCAGAAGAGGTACCGACGGCGGCAGATTTCCTGACAAGGGATGGCTTTGCGCTGAAGCTTCCGCAGGCTGAGGCCGTCGCGTACCACGGTGCGTTCAGCCACGATTCAGCCGGAGTCGAGCTTACCGTGCCGATGTACTACGGCGGATTCATTGGTCTCGTTGCTGGCGTCGTCACGCATGCGGTGATCATCGACTCCGCCAAGGAAAGGCAATTGCGGCAACTGCAAAGTGCAGCTGATCGCATGCTCGAGCCATACCAAGCCATCCTGGCTGGCATCACCCATCGTGAGCTGATGCAGCAAGCGCTTGTGCGGGTCCCGGGACAGGCCGGGAAGCTGATCGAATCAGGGGACGCAGGTGACGGCTGGATCGTCGAAACCCTGCCCGTGTTCACGATGGCTCAAGACAGCAGGTCCCTTGTGCTCGAGAACGCGCTGGTTGTCTACGCTGCAGGAGATCCCAAGACGGTGCGGTATCGCAACATCGTCAAGGTCGTGTCCGACCCGAACTTGTTCGAGGACCCCAGAGCGTACTGGATCGAGAACGAGGGGCGACGCCTGAAGGATGAAAGCACCGAACTGTTCGCGCATTCGTTGCGCCTCCTGCTGGACGCCGCAGCGGTCGACCCGGCCGCAACGGCCAAGCCGGAAAAGTCGGTGCGGTACGTCGACGGATCGAAGACCCGTGTCGAACGTGCGCAGGTCGTGCGACAGGCCTGCGGTCGCAGCGTCCTGAAGACCTTGCGCGGGTGGTGGATGTCGGTGCCTCTTCCTGTTGTACCGCCGGCTGAACCGGCCTCGGCGCCAGCCGAGTGTCAGTCGCGCTACGCGGTCTGACCGCTGCGGTAACCGCCCGCCCGCCTTCCCGGGCTCCGGGCGGCGGCCTCAGGCAGTGCGGCGGCGCGTGACCATGCCGTAGACGAACAGCACCAGGATCGCCCCGACCACCGAGGCGACGAGCCCGGCCCCTTCGCCAACCGCGTACCAACCAAGGGCCCGACCCAGAAACCCCGCGACAAGGGCCCCGACAATGCCCAGCAAGGTCGTCAGCACGAAGCCCATCGGGTTGGGCCCCGGCATGAGGGCGCGGGCGATGAGACCTGCGATGAATCCGATGACGATGGTCCAGATGATGCTCATGGCGGCTCCTCTGCTGTGCGGGTTGGGTTTGAAACTCCAGCGTAGTCGCCTGTGAGCCAGATGCCTGTCGGACACGGCCGCGTCGTGACCTTGCCGGAGGTCACAGCGTGGCGGCAAGTCGGACGAGCTGGTCCGTGGCGATTCCCCATCCTTCGTGGAAGCCCATTTGTTCGTGGGCGGCGCGGTCTTCGGCCGACCAGTGCCGGGCGCGGGCGGTGTAGCGCGTCCGGCCGCCTTCGTCCTCGAAGGTCAGGATGCACGTGAAAAACGGTTTTGCGGACGGCACCCAGGCCGATGTGTAGGCATCGGTGAACACCAGGCGTTCGTTCGGAACGACCTCCAGGTACACGCCACGGTTGGGCACCTCCGTCCCATCCGGGCCTTGCATGACGACCATGCTGCTGCCCCCGGCGCGCAAGTCCACCTCGGCGGCGATCGTCTTCCAGGGTGGGGGCGTGAACCATTGGGTGATGAGCGCAGGTTCAGTCCAGCAACGGAACAGCTTGTCGCGCGGCAGGTCGATCAAGCGCGTGATGACGAGCTCGTGGACCGCGGATTCGGAAGATGTCGACGATGACATGGTGCACTCCTTTGAAAGGTGGTTCGGTGGCGGGACGCGGGCGTGCCGCACCACACCGGGTGCGTCGCCCGAACCGCCAATCTGCCACGAGTGGCCCGCTGCTGGTGCATCAGGCCGCGGCCGGACTCGCCTGCATCGGAAACGGAAGCGTCCGCTGGAAAGCGCGCGCATTGGCGATGCGCTCGACGGCATCGGCGGCTCGGCCGCGTGCACGCTGCGGCGCATCCACGAGGCCGCGCAGCACGGCGCAGCGCTGGCGGATCGTGCCGTCGTGGCACAGTGACTGCAAGCTGCGGCCGAGTGGCTCGGGTCCGCAGGACCGTTGCCAGCATTTCGCCACACCGAGGCGGAGCAGGCGGTCGGCGTTGTCGAACTGGCCATGGGCCGATGGCGCCACCAGCTGCGGTACGCCGGCGGCCAGGGCCAGCGCGCTCATCCCGATGCCTGCGTGATGCACCACTGCCGCCGCATGGGGCAACAGGTCGCGCAGCGGTACACACCGTCTGGCGAGAACCTGATTGGGCAATCCGAGGCGATTCTCCGGCCCGATGCCCAGCAGCACGGCACGCCGACCGGCGTGCGCCACTGCGGCGAGGCTCGCCGCAACAAACGCATGCACGTCGCTGGTATTGGATCCTGGCGTGATGACAACGGGCGCATCGCCACGGTTCAGGAAATCCTTGAGCTCATCGTCCACGGGCCGTTCGTGGCCGATGTCGAACAGCGGAAAACCGGTGAGGTGCACACCGGCAGGCCAGTCGGTCTGAGGGGGGGCGAACCAGTCGGGAAACAAGCCCAGCACACCGTCGGGCGAATGCGACCACCTGCCAAGGATGCGCTTGATGGCAGGCAGGCCCAGGTTGCGCCGCACCGCGTTGAGTTCGGGTCCCATGAGCCGGTCGGTCACCAGGCGTTCTGCGAGGAGGACGGCGCCGGATTGAATGACGGAAGGCCAGCGGCCCCACAGCCGGCCATGGTGCACCGGCGGGGCGTGGGCGCTCAGGATGTTCGATGCCGATGTCTGCACGCTCACGTACGGCACACCGAACTTCTCTTGCGCCAGGCGGCCACTGAATGCCCAGGCCGAGCCGACGATGACCGTGTGGCTGTCCAGGCGCGCGGACACGAGATCGAAGACCGGACGCAATTGACCGGACAGCAGGGTCCACAAACGCCTGAGGGATGTGCGGGGATGCCAGAGCTCGGGATCGCGCATCGCATGCACGTAGCCAGCGATGGTGCCCACAGGCACGAACTCGGCCTCGCAGCGCTCGACGAGCGGCTGGAACACCGGGTTGGCAAGAACGCTGACAGGGTGCCCGCGTGCGGCGAGCGTGCTGGCGATACCGAGCACCGGATGCACGTCGGCCGTCGATCCCAGCGCAATGACGATGATGTTCATGACAGCCAGCCCCTCAAGGCGTCGCCAGCGATGGCATTGATCGGGGCCACAGGTTCTCCACTTCCGGCAGAGGCATGCCGCCGGGCAAGGAGGTGGTGGTTCGTGCTGAAGGTGACGAGTGGCTGGCGAATGCGCCGCATGGCTGCTCCCGAACGGAATGAAATCCCCGCAGGAATTCTTGTTCCACCCGGGCCAGGTGCGCTTCAGATCGTTTCCTTTGTAATCGTCCAAATCAATGATGGCAGCAGGTGTATGTGGGCACCAGTCGAGCCCGCGCCAGGAAAGCGGCCGTACAAATGTTGAAAAACGATTTGCTGAAAAAAGGAATCCCTAGGCGGGTGTGTCTGAAAGTTTGATTTTGATACACCCTGGAGGTAAACAATCGATGCCTGCAGGTGTTCGTCGAAGAACTCCAAAAGCAAGACAGACCCTGAGGGTCACGGGCCGCTCTGCAAGACCTTGCTGGGGATTCGGTCATTGATTGCGCAAAGCCGCACACCTGCGATCGTTTCGTTCATGCACTCATGGGCGGGTGATGCCGCCCGATGCCACCATCGCGACGTATCCCATGACCGATGCCACCGTGCTTTTCCAAGAAATTGCCGCGCAAGGCGGACGCGGCTTCGGCGTCGCCACGCTGAATGTGCCTGCGGCACTCAATGCGCTGTCGGCCGACATGGTGCGCCTGCTGACGCCCCAGCTGCGCGCCTGGGCCGAAGATCCGGCCATCGCAGGCATCGTGCTCGATGCAGCCGGAGACAAGGCCTTCTGCGCCGGAGGCGATCTCCGGCAGCTGCATACGTCGATCCGCCAACATGGTGCCGACCGCAACCCGTATGCCGAGCGCTTTTTCAGCGAGGAATACGAACTCGACCATTTGATCCATACGTTCCCGAAGCCGGTGCTGGCCTGGGGCCATGGCATCGTGATGGGGGGTGGCGTGGGCCTGATGGCCGGCGCCTCGCATCGCGTCGTCACCGAACGCACGCGGCTTGCGATGCCCGAGATCGGCATCGGCCTGTTTCCGGATGTGGGCGGCAGCTGGTTCTTGCCACGCATGCCCGGGCGCACCGGATTGTTCCTCGCGCTCACCGCCGCGCCTTTGAATGCTGCCGATGCGGTTCACTGCCGGTTGGCCGACGTCTTCATGCCGCACGACCGCAAGCCACAGGTGTTCGCAGCCATTGCTTCGACCCCTTGGGCCGGGGAACCTGCTTCGGATGGTGCGGCCCTGAAGGAATTGTTGGCTGTCGCCGCCGGAGATGCCGCGCCGCCGCCGTCGCTGGTGCAGCGCCATGCCGATGAAATCGAGGCCTTGGTTTCAGGGGATGACCTGCGGGCCATCGCCACGCGGCTGCGCGCGCTGTCGCACAGTGCCGATCCTTGGCTTCAGGCCGCCGGCGCGACATTCGCAACGGGCTCGCCCACATCGGCGGCGCTGGCGTTCGAACTGTGGCAGCGCGGCAGCAGCCTGTCGTTGGCCGACGTGTTTCGCCTCGAGTATTGGGCTGCGCTGGGTTGTTGCGCGCATTCGGATTTCGCCGAAGGCATTCGGGCGTTGCTGATCGACAAGGACCGTCGGCCGCGCTGGAGCCCGGCCACGCTGGAGGATGTCACGCCGGCCTTGATCTCGGACCACCTTCGGCCGCGCGGGGACTTGCCGGCGCGGCTCGCAGTCCTTGCCTGAGGGCGCTGACAATGGCGTGACCGCCGTCTTGCCTCATCCCCATCTTCTGGAAAGCACCATGACCTACGAGACCATCGAGACCCGAGTGGAAGCCGGCCAGGTCGGCATCATCACGCTGAACCGGCCGAAGGCGCTCAACGCGCTGAACGACACGCTGATGAACGAGCTCGGCTCGGCGCTGAAGGCCTTCGACGCCGATGAGTCGATCGGTTGCCTGATCCTCACGGGCAGTGAGCGGGCGTTCGCCGCCGGCGCTGACATCGCCGCGATGGCCCACTACACGTTTGCCGATGTCTATCAGGGTGACTTCATCACCCGCAACTGGGAAACGATTCGTTCGATCCGCAAGCCGGTGATTGCCGCGGTGTCGGGCTTCGCGCTTGGTGGCGGGTGCGAGCTCGCGATGATGTGCGACTTCATCATCGCGGCGGACAACGCGAGGTTCGGCCAGCCCGAGATCAAGCTAGGGGTGATCCCGGGCTCCGGTGGAACCCAGCGCTTGCCCCGTGCGGTGGGCAAAAGCAAGGCGATGGACATGGTGCTCACGGGGCGCATGATGGATGCGGCCGAGGCAGAGCGTGCAGGGCTGGTCAGCCGCGTGGTGCCGTACGAGAAGCTGGCTGACGAGGCGCTTGCGGCGGCCCTCGTGATCTGCGGGTTCGGCCGTTTGTCGGTGATGGCGGCCAAGGAGGCGGTCAACCGCGCGTTCGAGAGCGGGCTGTCCGACGGCGTCCTGTTCGAGCGGCGCCTCTTTCATGCGCTGTTCGCCACCCAGGATCAAAAGGAAGGCATGGACGCGTTTCTCAACAAGCGCGCGCCGGTGTTCCGGCACAGCTGACACTTCTGTTCAGGTGCCGGCGCCCCCCAGTTGGCGGCCGATGCGCCGGCGCAATGCATCGCGCACCTCATGCGCAATGGCGCCGGCTTGTTCAGGGCTCAAGGCTTGCGCGAGGTGCAGGCCCTCGGCGTAGTGCATCACCAGAAGGGCGCGAAGGGTCATGAAGGCGACCGGGTGCGCAGCGCCACAGACCTGCGGGTCATTGGCCAGCACCCGCTCGACCACCCCGGGGTCGAACAGTCGCACCTTGCAGATGACGGCCTGGCGGGCGATCTCGAGGTCGATCTCCGCGAGCCGGGTTTCCCATTCGTGCGGGGTGTACCGGTCGGCATCGGTCATGCGTGCCCCGCATCCGTGTTGGGCCGATCGGCACCACTGTCTAGGCGCCAGCAAGTGCGCCGGCCAGCCCGATGGTCGTCAGGTCGCCGAACGCCGGACCGATGAGCTGCACGCCGATCGGCATGCCTTCGCTCTGCAAGCCGGTGGGCAGGGCCGTGGCGGGCAGGCCGGGCAGTGAGGCCACGCCGGGCCAAGCGATCTGGCTTGCGGCCGGCGTGGGCTGGCCGTCCACCTGCAGCGATCGTGCCCCGGGATTCGCTTCGTCGTCGTGCGGGAAGGCCACGGTGCCGAAGGCGGGCGTGAGCACCGCGTCGAAGGAGTCGAAAAATCGGCGCCATTGCGCGCGGAGCCGGTGCCGCCGGTCCATCAGGTCGAGCCAGGCATGCGCCGAAATGGGCTTCGGGGCGTTCGGGTTGCCGCGTGTCGCGATGGCGATCAACAGCTGCATGTAGGTGTCTTGCATGTCGGCCAGGTCCGGCAGCAGATCGCTTCGGTGCGCCACGTGGGCGCCGGCATCGGCAAGCCGGGCGGCCACATGCTCGACGGCGGACGAGACATCGCTTGCGGTGGCGGCGCATGGGTGGGTGGTCAGGACGAGCACCCGATGGTCCGCCATGCGCGAATGCCGCCTGGGAGGCAATGCCAGCGTCCAGCCTTCGGCATCATCGTCCGGTCCGGCGAGGACGCCGAGCGCGCGTTCCAAATCTGCGGAGCTTCGCGCCAGGGGGCCTGCGACGGACAGTGGGTCGGGGGCGCCGATGTAGCCGGGGAAGTCATGGCCGCGCGTGGGCACGAGGCCGTGCGTGGGCTTGTGTCCGAAGAGGCCGCAGAACGCAGCCGGCACGCGGATCGAGCCGCCGATGTCGGAGCCGAGCTCGAGCGCCACCATGCCGGTGACCAATGCGGCTGCGGCTCCGCCAGATGAGCCACCCGGCGTGCGGGCCGCGTCGAGCGGATGCACCGTGCGGCCGTAGACCGGATTGAACGTCTGCCAGTCGCCCAGGGCCACCGGCACGTTCGTCTTGCCGAGGATCACCGCGCCGGCGGCCTTCAGGCGCTGCACCGCCACGGCATCTTCCGTGACCGGGATGCCCAGCCCGTGCGGAAAGCCCCAGGTGGTAGGCAGGCCGGCGATGTTGAACGATTCCTTCACCGTCATCGGCAGCCCGAGCAGGGGGCGGCGTTCGCCCCGAGCGAGTGCGGCGTCAGCGCTGCGCGCCTGCTCCCGGGCGCGATCGAAATCGCGCACGACCACCGCATTGATCGCGGGGTCGAGCCGTTCGATGCGTTCGATGGCTGCCTCGCACAGATCCGTGGCGGTGGCCGTGCCGTTGGCGAGCGCGTTGACGAGTTCCGTGACGGTGGGCAATGGATTCATCGGGGCCTCGAGAGATGGCTGTGGGTGTGAGCCATTGTGCATGCCGTGCATCACCCTCGCATTCCAAAGCGGGCACGGTACTCGCGCGGCGTGGCCGCCGCCCAGCGCTTGAACACCTTGCTGAAAGTGGAGACGTCCTGGTACCCGCAGCGGCCGGTGATGTCGGCGAGGGACAGCCGGGTGGATTCGAGCAGCGCCTTGGCGCGTTCCACGCGCTGCTGCTGCACGTACTGAACCGGCGACATGCCCCATGCCGCCTGGAAACGGCGCAGCAGGGTGCGCTCGCTGGTGCGGCAGTGACGGGCCAGTTCGGCCACGGACCACGGCTCGTCGAGGCGGGCGCGCAACCAGCGGCGCGCCCGTTCGAGCACCACCGGGCCGGCCCCATCCTGGAGGGCCTGCGCCACGTAGGGGGCCTGGCTTTCGCGCCGGCTGTCGGTGACCAGCACCTTGGCGGCCAGCTGCCGCAGGTCATCGCCGGCGAAGTGGCCGACGAGCCAGAGCGCCAGGTCGATGGCCGAGGCCACGCCTGCAGCCGTGATGAAGCGGCCGTCGTGCAACAGCAAGGCATCGGGCTCGAGGTGGACGCCGGGAAACTGCGTCTGCCACGATTCCGCGAGCCACCAGCTGATCGTCGCGCGGCGACCGTCGAGCAGGCCGGCCGAGGCCACGAGGCTCGTGCCCGTGCAACCCGACAGCACCAGGCCGCCGGTGGCCGCAAAGGCGCGGAGTGCGGCCCGCTCGGCGTCCAGCGCGGCGAGCTGGCGGCCGGGGTGCCCGCTGGCATCGTGGTCGATGCCGGGGACGATCATGGCGTCCAGCGACAGCGAAGCCGGGTCCACCGTCTGGAACGTGAGTCCGTCGACGCTGATGGAGCGCGCGCGCCGCGCGGCGACCCAATGGGCTTCGAAGCGCAGCCGCGCGCGGGCCGGCCGAGCTTGCAGCAACTGATTGGCCACACGCACGACGTCGTGCGGCACGACCGCGCTGCTGCGCACACAGTTCGGAAACACGAGCACGCCGACATGGACGATGCGGGCAGAGGAGGACATTGGCGGATTCAACCATGAAATGGTCGATTCCGACGATCGCGCCCCGGCATGTTCGCCGCCACACTGAGGCCACTTCACCACAGGACGCCCCCATGCTTCTCACGACCGATCTTCCCGCATTGCCCGCACTCGCCCTGAGCCTCGTGGCGCTGTTTGCGAAGACGACGCTGACCAGCCTGCTGCAGGTGGCGAGCCGCGTGCGCGCCGGCATGTTCCCGATTCCCGAGGATGCCCGGCTGATGCGCCGCCCGCCTGCCCGCGCCGAAGCCTCGTTCGTGCAGCGTTGCGCCAATGTGTGGCGCAACGACACGGAGAACCTGCCGCTGTTCCTGGCGCTCGCATTCGCCTACACCCTGCTGGGCGGGCCGACCGGGGCGGCGCAGCTGCTGTTCGGGGCCTACGTGGCCCTGCGTTTCGCGCACACCGGCGCGTTCCTGCTGGGCCTGCAGCCTTGGCGCGCCCTGGCGTACCTGTCCGGCCTGGCGGTGTGCTGGGTCATAGCCTGGCGGGTCATCGACATGGCGATCTAGTATGGGGTTGCACTCAACACCACACTGTCGGCTGGTGAGCCGCGGCAGAGGGCGGCTTCTCCGTTGCGCTTACCGCCGGAAGCGCCCGTCTGCCGCCACGATCGACAGGTCGGCATAGTCCAGGCCCGTGTGGTCCGTGGGGCTGTAGCTCACTTCCAGCCCGCCCACATCGAAGTGGCTCAAGGTTTCCAGCGCGCGCCTGAGCTTGTCGCGGGTGGGTTGCGCGCCAGCGCGGCGCAGGCCCTCGACGAGCACTTTGGCCGACACATATCCTTCCAGCACGGTCGGCGTCAGCTCGACCTTGGCCGCCTTGGCCAGTTCGCCGGCCTCCTTCACCACCGGCGTGGCGATGGAGCGCTCGTAGGGGTACACCTGGCTGACCACGACACCGCGGGCCAGGTCGCCCAGGTCCTTGATGAAGCCGGAGGATGCGTTGTTCGACAGCGTGACCATCTGCGCCCGTGAACCCGCCGCTCGCAACGCTTTCATGCCGTCGACGATGGCCGTGCCCGATCCGATGAACAGCACGGCTTGCGGATCGGTGGCGATGATCTTCGGCATGATGGGGCCGAAATCGGGTTTGCTGCGGTCGTACTTCTCGAGCGCGAGCGCTTGCTTGTTGACTGCCGCGAGGCCTTTGAGCGCCCCGGCCACCGCATCGGCACCGAAGGTGTCATCCACCTGCACGATGGCGATGCGGTCCACGCCGATCAGGCTCAGGTGGGCAATGGCACGTTCGGCTTCGCGGCGGTAGGGGGCACGCACGTTGAACAGCCAGGGGTGGACCGGTTCATGCAGCACCATGGAGCCGGTGGATGGCCCCACGAGGGGAATCTTGTGCTCCGTCAGCAGCGGCATGATGGCCTGGGTGTGCGGCGTGCCTCGATTGAGGAAGAGCGCGACGACACCTTGATCGATCAGTTGCTTTGCGTTTTCCACGGCCAGTTTCGGGTCGAACTTGTCGTCGAGCGAGATCAGCTGGATCTTCTCGCCCTGGATGCCGCCTCGGGCATTGACGGCATCGAAGTAGAGCTTGGCACCTTGGGTGGCCTCGAGCACGGCCGCCGCCACGGCGCCGGTCTGACCAGCGGTCTGACCGATCTTGATGTCGGCCCACGAGGAACTGCACAGGCCGGCCCAGAGGGCGCACAACAAGGTGAACTTCTTCATGATCACTGGACCTCCCTCGCGGCGATGAATGAGGCATACATCATCGGGCAGACACGGGCCGTCGCCGCAGCGGTGTGTTTGCCCTCTCCTCGGGTGGTTGCATTGTGTTGCCCGGGCATGCGGCCAACCGATCAGGGATTTCACGCGGAAGGCACGCTGGCGGTGCGAAGTGTGTGATTTTGTTGCGCGCGGCCGATCCAGTGGTGCGAACGCCCGGTCCGTGCCAAAGTCGGTGACGAACCTCAATGAGTTTGTCCGGGACTTCGGCATGCCAACGACGCTTCAGGTCTGTTCGTTGAACGGCTCTGCCTTGCCATGGAGGCGCGGCCGATGACCAGCGTCTGCGTGATCGGCGCCGGCATCGTGGGTTGCGCGACCGCGTACCAGCTTGCCCGCATCGGCTTTGCCGTTCACCTCGTCGATGCGGCCGACGCGCCCGGCACGGTGACCAGTTTCGCGAATGGAGGGCAGCTGAGCTACAGCTATGTCGAACCGCTGGCCTCGCCTGCCACGCTGCGGGCGCTGCCGGGCATGCTGTTGTCGGCGGACTCTCCGCTGAAGTTTCGCCTGCGTGCGGAATGGCGCCAGTGGCGTTGGGGCCTGCGTTTCCTCGCAGCCTGCCGGGCCGGTGCGGCACGCCGCGGCACCGCACGGCTGCTGGACTTGGCACGCACCAGCCGGAAGACGCTGGAAGCATGGATGCGCAGCGAGGCGTGGTCCTTTGCTTTCGAGCGCAACGGCAAGCTGGTGCTGTGTCCCGATGCGGCGACCCTGCGAAGGCAGGTGAAACAGGTTCAGCTCCAGGCCATCTTCGGTTGCGTGCAGGAGGCCTTGACACGCGAGGAGTGCCTGGAGCGCGAGCCCGCGCTGGCGCTCGGGAACACGCGGTTCGTGGGTGGCGTGTGGACGCCGGACGAATGCGTTGCCGACCCCTTCCTGTTGTGCCGGGAGCTGGTGGGCAGCCTGAAGCGGCTCGGCGGCTCGGCGTCGTTTGGTACGTCAGTGAGCGGCTTTGCACGGGATGGCACACGCCTCGTGGCCGCGCACACGGAGCACGGCGATTTGCACGCCGATGCCTTTGTGCTCTGCACGGGACCGAACGCGGCCGCACTCGCGGCCACCGTCGGCCTGCATCTTCCGATCTACCCCATCAAGGGTTACAGCCTGACCTTGCCCTTCACCGGCGCCGTGCGCCCGCGCGCGAGCGTCACCGACCTGGGCCGCAAGACGGTCTTCGCACCGCTGGGGGGCCAGATGCGCATCGCGGCAATGGCAGAGATCGGGGAATACGGCCTGGACATCCCCTCCGCGCGGCTCGACGCCATGCTCACGGGCCTGCATGCGGTGTACCCCGGCCTGTGCGATACCACTGCGCCGCTGGCATGGGCGGGTCTGCGGCCGGCCACACCCGATTCGGTGCCGATCGTGGGGCGGTGGGCCGACACCAATTTGTTCATCAATGCCGGTCATGGGGCATTGGGGTTCACGCTCGCGGCCGGGAGCGCGGCGCGGATCGCCGACGAGCTTGCGAGAGCGGTCAGCTGAATCGCCTGGCTCAGCGTGTCCAGTCGATGCGGTCGTACAGCTGCTTCAGTCGCTCGGCCTTTCGCGGATTCAATTGCACCGCCCAGGCCACCCTGCCGCGCAAGTGGCCCTGCCAGTCAC
Organism: uncultured Rhizobacter sp.; assembly: GCA_966212105.1. Classification (GTDB taxonomy): domain Bacteria; phylum Pseudomonadota; class Gammaproteobacteria; order Burkholderiales; family Burkholderiaceae_C; genus Rhizobacter. The sequence goes on from CBIHPH010000018.1 coordinate 55,022, forward strand.
GATGGCCTTCGCGGTTTTGCTGCGCGGGGCCGTGGTGGACGCACAAATGCAGAATGGCCTTGAGCCGATCGAACTCATCGCGAGGCAGGTTGGGGCGGTCATTGACAACGATGTGGCACACGCTCTGGCGTGCCCCTGATGCCTGGCAACGGGTCTTGCGGGGGTTCAAAGAAAAGCCTTCTTCGATCACGATGCGCATGACGCGGGTTTCGATTCGTGCGAGTGCCGATTTGAGGTGGGCAGGGCCGGACAGCACCAGATCGTCGGCATACCGCGTGTAGCGCGCGCCGAGTGCGAATGCGAGTCCGTCAAGCCGCATGTCGAGGCGAAACGCGCACAGGTTGGCGAGCGCCGGTGACGTCGGTGCACCCTGGGGCAGATGTGGCTCGCGCAGCCGCTGCAGCTGCTCCCAGGTCAGCTGGCCGGCCTCGTGCATGCGGCGCAGCACCGGCTCAGGCGTGGCCGTGGTGCACAACGCGGTCAACGCCTGGCCCACCTCCTCGCTGTAGCCCAGCGTCTTGAACAGCGCGTTCACGCGCGAGGCACGCACCGCCGAAAAGAAGTCCTGCAGGTCGAACTTGAGGACAACGGCCTGCCCGGCGTGTGCCCGCGCATGGTCGATGACCGAACGCTCTCGCGCATAGCCGAGCGCGGCCTGATGGGGCGGTATGCGTTCGAGCAGGTCGTCGAGAACGCGGCGCTGCAATGGCATGAGGTACGGCGCTGGCACTTCAAGCAGCCGCCAGCCGCCGCTGCGTTTGGCCAGCAGGCGTGCGTGGTAATGCTGTTCGCCCAGGGGCGCCTTGCGTTGCCATTGCGGCGGGCGTGTCAACCGCCACAGGCCGGCCGGCGTGATGCCCAACCATGCCGCCAGTGCGCCCACGTGGGGCCAGTACGGCGTGAGGCAGTGGTCGAGTCCGACGGGCGGGGGCTGCATGCCCGTCGCCTCGCGCAGGATGTAGCGGCGAGCGCAGGGCGGTTCCTTCATTCGCCACGCGTGTTCGAAGCCGCAATCGTGCTCGATCAGCGTGGCCAGCGAGCGGACCGTCATGCGCCGCCAGCGTTCACCCGGCATGGTGGCGCACCGTTCGGCGATCGCTGTGCACCAGGCCGCCGGTGCGCCCAGACAGGCCTGCATGCGCGCAGCCAAGCCGCGCGCCGTGCGTTCGCCGGCCAGCATGGCACGGGCGAGCGCAAGGGCGGTATGCCGGGAGAGCGAGCTCATGAGGTGCGACCGCCAACCAACCTGCGGGTGATGCGTGAGGACGCGGCGCATGGCGCCTGAACCTCACGCCTCGGATGGACCAGCCGAACAGTGACCGCGGGGGTACCCCGCGGTGCGAAGTCGGTTGCAAGGAACCGGTTCGCGATGGGCTTGGGTGACGGGCGCGCGCGCATTATCGCCGGGCCGCAATGGCTGAGCGGTGCCGCCGCCACACCAAGCGGATGTCCTTCATGAATTCCTCCCCATCGACCATCGGCGCCAGGTCCCGGCCGGCGTGGCGGCTTTCCCGGTGCGATGGTTTGTTGTCCGGGCATGGTAGCGCACCGGAGCCGCCCAGGGATCGTGGACCGTTCAGGCAAAATCCCGCCCCATGAACGAGGTCACCCCTATCACGGAGC
>CBIHPH010000019.1:0-54875 GCA_966212105.1 uncultured Rhizobacter sp.
CCATCAGGATGTGCTGGTCCACCGTGTAGACGTGGAACAGGTCGTGCTGCATCTGCCCCACGATGCGCCGGAAAACCCAGAGGTAGCGCCCGAGCACGCTGGTCTGGTTCATCAGGCGAAACGCGTGCGTGTGGCCTTCCGGCGCCTGCAGGATGCGCATGAACATCGCATGGTTCTGCGGGTCGCGGCGGAAATCGCTGTTCATCACCTCCCGGGCGTTGTACAGCGCGCGCAGCGTGCGGGCCGACAGGCCGTCGAGCCCGGGCGTCTCCTGGAACACCAGGAAGGTCTCCAGGATGGCGTGGGGCTCGCGTTCATACAGGTCGTCGCTTGCCACCTCGAGCATGCCGCCGCGGTCGAGGAAGCGCTCGTTGATGGGTTGCATCGGTGCGCCGGCTGAGCCGTTGACGCGCTCCTCGATGTTGAGCACGAGGATCTGGTTGAGCTGTGTGACCGCCTTGGCCGCCCAGTAATAGCGGCGCATCAGCACTTCGGAAACCCGTTGGCCGCGGGTGGGCTGGTACCCGAAGCTCTCGGCCACGGCGGTTTGCAGGTCGAAGACCAGGCGGTCTTCCCGCCGACCCGCCACGATGTGCAGACGGGCGCGGATGAGCCGCAGCAAGCCTTCGTTGCGCTGCAGTTGCTTGACCTCGAACGGGGTGATGAGCCCCCTGGCGGCCAGCGCGTTCCAGTTCTTGCCGAGGCCCGCGGCACGGGCCACCCATGCCAGCACCTGCAGGTCTCGCAAGCCGCCTGGGCTTTCCTTGCAATTGGGCTCCAGCGAGTACGGGGTGTCTTCGTACTTCTGGTGGCGCTGGCGCATCTCCAGCACCTTGGCGCGCAGGAAGGCCTTCGGGTCCATCGCGTCGCGGTTGGCGCGGTGAAAGCTGTTGTACAGGCGCTTGGCGCCGCAGAGGTAACGGGCTTCCAGCAGCGCCGTCTGCACCGTGACGTCCGCCATGGCCTCGGCCACGCATTCATCCACGGTGCGCACGCTGGAGCCGATCTCCAGGCCGATGTCCCAGCAAGCGGTGATGAACCCTTCGACGGAGGATTTCAGCGCGTCGTTGGCACCGCTGGCACCGCAAGGGGGCAACAGCACCAGCACATCGACGTCCGAATAGGGGAACAGCTCACCTCGCCCGTAGCCGCCCACGGCCACCAGCACCGCGCCGGGCGGCATCAGGGCGTGTTCCCACAGGTCGATCAGCGTGCGGTCGACGTGACGGCACAGCGCTCGCAGCAGCTTGGATGCCGCTGCAGCCGTGGGGCGGGACTGGCCGAAGCCCTTCAGCAGTTCCGCCTTGCCCTCACGAAAACGCGCGCGCAGCGCGGCAACGCCGTTGGGCGGGCGGTTGGCTTCGGCCACGGCCGACATGGGGCGTCAGTCCGCCACGGCCACCGGGGCGGAATGCTGGGGTGCCACGAAATCGGGCGGCGGCGGGCTGCCGGCCGACAACGTCAGCACCTCGTAGCCCGTCTCGGTGACCAGCAGGGTGTGTTCCCACTGCGCAGACAGCGACCGGTCCTTCGTGACGATGGTCCAGCCGTCGTAAGGCTTGTTGCCTTTGCGGTCGTCCTTGATGTCCTTGCGGCCGATGTTGATCATGGGCTCGATCGTGAAGATCATGCCCGGCACCAGTTCTTCGAGCGTACCGGGCTTGCCATAGTGCAGCACCTGCGGTTCTTCGTGGAACTTCTGGCCCACGCCATGCCCGCAGAACTCGCGTACCACGGAGTAGCCGGCGTTTTCGGCGAAGGTCTGGATCGCATGGCCGATGTCGCCGAGGCGCGCGCCCGGCTTGACCTTCACGATGCCCTTCCACATCGCCTCGTAGGTGATGCTGCACAGGCGGGAGGCCGCGATGGACGTCTTGCCGACCAGGAACATGCGGCTGTTGTCGCCGTGCCAGCCATCCTTGATGGTGGTGACGTCGATGTTGATGATGTCGCCGTGCTTGAGGGGGATGTCGTTCGGGATGCCGTGGCACACCACCTCGTTGACGGAGGTGCACAGCGAGGCCGGGTAGGGCGGATGGCCCGGCGGCTGGTAGTTCAGCGTGGCGGGGATGGTGCCCTGCACGTTGACCATGTAGTCGTGCGCCAGCTGGTCGATCTGGCGCGTGGTGATGCCCGGCACAATGTGCGGCGTCAGCATGTCCAGCACTTCGGAGGCCAGTCGGCACGCCGTGCGCATGCCGGCGATTCCGGCGGCGTCTTTGATCACGATGCTCATGGCGCGAATTATCTCATCGACCCCGTAAAATCTCCGATTCTCCGCCCGCACCCACCAGGTGCGTTCGGCTTTTCCCACGTAACCTCCCCGCCAGCGTGACTTCTACCTCCAAGCATCTCCTGCACTTCGAAGGCGGCAACGCCTTGTCGGCCTTTCGCGCACAGGCGCTGCTGCCCCGGTTGCAGGCCGTTTCCCCCCGCATCTCGGGTGTCGCCGCCCGGCATGTGCACTGGGTCTGGAGCGAGTCGCCGCTTGCGCCGCAGGCCGTGGCCACACTGGAGGCGCTGCTGCGGTACGGCGACGCCTACGCCGGCCCGAGCGACGGTGCCCTGATCGTCGTGTCCCCGCGGCTCGGCACCGTGTCGCCCTGGGCGTCCAAGGCCACGGACATCGCCCACAACTGCGGCCTGGCCATCAAGCGGGTGGAACGGGTCACCGAATTTCGCTTGACGCTCAAATCGGGCCTGCTGGGCGGCACCAAGCCACTGTCGGCCGAGGAGCTGCAGGCCGCCGCTGCGCTGCTGCACGACCGCATGACCGAAAGCGTGCTGTGGCAGCGTGAAGACGCATCGCATCTGTTCGACGAACAGGCCGCCCGTCCGATGGCGCATGTCGACGTGCTGTCGCTTGGCCGCGCCGCGCTGGTCTCGGCCAACAAGGATTTCGGCCTGGCCTTGTCCGACGATGAAATCGACTACCTCGTGGAGGCGTTCACCGGCCTCAAGCGCAACCCCACCGACGTCGAGCTGATGATGTTCGCGCAGGCCAACAGCGAACACTGCCGCCACAAGATCTTCAACGCGAAGTTCACGATCGACGGCGCGGAGCAGGAGCACTCGCTGTTCCAGATGATCCGCAACACGCACCAGCTGGCGCCCCAGCACACCGTCGTCGCCTACAGCGACAACGCATCGGTGATGGAAGGCGGCACCATTGAGCGCTGGCTGCCCCAGGGCGATGCCCAACAGTACGGGCCGCGCGAGGACACCGTGCACGTGCTCATGAAGGTGGAAACGCACAACCACCCGACGGCCATTTCGCCTTTCCCGGGCGCATCCACCGGCGCCGGCGGCGAAATCCGCGACGAAGGCAGCACCGGGCGCGGTTCGCGGCCCAAGTCGGGCCTCACCGGCTTCAGCGTCTCGAACCTGCACATTCCGGGAACCGACGAGCCCTGGGAGCGCAATCCCTACGGCAAGCCCGATCACATCGCCAGCCCGCTGCAGATCATGATCGATGGCCCGCTCGGCGGGGCGGCGTTCAACAACGAATTCGGCCGTTCCAACCTGGGTGGCTACTTCCGCGTGTACGAGCAGACGGTGGGCGAGGGCGAGCAGGCCATCCGCCGCGGGTACCACAAGCCCATCATGATCGCCGGGGGCCTGGGGCAGATTTCCGCATCGCAGACCCACAAGATGCAGTTCCCGGCAGGCACCTTGCTGATCCAGCTGGGCGGCCCGGGCATGCGCATCGGCATGGGCGGCAGCGCCGCGAGTTCGATGGCCGCCGGCGCCAATGCCGCGGAACTGGATTTCGATTCGGTCCAGCGCGGCAACCCGGAAATCCAGCGCCGCGCGCAGGAGGTCATCAACCACTGCTGGTCCCTCGGCGAGGCCAACCCCATCCTGGCCATCCATGACGTGGGCGCAGGTGGGATCTCCAACGCCTTCCCGGAACTCGTGGACGGCGCCTCGCTCGGTGCCCGTTTCGATTTGCGCAAGGTGCCGCTCGAGGAATCGGGTCTCGCGCCGAAGGAAATCTGGTGCAACGAGAGCCAGGAACGCTACGTGATGGCGATTTCGCCGGAGGCGCTGCCTGTGTTCCAGGCCTTCTGTGAACGCGAGCGCTGCCCGTTCGCGGTGGTCGGTGTCGTCACCGCCGAGAAGGAGCTGGTGCTCGAAGACGGCCCGGGCGGCGAGCAGGCCATCAAGATGCCGATGGACGTGCTGCTCGGCAAGCCGCCCAAGATGCACCGCGACGTCACGCGGGTCGAGCGCCGTTTCGCTCCGGTGGACCTCACCGGTGTGTCGCTCCAACAGGTGGCGTTCGATGTGCTGCGTCACCCCACGGTGGCCAGCAAGCGCTTCCTGATTTCCATCGGTGACCGCACCGTGGGCGGCCTCAACAGCCGCGACCAGATGGTGGGGCCGTGGCAAGTGCCCGTGGCCGATTGCGCGGTCACCCTGGCCGACTACGCGGGTTTCCAGGGTGAGGCGATGAGCATGGGCGAGCGCACGCCGCTCGCATCGCTCGATGCGCCAGCATCCGGCCGCATGGCCGTGGCCGAGGCCATCACCAACCTGCTGGCCGCCCCCATCGACTTGCCGCGTGTCAAGCTCAGCTGCAACTGGATGGCCGCTTGCGGCGAGCCCGGCGAGGACGCTGCGCTCTACGAGACCGTCAAGGCCGTCGGCATGGAGCTTTGCCCGGCCCTGGGCATCAGCGTCCCGGTGGGCAAGGACAGCCTGTCGATGCGCACCCGCTGGAACGACAGGCAGGGTGCCCGCCAGGTGACGGCTCCGGTGAGCCTGATCGTTTCGGCGTTTGCCACACTTTCGGACGTGCGCCCCACGCTGACCCCGCAGTTGCAGCCTGGCGACACCACCCTCGTGCTGATCGACCTGGGCCAGGGCCAGAACCGTCTCGGCGGATCCATGCTGGCGCAGGTGCTCGACCAGTTCGGCGACCGTGTTCCCGACGTGGACGATCCGGCGCTGCTGAAGTCGCTCGTGTCGGCCATCAACGCGCTGCGTGCGCAGGGTCGCGTGCTCGCCTACCATGACCGCAGCGATGGCGGCCTCTGGGCGGCCGTCTGCGAAATGGCATTTGCCGGCCACCTCGGCCTGAGCCTGAACGTCGACATGCTCATCACCGAGGGTGACGGCATCAGCGACAGCCGCGCCGAATTCGGCGATTCCAAGAACTGGGCCGGCCAGGTGGCCGCACGGCGTGAGGAATTGACGCTGCGGGCCTTGTTCAACGAGGAACTCGGCGTGGTGATCCAGGTGCCCACGGCGGTGCGCAACGAAGTCATGCAGACGCTGCGTGAGCACGGCCTGAGCAAGCACAGCCACATGATCGGCAAGACGAACGACCGCGGCGTCGTCGAAGTGTGGCGCGACACCAAACCGGTGTTCTCGGCCCCGCTGGTCGACCTGCACCAGGCCTGGGACGACGTCAGCTGGCGCATCGCCCGCCTGCGCGACAACCCGGCCTGTGCCGATGAAGAGCATGCCGCCGCCGGCCGTCCGGATGATCCCGGCCTGCATGTGCACCTCACGTTCGATCCGAAGGACCAGGTCGCTGCCCCGTCCATCCACACCGCCCGGCCCAAGATGGCGATCCTGCGCGAGCAAGGCGTCAACAGCCATGTCGAAATGAGCTATGCGCTCTCGCAGGCGGGCTTCGACACCTTCGATGTGCACATGAGCGACCTGCAATCCGGCCGCGCGGTGCTCTCTCAATTCCGCGGGTTCGTTGCCTGCGGCGGCTTCAGCTATGGCGACACGCTCGGTGCCGGCGAGGGCTGGGCCCGCTCGGTGATGTTCAACCCGGCGCTTGCCGAACAATTCGAGGCGTTCTTCAAGCGCCAGGACACGCTGGCGCTCGGGGTGTGCAATGGTTGCCAGATGATGGCCGCCCTGTCGCCCATCATCCCGGGGGCCGAGCACTGGCCCAAGTTCACACGCAACCGCAGCGAGCAGTTCGAGGCACGCCTGGCGCTGGTCGAGGTGCTGGACAGCCCGTCCGTGTTCTTCACGGGCATGGCCGGCAGCCGCCTGCCCATCGCCGTGGCCCATGGCGAAGGGTATGCCGACTTCTCCCAGCGCGGTGATGCTGCCAAAGTGCATCGCGCGATGCGGTACGTCGACCACCACGGCGCGCCCACCGAAACCTATCCGTTCAACCCGAACGGCAGCCCGGGCGGCCTCACGGCCGTGACCACCGCCGACGGCCGCTTCACCGCCCTGATGCCCCACCCCGAGCGGGTGTTCCGCAACGTGCAGATGAGCTGGACGAGCGGCGACCGCAGCGAGGCGAGCCCGTGGTCGCGCATGTTCGGGAACGCTCGCCTCTGGATGAAATAGGCCCCCCCAGTCGCGCTTCGCGCTCCTGCCCCCGAGGGGCGACCCCGGGTCGGCCGGCGGAGCCGGCCTCGCGGGGGATTGGGCCCCCTACGGCGCGGGCGCGCCGGTCCCCCCGAGGGGGAGCCACGGGTCGCCCGGCGGAGCCGGGCTCGCGTGTAGCTTGATCTGCGGCTTCGCTGCGCTCGCCTTCCTGTCGCACGCGCTGCAGGGCATAGCTCGCTGCGCTCGCTCGCCCCTCCTCTGTCACACCGGCGAAAGCCGGTGCCCACGGGGGCAATGGGTCCCGACTTTCGCCGGGACGACAAGGTGTGGCGGCCGGACCGATGCGAAGCGAGCTGAAGCGGGCCAGCACGGCCGTGTCTCGTACGGTCACCGTGGAGCTGGAGACAGTGGTCGTGTGGGGGATTGGTAGCCGAAGCGCCTGGGCAAAATAGCGGGGAAGCTGGTGTTCAGAGCGCCTCTTTGGATTACCTTTCTGGCGCGACAGAAAGGTAATTCGGCTGCCGGGCCGAGACCCGGCGCGGCCTCGCCAGAGAAAAACTTTTCAACGCCAAAACACCTGCCCACGCAGTGAATGAAAAGACGATGACCCCAAGCCCCCGCTTCCCGCAAGACGACCGCACCGCGTCCCGCAGCAAGGAGTGACGCGATGGAACTCTACGCCGTTCCATTCATCGCGCTCCTCTTCGTTGCCTTGTTCAGCCGGGAGGTGATCGCCCCGGCATCTCGGAACCGGTGCGATCGGCGGTGGCTGCTGCTCGCCTCGGGGCTCGGCGCCGTGACGGTGGCGGTCACGCTCGTCGGCGGTTATGTGTTCGCGGGCGTGATCAGCCGTCACGCCTTGTTCCGCGCGGGCGATCACCTGCCCGATGTGCTGGTCGGCGTGGCGAGCTTCCTGCTCACGAGCTTCATCTTTTATTGGTGGCACCGCGCCACGCACGCATCGGACTGGTTGTGGCGTGTGTTCCATCAGTTGCACCACAGCGCCAGGCGGGTCGAAGCGCTCACGGCGTTCTATGCGCACCCGCTGGATTCGGCCGCGGCCATCCTCATCAGCGGGTTTTCGAGTTACGTGCTGCTCGGGGCATCGCCGCTGGCAGCCGCATGCGCGTTGCTGCTCACGGGTGTCTTCGACCTCTTCCTGCACAGCGATTTGCGCACGCCAACCTGGCTCGGCCTCTTCGTGCAACGACCCGAGATGCACACCGTGCACCATGCCGAAGGGCACCATGCCCAGAACTATGGGCTGCCCGTGTGGGATCTTCTCTTCGGCACCTGGTCGAACCCGCGGGAGCGATCGGCCCGGCTGGGTTTCGAAGGCGACAAATCAGATCGGGTGACGGACATGCTCCTGTTTCGCGATGTTCACAAGGCGCGCGACGGAGAGGGCGGCTGAGGCACCTGGGGACCGTCCTCTCATGGCCTGATGTGAATGTGTCAGTGGGATGGTTTCCTTGAGGGCATCGGGCCAGGGCGGCCGGAACGCGGTACAAAAGCTGGTGCGGTCGTTGCCGCATCCGGGAGACCCTCATGACGTACCGCCCGCTTGTGCCTTTCTCTTTGGTTGTCGCCGCCGCGCTGGCCGGCTGCGGCGTGGTTCCGCTGGACGCCCAGTGGAAGGATCCGTCCCAGCCGGCCGAATCCTTGCGGGGCACGACGGTGCTCGTGGTGTGTGAATCGGACGAGCAGGTCGTCAAGCAGATGTGCCAAGACCGTGTGGCCGCGGAGCTCCGCTCGCTCGGGGCCAACACCGCGGTGGTGCCCCACAGCGCCGACGGGGCGTCCGTCCCGTTGTCTGACGAAGCCAGGGCAGTCAAGGCGCGTGCCATCTTCAACACGAAGCTGTCGCCCGATTGGCCTCGGTATGTGGGTGGGTCCGGTGTGTCGGTCGGGGTGGGCATGGGCGGCGGCTTCGGCCGGGGTGCGTTCGGCGGGGTGGGCGTGTCCGCACCGATCGGCGGTGCCTCGCGCGTCAGCCAGGGCTATGTGGCCAACGCCAGTTTGAGCGACGCCGCCACCGGCCGGCTGATGTGGACCGGCCGGGCGAGCACCCATCGGTCCACGGACATCGACTGGCAGGTCGATTCGTTGACCAAGGCGGTGGTGAGCGGTGCCCAGCAGGCAGGCTTCTTCTGAGGAACGCTAGCGGCCGTCGATCAGTTGCGAGACGCCTTGTGTGCGCGCCAGCCACAGGTAGGCGGCCACGTCCGCGTCGAGTTCGCTGTAGCCCTCGGTGCTGAACAGCACGCGGGCGACGTCGTCGGCGCGGATGCCGCTGAGTTCCGGATCCACTTCCGAAAGTGTCCGCGCGCACAGCAGTCGCCATACCTGTGCCTCCGGGGAGTCGTCGAGCGGCTCCATGGGCAGGCCTTTTTCGATGTCGATCTCGTCGTCCGGGGAGACAGCCATGGCGTGAACTCCTCGCGCCGTGCGTTGGGGATGCCGCTTTTATAGGGCCAAGCGCGATGGCATGCCGCGGGTGGGGCGATGGGCGGGCGGGGAAGGGAGACGGACGGCCGCTTGGCGCAACCGCAGGTTGTCTACGAGGATGTTGTGCCGGACGGGCCTGTGGGGACCGGCGTTCGCCGGTATGACCCAAAAATGTCACCCCGGCGAACGCCGGGGCCCACCGCCTGCCCGGGCGCCCATGTTCCGCCGCTGAGCGGCGCCGGGCCGGAGCAACTTCACCCGGCGAACCCGCCCTCGTCGAGAAACCGCTGTTCCTCTGGCGTGGTGCGCCGCCCGAGCACGCCGTTGCGGTGGGGGAACCGGCCGAACCGCGCAATGATGTCGAGGTGGGCGCGGGCGGCCGTCAGCGCCTCGCCGCCGAGCGGTTCGATGAGCGCGAGCGAGCGCTGCTGGTCGGCGATCCGCTCGGCGTGCATGAACGGCAGGTAGAAGAAGAGCCGCAGCGGGACGTCCACCAACTGGTCGAAACCCCGGCTGACAGCCTGATCCGCGATGCTGCTCGCCTGAGCGTCGGTGGCGAACATTCGGGGCGTTCCCCGAAACGCATTGCGGGGGAACTGATCCAGCAGGATCAGCAGCGCGAGTGCACCCTCCGGCGATGTGCCCCAAGCGTCGAGCGTGCCGGCAGCCGCGGCTTCATGGGCCGCCAGGAAGCGATGCCGAAACTCGTTGTCGAACGCGTCGTCCTTGCGGAACCACCGTTCCATGCCGGCGTTCTGCCAGAACATGACCACGTCGTCGGGCTGGACCAGTTGCTGCATGGCGGTGGATGGCGTGAAAACCAGGAGCGTATACGAACCTTGGCATTCCCGCGCTGCGGAGGCGACACTGGCGGCCCTTGCTCGAAAATCGCATGAGCTTCGGCTTTTTCATTCGTTCTTCAATGGAGGCTCGTGCTGGAAGATGCGCGGCAAGCGGGCGAGAGCCTGCATCTCTGATTCCAAGGACCTCTCCATGAATGCTTCCCGTTCCCTGCGGCGCTTGCTCACCGTCACCACCATCGCGTTGAGCGCCGGCAGCGTCTGGGCCAAGGACATCACCCTGCTCAACGTGTCGTACGACCCCACCCGCGAGTTGTACGCTCAGTACAACGCGGCCTTCTCCAAGTACTGGAAGGCCAAGACGGGCGACACGGTCACCGTCCGGCAATCGCACGGCGGGTCTGGCAAACAGGCGCGCTCGCTGATCGACGGCATCGAGGCCGACGTGACCACGCTGGCGCTGGCGTACGACATCGACGAGATCGCGGCGAAGGCGAAGCTGCTTGCCCCGGACTGGCAAAAGCGCCTCAAGCGCAACAGCTCTCCCTACACGTCGACCTATGTCTTCCTGGTGCGCAAAGGCAATCCGAAGGCCATCAAGGACTGGAGCGACCTGGTCAAGCCCGGTGTGTCGGTGATCACCGCGAATCCGAAGACCTCTGGCGGGGCGCGCTGGGGCTACCTGGCCGCTTACGGTTACGCGTTGCGCCAACCCGGCGGCAACGACGCCAAAGCCCGCGAATTCGTCTCCAATCTGTTCAAGAACGTGCCGGTGCTCGATTCGGGCGCCCGTGGCTCGACGGTGACCTTTGCCGAACGCGGCATCGGCGACGTGCTGCTCGCCTGGGAGAATGAAGCCCATCTGTCGATCAAGGAGTTCGGCGCGGGCAAGTTCGACATCGTGTACCCACCGAGCAGCATCCTGGCCGAGCCCCCCGTGGCGGTCGTGGACAAGGTGGTCGACAAGCGCGGCACGCGCGAGGTGGCCACCGCATACCTCGACTACCTGTACAGCCCGGAGGGCCAGGAGATCGCGGCGAAGAACTTCTACCGCCCGATCGACGAGAAGGTGGCGGCCAAATTCGCCAGCAGCTTCCCGCAAATCAAGTTCTTCACCATCGACGAGGTGTTCGGCGGCTGGACCAAGGCCCAGAAAACCCACTTCTCCGACGGCGGCGTGTTCGACCAGATCTACACGAAACGATAAGCTCGGCGCCGGCGGCTCGACGCCCGGTGATGCGCCTCGACGGGGCGTGTCACCGGGCGTTCCCTTATGCGGTTTTCGACTAAGCAACGAGAAATCTCGTTGTTTACCTTGTATCCCGCCTCCCTTACGATCCGCTGCTGCTTTTTCAACGGCCCCGCCATGACATCTGCCCGAGTTTCCCGCCGCGCCTTCGTTGCCGTCGCCGCCATGCTGTCGATGGGGGCGGTGCCCGCCACCTGGGCGGCTCCGTCGACGACCCTGTTGAACGTCAGCTACGACGTGGCCCGGGAGTTCTACAAGGATTACAACGCGGCATTCATCGCCTACTGGAAGAAGACCACCGGCGAAGACATCACCGTGAACCAGTCCCACGGCGGTTCGAGCAAGCAGGCCCGCAGCGTCGCCGACGGCCTGGAAGCCGACGTGATCACGATGAACCAGGCCAACGACATCGACTTCCTGCACGAGAAGGGCAAGCTCGTGCCGGCGGACTGGGCCAAGCGCCTGCCGAACAACAGTGCACCCAGCACGTCCACGTCGGTCATCCTGGTGCGCAAGGGCAACCCGAAGGGCATCAAGGAATGGGCCGACCTGGGCCGGCCGGGCGTCTCCGTGGTGATCCCGAACCCCAAGGTGTCCGGCAACGGGCGCTACACCTATCTGGCGGCCTGGGGCTCAGCCCTCAAGTCGGGCAGCAACCCCGCACAGGCGCGGGAGCTCGTGACGCGCATTTTCGGCAACGTGCCGGTGTTCGACGGCGGTGGCCGGGCTGCCACCACCACCTTCGCCCAGCGCAACATCGGCGATGCGCTCGCCACGTTTGAGAGCGAGGTGCCGCTGATCCTCAAGGAGTTCGGCGGCGATTTCGACGTCGTGTATCCGAGCACGAGCATCCTGGCCGAGAACCCGGTGTCCGTGGTCGACAAGGTGGTGGACCGCAAGGGCACCCGCAAGCAGGCCGAGGCGTACCTGAAGTACCTGTGGTCCGACGAAGGCCAGGAGATCGTCGCGAAGCACCACCTGCGCCCGCGCTCGGAGAAGGTGCTGGCCAAGTACGCCAAGCAGTTCCCGAAGATCAACCTCTTCACGGTGGATGAGGTGTTCGGTGGCTGGACCAAGGCCCAGAAAGAACACTTCGACGATGGCGGCACCTACGACCAGGTGATCGCCGCCGCCAAGAAACGCTGATCGCACGCCCCGGGCCGTTCACCGGCCCGGCGATTCCTCCTCAAACCGATCGTCCCATGTTCCTCTCCCGCACGCTCCTGAAGCGTCGCAGCGTGTTGCCGGGCTTCGACCTCGCGCTCGGCTTCACGTTGCTGTACCTGTGCTTCATCGTGCTGATTCCGCTGTCGGCGGCGTTCCTGAAGACCTTCACGATGACGTGGCCCGCATTCTGGGAAACCGTCACGTCGCCGCGGGTGATGGCGTCCTACCGCCTCACCTTCGGCGCATCGTTCCTGGCAGCGCTGACCAATGCGTTCTTCGGCCTGATCATCGCCTGGGTGCTGGTGCGCTACGACTTCTTCGGCAAGCGGTTCATCGATGCGCTGGTCGATCTGCCTTTCGCGCTGCCCACCGCGGTGGCGGGCATCGCGCTCACCGCGCTCTATGCAGGCAACGGCTGGATCGGCCAATACCTCGAGGTGATCGGCCTGAAGGTGTCGTACACGCCGCTGGGCGTGTTCGTGGCCCTGACCTTCATCGGCCTGCCGTTCGTCGTGCGCACGCTGCAACCGGTGCTCGAAGACATGCAAAAAGAGATCGAGGAGGCGGCGGCCACGCTCGGTGCCAACCGCTGGCAGACGTTCACCCGCGTGCTCTTTCCCATCATGATGCCGGCGCTGCTGACCGGCTTCGCGCTGGCTTTCGCGCGCGCACTGGGCGAATACGGATCGGTGATCTTCATCGCCGGCAACATGCCGATGGTCTCCGAGATCACGCCGCTGCTCATCATCACCAAACTGGAGCAATACGACTACGCGGGCGCCACGGCGATCGCCGTGGTGCTGCTCGTGGTGTCGTTCGTGATGCTGCTGGGCATCAACCTGATCCAGGCCTGGGCGCGCAAGCGCCAGGGAGGCTGACCGATGAACGCGTTGAACCCCACCACCTCGCCGGTGACCGGCGCTTCCGTTCCGCAACAACGCAAAGCGGGGCGCAGCGCCACCGCCGAACCCGTGTGGGTGCGCTGGGCGCTCATCGGCACGGCGCTCGTGTTCCTCACGCTCTTCCTGTTCGTGCCCCTGGTGGCGGTGTTCGCCGAGGCCCTGAAGAAGGGCGTCGATGTGTACCTTGCCGCCATCGTCGATCCCGATGCGCTGTCGGCCATCAAGCTGACGCTGACCGCTGCCCTGGTTTCCGTGCCGCTGAACGTGGTGTTCGGCCTGGCCGCGGCCTGGGCCATCGCGAAGTTCGACTTCCGCGGCAAGAACCTCGTGCTCACGCTGATCGACCTGCCGTTCTCCGTCTCCCCGGTGATCGTGGGCCTGATCTACATGCTCGTGTTCGGCCTGCAGGGCTGGTTCGGCGAGTGGCTGCGCGACCATGACCTGAAGATCGTGTTCGCCGTCCCCGGCATCGTGCTTGCCACGGTCTTCGTCACCTTCCCGTTCGTGGCCCGCGAACTGATCCCGTTGATGCAGGCGCAAGGGCAGGAGCAGGAAGAGGCGGCGCGCGTGCTGGGTGCATCGGGGTGGCAGATGTTCCGCCGCGTCACCTTGCCCAACGTCAAATGGGCGCTGCTTTATGGCGTCATCCTGTGCAATGCCCGTGCGATGGGCGAGTTCGGCGCGGTGTCCGTGGTCTCCGGCCACATCCGCGGCCAGACCAACACGATGCCGCTGCACATCGAGATCCTCTACAACGAATACCAGTTCGCGGCCGCATTCGCCGTGGCGTCGCTGCTGGCGGGCCTGGCGCTCGTCACGATGGCGCTGAAGTACATCGTCGAGCGCCGCGTGAAGCGGGAAGTGCGCCTGGCCAGCGAGAACCAAGGAATTACCCCATGAGCATTGAGATCCGCAACCTGAACAAGCGGTTCGGCGCCACGGTTGTCTGCGACAACGTCAACCTGGACATCCCGTCCGGGGAACTCGTGGCGCTGCTGGGCCCGTCCGGCTCGGGCAAGACCTCGCTGCTGCGCATCATCGCCGGCCTGGAACGGCCCGATTCGGGCACCGTGCTCTTCCACGGCAACGACACCACGCACGACGACGTGCGCGAACGCAACGTGGGCTTCGTGTTCCAGCACTACGCGCTCTTCGCGCACATGAGCATTTTCGAGAACGTGGCGTTCGGCCTGCGGGTGCGCCCCCGTGCCACCCGCCCATCCGAGGCGAAGATCCGCGAGAAGGTGATGGAGCTGCTCAAGCTCGTGCAACTCGACTGGATCGCCGACCGCTATCCGCACCAGCTCTCCGGCGGCCAACGCCAGCGCATCGCCCTCGCGCGCGCCCTTGCGGTGGAACCTAAGGTGCTGCTGCTCGACGAACCGTTCGGCGCGCTCGATGCCAAGGTGCGCAAGGAACTGCGCCGCTGGCTGCGCCGCCTGCATGACGAAGTGCATGTCACCAGCGTGTTCGTGACGCACGACCAGGACGAAGCCATGGAAGTGGCCGACCGCGTGGTCGTCATGAACAAGGGTCGGATCGAACAGGACGGCACGCCCGACGAGGTGTACGACCATCCGGCCACCCCGTTCGTGCTGCAATTCCTCGGCGACGTGAACCTGTTCCACGGCCGTTTCGGCCATGCCCCGGGCGGGGCCACCGAGCAGGGTGAAGTGAGCTATGTCCGCCCGCACGAGCTCGACATCGTGGCCGAAGCCGCGGCCGGCACGCTGCCTGTCACGCTGTCGCAGGCGCTCACCGTGGGCCCGCAGACCCGCATCGAGTTCAAGCGGCTGGACGACGGCAGCTATGTCGACGTCGAGATGCCCCGCAGCGAGTACAACGCGTTGCGGGAACGCCTGAACCTCGTCGCGGGCAGCAAGGTGCATCTGCTGCCCCGGCGTGTCACCCGGTTCTCGGCCGCAGGGCAGGGCCAGGCGGGGGCGGACACGGATCCGGCGTCGTTGATCTGATGGTGGGGGTGTCCCGGCCTTTGGCGCCGGGCCTACTCGACATGCCGTGACGATGCCTCAAGCCGCCTTGCACCGATGTGCCGCGCCAAGTGCAACGCATCTTCGGCGACGCCACTGAGCAGCCCTGACTTCTGCTTGTGAAGCCACGGCAGGCCGATGAAATACAGGCCAGGCTGTTCGGTGACGCCGCGTTTCTGGATCGGGTAGCCATCGTCATCGAGGATGGCAAACCGGACCATTCGGAAATCGAAGGCGTAGCCCGTGGCCCAGATGATGCAACGGATGCCGCGGGCTTCCAGGTCCAGGTCCCGGACCAGATCCAGCCCATAGCCATCCTGGAACTGCGGCACTTGCTCGATGGGCAGGTCCAGGCCCGCCTTGTCGATGTAGGCATCGATGCCTTTCAGCATGGCCAGTTCGAATTGATCTGCCTTGGCCAGGTTCTCATGCAGGTCAGGCGCCAACACGGCCTTGCCGTGGCGCACGTCCCGCAGGCGGCCCAGCAGTTGGATGCCGGCACGCGCGAACTGGTGAAGGTTGATGCTGCCGCCGTCGGTCTTGCCCGCCACGTGCGGGTTGGCGCAGAACTTGGCCTGCGGTGTCTGCAGCGTCTCGACCTGGCGATCCCAAAGGCCCAGCAGCGCCGCCCAGGCCATGATGTCCTTCCCGCGATAGCGCCGCGGGATGCGCCCGGCGCTGCCGACACTCAGGAACACCGGGCGGCCGCTGTGGTGGATCTCCTGGGCGATCTGGCATCCCGACTGCGAACTGCCCACCACAAGCACACCGCCGTCAGGCAGCTGGTTCGGATTGCGGTATTGGGAAGAATGCAGCTGGGCAATGCCTGCGGGGAGGGCGTTGGCAAACGGTGGCGTCTTGGGCGACTGGAACAAGCCGGTGGCCACCACAACGTTGCGGGCGCGATAGGTGGTCTCCTGCGTGCGAACCAGGAAGCTGGCGTGCGGGCCGGGTTCCACGGCCGTCACCCGGGTGCGGGTGCGCAGCGGCAGATCGAACCTCTCGGCATACCCGGCCAGAATGTCCACCACCTCGGCGCGGCCGAGAAAGCCGTCGGGTTGGTCGCCTGCGTACTCGGCCCCCGGCAAGCCGAACGCCCAATTCGGCGTGACCAGGGTGAAGGAGTCCCATCGACCGTCGCGCCAGGCTGAGCCGGCTTGATCGGATTGCTCCAGCACGAGGTGCTCGCATCCGAGTTGCTTCAGGTGATAGCTCGTGGCCAGGCCGGCTTGCCCGCCGCCCACGATGAGGGTATCGATGGTTTCAATCACAATGGTTTCCTCCGTATCGACAAGGGGAACGGCCTTCAGCACGCGAGGGCTCATGCCGGTGGGCGCGATGGATCAGGCTGGTTCGAAAGTTCTTCCCATCCGCCCCCGAGGACATAGACCAGCTGGGTCGAGGCCTGCAGGGCCTTCAGGTGGTTGTGCCTGGCCTTGAGTTCGGCACTCAACAGGTCGCGCTCGGCGTGGGTCACTTCCAGGTAGTTCGTCGCGCCTTTTTCGTAGCGTGCCTTGGCCATGGCCGATGCCTGTCGAGCCGACGACAGCGCCGCCTGCAGCAGCCCGGCCTGGTTTCGGTAGGACGCGAGGTCACTCAGCGCATCGTCCACCTCGCGCAGCGCGATCAGCAACTGCACCTTGTGGACGTTGACGGCCTCCTGGTACCGCGCATCGGCGATCTTCTGGTTCGCGCTGATCCGGCCGCCATCGAGGATCGGCAAGGAAATGGCAATCGGACCGAAGGAGAACTGGCGCGAGTCGGCGTTCACCAGGTTGCGCAGCTCCATGGAGGCAAAGCCGAAGTTGCCGGTCAGGCTGATCGAGGGGTAGAACGCGGTATCGGCGATCGCCTTTTGAGCGAGCAGGATGCGCAGGTGTTGCGCCGATTGGGCCAGATCCGGGCGGCGCGACAGGAGCGACGCGGGGATGCCGGGTTGGATCGTGGGCACCTCGGGCAGGCGATAGGCCGGATCGCGTGACACGGCGAAATCCTTCACCGGTTTCACGGCCAGCGTCGCCAGCTCGTGTTCGGCCAAGCTCATGCGCCGGCGCGCGTCCTCGATCTCCGCATCGGTGTTCTTCAGCTCCAGTCTGGCCCGGGCCAGATCAAGCTCGCCGATCAGCCCATGTTCGAAGCGTCCCGCCAGCACGCGCTCGGCCTCGGCGCGTTGTTCGCGCATGTCGCCCAGCAGTGCGAGGTCGGCTTCGGCCGCCCGGAACTTCCAGTAATGCACCGCCACTTCCCAACTGAGCACTTGCTCCACCAATCGGGTGTAAGCGCGTTCCGCCTCCACGTTGGCCTGTGCGCCTTCCACCGCATGGGCCACGCGGTTCCACAGATCGATCTGCCATGCGGCATCGACGCCAACGGTGTACTTGTCGCCTTGGATGGGGTTGTGTCCCAGCACCTCGCCCAGCGGTGTGTTGGACGAGGTGCGCAAATGGCTGAAGCCGGCCCCGGCGCTTGCCTGCGGCAGGCGGTCGGCATGGGCCACCTGGCTTTGGGCGCGAGCGGCGAGCACGCGCCACTGGGCGACCTGCGTGTAGGGGTTGTCTCGCAAGGTCGATTCCACCAGGTCGCTCAAGGTGGCGTCCTGGTACATGCGCCACCATTGGCGCGGCGCATTGAGTTCGGATGAGACGTCGGCGCCCTTGTAGCTGGCCGGCACGAGCGCGGTGGGCGAGGGCGTCGGAATGGACACTTGGGCGCACCCGGCCAGCAAGACAGCCAGTGCAGCGGAAATCACAGGTCTTTGAATCGTGCTCATTCGGTTCAAGGTTCGTGCCTCGATCATTTGCTTCCCGCCACGACGCGGTCGGCCAGCCACATCACCGCGATCGAACCGAGCAGCAGGCAACCCAGCATGAAGAAGCAATCGTTGTAGGCCATGACGTAGGCCTCGCGGCGCACGACGCGATCCAGCGCGGCCAACGCCTGCTGGCCGGCGGCAACCGGGTCGCCGGCGTGCGCGATGAAGTGATCCGTCCATTGCGCCAGCCGGGCTTGCACTTCGCCGGAGAACGCTGACACGGACTCGCCGATGCGCGCGGAGTGAAAGTGCTCTCGCGTTGTGATGGCGGTCGCCAGCACCGCGGTGCCCACCGCACCGCCGAGGATTCGCGCCATGTTGTACAGGCCGGACGCGGAGGACAGCTTGGCCGCTTCGATGCGGTGGATGGCAAAGTTGGAGAGGGTGAGCAGAATGAGGGGTTGGCCGAGCGCGCGCAGAACCTGCGACAGGATCAGTTGATCGCGGCCGGTGGTGGCATCCATGCCGGCGTTCAGGAAGCAGGACGCGGCAAACAGCAGCAGGCCCGCTGAGCAGATGAGGCGGTTGTCGTAACGCTTCGAGAGCTTGGCTGCCACAGGCATCATCACGATCTGGGGCAGGCCCATCCACATGATCACTTCACCGATTTGCAGCGAGTTGTAGCCTGCGATCTCCGAGAGGAACAGCGGCAGCACGAAGGTCGAGCCGTACAGCCCCATGCCCGCTGCTGCACCGATCAGCGAAGACACGCCAAAGGTGCGGCGCGCCAACAACCGCAGGTCGACGAACGGTTGGTGGCGCGTCATCAACAGCGCCACCCATGCGACGATGCCCAGCGCCGCCAACAGCGCACACACCCGGATCAGCTCGGACGCCAACCAATCTTCACGGTTGCCCTCTTCCAGCACAACGATCAGCGAGCCCAGCCCGACCACCATGGCCGCGATGGCCGGCCAGTCGGCTCCGCGAAGCAGGTCGAGCCGCTTCGGTTCGCGGCCCAGGCCATGGGCCAGCCCCGCCAGCATCAAGATGCCCGGCACCCAGTTGATGAAGAAGATCCAGGGCCAGCCGTAGAAGTCGGTCAGGATGCCGCCCACCGTCGGGCCAAAGGCCGGGGCCAGGGTGCTCGACAACATCAGCCACGCCAGCCCGAGGGTCCGTTTGCCCGCCGGCAGCCGCGTCAGGATGAGCGTCATCGCCGCAGGGATCAGCGCGCCGCCGGTGAACCCCTGCAAGGCGCGGAAGACGACCATCGACGGCAGGTTCCACGCCCAGCCGCAACATGACGAAAACACCAGGAACAGCACCGCGTTGCCGAGCAGGTAGGTGCGCGCACCGAACACCCGCAGGAAGAATGCGGTCAACGGAATCGCCACCACCTCGGCGGCCAGATAGGACGTGGTCATCCACGACCCCTCTTCGATGGTGGCCGACAGCGACCCGCGGATCTCGCGGAGCGATGCATTCGTGACCTGGGTGTCGAGCACCGCCATGAACACCCCGAGGACGCTGGCGCCAATGGCGATCCAGGTGCGCGAGGTGACCTCGGGCTCTGGCGGCGCTGCGACGATGACGGGCGGCCGGGCTGCATCGGCCTCGTGGACAACGGCGCTCATCAGTGTTTCGCGCCGGCCGTCGGGTTGTCCTGGCGCAGGTCCACCTCGACGCGCGCCGACATGCCGGGCGCGAGACGGCCGCCCATGGCTTGAAGATCCTTCGGATCGAGCAGCACCTTGACCGGGATGCGCTGGACGATCTTCGTGAAGTTGCCCGTGGCGTTGTCGGGCGGCAGCAGCGCAAACTGCGCGCCCGAGGCCGGCGAGAAGCTGTCGACCACGCCATTGAAGTCTTCGCCAGGGAAAGCATCGATCCTCACGCGTGCCCGCTGTCCCGCACGCAGGCCGTTCAATTGGGTTTCCTTGAAATTGGCCGTCACCCACGCCCCGTCCTGAACGATGGCCAAGAGTTGCTGCCCGGCTTGCACCCGTGCGCCGACTTCCACGCTCTTCCTGCCGACCCGCCCGCTGACGGGCGCGACGATGCGGGTGTACTTGAACTGCAATTCGGCATCGAGAAGCTGGGCCGCGAGCACCTCCTTTTGAGCGAGCGCGACGGCACGGGATGCTTCGACGGCGGCCGTTCTCGCGGCCGCTGCCCTGGCTTGGAACCGATGCGCCCGCACGTCGGCCGATGCGCCATCGCGCGCCGCGACGGCGCTTTCCAGCTCCGACTTCGACACCGACTTGATCTGCATGTCACGCAGGGCGGCGACCCGCTCGGCCTCGGCCTCATGGCGATGCAGCTGCGCCTGCGCCTGCGCCCGCGCCACGAGCGCTTGGGTCGCTTCGACCTCGGCCTGGCCTTGCTTGATCTGTTCATCGATTTCGAGGATCTTCTGGTCGGCCTGGATGATCTCCGCCTTGATCTGAACGACCTTCACGTGCTGGTCGGCCGGATCCAGTTCAACCAACGGGTCGCCCGCGTGCACCCACTGGTTGTCGTCGACCAGCACCTTGTGCACGACGCCTGGAATCCGGGCTGCAAGCGCGCTCACGTGGGCGGTCAGGTAGGCGTTGTCCGTTTCCTCGAAGTGATGACCTCGCCACCACATGCGTGCCGCCACGGCCGCGACGGTGAGCAGGATGAGGGCAAGGATGAGAAGACCCTTGCGGCGGCCGGTGGGGGGCGGGGTGTCCGATGGCGGAGGCACGACGGGCGACAGCTTGGTGTTATTGGTCATTCATTGGCTCTGCGATGCGTTCGGCGTCCATGCTGAGCTGCACACCGCCGGACCCTGTCGATGCCGCAACAATGGCGCGCAGCGCATCGCCACGAACGATGGAGAAGTGATCCTCGTCCATGGCGATCTGTGTGGCTGGACCACAGTCCGATGCGCCGAACCGCACCAGCAGCGGAAAACGCTGGCTGCGGTTGGCAACGAACAGGCGCGCCGGGGTGCGGACCACCTGCGGCAGGTGCCGCACGAGCGCGCTGTAGTTCGCGGCATATTCGACAAGCAGGTCCGCGAATTCCTGCACCGACAACTGCCCGATGGCCGTGCCGGATTCGTGCAGCGCCGCCACCGCCGCTTCATGCTGTTCGCTGGCATCGAGCCTTTCGATGGCGGCGAACGCCTTCGGCATGGGCGCGCCACCCAGAAGGTCACGGACGAAGTTGTGCAGGAGGGGGTAGCCCGTCAGGCGGTCGGCCGTGTGGCATTGCGCCGACCTCCAACTGTCGATCAAGGTCAAGCCCGCCGGCACCACGCCCCGGGCTTCCAGCTGGCGTGTCATCTCGTGTGCCACGACGCCTCCCATGGACCAGCCGAGCAGGTGAAGCGGCCGCGTGGCACAGGCATGGCCCAACAACGCATCGACATACCGCGCGGCCATTTCGCCGACGTCGCGGGCGGCGCCATCACCGGACGACTGCAGCGCCAGCACCACCATGCCTTCGGGCACCAGCTCGCTGAGCTCCCGATAGCACAGCACATTGCCGCCCACGGGATGCACCACCACCAGCGCGCTGCCGGCGCCTTCGCGCAGCGTCACCAGCGGACCGCGGACGGGCAAAGCCGCACCGCCGCGAGCCAGCTGTGCGGCCTGGGCCGCGATGGTGCTGTGTTTCAAGAGCGAGGTCAGTGGCAGCGTGTGGCCGAACTCGGCAGCGATGGCATTGAGCAGGCGAACCGCCGACAGCGAGGTGCCCCCCAGCTCGAAGAAGTTGTCATCGACGCCCGGTGGGTCGATGCGAAGCAGGTCTTGCCAGATGACGGCGAGGCGCTGTTCGTCGACCGTGCTCGGCGCGCGACTGGTGCGTGCCAACGGCGGCACGGCCGATGCGATGTCGGCCAGTGCCTTGCGGTCCACCTTGCCATTGGCCGTCATTGGAATGCGTTCCAGCTTGACGAATTGCGCGGGCACCATGCAGTCGGGCAACGTGCGCGAGAGATGGGCGTGGATCGTGGCCTGATCGAGGTCATCGCTTTCCGCGACGTACAGGGCCACCAGGAAATGATCCCCGCTGCGTTGGCGCACCACGGTGACCGCACTGACGATGCCCGGGCACCGGGACATCACGGCATCGATTTCGCCCAGCTCGATGCGGAAGCCGCGGATCTTCACCTGGTCATCGTTGCGGCCGAGGAATTCGATGCAGCCGTTGTCGTGATAGCAGGCCATGTCCCCGGTGCGGTACAGCCGCTCCCCGGATTCCGGGTGAACGATGAAGCTGGCCGACGTGCGTTCGGGATCCTGGTAGTAGCCATGGGCGACGCTCACGCCGCCGATGTAGAGCTCGCCCGGCACCCACGTCGGCGCGTCGCGCAAGTCCTTGGTCAGCACATGGAGGCTCTGGTTGGAAAGCGGCCAGCCGTATGGAATGCTCTTCCAGGCGGGGTCCACCTGATCGATCACGAAGTAGTTCGACCAGATGGACGCCTCGGTGGCTCCTCCCAGGCTGACGAGCGCGGCATTCGGCAGGCGCCTCCTCAGGCGGCCCGGCAAGTTGATCGGAATCCAGTCGCCACTGAGCATCACCAGCCGCAGCGAAGCCAGGTCCGTGCCGCTGCGCTCACCCAGAAACTCCAATTGCATCTCCATGAGCGCCGGCACCGTGTTCCACACGGTGACCCGGTGATCGCGGACCATGCGTGCCCAGTCGTCCGGCTCCGGGGTGTCGCTGTGAGGCGGCAGCACCAGGGCGGCACCCGTGCCCAGCGTGCCGAAGATGTCGAACACCGACAGGTCGAAGTTGAATGCAGAGATACCGATGACCCGGTCCGCCGCACTCAAGCTGAAGCGGGCTGCGATGTCCTGAATTGTGTTCACGGCACCACGGTGATCGATCATCACGCCCTTGGGTTGCCCTGTGGAGCCGGACGTGAAGATCACGTATGCCAGGTCTTGCGGACCTTGCACGGATGGCAGTTCGCAGCCTGGGCCGGGATCGCCGTCCGGCAACTCGCGCTCCAGGCGCAGTATTTCTGCGTGCACCGGCAGTTCGAAACAGCCGACGAGATCGCGCTCCACCAGCACCACCTTCACCCCCTGCTGGCCGATGAGCCACGAGATGCGTTCGGCCGGCAGGTTGCTGGCGATCGGCAGGTACGCGCCGCCGGCTTGCACCACGGCCATCGCCGCTGCCACCTGCCGCCAGCCTCGTCGCGCCACGATGGCCACCAGATCGTTGGGCCCCACGTGCAGCTGGCGCAGCCTGGCGGCCAGGCGAGTCGTCAGGCACCACAGCGTCTCATAAGACAAGGTTCGTGCATGGGTGACGATGGCCGGGCGACTCGGATGCCTGAGGCAGGCCTCGGCAAAGAACTCGTGCAGAAGGCCTTTCGGCAACGACTTTTCCGTGGCATTGGCTGCCCGGCGTGCTGCCAGGTCATGGGCTGGCACCCGCGGCAGCTGCGGCTCCTCTGCGGTTCCCTCGACGAGGTTCAGCACCTGCTCGACAAAGGCCTTGAACATGTCGTCGACCACGCCGGGACGGAAGGCCTCCACCACGTAGTCCCAGTTCAGGCTCATGCGATCGTCGTCCATGTACACCTGACAGTCGAGCAGGACCTGCGGAGTCTGCAAGCCACCGGCGCGGATCTCCCAACCGAGGTCACGCGGGCTCAACAGGTGCCCCAGGTCCAAGCCCAGCGAGCTGGCAAACACCACCGGCATGGCCGGCAGGGAGCCGCCGTTGCGTGGCATCGCTCGAATGACCTCGACCCCGGACACCTGCATGTGCTTGAGGTCACGAAACAGTTGGCGCTGGAAAAACCGCGCTCTCTCGCACAAGCCACCCGGCATGTCGATCGACGCCGCGGGCATGGTGCTGCCAAAGTTCCCACAGACGTGCGCGAAGCGGTCCTCCTTCGGGCGGTGCGTCGTCAGCATGTTGATGACGAACGAGGAATTCTTTGACCACAACCTCAAGGCGTCTGCATACACCGTGCAGAGCAGGCTGTTGATCCCTACGCCGCATCGGCGCGCCTGCGCGTGCAGCGCTTCGACCTGGCCTGCATCGAGGCCGAGACGGATTCGACGGAACGTCGATTTCGCGGGCATCGCAGCGTGATCCACCAGCGGCAGTTCCGGCGCCCCAGGCAGTTCCGCTGCGCGCTTCTTCCAGTATTCCAGCGAGCACTGGTAAGCCGGGCCGCGCATGAGTTCGTGCCGGTGCTGCACAAAATCGGCAAACTGCGCAGCATGGGGCGCCGGAGCGCGCAAGCCCGAATAACTGGCGCACATGTCGCTCCAGAATATCCACATCGACATCGCGTCGAAGGCGACCAGGCGGAACAGGAAGTGCACGTGATAACCATCGGCGAGGCGGTCGATGAAGCAATTGAATTGCAGGCCGTGCCCCAGGGCCGTGAGTTCAACCTCCAGCGTGGCTTTGCGTTCCGTGTGATAGGCCTTGGCCGTGGCCTGCGTCACATGGGAATAATCGTGGACCTGGAGCTGGATGCGCTCCGGAGGCGGCAACGGGCGTTGTGTACCGTCGCTCAGAATCTCCGCCGTCAGCGAAGGTTGCGAACGGACGACCGCAGAAATGGCTGCCTCCAGACGCTGAACATCCAGGGCTTTCGTGAAGTAGCAACGATGGAAATAAGCGGGTGTGTGAAGGCCATATATTTCCTGTTCACCCAACCAATAAGCGTGCTGCAACTCTGTCAAAGGGTAAGCAGCACCTGCGGAGACACGAATATTGGTCGTTTGGTGCCGTGCATTTCTCATTTACTTTTTTATTCGTTTTGTAGAATCGTGATATTTCGCCCGCATCTCCATCGGGCGGTCGCGCAGAGCGTTTTTTGTCCAGCGCCTCTGCGCGAAGGGCGCATTACAAGCAAATTGCGCACAATCGGACATCCCACGATGCACCACTTGAGTGCAGTGGCCGATTGGTGTTAAAGGAACTCCTCCGGGGGGGCCCAACTCAGCCGGCGCGGCGATCTGACGAAGTGCGGGCTTGAGCAGCGACCTGCGCCTGCGAGGTGTTGGTCATCGGCGGGGGCAACTGCCTGCCTGTGCCCAAGCGAATCCGGCGGTGGGGAAATGGACGGTTGGCCGCAGCTTTTCAGGCGAATGCGTGGGAATGCAACGTCGTGATGAGCCCAAAACCGTGCTCTTATTGATGGATCCGTAAACCGTCTGGCGCCCCATCATCTCGGCATGAACCGTGAGAGGGGTCGTCCGTGCTGAGGTTGCGGCGCACAAAGATCAATACAGGCTGGATCGGCATGGCCCCGCAGGGGGACCGCGTGCATGTCGTGCATGTGGTGCGCGAAGCGGGCCAGCGACCGGCCTTGCGCTGGGCGGTCACGGCGTCCTGGGTCGACCCGGTGCAATCGCTGCGTGCGCTGCGCCGCGCGCGGCCGCTGCGGGATCAGCGAACGGTGGCCGTCCTGCAGCACGCGCAATACCAGCTCTTGACCCTCGACGCCCCCGAGCTGCCCCGGGATGAATGGCGGGATGCCATCCGCTGGCGTCTCAAAGACATGGTTGATTTCGCGGTGGATTCCGCGGGGGTTGATGTGATCGCCATTCCGGCCGACCCGCAGCAGCGCCGCCGTGCTTCGCTCATGGCGGTGGCCGCACCTCGTTCTGTCCTGGCTCCGCTGGCCGACGCCGCGGCTGATGCCGGTGTGCCCTGGCATGCGATCGATGTGCCCGAAACGGCGCTGCGCAACATTGCGGCGCTGTGCGTGGATGCGGACCGCGGCGAAGCCTTGCTGCGTGTGGGGGCCGCCCACAGCACGCTGGTCGTCATCGCCCAAGGCGAATTGCTGGCCACGCGGCACATCGAACTGACGTTGAGCCAGCTCACCGAGACCGATGAATCCGTGCGCGCGCAGCACTTCGAACGCGCCAGCCTGGAGCTGCAACGCACGCTGGACAACGTCGAGCGCCAGTTCAGCCACGCCAACCTCGCTCGCCTGCAGGTCGCCCCGGGCGTGCCGCTGCGCGGCTTCATCGAGTATGTGCGTGACCTGGTCTATGTGCCGGTAGAGGTTTTCGAGCTCGCTGACGTGATGGACCTCTCGGGTGTGCCCGAGCTGACCGATCCCGCCGAGCAGGCTGCTTACCTGCCGGCCATCGGGGCGGCCCTCCGCTGACTGGCGTTTGAGCACACCGGCCATGCCACAACAGATCAATCTGCTCGATGCAAGCCTGCAGCGGCGACCCGAACGCCTGGGGATCTTGGCAGGACTGCTCGCAGTGGCCGCGGTACTGGCGACATCGATCACGGCAGCGCTCGCACTGCAGGCGTCGGGCGAGCGCACTGCCACACAAGCCGAGCGCATGGAGCGTGAACTCGCCCTGGTGCAGGCCAGGATGGCCAAGGTGCGCGGGGGAGACTCGACGCCGCTGGTTGCCGAGTTGGCGAGGCTGCGTGCGGTCGACGAAAGGCAGCAGCGCATCCGCATGGCACTCGACGCCGGTCAGGCTGGCGCTTCGGAAGGCTATTCCAGGTATCTGCTGGCGTTGTCGCGTCAGGCGCAGGAAGGCCTGTGGCTCACCCGTTTCGATATTGCGCCCGACAGCCGCTCTTTGGTACTGGGCGGGCGCATGACCGACACGCGGCATTTGTCCGAGTTCCTTCGTCGCCTCAAGGCGGAGCCCTTGTTCAACGGCCGGCAGTTCGCTCAGCTCAGCCTCAAGTCCGTCGAACTCCCTGCGGGGGCGCGCGTCAGCGAATTCGCATTGCGTTCCACGCCGGCCGCCTCCGCACCGGAGGCCCGGCCGTGAACACCGGGCTGGCATGGTTCGAACGGGCCCGCGCCGGGGTGATGCGACTGCAGCGCCAGTTCGCTGGCCGCCCCCGGCGTGAGCGTGTTCTGTTGATCAGCGCCGCGGTCGGCCTCGTCTGGATGGCCGCCGATCAACTCTGGCTCAATCCGGCGTTCAAGGCTTGGTCGGTCGCACGTTCGCGCCTGACCGCCGCGAATGCGGCGGTGCAGCGCCTGAACGAAGACATCGTGGCCCATGGCAGCGCATCGCGCACGGCGGAGGAGCAGCTGCGCCAGGAGGCCGCGCAATTGCGAGCACGGGTCGGGCAGGGCGATGCCGCATTGCGTGCTTTCGGGGGCAGTCTCGTGGCGGCATCGGACATGGTGCCGATGCTCGAGCACCTGCTGGGGCAGGTGGGTGGCCTGCGCATGCGCTCGGTGCAATCGCTGAGCAGGACCGAGCTCGGGGCATCGCCATCGGCCAGCACCGCTTCGGCCCCGGCCAGCACGACAGCCGCTTCACCCCCCCTGTACCGACACGGCGTCGAGATCGTCGTCGAGGGCAGCTATGCCGATGTCGTGGACTATGTGCGCGCGATCGAAACCATGCCGCAGCACGTCTTGTGGGGCGGCATGCAATTGCAGGTGGAGCAGTACCCGAAGGTCGTCATGACCCTGCGCTTGTACACGCTGAGCCCGGATCGCGGCTGGTTGGAGATTTGAAGGCAATGCCACGTTCGCCTCACAACCCCTTCTGCCGCACGCTCGCAGCCGCGCTGCTGACGTGCTTCCCGCATTCGCATGCACCCGCCCAATCGCGGACGCCACTTGCCGATCCGACCCGGCCGCCCATGCTGGCCGAGCCCCGCAGCGCCGCACCCGTGCGCCCCGACACCGCGGCGCAGCCGCGGGTCTGGCCGAAGCTCCAGTCGGTGCAGATTCCTGCGCAGGGTCCGGCCAGCGCCCTGGTCGACGGGCAGATCGTCCATGTGGGGCAGCGCATCGGCGACGCGACGCTGACGGCGATCGAGGCCCAGCGCATCGTCTTGCGCACCGCCCGGTACGAGCAACACATCTCGCTGACGCCCGGCATCGCCAAGACGCCCAGCGTCGTTGCCGAACCTCCCTCCAAACAGCCGGTCGTGGCCTTGGCCGCGAAGAGAAACCGATGACCGCTCTCAGACTGCTTTGTGGCCTCCTGGTCGCGGCCGGCGCATGCAGCGCAGCGGCCACCCCGGTTGCACTTCCAAACGATGTCGTTGCGTCGAGACCGGCCCTCGTCGCTGACAGCGGCCGCTTCGACCTGTCGGTCAACAACGCACCGGCCGCGCAAGTCTTTATGCAGATCGGGTCGGGCACGCCCTACAACATGCTGGTCTCGCCCGAGGTGGCCGGCAACGTGACGATCACGCTCAAGAGCACGACGGTGCTCGAGGCGCTCGAATCCATGCGGGAATTGTTCGGATACGACTTTCGCGTTGCCGGCAACCGCATCTTCGTGCAACCCAACACTGTGCAGACCCGGCTGTTCAAGATCAACTACCTGCCCGGGCGGCGGGAAGGCGCAAGCGACATCCGCGTCACGTCGAGTTCGATCTCGCAAGGCAACACCGGCACGCCCACCACTGGCAGCACCACGGGCACGTCGAACACAGGCAACAACTCCAGTGGCGGACGCCACGATGACACCGCACACGTGCGCACCACCTCCGATGCAGACTTCTGGCGCGAGGTGAAAGCCTCGCTGGTCTCGTTGATCGGTGTTGCCGACCAGCGCAGTGTGGTGCTCAATCCCGCCGCAGGCGTGATCGTCGTGCGCGCGACTCCCGTCGAGCTGCGCCATGTCGAGGACTATCTGAAGGCGATGCAGCTGAGCATCGAGCGCCAGGTGATGCTGGAAGCGAAGATCGTCTCGGTCGAACTGAGTACCGGCTCCCAGGCCGGTGTCAACTGGGGCGCTTTCGGCAACCTGGGCAACAACAAGGTGAGCTTCGGATCCGTCGGCCCCGGGGCCTCGATGGCGCCGAAAGGCAGTGCCATCACCGATGGACTCAACAGCGTGGTGGCTGGCGTGGGTCTTGCGGCGAGCAGCGTGGGGCAGGGCTTCTATGGCCTGGCGTTCCAAGCCTCGAATTTTGCGGCCATGCTGAACTTCCTCGAATCGCAGGGCAAGGTCCATGTGCTGTCGAGCCCGCGCATCGCGACGTTGAACAATCAGAAGGCGGTCCTCAAGGTGGGCAGCGACGAACTCTTCGTCACCGGCGTGTCGACCACCACCACCACGAGCACCACCGGCAACACGTCGACACCGACGCTGAACCTGCAGCCCTTTTTCAGCGGGGTCGCGCTCGATGTCACGCCGCAGATCGATGAGGGCGGCAATGTGATGCTGCACGTGCATCCGACCGTCAGCCGAGTGACCGAGAAGGTGAAGAACATCGACCTCGGCGCGCTCGGCTCGTTCAACCTGCCGCTTGCCCTGAGCACGGTCAGCGAAACCGACAGCATCGTGCGCGTGCCCAACGGCCAGATCGTTGCAATCGGCGGGCTGATGAGCCAGGAGACACGTGACGACCGGAGCGGTCTGCCCGTTCTCGGTGATGTGCCCGTCGTGGGTGGCATGTTCCGCCAGAAGTCCGGCTCGCTGACGAAGCGGGAATTGGTGATCTTGATCAAGCCCTCGGTGATCGGCGAGCAGGGCCCATGGCCCGAAGCCGATGCACCGGCCCCAGGCGGCCAAGCGGTGAATCGCGCCAACTGAAGCGAGGGGATCCATGGCACGCCCCGAACGCATCCGCCTCGGCGACCTGCTGGTTCAGGAGAACCTGATCACGCCGGCGCAGCTCGCCGAAGCCCTCGCTTCACAGC
This sequence comes from uncultured Rhizobacter sp., assembly GCA_966212105.1. Classification (GTDB taxonomy): domain Bacteria; phylum Pseudomonadota; class Gammaproteobacteria; order Burkholderiales; family Burkholderiaceae_C; genus Rhizobacter. Next base: position 29,233 of record CBIHPH010000019.1, read on the forward strand.
GCACCAGCGGCCGCAAGCTCGGCCGCACCATCATCGACAACGGTTGGGTCGATGAAGTGCAGATCGCCAAGGCGCTGGCGCGCCAGTTGCGCGCGCCCTTCGTCGATGTGGGCAAGCGCACCATCCGGCCCGAAGTGGCGCGCCTCTTGCCTGAGATGCAGGCGCGCCGCCTGCGGGCGCTGCCGATCGAAGAGACACCCGCCGGGTTGCGCATCGGCATGGCCGACCCGACCGACCTGGCCGCCTATGACGAAATCGCACGGCTGGTGAAGCGGGACATCGAACTGGCGGTGGTGGCCGAGAGCCAGCTGCTGAACGCGATCGACCGTTCCTACCATTACACGGAAGAGATCGCCGGCCTGGCGAAAGAGCTCGGCAGCGAACTGGCCAGCGTGCACGAGGAGCTCGGCGACCTGCTGGGGCTCAATGCCGCGAGCACGGAAGATGCCCCGGTGGTGCGCCTGCTGACATCGGTGTTCGAAGAAGCACTGCGGGTGAGGGCGTCGGACGTTCACATCGAGCCGCAGGAACGCAGCCTGCGCATCCGCTACCGCATCGACGGCCTGCTGCATGTGCAGACCGAGGCCGACCCGAAGATCGCCAATGCGGTGGCGCTGCGGCTCAAGCTCATGTCGGGGCTCGACATTTCCGAGAAGCGTCTGCCGCAGGATGGGCGCTTTGCCGTCAAGCTTCGCGGAGGCGCCGTCGACGTGCGCATCTCGACGATGCCGACCCAACACGGCGAGTCGGTGGTGATGCGGCTGTTGAACCAGAATGGCGGCCTGCTCTCCCTGGATGCCCTGAACCTGCCGACGCGGGTTGCACAGGCCTTGCAGCGTGCCATCGCGCGGCCCAGCGGCATGGTGCTCGTCACCGGCCCGACGGGCAGCGGCAAGACGACCACCCTGTACGCGGCGCTCAATGCGTTGAACAGCACCGACCGCAAGATCATCACCGTCGAAGACCCCATCGAATACCGCCTGCCGGGCCTGAACCAGGTGCAGGTGATGGAAAAGATCGATCTCAGTTTCGACCGCGTGTTGCGCGCCGCGCTGCGCCAGGATCCGGACGTGATGCTGGTGGGAGAAATGCGGGACCAGAACACGGCCGAGATCGGCATGCGAGCCGCGCTGACCGGTCACCTGGTGCTGTCCACGCTGCACACCAACGATGCGATGAGCACGCCCATCCGGCTGCTCGACATGGGCGTGCCGCGCTACATGGTGGCGCTGTCGCTGCAGCTCGTGCTGGCCCAGCGCCTGATGCGGGTCATCTGCACGCACTGCGCCGAGCCCCATGATCCCGCACCGAACGAGCATGCGTGGCTCGCATCGCTCGCGACGCAGGACGAACTGCAGGGCGCGCCATTGCGCCGCGGCCGCGGCTGCAGCGCGTGCAACCAGACCGGGTACATGGGCCGGACCGGCGTCTACGAATTCCTCGAGATGACGCAGGAGCTCGTGGACGCCCTGAATCATGGCGCGCCCGACAGCTTCACGCTGGCCGCCCGCCGTCAGATGCAGGGCCATACGCTGGCCCGTGATGCGCTGCGGCTGGTGCTCGAGGGCCGCGCCACGGTGGAAGAGGCGATGCGCATCGGCAACTGGGTGGATAAGTCATGATCTTCGCCTACACCGGCCGCTCCAGCGAGGGGATCGTCAGTGGTGTCCTCGATGAGCTGACCGCCAATGCGGTGGCGGAGGCGCTCATGTCGCGTGGCGTCACACCGTTGACCATCCGCCAGGCCGGTGCCGAGCAGCGTGAGACTGCCGATGAGAAGCCGCGCTTCGACATGAAGCAGCGGATGCTTCCCAAGGTGCAACCCGTCGACCTGCTGCTGTTCAGCCGCCAGCTTCACACGCTGCTGAAAGCCGGCGTGCCGATCCTGCGTGCGCTGGCCAGCCTGCAGGAATCCACCCCCCGCGTGCGGATGCAGCAAACCTTGCAGCAAGTGCGCACGAGCCTGGGCTCCGGCCTGGATCTGTCGATGGCCTTCGCCCAGCACGCCACCGTGTTCGACAGCTTCTATGTCGCGCTGGTGCGCGTGGGCGAAATGACGGGACGGTTGGAGGAGGTGTTCCTGCGGCTGTTCCATCACATCGAATTCGAGATCTACATGGGTCAGCAGGTCAAGGCGGCCCTGCGCTACCCGATGTTCGTGATGGGCGCGATGGCGGCCGGCGTGACGGTCATCAATGTGATGGTGGTTCCGGCCTTCGCCAGCGTCTTCAAGAGCTTCGGCACCGAACTCCCGCTGGCCACGCGCATCCTGATGGCCACGTCCCGCTTCACGATCGACTACGGTGGCCTGCTGGTGGCGGGCGCGGTGGCTGGCGCCTGGTTGGCGCGGCGCTGGATCGCCACGCCGCCCGGCCGGCTCGCATGGGACCGCATGAAGCTGCGCCTGCCACTGGCCGGCAAGATCATCCACAAAGGCATGCTCGCCCGCTTCGCACGCAGCCTGGCGCTCTCGTTGAAAAGCGGCGTGCCGGTCGCGCAGGCGCTTTCGGTCGTTGCGCAGACGGTGGAGAACGCCCACATCGCGCAGGAAGTGGAGGGCATGCGCGAGCGTGTCGAGCGCGGGGAGTCGATCCTGCGCGCCGCGACGGCCGCGGGCGTGTTCACGCCCATCGTGCTGCAGATGGTCGCCGTCGGCGAAGAGACTGGCGCCATGGATGAATTGATGGACGAGATCGCCGACCTCTACACCAATGAAGTGCAGTACGAGCTCAAGACGCTCAGCCAGCAGATCGAGCCGATCATGATCGTCCTGCTGGGCCTGATGGTGCTGGTGCTTGCACTCGGGGTGTTCCTGCCGGTGTGGGAACTTGGCCGCATGGCGCTCAAGCATTGAAGCGTCTGGCCGATATGCCTGTGAACACGAACACGCCATCGCCATGCATCCGACGCGCCCGCCGACCGACCTCATGCAGAGCGACAGGTGCCATGCGGCTGGAATTCGCGCTCGCGGTTCTGGTGGTCGCGGTGGTTGCAGGGCTGGCCCTCAGGCGCGTTGCCGAACTGCAAGCGTCCGCAGACGGGGCGGTCGCGCGCACCGCCGCGGCTCAGTCGCGATCGGCAGCAGCGCTGGCACAGGCCCAGCAGCTTCTTGCGCCATCTTCGGCCGCGTCGATGCCGTGTGCAGTCACTCCCACCCAGGCGCCGCCAGCAGGAGCGATGCCGGGGGCGCACTCTCTTTCCTGCAAATGAAAACATCTCTAGAAGGACCTTCGGCATGAAGTCTCGTCAATTTGGCTTCACGATGATCGAGTTGATCGTCGTCATCGTGATCCTCGGCGTCCTCGCCGCCACCGCGCTGCCCAAGTTCTTCGACATCGGCTCCGAGGCCAAAGTCGCGACGGTCAAAGGCGTCGCGGCTGCAGCCGGCAGCGCAATGGCGTTGAACTACAGCGGTTGCGCCCTGATGAATCACGCCCCTTCGACCAACAAGTGCGTCAAGGTCACCAATTGCAGCGATGTGGGCAGCCTCATGCAAGGCGGCATGCCGACGGACTACACCGTCGCCAGCTCCGCGCTCGGCACGGGGGCCGCGGGCTCCAACGGCGTGGAGGGAACTTGTACCGTGACCGCTCCCGCGGCTGCGGCCAGCGCCACCTTCCTCGGCCTGTCCGCCGGCACCAATTGACGCCGGGTGCCTGCGCGAATGCGAGGAACGCTGGCGCCGCGTGTCACGCGCTGGTTGCTTCGCCTGGCGGCGCTGGCTCTGTCAGGCTGGGCGCTGTCCGCCCATGCGGCGACCTATGCGTTCCGCAGCGACACATTCTCCTGGGAGACCGCGGCCAACGAGATCACCTGGGACGGGACCTGCACCTCCTGGAGCAACAGCGAGGACAAGGCGACCATCAACTTCACCGGTGGCTTCAAGTTCACCTTCGGCGGCGTAGCGTATTCGTCCGTGCGGGTGCTGACCAACGGGGCGCTGCAATTCGGCACCGAAACCGGCCTGTACCGCCAGTACCCGATGACGACGCTGCCGGCCGGCAACGCTCCGGCCGAAGGCACTTGCGCGGCCGGCCCCACCACCAACGCCATGATGGTGAACTGGGCCGACCTGATCACCTTTCCGGGACTGCCCTTCGGCAATGTCACGTGGGAACAAAAGGGCACTGCGCCGAACCGCTATGTGGTGGTGTCGTGGAACGGCGTTTACCAGTATCGCAACTTCGGCAATCCCGTCACCTACACGTTCCAGGTCATCCTGTATGAGAACGGAGAGTTCAAATACCAATACGGCAACAGCCCGGCCAGTGGCACGTCGGCGACCATCGGCGTACAGCGGTCCACCAGCGACTACACCCTCTATTCGTACAACAGCGGCTACAACCTGAGCAACTCCGCCATCCGCTGGTACATCCCGTCGAGCGCGTCGGCACGGATCGCCGAATACCGCATGGACGAAGATGCGTGGAGCGGCACGCTCAACGAAGTGGCCGACACCTCGCTCAACGGGCACAACGGCATCCGCGTGGGTTCGGCCGCGACGGTCGCGAGCGGCAAGGTCTGCCGAGCCCTGGACGTGCCTTCCAACACCACGGCCGCCGTGATCTCGGCGGTGGACACGGCGCTCGATGTGGACGCCGCCATCGGCAACACCGGCACCGTGTCGCTCTGGTTTCGAAGCAATGCCGCGTGGACGAGCTCGGCGGCCTCCATGCTGGCCGATGCGACGACCGTGGCCTCGAGGCCCTTCTACCTGATGCGAAACGGAGGTGGCGCGCTGCGCTTTGCACTGGCCGACAGCGCCGGCACGACGCTGGTGGCCACCACGGCCGCGCAGAGCTTCCCTGCAGGAACCTGGGTGCATGTCGCCGCGACGTGGCGGGTCGCCGCCGGCGCGAACCAGAGCGTGCTGCGCATCTACGTCAACGGCGTGCTCGCCGCGACCACCACGGGCACCACCAATGGCAGCCTGGATCCGAGCCTGGGGTCGCTGTTCGTCGGTGACAACCGCAGCAGCGCCACGCCGGCATCGGCAACCGCCAATTCCGCCAATGGCCGGATCGACGAAGTGTTCGCGTACAACTACCAGCGCAGCGCGGCGGAGGTCGCGCTGGATGCTGCCGAGACCCATGCCTGCGCATCCACGCTGCACCACCTCGAACTCCGCCACGGCACCGGCAGCGGCGTGACGTGCACTCCGTCCACCTTGACGGTCGTGGCTTGCCAGGATGCGGCCTGCACGCAAACCTACACGGGCGGTGTCACGGGCACGCTGGTCGCCAGCGGCGCGGGCATGACGACGAACTGGCCTGCGGGCGCCAGTTTCAGCATCCCCAACGGGAGTGACAGCACGACGCAGACCCTCCAGCTCACCACGGCCGGCAGCGTCGTGCTGGACGCGAACACGGTATCGCCCACACCGGGCAACACCACCAGCTGCAACTTCGGCAGCCCGTCATGCACCTTCACGGCGGCCGACAGCGGTTTGGTCTTCACGGTGCCGAACCATGTCGCCGACGCCCCGCAGACCGTGAGCATCAGCGCGGTGCGCAAGTCCGATCATGCTGCCGTGTGCGTGCCGGCGTTCGCCAGTGTGAGCAAGTCTGTCACCTTCACCTGCGCCTATCAGAACCCGGCCAGCGGCACCTTGCCAGTCCGTGTGGGCGGCAGTGCGCTGAACGCGGGCAACAGCGCCGCGGCTGCCTGCGATGTCAACGGCCGCGCCGTGAGCCTCGCGTTCGATGCCAGCGGCGTCGCCAGCACCACCGTGCAGTACGCTGACGCAGGCCAGGTGCAGCTCAACGCACGCTATGCCGGCAGCGGCGCGAGCGAGGCCGGCCTGGTGCTGACGGGCTCCAGCACCTTCATCGCGGCGCCGGCGTCGTTCGCCTTCGGTGCCATCACCGCTCCGCCGATCCAGGCCGGCACGGCGTTCTCGGCGACCGTCTCTGCGCTCAACAACAGCGGCGGCGCGATGCCGAACTTCGGTCGCGAGACCTCGCCCGAATCGGCCACGTTGGCGTTCATCCGGGCGCAGCCCACCGGCAGCGGTGCGAGCGACGGCACCTTCACCGGCAACCTGGGCGCCTTCAGCGGCGGTTCGGCGACGGCAAGCAATCTGGTGTGGAGCGAAGTCGGCAAAGGCGATCTGACCGCCGTGCTGACCAGCGGCAGCTACCTCGGCACCGGGCTCACGGCCACCGGCACGACAGGAAGCTCGGGTGCGGTGGGGCGCTTTGTTCCGCACCACTTCGATGTGGCCGTGACACCGGCGTGCGCCAGTTTCAGCTACGCCGCCCAGCCCTTCACGGTGAAGATCACCGCCAGGAACGGCTTGGCCATCCCCGGCACGACGGTGAACTACGACGGCAGCGGCAACACCGCGCCCAACTTCGCGCAGGCCGTGACCTTGAGCGATGCGCCGGCATTGGGTGTCGGCTCGTTCGGTAGCACCGCCACGGTGCCCGCGGCGCTGTTCGCGGCGGGCATGGCAACGTCCACGACGCCTGCTTACGCCTACGCCACCAAGCTCACCCCCGAGAAGACCCTGGTGGTGCGTGCGGTCGATGCCGATGGCGTGAGTTCCACCGGCCACTCGGAAGGCTCGACGCTGCTGCGCAGCGGCCGGCTGCGGCTGTCGAACGCATTCGGCTCGGAAAAGAGCGCGTTGCAGCTGACCGTCCAGGCGCAATACTGGAGCGGCAATGCCTGGGTGCCCAACAGCGCCGACAGTTGCACCGCGCTGCCCGCTGCGGCCGTCGTGCGCAGCGGCTACCTCGACCACAAGGGGGCACCGACATCGGCCTGGAGCACGACCGCGAGCGCCATCCAGGTGACCGGTGGCAGCGGGACGTTGACGCTCTCGGCACCCAGCCCGACGGCAACCGGCAGCGTTGACTTGGCGCTCAATCTGGGGTCTGCGGCGGCAGACCAGTCCTGCCTGACCGTGCACCCGGCCAGCGCCGGTGCCGCGCTGCCGTGGCTGCGGTCGCAGCACGGCAACTGTGCCTCCGCATGGAGCAGCGATCCGGCCGCGCGGGCCACCTTCGGCATCCATGCCCCCGAGACGAGGAAGACGCTTCATGTGCGCGAGCTCTTCTAGCCGAACGGGTCGCCCCAATGGCATGACCGCATCAAGCGAGATGGGCAGCGATGCCCGGACGGCGCGAGGCTTCACGCTGCCCGAACTCATCGTCGTGATTCTCCTGGTGGGCATCCTGTCGGTCACCGCCATGCCGAAATTGCAGGCGGCACTGAACGTTCGGGATGATGGGTGGCGCGATCAGATCGTCGCCTCACTGCGTCATGCCCAGAAGGTCGCGGCGAGCCATCGGCGCCTGGTGTGCGCGGACATCAGCGCAACGAGCGTGACCTTGAGCATCGCCAGTGCCAATCCAGCGAGCGGTTGCAACCTGCCGCTGCCCGGCGTCGACGGCCAGGCGCTTGCGGCGGCCAGCAACGGCGGCGCGGCCGCCGGCGTCACCCCGCCTGGCACGCTGTACTTCCAGCCCTCCGGTCGGGTCAGCACCGACGCGGCGGGCACCAGCACGGCCATCCGAACCATCACGATCGACGGCCAGGCGGACATCGTTCTGGTGGGGGAGACCGGCCATGTCGAATGAAAGGCGCTGCGCCGGGCCCCGTGGAACCGGACGCGATCGGCAGCGCGGCCTGACGCTGGTCGAGATGATCGTGGCCATTGTCATTCTCGGGGTGGGGCTGACAGGTGTGCTGCTCGCCTTCTCGACGGTGACGCGCGCTTCGGCCGACCCGGTGATCGCGCAGCAGATGCTCGCCATCGCCGAAGAACTGCTCGAGGAGATCGAACTCAAGCCCTATGCCGTGGCCGCGAACGCAGCGCCGGCACCATGCGCCCGCGACACCTTCAACGACGTGCTCGACTACAACGGCTACACGGCGGCCGGTGGCATCTGCACGATCGACGGCACCCCGATCCCTTCGCTGGCCGCCTACGCCGTCCAGGTGCGCGTGCAGCCCGGCACGCTGGCCGGGGTGGGCGCGGCGCGCCGCATCGATGTGACGGTCACGCACGGCAGCAGCAGCCTGACGCTGACCGGTTGGCGCACGGATTTCGCGTCTTGAGGCCCGGACCATGAACGCCCCTGCGCCAGCCCGCGGTTTCACGCTGATCGAACTGATCTTCGTGATCGTGATCGGCTCGACGATGGCGGCCGCGCTGATCGTGTTCTTCAAGCCCGCCGTCGACGGCTACATCGCCACCCGCTCGCGCGCCAACCTCACCGACCAGGCCGACACGGCGCTGCGTCGCATGGTGCAAGACGTGCGCCTTGCGGTGCCGAACTCGATCCGAACGCCCGGCTCGCAGTGTTTCGAACTCGTTCCCACCAGCACCGGCGGGCGCTTCCGGACGGGCCCCGACACGCTCAACGACTCGGGGCCCAGCTGCGCCCCCGGGCCAGACTGTTCCGCCCCGCTCGACACATCCCAGGCCACCACGACGTTCGACGTGCTGACGCCGCTGTCAGCGACGCCGGCGGTGGGCGATTGGGTCGTGGTCGGCAACCAGACGCCGGCCGACGTCTACGGTGGTGCCAACCGCGCGGCCATCGTGGCGCCCGTGGCGGCCTCGCCGAACGCGGCCTATGGCCGCCAGCGCATCACGATCGCAGCAACTCAATTCCCGCTGGGGTACGACGGTACCCGCTTCAGCGTGGTGCCGAACGCGCAGCAGGCCGTCTTCTACGTGTGCAGCGGGGCCGACGGCACGCTCGATGCCTTCGGCAACGGCAAGGGCACCTTGTTCCGGTTGAAGCAATACGGTTTCAACGCCGGCTATCCCAGCGCCTGCCCATCGCCCGCCTCGGGCGATGTGCTTGCCACGCGTGTGCGCAGCTGCAGTTTTGTCTATGACCCGAACCAGGGCGCCACGCAGCAAAGCGGCTTCGTCTGGATGGAGGTCGATCTCGCGCACAACGGCGAATCCGCACACCTGACGATGGGCGCGCACGTCGCGAACGGGCCGTGAAGAATTCGCAGCAAGGTTTTGGCGCGATCATGGCGATCGTCGTGCTCGTGACGCTGGCAACGCTGGCGGCAGCGGTGACCCGCTTTGGCAGCGTGGCCCAGCTCACCAGTGCGCAGAGCGTGCTGTCGGCGCGTGCTTCCCAGGCGGCCCGCGCCGGCACCGAATGGGGGTTGTACCAGGCGTTCAAGGGCACCTGGGTGGCCTGCAGTGGTGCGAGCCAGACGCTCGATCTCACCAGCAGCACCGGGCTTCGCGTGACGGTGAGCTGCGACTCACGCACCTTCAACGAAGGCGAATCGGCCGCGGGCACCCCGCGCATCGTTCGCATCTACACCATCGATGCGGTGGCCTGCAGCAGCAACGCCACGTGTCCGGACGACAGCGCGGCCGCCAGCCTCACCTACATCGAACGCCGCCGGCAGGTGCACGCCACTGACCAATAGGAGGGCGTTGCGCCTCCTGGTTCACAGCGCGTCGATGCGCTCCCCGGGGCTGGTGGCCATGGCCTTTTGCACCACCTCCCGCGTCAGCGTGGGGGCGAAGGTGGCGATGAAGTCGTACACGTAGCTGCGCAGGAAGCTGCCGCGACGCACCGCCAGCTTGGTGAGGTTGATCGCGATCAGCTTGCCCGCATCGATGGCCCGCAGGTTGCGATCCCGCTCCTCATCGAACGCGATGGACGCGACGATGCCCACGCCCAATCCGAGTTCGACGTAGGTCTTGATCACGTCCGCATCCATCGCGGTCAGCACGAGGTCCGGAGTCAGACCGGCCTGCTCGAAGGCTTCGTCGATGTGGATGCGGCCCGTGTAGCCCGCCCCGTACGTGATGATCGGGAACTGGGCCAGGCGCTCCAGCGTGAGCGGCTGGCCGTCGACCAGCGGGTGGCCGGGCGGCACGATGACGCTGTGGGTCCAGCGGTAGCAGGGCAGGGCGACGAGGTTGTCGTACCGGGTCAGCGCCTCGGTGGCGATGCCGATGTCGGCTTCGCCGGAAATCAGCATCTCTGCCACTTGCTTCGGCGAACCCTGGTGCAGGTTCAGCGTGACCTGCGGGTAGCGTTGCCGGAAGTCCCGCACGGCGCCCGGCAACGCATAGCGCGCCTGGGAGTGCGTGGCGGCGATCGACAGCCGGCCATTGGCCTGCTTCGTGAATTCTTCGCCGGCCCGGCGCAGGTTGTCGGCGCCGTTGAGCATGCTCTCCACGATGGGCACGATCAGGGCACCCACCTCGGTCAGCGATGTGAGCCGCTTGCCGGCCCGCACGAAGAGGTCCACGCCGAGCTCCTCCTCGAGCTCACGGATCTGGCGACTGACGCCGGGTTGCGACGTGTGAAGCACCTTGGCCACTTCGGTGAGGTTGAAGCCGCAGCGAACCGCCTCACGGACCGAGCGCAGTTGTTGGAAATTCATGGAAACGGACTGACAGAAAAACGGGCCGAAACCGGCCCGCATGAACGAGAAAACGAGCGCCCCGGATTACTTGTTCGGCTGCGGCGTCATGCGCAGGTACGGGGTGACGGCGGTGTAGCCCTTCGGGAACTTCTTCTTGATCACCTCGGGATCCTGGAGCGACGGGACGATGACGACGTCTTCGCCGTCCTTCCAGTTGCCGGGCGTGGCGACGCTGTGGGAGTCGGTCAGCTGCAGCGAATCGATCACGCGCAGGATTTCATCGAAATTGCGGCCGGTGCTCGCGGGGTAGGTGATGGTCAGCCGGATCTTCTTCTCCGGATCGATCACGAACAGCGAGCGCACGGTGGCGGTGGTGCTGGCATTGGGATGGATCAGGTCGTACAGCTCCGACACCTTGCGGTCCGCATCCGCGATGATCGGGAAGCGCACCACCGTCTGCTGCGTCCGGTTGATGTCGTCGATCCACTTCTCATGGGAATCGACAGGGTCCACGGAGAGCGCGATCACCTTCACATTGCGCTTGGCGAATTCATCCTTCAGCTTGGCCGTGAGGCCGAGTTCGGTGGTGCACACGGGCGTGAAGTCCGCCGGGTGGGAGAACAGAACGCCCCAGCTGTTGCCGAGCCATTCGTGGAAGTGGATCTCGCCTTCACTGGATTGCTGGGTGAAGTCGGGGGCGGTGTCGCCCAGTTTCAGGCTTGCCATGGTGGTGTCCTCACTGTTGATTTCCGCACAGACGACCAGTATCCGGGCGCTATCTGGGTGAAGGAACAACTGATTCATGCTTTTCTTATGCGTTTTACGCACAAGGCGAACGGCACCCCGCGGGCTGCCGTTCGCGGTGGCGCCTCACATGGCGCCGGGAATCAAAGGCACGATCAGCAGCGCCACGATGTTGATGATCTTGATCAGCGGGTTGACCGCCGGGCCGGCGGTGTCCTTGTAGGGGTCGCCCACGGTGTCCCCGGTGACGGCGGCCTTGTGGGCCTCCGAACCCTTGCCGCCATGGTGGCCGTCCTCGATGAATTTCTTGGCGTTGTCCCAGGCGCCGCCGCCGGTGCACATCGAGATGGCAACGAAGAGCCCGGTGACGATGGTGCCCATCAACAGCCCGCCGAGCGCGGCAGGGCCCAGCAGCAAACCCACGGCGATGGGCACGGCCACGGGCAACAGGCTCGGCACCACCATTTCCTTGATCGCCGCGGCGGTCAGCATGTCCACCGCCCGGCCGTATTCGGGCTTGCCGCTGCCGTCCATGATGCCCTTGATGTCGCGGAACTGGCGGCGCACTTCCTCCACCACAGCCCCGGCGGCGCGCCCCACGGCCTCCATCGCCATCGCGCCGAACAAATACGGCACCAGCCCGCCGATGAACAGCCCCACGATCACCATCGGCTCGGAGAGATCGAAACGCACCACCAGGCCGCGTGAGCTGAGGGCGTGGGTGTAGTCGGCAAACAGCACCAGCGCGGCCAGGCCCGCCGATCCGATCGCATAGCCCTTGGTGACGGCCTTCGTGGTGTTGCCGACCGCATCGAGCGGGTCGGTGATGTCGCGCACGGACTTGGGCAGCTCCGCCATTTCGGCGATGCCACCGGCGTTGTCGGTGATGGGGCCGTAGGCGTCGAGCGCGACGACGATGCCCGCCATGCTCAACATGGCCGTGGCGGCTACCGCGATCCCATAGAGCCCGGCCAGCTGGTACGACACGAGAATCGCGATGCAGACGAACAGCACCGGCCAGGCGGTGGAGCGCATGGACACCCCGAGCCCGGCGATGATGTTCGTGCCGTGGCCCGTCGTGGATGCCTGGGCGATGTGTTGCACCGGTTTGAAGTTGGTGCCCGTGTAGAACTCAGTGATCCACACCATCCCGGCCGTCAACACGAGGCCCACGGCGCATGCGCCGAAGAGCCGCAGCTGCGTCGATCCCCCGCCGAGCGCGGTGTCGGGCATCACCGCCTTCGTGATGAACCAGAAGCCGATGAGCGAGATGACGCCGGCGACCGTCAAGCCCCGGTAGAGCGCCGGCATCACGTTCTTCATGCCGGGACTCGCCTTGACCACGCTGCACCCGATGATCGACGCGATGATCGAGAAAGCACCGAGCGTCAACGGGTACAGCACCGCCTGCAGCGCGGCATTCGGCACCACCAGCGTCCCGAGCGCCATCGTCGCGATCAGCGTCACCGCATACGTTTCGAACAAGTCGGCCGCCATGCCGGCGCAGTCGCCCACGTTGTCGCCCACGTTGTCGGCGATCACCGCCGGGTTGCGGGGATCATCCTCGGGGATGCCGGCCTCGACTTTCCCCACCAGGTCGGCCCCCACGTCGGCACCTTTCGTGAAGATGCCGCCGCCCAGCCGGGCGAAGATGGAAATCAGCGACGCCCCGAACGCCAGGCCCAGCAGCGGCTTGAGCGTGCCGGACAGTGCCTCTGGCGCCACCGGGCCGCCCCGTGTCAGGAACATGAAAAAGAGCGTCACGCCGAGCAGCCCGAGACCCACCACCAGCATGCCGGTGATCGCGCCTCCCTTGAACGCCACGCTCAGCGCAGGGGCGATGCCCTGTGTGGCCGCCTGCGCCGTGCGCACATTGGCGCCCACCGAAACGTTCATGCCGATGAAGCCGCAAGCCCCCGACAGCACCGCGCCCAGCACGAAGCCGCCGGCCGTGACGAGATCAAGGAACAGCCCGATGAGGATGGCCAGCACGATGCCGGCGATGGCGATGGTCTTGTACTGCCGCGCCAGGTATGCCGACGCCCCCTGTTGAATGGCCGCGGCGATCGACTGCATCCGCGCGTTGCCGGGATCGTGCCTCAGGATCCAGCTTCGCTGGATGAAGCCGTAGAGCACCGCAATCGCCCCGCAAGCCAGGGCAAAGTACGCCAACAGGTTCGGCGCCAGGGGTTGTGACATATCCGGGACTCCTTCATCGTCTGAACGTGGACTACTGAAACGGAACCGATTGCCTTCGCCCCGGGTACCAGCATGGGACGCGTTGCGGCGCATGCTACGGGAACAATGAACCGAAGTCCTCATGGTGGTTTCCAGTGGTAAGGGCACTGTCAGGGAACGGCTTGCCGGGCGGATAAAATGCGGGTTTCCCCGCCTTATCACCTGACGAACCACACCATGAGCCTGGACAAAGTGACCCCTGGCGCCAAAGCGCCCGACCAGTTCAACGTGATCATCGAGATCCCGATGAACGCCGATCCCGTCAAGTACGAGGTCGACAAGGAGAGCGGGGCCCTGTTCGTGGACCGTTTCATGAGCACCGCCATGCACTACCCGTGCAACTATGGCTACATCCCGCAGACGCTGTCGGACGACGGAGACCCGGTGGATGTGCTCGTGATCACGCCTTTCCCGCTCGTGCCCGGCGTCGTGGTGCCGTGCCGTCCCATCGGCGTGCTGAAGATGGACGACGAAGCCGGCGGCGATTCCAAGCTGCTTGCCGTGCCCATCGACAAGATCCTGCCCATCTACACCCACTGGCAAAAGCCCGAAGACCTGAACGAACTCCGCCTGAAGACCATCCAGCACTTCTTCGAGCACTACAAGGACCTGGAGCCCGGCAAATGGGTCAAGGTCAAGGGCTGGGAAGGCCCTGAGTCCGCCAAGGAGGAAGTCCTCAGCAGCATCGCGGCCTACGCCAAGGCCCAGAAGGCCTGAGCGGACATGGCCCTCACGAAAAAGCCGCAGCCTGCTGCGGCTTTTTTCATGGATGGCCATCCGCCGCCCGTGCGTCAACCCCGCGGCTGGCCTTGCGCATAGAGCGCTTCGATCGCTGCATGCCGCGTCCAGAATGCCTCCGGCACGCGGCCGTGCAAGCGGTCCTCCAGCACGTCGACATGCGCGTGCCAGCCGCCGCTGACGCTGCGCACGGCCTCGGCATTCCCCAGGCGCGAATGAGTGATGACCAGGCGCACCTGCCCCTCCTCAGGCGCCAGCTCAAAGACCACTTCGGAGGGCGGTGGCCCATCGCCCCAGGTGAAGCCGAGTCGACGTGGCGGATCGATCTGCGTGATGACGCCGTGCATCGTGTGACCGGCCTCGATCGACCGGAACTTCTCGGGCGTCGGAACCTTGACGGGCGACAGGTCGGCATGGCGGAACTGGAGCTCCACGGTGCCGCCCGGCCGCAATTCCATCGGCCCTGCGGCAAGCCACAGCGCGCGCTGGTCGGGCTCCACCAAATGCGCCCAGACGCGTTCGACCGGGCCGGGCAACACCCTGGCCATGCGAACCGTGTCGGCGGTCAGCGCATGGACGCGGCCGTCGGCGGGGTGCAGCTCGCGCTCGAGCACCCCGAGCATGAACTGCCAGCCCGCCTGCGTGCGCTGCACATACGCGGCCCATTCGGGCGCGATCTCGTGCACGAGTGTCAACGTGCAGCCCCCGGGCGACGGATCGAGCGCGACGCTCACACGAGATGAGCCGGTGCCGTCCACGCCCCAGGTGAACACGAGCCGCCTCGGGCGGTCGATCTCGAGGTATTCGCCCACATGGTCGACGACCTGGCCCTGCCGCTCCACGGCGAACGAGAAGCGTCCGTGCACCTGCGGGTCAAGGGTCAGGCGGCGGATTCGCTCGTCCCGGACGCCGGGACCGAACATCCAGCGCCCAACCCATGCCGGGTCGAGCCACGCATCGAAGACACGCTCGGGCGCTGTGCGAAAACGGTGGGTCACGGTGACAGGCGTTGCAGTCATCGCAGGTCTCCTCGGGGGCGATCCAGAGAAAATGAGCCGCGTGGCACGGCATCATCCGGCGCGCGGGAAATCATGATGGTCAATCTCGCATGAAACGCGAGCGGCATGGTTTTGCCATCGGCGCGGAACTGTGTTGCATGAACCGCGCTCTACACTGGCCGTTTACTTTGTCACTTGCCGGAGCCTGTTCCTGCCCATGCTGCATCGAATCCTGAGCGTTGCCGTCGGCCTGTCGGCCGCATTCTTCCTCCAGACAAGTTCGGCTGCGTCGGCCCTGCCGCCCGGTGTCGCCCAGGTGCAGGCGGTGGAAGGCATCACCGAATACAGGCTCGCCAATGGCTTGCAGATCCTGCTCATCCCGGATGACGCCAAGCCCACGACCACCGTCAACATGACCTACCACGTGGGTTCGCGCCAGGAGAACTACGGCGAAACCGGCATGGCCCACCTGCTCGAACACCTGCTGTTCAAGGGCTCGAAGCAGCATCCCAACGTGTGGGCCGAATTCACGAAGCGGGGGCTTGCGGCCAACGGCAGCACATGGTTCGACCGCACGAACTACTTCGCGAGCTTTGCGAGCAACGAAGACAATCTGCGCTGGTACCTGGGCTGGCAGGCCGATGCCATGGTCAACAGCTTCATCGCGCGCAAAGACCTCGACACCGAAATGACCGTGGTGCGCAACGAAATGGAAATGGGGGAGAACAATCCCCAGCGCATCCTCTTCGAGAAGACCTTGGCCACCATGTTCCAGTGGCACAACTACGGCAAGAACACCATCGGCGCGCGCACCGACGTCGAAAACGTCGACATCCCGCGCCTGCAGGCCTTCTACCGCACCTACTATCAGCCCGACAACGCCACGCTGATCGTCTCCGGCAAATTCGAACCCACCAAGGCGCTGGCCTGGATCGCCGCCGATTTCGCGCGCATCCCCAGGCCCTCGCGCAAGCTCCCGGTGCAGTACACCCTCGACCCCGTGCAGGATGGCGAACGCAGCATCACCTTGCACCGCGTGGGCGGCGTGCCGCTCATCAACGCCGCGTACCACGTGCCACCCGGCGCAAGCCCCGACTACGCCGCCATCGAGCTCATCAACATCATCATGGGCGACACCCCGTCCGGGCGCCTTCACCGGCGGCTCACGGAAAAGCAACTCGCCGCATCCACCTACGCATTCTCGGAAGGCCTCGCGGAGCCGGGCTTCACCCTGTTCGGTGCGCAGCTCGCCCCGGGTCAGGACGTGGAGCAGGCCCGCGCGGCACTCATCGCCACCCTCGAATCCGTGGAGGCCGAGCCCATCACCGCCGAAGAATTCAAGCGCGCCCAGGCCAAATGGCTGAAGGATTGGGACCAGGCCTTCACCAACCCCGAGGCCGTTGGCGTGGCGCTCAGCGAATCGGTGGCCCAGGGCGACTGGCGCCTCTTCTTCCTCATCCGCGACCGCGTGCGGGACTTGACGCTGAAAGACGTGCAGCGGGTGGCTGTCGAGCGCCTGTTGCCCAGCAACCGCACCCTCGGCACCTATGTGCCTACGGACAAACCCGTGCGCGCGCCGTCGCCGGCACGGGTCAATGTGGCCGCGGAGCTGAAGTCCTTCAAACCCCAGGCGGCTGCCGCCTCTGCGGAGGCCTTCGATGCCACGCCGGAGAACATCGATCGCCGCACCGAGCGTTTCGAGGTCGGCTCACTGAAGGTTGCCGTGCTGCCCAAGGGCACTCGCGGCGGGGCCGTGCGCGCCACCATGACCTTGCACTTCGGCAACGAGAAGACACTCTTCGGCCAGAACGCCGTGCCCGCGGTGGTGGCGGACCTGCTGGACAAGGGCACCGCCACGCTCAGCCGCCAGCAGGTGCAGGACCGGCTCGACGCCCTGAAGACCGAATTGTCCATCGACGGTGACGACGGCGTCGTCACCGTGACCCTGCAGACGCGCCGCGAGCACCTGGCCGATGCCGTGCTGCTGGTGGCCGACCTGCTGCGCAATCCGTCGTTCCCGGCCGATTCGCTGGAAGAGCTGCGTCGGCAGTCCCTTTCGTCCATCGAGCAGCAACGCCGCGAGCCTGGGGCCGTGGCCACCAACAGGGTCGCGCGCCATGGCAATCCGTACCCCCGGGGCGACGTGCGCCACGCGCGCTCGTTCGATGAAATGGCGCAGGACATCCGCGGTGTCACGCTCGAGCAGGTCAGGGCGTTCCATCAGCGCTTCTACGGCCTGGGCCGGGCCGAATTCGGCGCTGCCGGCGACATCGACGTGCCGGCCCTGAAGGCGGCACTGGCCAAGGGGTTCTTCGGCTGGCAAGCCGGCGAGCCTTACACCCGCGTGCCGAACCCCATCGTGCCCATCCAGCCCGAGCGGTTCATGCTCGCCACGCCCGACAAGCAAAACGCCAACTTCATCGCCCGTCTCGACGTGCCGCTCTCGGACACCGACCCGGACTACCCGGCGTTGACCATGGCGAACTACCTGCTCGGTGCCGGCGGCAACTCCCGCCTGTGGAAGCGCATTCGAGAATCCGAAGGCCTGTCGTACGACGTGCGCACGAGCGTCAGCTGGAACATGGAGGAACCGCATTCCCTGTGGCAGGGCAGCGCCATCTTCGCGCCGCAGAACCGTGCCAAGGTGGAAGCATCGTTCAACGACGAACTGGCCAAGGCGCTGAAGTCCGGCTTCACCGCACAGGAACTGGCCGAGGGGAAGAACGGGCTGCTGTCGTACCGCCGCCTCTCCCGCGCCCAGGACGGCGTGCTGGCCTCGATGCTGGCCAGCAACCTGCACCTCGGCCGCACGTTCGAAGTCTCCGCGCGGGTGGATGCCGCGCTGTCGAAGCTGACGGTGGAGCAGGTCAACGAGGCGCTGCGCCGCTATGTCGATCCCACCCGCCTCGTCACCGTGTTCGCCGGCGACTTCAAACCTTGAACGGCCGCCGTTCCGCGAGTTCGTCGAGGTAGTGCGCCACGCCTTCGCCCTCGCGCGCGAGGTGGTCGGCCACGGCCTCGGAGAACTGAGGGTGCGCAAGCCAATGGGCTGACCACGTCTGCACCGGCAGCAGCCCCCTCGCCATCTTGTGTTCGCCCTGTGCGCCGCCCTCGAAACGGCGGTAGCCCTGGGCGATGCACCAGGCGAGCGGCTGGTAGTAGCACGCATCGAAGTGCAGGTGCGGCACGTGTTCCACCGCGCCCCAGTAGCGCCCGAACGCATGGCGGCGGTCCGGATCGATGGCGATCAATGAGGCGGCGAGGCGTCGGCCACCGCGCCACGCCACGAACAGCACCCAGTGCCGTGCCATCGTGTCATGCATGCGGCGGAAAAAGTCGCGTGTGAGATACGGGGTGGAGCGGTGCGCCCGGTACGTCTCCTGATGGCACCGGTAAAAGAAGTCCCACAGTTCGGGCGTGATGGCCGGGCCCTCGTGCGTGGTGAAGGTGATGCCCGCTTCCTGCACCCGCCGGCGTTCCTGCTGGATCTTCTTGCGCTTGTCGCGATGCAGGTCGGCGAGGAAATCAGCGAAGTCGGCGTACGGGACGGGCTCACGCTGGGTCCAATGGAATTGCACGGTGCTGCGCATCAGCCAACCCGCGGCCCGTGCGGCGGCCTGATCCGCTTCATCGAGGAACAGCACATGGGCCGATGACAGCCCGCCTTGCCGGGCGAGTTCGGCCATGCCTTCGAGCAGCGCGATGCGCGACGCGGAATCACGCGCCAGCAGGCGTGGGCCGGGCACCGGCGTGAACGGCACGGCCGATAGCAGTTTCGGGTAGTACTGCAGCCCGTGGCGATGGTAGGCATCGGCCCAGGCCCAGTCGAACACGAACTCGCCGTAGGAGTGGTCCTTGACATACAGCGGGCATGCCGCGACCAGCTCCCCGGCCGCATGCACCGTCAGGAAGCGAGGAGTCCACCCGGTGGCCTCGGTGGCGCTGCCCGATGCCGTTGCGGCGACCAGGTAGGCATGTTGTGTGAAGGGGCCAGCCGAAGGCTGTGCCCCGTGCAGCGCGTCCCAGGCTTCGGCGTCGATGTCCGCCGGGTTGCCGACCACCCGGATGACATAATCTTCCGAGCCGCTTTTTCGATCCATATGCCTTCCAATTCCCGCGTCAAAGTCGCTCTTGCACAGATCAACGCCACCGTCGGCGACCTGCGTGGCAACGCAAGCAAAATCATCGAATTCTCGCGGCGCGCCTATGCGCAGGGTGCCCGCGTGGTGCTCACCCCCGAGCTGAGCCTGTGCGGCTATCCGCCCGAAGATTTGCTGCTGCGCCCCTCGTTCATGCAGGCATGTTCGCAGGCCCTGAGCGAGTGCGCTGCCGCGCTGGCCGATTTGCCCGGATTGTCTGTGGTCGTCGGCCACCCGCATGTCGTCGATGAAGTCAGCGGGTTGCGCACGCGCTCCCAATCCGTGCCGCACAGGCTCAACGCCGCATCCGTGCTGACCGAAGGGCGAATCATCGCCACCTATGCCAAACGCGAACTGCCCAACTACCAGGTGTTCGATGAGCGCCGGTATTTCGCATCCGGCCGCGACGCAGGCCTCGGTGCCGTCGTGTTCGAGGCGGGCGGCGTCCGCTTCGGGATCAACATCTGCGAAGACGCCTGGTTCGACGAGCCGGGCCAGGCTGCGAAGGCCGCCGGTGCCGAGGTGCTCTGCGTGCTCAACGCGTCGCCGTTTCACCTCGGCAAGGTGGCCGAACGCGAGGAGCGCATGGCCGAACGCGCCCGCGACACCGGCCTGCCGGTGCTGTACGCGCACCTGACCGGCGGCCAGGACGAAGTGGTGTTCGACGGCGCCTCGTTCGCCGTCGATGCAGCGGGTCGCATCGCGGCGCGCGCGCCCATGTTCGAGGAGGCGCTGATGCTGCTGGAAGTCTCCGCCGACGGCGTCGCCGGCGAGGTGTCTCCAGTGCCCGCAACCGAGGCCCAGGCCTGGGGCGCCCTTGTGACGGGCGTGCGCGACTACATCGGCAAGAACGGTTTCCCAGGTGCCCTGATCGGCCTGAGCGGCGGCATCGATTCCGCGCTCGTGCTGGCCGTGGCCGTGGATGCCATCGGCGCGGACAAGGTGCGCGCCGTGATGATGCCGTCACCGTACACCGCCGACATCTCCTGGATCGACGCCCGCGACATGGCCGCCCGGCTGGGCGTGCGGTACGACGAAATCTCCATCGTGCCGGAGTTCGAGGCCTTCAAGCAAAGCCTGGCCACCGAATTCGAAGGCCGCCCTGAGGACGCCACGGAAGAGAACATCCAGGCCCGCATCCGCGGCACTTTGCTGATGGCGCTGTCGAACAAATTCGGCAGCATCGTCCTGACCACCGGCAACAAGAGCGAAATGGCCACCGGCTATTGCACGCTCTACGGAGACATGGCGGGAGGCTTCGCCGTCATCAAGGACGTCGCCAAGACGCTGGTCTACCGTTTGGCCCGCTGGAGGAATGCGCAGGGCGCCGAAGTCATTCCCGAGCGCATCATCACCCGTCCCCCATCGGCCGAACTGCGCCCCGACCAGAAAGACCAGGACAGCCTGCCTCCGTACGATGTCCTGGATGCCATCTTGCAGCGGTACATGGAAGAGGACCAGTCCATCGATGACATCGTGGCCGCCGGTTTCTCCCCGGCCGACGTGGAGCGGGTCACCCGGCTCATCAAGATCAACGAATACAAGCGTCGCCAGGCCCCTGTGGGCATCCGGATCACCCACCGGGCCTTCGGCCGCGATTGGCGCTACCCCATCACCTCCAGATTCCGCGCTTAACTTAAACTATCGGTAATTTTCCTCTGCCTGGAGACTTTGCATGAAACAGATCACCGCGATCGTCAAACCGTTCAAGCTGGAAGAGGTGCGCGAAGCCCTGGCGGAAGTGGGTGTCACCGGTCTGACGGTGACCGAAGTGAAGGGTTTCGGACGCCAGAAGGGCCACACGGAGCTGTACCGGGGCGCCGAATACGTGGTCGACTTCCTGCCCAAAGTCAAGGTCGAGGTGGTCGTCAAGGACGGCGACGTGGACCGTTGCATCGAAGCCATCGTGAAAGCCGCCAAGACAGGCAAGATCGGTGATGGCAAAATCTTCGTCACGGCAGTCGAGCAGGTGGTGCGCATCCGCACCGGCGAAACCGACGAAGCTGCCGTGTGATGCCCGCATTCTCCTGAACCTGTTGAATCTCCATCCGGCCCGCCCAGTGCGGGCCTTTTTTTCTCCCGCTGGCGCCTAGCAGCTGAAGGCTCAGGCGAAGAAACGCTGCCAGATCACGGTCAGCCAGGTACCGCTGGCCAGCATCACCGAGAGGAACACGGCTGCGCTCGCCTGATCCTTGGCCCGCTTGGACAATTCGTGGCGATCCAGCGAAATGCGGTCGATGGCGGCCTCGATGCCAGAGTTGAGCAACTCGACGATCATCACGAACACGACGCTGCCCGCGAGCAACAGCACTTCGAGCGGGGTACGCCCCAGCCAGAACGCCGCGGGAATGAGGAGCATGGCCGCCCAGGTTTCCTGGCGAAAGGCGCTTTCATGGCGGTAGGCCGAGGCCAGCCCCTCGAACGAATAACCGGTGGCGCGGACAATGCGGTCGAGACCGGTGCGTCCCTTGTGAGATGAGGTCATGGCGGTGATTGTGCCTGCTGGCAATGGCGTCAGCGCGTGGACGGTCCGCGTTCATGGCGGACGTCGACAAGGCGCGTGCCGCACAGGGCATCATGGATGAACTGGCGGTCAGGATGCAGCCAGGCGAGCAGGCCGTAGACAACGACGTTGATGCCGGCGGCATACAGCGTCTGCTCTCGATTCCAGCCGACGGCCCACGCTGCCATCACGCCAGGCGCGAACCACAGGTAGCCCGCCAGGTAACGTGCCATGGCGCGTCGGGAGGTGAGGGGGGCTCCTGATGCTGTGATGAGCCGGATGTGCCAGGTCTGCATGGGCAAGGTCTGCCCTCGGCGCGTCCAGAACCAGGTGAAATAAGCACCGAAGATGACGAACGCGGCGATTTGTCCCGCGCCATCCTGCTGTCGCCCGGTGATCGCCAGGAGCAACGCGCCCACGGCGCCCGAGACCAGTGCCACGCCGAACAGCACGACCACCTCATAGAGCAGGGAGGCGAAACGCCGTCGCAGGCTGGGCGTTTGCAGGGCGGTGGATCCGGCGATCACCGGATCCTTCATGGCCGCGCGATGACGATCGGAGCCGATGCGGCGGCGGCCGACCCCGTTGCGGCGCCCTGGGCGCCGCGCTTGGGCAACAAGGTTTTGTTGTCGACGAAGGACGCACCCGTTGCGATCTTCGGCAACCCGGGCTGCTGGTAGGTGGGCGGCGACGGGCGCTTGGTCACGAGGTTCGTGGTGGCCCCCGGCTGTGCCTGGGCGACCGAGGGGCTGATGGCGTTCGGACGCACCGCCGCCTGGTTGGGCACCACCGTGGATTTCGTGGGCGGGTCATCCCGGCGGGTGCGTCGTGCGGGGGCGCTCCCCGGGCTGGCGCGTTCGGCCAACTGGCGCTGTTGTTCCACCGGCAGGGATTGGTACGCCTCCCAACGGGCCTTTCGGTCCTCCGCCGGTACTTGCAGCGCCTCCTTGTAGTTCAACCGGGCCTGGCCCCGTTCTCGCGGACTCAGCATGGCCCAGCCGGCCATTCGGGCCTGGACGCGCTCGCGTTCCTCAGGCTGCATGGCAGGCAGCCGGTCGGCGATCTCGATCCATTTGATCTTCCGGCTGGCCTCGATCGCGTTCCATTCCTGCTGCAACGGACGCAACGCGTTCTGCTGCGCCGGAGTCAGTGACGCCCACGACCGGCCTTCGCCCGCCGTCGCGGCCGCGCGGGGAGGTGGGGGCTCGGCGTGAGCTGCGAAGCCGGCGACGCCGGCGATGGCACACGCCACGCACCACGGAGCGAAGGAGCGAGGAAAAGGCACGATTCGGGTCCGATGGGTCAAGTCATTCCTGAGGCGACTTCAGGAATTCCAGAAAACCGGGGTCGCTGTAGGCGGATGGAGGCAGGTCGTCCGCGAGCAGCGATGCGTCGATTTCGGCTGCCGCAGACACCTGGTTGCTGCCATGCCAATCCTGGATCAGCATCAGCCCCGCAACAAGCGCCACGAGAGGCAGCAGCGCGGCGAGCTTGACCCACCAGCCGGAGCCACCGCCGCTCGGGGTTCCCGGCCAGGTGAGCGTCCCACCCGAGCGCGAGACAGCGACCTGGGGCGCGACTTCCACGCGCGTCGCCCGGGCACGCCGAACGGCGTTTTCCCGGGCAATGCGCAGCCGCTCGGAGATGTCATTGGGCAAGGCATCGGCCTGGGCGGTCAGGTGCGCCGTCGCGCGCAACGCGAAGCGGGCCTCGAGGGCCTCGGTGTGGAGTGCGGCGCCCAGCCGGTGCGAATTCATAACGTGATCCCCTTTGTCTTCAAGCTCGCCGCCAACGAATGAACGGCTCGGGAGCAGTGCGTCTTGACACTTCCCTCGGAGCAGCCCATCACTGCCGCTGTTTCGGCGACGTCGAGTTCTTCCCAGTAACGGAGCAGAAAGGCTTCTCGTTGACGCGCCGGCAATCGTGACACTTCACCGTCGATCAAAAGCATGATCTGGGCCCTTGAGAAGGATTCGGCGGCGCTCTCCGTGACGGAAGTCTCGTCTTGCCCGGCCAGGGTTTCAAGGAGGTCATGGTCCCCGTCGTCACTGGACGATTCGAACTCGGAAAAGTTCCGGAACAGGGCGCCACGCACCTTCTGCCGGCGGAACCAATCCATCGTCGCGTTCGACAGGATGCGTTGGAAAAGGAGGGGCAGTTCGGCCGCAGGGCGGTCCGCGTAGTTTTCCGCAAGGCGGATCATCGCGTCCTGGACGATGTCGAGAGCGGCATCGTCGTCCCGGACGGCATAGGCCGCACGCTTGAAAGCGCGCCGCTCTACACTTTTCAGGAAATCGGACAGTTCTTTGTCGGATGCCAAGGAATTGCGCCCGGGGGAATCAGGCTTGGTCGAAAACGGGGCGGATTATCGCACTGTGCCGAGCCGGCGCCCCATGGCGGCGTTTCGATCCCCAATCCGATGCCATAATCCCATCCTTGCACAACAGTTTGATCTCGATCGAGCGGCCCGACCCGGGCGCTCCGTCTCGGATTCAGCAGGCACCACACCCGCTCCACAAGAGCGCGGAGAGGTGCACCGATGGTTTTTCGTCAGAGAAATTCACAAAGGTTCGATATGGACATGTCTGCCACAGAAATCAAGCGCGCCGCCTCGGCGCAGGCTCCGGCCAACACCCCCCCCGCTGACCCGAACGGCTCCGAGATCCTCGTCAAGTGCCTGCAGGCCGAAGGTGTGAAGTACCTCTGGGGCTACCCCGGTGGTGCGGTTCTCTACATCTACGACGCCCTGTACAAGCAAGACACCATCCAGCACGTGCTCGTGCGTCACGAGCAGGCGGCGGTCCACGCCGCCGACGGCTATGCCCGTGCCACGGGCGACGTCGGGGTCGCACTGGTCACCTCGGGCCCAGGCGTCACCAATGCCATCACCGGCATCGCCACCGCCTACATGGATTCCATCCCGATGGTGATCATCACCGGGCAGGTTCCCACGCCGGCGATCGGGCTCGATGCCTTCCAGGAGTGCGACACCGTTGGCATCACGCGCCCGATCGTCAAGCACAACTTCCTCGTGAAGGACGTGCGCGAGCTCGCCGCCACGCTGAAGAAGGCCTTCCACATCGCCCGCACCGGCCGGCCCGGCCCCGTGGTGGTCGACATCCCGAAGGACGTCTCCGTTCACACCGCGCCCTTCCATTACCCGGCCACGGTGGAAATGCGCTCGTACAACCCCGTGCGCAAAGGCCATGGCGGCCAGATTCGCAAATCCGTCCAGCTGCTGCTCTCGGCCAAGCGCCCGTACATCTACACGGGGGGCGGCGTCGTCCTCGGCAACGCTTCGGCGGAGCTGCGTGAACTGGTGAACCTGCTGGGATACCCGGTCACCAACACCCTGATGGGCCTCGGTGCCTTCCCGTCGTCGGACCCCAAGTTCCTCGGCATGCTGGGCATGCATGGCACCTACGAAGCCAACATGACCATGCAGCACTGCGACGTGCTGCTGGCCGTCGGTGCCCGGTTCGACGACCGCGTCATCGGCAACCCGAAGCACTTCGCCTCGGTCGAACGCAAGATCGTCCACATCGACATCGATCCGTCGTCGATCTCCAAGCGGGTCAAGGTCGACATTCCGATCGTGGGCGACGTGAAAGACGTGCTGCAGGAGCTGATTGCCCAGATCAAGGAGGCTCAGGCCAAGCCCGATGCCGCTGCACTGAACGCCTGGTGGAACCAGATCGGCGAATGGCGCAAGCGCGAATGCCTCGTCTTCAAGAACAGCACCGAGGTGATCAAGCCGCAGAGCGTGATCGAGACGCTGTGGCGCCTCACGAAAGACGGAGACACCTACATCACGTCCGACGTGGGCCAGCACCAGATGTGGGCCGCCCAGTACTACCGCTTCGACCAGCCGCGCCGCTGGATCAACTCCGGCGGCCTGGGCACGATGGGCGTGGGCCTGCC
>CBIHPH010000020.1:0-54249 GCA_966212105.1 uncultured Rhizobacter sp.
TCGTGTCCGGCCTGACCGGCCAGTTCTACCGCCAGTTCGCGCTGACCATCGCCATCTCGACGGTGATCTCGGCATTCAACTCGCTGACCCTCTCGCCCGCCCTCGCCGCAGCACTGCTCAAGCCCCATGATGCGCCGAAGGACCGCCTGTCGCGTGCCATGGAATGGGCGCTCGGCGGCTTCTTCAAGCGCTTCAACCGCGTCTTTGACCGCGCCTCGAGCCGCTACCAGGGCGGCGTCGGCAAGGTGCTGACCCACAAGACGGCCACCATTGGCGTGTACCTCGTGCTCGTCGCGCTCGCGGTGGTGATGTTCCGCGTCGTGCCGTCCGGCTTCGTGCCGGCGCAGGACAAGCAGTACCTGGTGGGCTTCGCGCAGTTGCCCGATGCCGCCTCGCTCGACCGCACGGAAAGCGTGATCCGCCGCATGACCGACGTGGCCCAGTCGGTGCCCGGCGTCAAAAACGCCGTGGCCTTCCCGGGCCTCTCGATCCACGGCTTCATGAACGCGCCCAACTCGGGCATCGTCTTCTACACCCTGGAGGATTTTTCGAAGCGCAAGGGCCCCGGCCTGAGCAGCGGCGAAATCGCCGCCGAGGTGAACAAGCGCCTGGGCGCCATCCAGGACGCCTTCATCATGGTGTTCCCGCCGCCGCCGGTGGACGGGCTCGGCACCATCGGCGGGTTCAAGATGTACATCGAAGACCGCGCCAACCTCGGCCAGGACGAGTTGTACAAGGCGGTGCAGGCGCTGCAGATGAAAGCCTGGCAGACGCCGCAACTGGCCGGCGTGTTCTCGGGCTACCAGATCAACGTGCCGCAACTCGACGCGAAGGTGGACCGCACGAAGGCCAAGCAACTCGGCGTGCCCCTGTCCGACATCTTCGACACGATGCAGATCAACCTCGGCTCGCTGTACGTGAACGACTTCAACAAGTTCGGCCGCACCTACCAGGTGATCGCCCAGGCCGACGCCCCGTTCCGCTCAAACGCGGACGCGATCGGCCAGTTCAAGGTGCGCACGGCGAACCATGAGATGGTGCCGCTCGGCAGCCTGTTGAACGTCACCCCCACCTACGGTCCGGACCGCGTGGAACGGTACAACTCCTTCATGGCGGCCGACTTCAACGGCGGCCCCGCCCCGGGCGTTTCATCGGGACAGGCGCAGGCCATCCTGGCCCAGCTCGCCCAAGAGACGCTGCCGCGCGGCATCGGCTTCGAATGGACCGACCTCACCTACCAGGAGATCCTGGCCGGCAACACCATGGTGATCGTGTTCCCGCTGTGCGTGCTGCTCGTGTTCCTCGTGCTCGCCGCGCAATACGAAAGCTGGACGCTGCCGCTTGCCGTGATCCTCATCGTGCCGGCCTCCATCCTCTTCGCACTGCTGGGCGTGCACCTGACCAAGGGTGACAACAACATCTTCACGCAGATCGCGCTGTTCGTGCTGGTGGGGCTGGCGTCGAAGAACGCCATCCTGATCGTCGAATTCGCACGCGACCTGGAACTGCAGGGCAAGGGCATCGTCGCCGCCGCGCTCGAAGCCTGCCACCTGCGCCTGCGCCCCATCCTGATGACCTCGTTCGCCTTCATCATGGGCGTGGTGCCGCTCGTGTTCTCATCCGGCGCCGGCTCCGAGATGCGCCATGCGATGGGCGTGGCCGTGTTTGCCGGCATGCTGGGGGTGACGCTGTTCGGGCTGTTCCTGACCCCGGTGTTCTACGTGCTGCTGCGCACGCTCGCCGTGCGCCTGGACCGCGGGCGTGCGCCGAAGGCTTCCGCCGCGTCCCCTGTGATCGAGGCCTGAGGAGCCTGATGATGACCCTGAAACTGATCCCTTTGGCCGCCGCCCTGGTGCTGGCCGGCTGCTCGCTGGCCCCCGCCGTGCCCACGCCCGACGTCCGCGTGACGCCGGCCTTCAAGGAAAACCAGATGCCCGACCTGCCGGGCGTCCAAGGCACCTGGAAGCCGGCCGTTCCATCGGACGCCGTGGCACGCGGCGCCTGGTGGACCGCCTTCGGCGACACGCGCCTCGACGAACTCGAAGGCCGCGCCGCCGAGGCCAATCCCACCCTGGCATCCGCCCTGGCCCGCGTGAAGGCCGCCCGCAGCGCGCTGCGCGGCGCCCAGGCCGACCGCATGCCGCAGGTGAGCGCCTCCGCGGGCGCCTCCCGGGCGCGGCAATCGCCCGCCGAAGCCGGCTTTGCCGACGGCACGCCCATGCCCACCGGCAACCTCGCCCGCGTGGGCCTCGGCGCCAGCTACGAACTCGACCTGTTCCGCCGGGTGGGCAACACCGTCACGGCGGCCCGTGCCGATGCCGAGCGGGTCGAGGCCGACTACCGCTCCGTGCTCCTCGCCCTGCAGAGCGACGTGGCCCAGACCTACTTCGCCATCCGCACGGCCGATGCCGAAATCGCGCAACTCGACGCCACCGTCAAGCTGCGCGACGAGAACGCCCGCCTGATCGACAAACGCTTCCAGGCCGGCGACGTGGCCGAGATCGACGTGGCGCGGTCACGCACCGAACTCGCCACCGTGCAGGCCGAAGCGGCCGCACTGCGCGGCCAACGGGCGCAGCTCGAACATGCGCTCGCGCTCTTGCTCGGTGAAGCGCCCGCGAACTTCCGCTTCGACGTGGCGCCGCTGACCGACACCGTCCAGGTTCCGATGATCCCTCCGGGCCTGCCCTCGGCACTGCTCGAACGGCGACCGGACGTGGCCGCGGCCCAGCTCTCCATGCAGGCCGCAGCAGCGCGAGTGGGCGTTGCGAAAGCGGCCGTCTTCCCCGCGCTTGCATTGACTGCGGACGCCGGCTACGCCTCGGCCGAACTCGAAAACCTCTTCAAATGGGACGCCCGCAGCTGGCTCGTCAGCGCCGTGTTCTCATTGCCCATCATCGACGGCGGCCGCAACAAGGCCGCCATCACCCGGGCCGAAGCACAACTCGAAGGCGCGGTTGCCGACTACCGCCAATCGGTGCTGCAAGCCTTTGCCGATGTCGAAGGCAACCTATCGGGGCTGCGCAGTGTGCGGGAGCGGGTGGTGCACACCGAGACTGCCGTCAACTCCGCCCGCCGCGCGGCAGACCTCGCCGACAAGCGCTACCGCGCCGGGGAAGACAGCTACTTCCAGCTGATGGATGCACAGCGCAACCTGCTTGCCATCGAGCGACAGGCGGTGCAGTTGCGGGGGTTGTGGGCGACGGATACTGTGGGGCTCATTCGATCGCTGGGTGGAAGTTGGCAGGCGCCTTAACAGTTAGCAACGGCAAACGTAAGGAGCGTTCCTTGGTGCCACGATTTAGCTTCAATCGCCCATAGCCCAACGCCTGACATTTTCATCAGGATCGTCTTTCAAGCGCCGAATGCAGGCAACGGCTGCATCGTTGTGCAGGTACCTTGACAATGCAAATGCCGCCGCTGCCCGTACTTCTGCGCTTGAATCCGTCAATCAAAGGGCCGATTGCGGAGTCGTCCCCTAAATGTCCGAGAGACGCAGCTGCTGTGGCTCTCACTGCCGCAGACTTGTCATTCTTTAATATAGTAGCCACCAACGGGACAGACTCCTTCGGAAATAAACGTCGAGGAATACCGATTTGGCCCAAAAGGAATGCCGCCACCTCACGCTCAAATGCTTTCTTCGAATTCAGCAGTTTGCTGGCCTCGTCGAATGCAGTGCGACCATCGCGACTACGCAATTCCCGTACAGCAGCAGCGCGAACAACCGAATCTCGATCCCGAAGAAAAGGAAAAAGCGCAGAAGTTTCATACAAGCGCATTGCCTGGTATATCAGCGTCCGCAGGGAATTCCCTCGTTTGTCTACGCCACTGTCAATCATGTCAGCTCCTGTTTTCCCCACCCTTTGAGTGGCGTGAGCCGCGACACCCCCACGCTTTCTCCGTTGCTTTAACCTGATCCGGGCGATAGCGGCCCTTGTTTTTCTGTAACTATTCGCATGGGTCATCTGGTTTCCCTCCGCAGAGCCGTACTTCACTTGCATACGCTTGATAGTCTTGTGCGATTTGAGTATCTTCGACACGACCTGGCGCCGCCATCGGGCTAATGAGATCGCCAGCCAAGCCGCCCCCTACCCAGCCGCCAACGGCGCCACCCAAAGGACCGCCGTAAGCGTCACCAAGGCCCTGCCACCAGCTGAGCCGATCGTCTGTCCGATCACCCTGCCCATCGTCCAATCCATTGGGGTCTGTGTAGCTTAGTGGATTGGCGACAGCGTAATTGAAAGTGTTTATCCGACCGTCAAGCCCAATCGGGTCACTCTGAACATGGCGTCCGACACTCGCGCCGCAGTCGCGGAAATAGTTGTAGACGAATGAAGGGCCGCTCACGCGGCCCTTCGTTTTTGGCAGAGCTCAAATGCAGATCGATCTCAATTACCGTTCGCCATCATCGACATAGCGACTCTCAATATCTGACACTTACGCTCCGGCCTTCTCGCGTAGAAGATCAAGCGTTAACAATGCTCGCGTAAGGCTTGTTTCGTCATGGCCAGTATTCTTCATAGATGCCATCCAATAAATCCAACCTTCAACGGCCTCCAACTCTTTCTTATTAAGCAATCCCCACCGACGACGGAAACCGTCATCCCACAATTCCTCAGAGGGGGTTCTGTCAAGCATAAAGAAAATACTGCAGGCAGCAATCAAATTCGGATCACGCTCACTAATCGTTGCCAACATAACACTCGGAAGATAATAGCAAAATCCCTCCCTCGACAACCAATTAATCGCATCCGAATAACGCTCCCAATGCTCCGCATTAGCATCATCCCAGTCAAATTTTATGATCTCAGACAATGAGAGCAACTCATCAGCTGACAATTCGGTCGAATCCGTAATCTTAGTTGGTCGAGCGCGCCCTTTAAAAGCCGCCTGTATAGAGGCAACAATTCCTATCTCATCAACTGCTGGCAACGCGCTACTTGATTCCATGCTGCCGCCTGCTCGTTCTGATGACCTTCATCTCCACCTCCATAGCATTTTTGATCACGTTGAGCTCGGGCTTGAGCCAAGTTCAACCAATCTTGTGAACGCTGGGAAAGTTGATAGGCGGACATACCCGCGATACAAACAGCGCGATTTGTTGGGTCTGCCGCGCTATAGGTTCTCCCCATGTGATCCTTGGCATTTCGTACTTTCTTTTCTAGTTCATCGCACGGATCAGGTGCTTCGGGCGTGCACCAATCTTGAATTGCACTACCTAACGCACCGAGTGCTTTCTTGCCCAGGTAGCCCCCCGCCAGAGAGCCCATCGCTGCGCCCCCAGGGACAGGTGTCAGCCCGCCAAGGGCGCCCCCCACTGGGCGCCCAATCAATCCGCCAACCGTTTCCCCAACTAACTGACCTTCACGAGCGAGACCATATGAATCAACAAAAATAAGCGGATTACCACCGACATATGCGTAGGTGTTAATGCCGCCCGTCAGCCCGATAGGGTCACTTTGAGCATACCGCCCAGTGGAAGCATCGTAATCCCGGAAGTAGTTGTAGTTCAACCCTGATTCCTGATCTGCAAACTGCCCAGGAAACCTTAGATTCTGAGTAAACGCCCCAACACCTTCCGGATTGTTGTTTGGCACTGTCGTCCCGAACGGTTCCGCCAGCCACGTCCACCGCTTCTGCCCAGCCTTGTTGAACACATACCGCGGAACATCCAGATGGTCGGTGTGCAAGTAATAGGCGATTGGTGGGTTCGTTGCAACCGAATCCGGGGTGAAGACCGCGATTGGCGTACGCCCTAGCCACACGTACTCCCGGATCGCCGCTCCTACGCTGTCGTACTCCCCGAGCAGTTGCCCGTTCTCGTCGTAGACGAAGATCACCGTGCTGGCCGCACCGGTGCTGTTGTACTTGCGGACGCGCTGACCGCTCGCGTCGTAGCTGTACGTGCTCGTCACGCCGGCCTTGGTCAGCGTCGTCAGCCGCCCGGCCAGATTGTATGTCGTCGTGTAGCCCCCGCTGTCCGAAGTCGTGTTGCCCGCGTTGTCGTAACCGAAGCTGCGCGCCGGGTTCGTCGTGCTCAGCAGCCGGTTGCTCGTGGCCGCCGTGGTGTACACGCTCTGCGTGCCATTGAGCGTCACGCTCGTGCGGTTGCCGTTGGCGTCGTACCCGATCGTCCAACTCGCCGTCGCAGTAGTGACGCTCGTCAGGCGGCCCAGTTCGTCGTACCCAAAGCGCTGGTCCAGCGCAGGCTGCGCCGCTGCGGTGGCAGCGAGGTAGTGCTTGTACGACGTGATGCGATCGCCTGCATCGTAGGTCAGGTCGCGCACCACGTCGCCCATGCGGTATCGCACCACGCGGCCGTAGACGTCGTAAACCCGCTCGTGGCTTTGCGTACCGCTTGCCATTTGCCACTGCCAGCTGGTCACGCCGCCGAACGGCTCCCACTGGGTTTGGGTGATCAACGGGACAGGGGTGGTGCTCGCATCCTTGGCCAGTCCCACGGCGGTGAGTTGCCCGGCGGTGTACGTGTAGCTCACCTTGCGACCGCTCGGGTAGGTGATGCTGGTCAGGTGCCCGGCCGCGTCGTAGCCGTACTTGGTGGTGCTCAACACCGCAGCGCTGTTGGCCCCCGACTTGGCGGCCACGTTCTGCACGAACTCAACGAGCCGGCCTTGCGCATCGTAGAGGGAGCGCGAGCTGCCATTGGGGTGATCCGTGCGTCCGAGCCGCCCGATCCCGTTGGCGTAACCGGTGCCGGTCATGTCGTAGCCCCAGCTGAAGGTCAGGCTGGTCTGTCCGGACTGGCTGTAGACCACCTGCGTCAGCCGGTTCAAGGCGTCGTAGGTGTAGGTCGCCAGCACGCCCCGACTGTCCGTGCGCGTCTTCAGGTTCCCGGCCGCGTCGTAGGTGTGGCTCGCCGTGCCGGTGTCCGGGCTGATCAGCTGGGTCGTGTCACCCAGGCCGTTGCGCGGGTACTGGGTCTTCAGTTGGCGGGGGTCCGTGATCGAGGTCGTCCGGTCCAGTCCGTCGTATTCGAACACGGTCTTGCCGAGCTTCGCATCCGTGCTGTCCTTGACCCGGCTCAGGGTGTCATAGGTGTTGACCGTCTTCAGGTCGAACCCGGAAACGCCCGGCGCCTGGATCGTCTTGGTTGGATTGCCCTCGGCGTCGTACTCATGGTTCCTGACGGGGGCGGGTGAGACCGGGGGGGGCGGCAAGGTCTGCGCCACTGCCGTCGTGATCGATGCCACGGTCCACGTGACCGTGGCCAAGCTGCGCAGCAGCGCTGCGTTCTGTCTGTTCGAGGTCATGCCTCACTCCCTCCCAGTGGTTTGTTGTATCCGGCCCAGTGCGTCGAGGCTCCTGGTCAGCTGGCGCTTCAAGTTGCCTGCAGGATCCTTCGTCCTCTCGCCTTTCCGGTTCCCCGCGTTGTCCAGCTCGTAGTCCGTGCGGTTGCCGTTGTTGTCATACACCGCGATCAGGCGGTGGGCGTCGTCGTAGTCGTACCCCACGAAGCTCATGTCAGGCAGCGTCACCTTCTTCAACTGGCCCGCGGCGTCGTACTTGTAGCTCGTGGTCTGCCCACCCACCGTCGTGCTCAAGAGGCGCAGGCGCGGGTCGTAGGTGTTGACCGTCAGCACCGCGTTGGGATCCACGCTCTCGAGCACCTGGCCGTGCTTGTTGTACTTCGTGTACTGCGTGACCTTGCCCATCGCATTGGTCACCTGCTTCAGGTCACCCTTGGTGTGGTCCGCCGTCGTGTCGCTGTAGTACGCGTACGTCGTCACGTCGTTCACGTCGGTGCGCGGGCCGTCTTCGGTGAGCACTTGGCCGTACTCGTTGTACGTCCACTTCCACGTCCTCGCGGCCACGCCCGATTGCAACGTGGCGCTGAAGCCTGCCGCGCCGTTGGCATCCGTCGTCGCCTGCTCCACCCGCTTGCAGAGCACCGCAATGGGCTTGCCATCGGGTAGCAGGGCCGTCGTGGGGGCACAGCTGGCGATCGCGTTGCCATTGAACGGGTCGGGCTGGCCGTTGTACACGTTCGTGGTGATCCGCCCCGGCTCGGCCACCTTTGTCTCAAGGCTCCAGTCCGGGTGCCATTGCTTGCTCGTCTTGCGGCTGCCGGCAGGCAACGCTGCATTGGCGGTGGTCACGGTACAGGCTGAATTTGCGGCCAAACCCTCTACGCGTGTCACTTCAATGTCTCGCGTCAGGTCATAGGCTAAGCACTTTCTTGTGCCGTTGAAATCATCGGCGCTCGCCATATTGCCGTTCACGTCATACGTCATGCCCCTCGTGCTGGCAGCGCAGCCCGCGCCGGCCGGCTGACTTTGGGACAGGAGGCGCCGCTCGCCGTCGGGTCCACGGTCCCACGTCATGGTGCTTTGAGCATTGGAGATGGGCATCCTCACCGTGCTCGTACCACCGCCGCCCGACTCGCTGTATGTCACCTTGTGCTGATCCAATTCACCAGCCCGTTCGTTGGAAATCGATCGCCCCTGGTCGTATTTGAACGTGGCGATACGAACCGCGTTCTCATCGATGATTCCCGTCAGCAACGGTGTCATTGAAACGGTCGAGCCCGTGTTCGCAGGTTCGTCATACACGTAGGTCTTGGCACTCAAATCCGTGTAAGTGACCCGCTTGACCCGAGCAAGCTCGTCAACGTCGTAGGTGATGACCGCATTGTCCGGCAGCGTTACCGAAACATAGCCGACCTGATTGCTGGCTTTGAGATACGAAAGACTCCTCCCGCCAACATTTTCGGAGACCACGACCGCTGAAGCAGAGTGCGCATAGCTTGCTGCCTTGCCATCTCGATTGACACGCTGGATTAAACGGCCGGCACTGTCGAAGAGGCTGAAACCATCCGATTCCCTGAGCGTCCATTGCAGATTACCGTTTACCGTGGCCACACTAAGGCGAGAGCCTGCCGTCCCTTTGTTGGTAAAAGTACCATTCTGAGTCTCTGTATATACGTCCCGAGACCCATCAGGCCGCAGAATGAATACTTCCTTTTGGCCCACGTCCGGCTGCGACTTGATCAATGAAAAAGATCGCACGGTGGCCACAGCCGCAGGACGACTGGAACCTGAACTGTAAATACCAGGAGGAATAAGATTGACAGCTGCCCTGATTGGCGGGATTCCATTGGACAAATCTCCCCGTCCAGTTTGATCCATCAAACCCGCACCAACGTTCCCCCATGTCCAGCGCCCACCGCCTCCGCTTGAATAGGTGCGATCAACACGCAGCATGCCGTTGACCGACACATAGTCTGTTTCCCTCTCAATCTGGGTG
The DNA here is from genome assembly GCA_966212105.1 of uncultured Rhizobacter sp. Classification (GTDB taxonomy): domain Bacteria; phylum Pseudomonadota; class Gammaproteobacteria; order Burkholderiales; family Burkholderiaceae_C; genus Rhizobacter. The sequence goes on from CBIHPH010000020.1 coordinate 9,265, forward strand.
CCGTCGATTGGGCTAACCGGGTCTCCAACCATTGGCTTTGGCGGCTTCTTGCAACTTGGTGGATCAGGAGTCTCTTGTTCGCACCATACAGAATAGGTACTTGTCGAGGAACCATCGATCACAACGTACGTGGGGGAGCCCGACACGGGGGATCCGGCTGGGCAAAACACTCTCCCGGCTACACCGATGGGGGCATCGATATCCTTTACGATCGTTTGTGCCTGCCGCTGACCGCACGCCGGAACGAATGTGGTCTGCTTGGCGACATGAGTTCTTTGCAAAGTAGAAATTCCATTGATGATCGCAAAGCCGCCTGTAGGTGCCAGAGCACTTGAATTAACCTTGCTGCACCCCCCTCCGCACTCCCCTGCCCCTGAAGAGCCCATGCACTGGGAGTAGCCTTGATCAATCATTTCGTTCCAAGCACCAAGCGCTCCACCAGCTGAATCGAATTCACCGCTTTCGCCGCAGGGGTAAATGCAGTAGGCCCACTCAACTTTCGAAGTCTCCTTCTTTGCCCAAACCACATCACCGGAAAGGGCAAGAATGACATACAGAAAACCAAGCGATAACGTGTGCAGCCTAACCTTTGACTTCACGGTGCAGCACAACACCGGCCTCAACAACCAACTTAAAGTACTCATGCAATTCGCCCCTCCCTAAATTGTTTGCACCGACTATGGCATTTGCTGCCTTTGCACCAGTGCGCGGCATAGTTATCAACCAGCCTTGCAGACTGGCTTCTCATCGAAAAACAGTTAATCTAGTTGGGGAACCACCGCGAGAGTCATCGAAGGCAAATCGATACTCATGTCGTGGCTAAGCTGCGCCCTCATAATTCGAGGTCGTGCCTCACTCCCTCCCAGTGGTTTGTTGCACCCGACCAAGTGCATCGAGGCTCTTGACCAGCTGGCGCTTCAAATTGCCGACAGGATCCTTCGTCTTCTCGCCTTTCCGGTTCCCCGCGTTGTCCAGCTCGTAGTCCGTGCGATTGACGTTGTTGTCATACACCGCGATCAGCCGGTGGGCGTCGTCGTAGTCGTACCCCACGAAGCTCATGTCAGGCAGCGTCACCTTCTTCAACTGGCCCGCGGCGTCGTACTTGTAGCTCGTGGTCTGCCCACCCACCGTCGTGCTCAAGAGGCGCAGGCGCGGGTCGTAGGTGTTGACCGTCAGCACCGCGTTGGGATCCACGCTCTCGAGCACCTGGCCGTGCTTGTTGTACTTCGTGTACTGCGTGACCTTGCCCATCGCATTGGTCACCTGCTTCAGGTCACCCTTGGTGTGGTCCGCCGTCGTGTCGCTGTAGTACGCGTACGTCGTCACGTCGTTCACGTCGGTGCGCGGGCCGTCTTCGGTGAGCACTTGGCCGTACTCGTTGTACGTCCACTTCCAGGTCCGCGCAGCCACGCCGGATTGCAGGGCGGCACCAAAACCTGCTGCGCCGTTGGCATCCGTGGTCGCCTGCTCCACCCGCTTGCACAGCACGGCGATGCGCTTGCCATCGGGCAGCAAGGCCGTCGTGGGGGCACAGCTGGCGATCGCGTTGCCATTGAACGGATCGGGCTGGCCGTTGTACACGTTCGTGGTGATCCGCCCTGGCTCAGCCAACTTCGTCTCCAGGCGCCAGTCGGGGTGCCATTGCTTGCTCGTCTTGCGGCTGCCCGCGGGCAGCGCCGCGTTGGCTGCCGTCACCGTACATTGAGCGCCTGCAGTGAGGCCTTGAACGACAGACGTTTCGAGGTTTCGCGTCAGGTCGTACGCACGGCAGGTGCGCGTACCGTTGTAGTCATCGAGCGCACTCACATTGCCCGCCGTGTCGTACGCATAGGACTGTGACGAGGACGGGGTGCCGGCCGCCTCCGGTTGGACTCGACGGGTCAGTCGACGCTCACCGTCTGGTCCCCGGTCCCACCACAGTCCCACGGACTGCGCGGCCGACATCGAGGGCGTCCTCACTGTGGCGTTTTGATAATCGGTCGATGACGAGAAGGCGTATCGATTCACCCCGCCGGCGTGCTCTGTGGAGGTCGGCCCATTGGCGTCGTATTTGTAGGTGGCAAACCGGACGCCGTTTTCGTCGTAGATCCCTGTCAACCAAGGCATGGGCAATGCGGAGCCCATGTACTCGGGTTCACCATACCGATATTCTCGGTACGATTGGTCAGGAAACGTGACCTTGGTGATCAGCCCCGAAGGTTCGACCTCATACTGGAGTTTCCCTTCATCGGGCAGCTTGACCGTGTCGTAGAAGTTGAGGGGTGTCTCTGGCTTTGCACGTGAGAAAGTCAGCTGACGGCCCGAGGACAGCTGCGTGATGACCATTTGGTCAGCCGATCGGACAATCGTCACGCCCTCGCCCGTCATGTGCGTGCGTTGAATCAGCCTGCCGGTCGAATCGAACGTCTCGAACCCTTGAGATGGCACGCGCAGGAGCCATTTCGTCGAGCTGCCGCTTCCCGATACCGTGAGCGCCGGACGGGTTGGATCGTTTGAGACGAATGAGCCGCCCGCATCTTTCTGAAATTGCAGTTTCCGCTGCCCCATCATGATGGCCACTTCGGAGCCGGACGTGTCAGCGCGGGATGGCAGCAGCTCAAACGTCTTCGCAGTCTTCTCGGGAGGGGGCTTCGGGGTCGTGCCGCTGTAATAGCCGGGGGGGACCAGCATGACGTAGCCGACGATCGAAGTCGACCCCAGTTGCGTGGAGGAGGTGCCGGAAAAATCAGACAGGCCCGCTTCAGCCGACCATTGCCACCGCCCCTTCGAACTCGAATACTCGCGTTTGACTTCGAAACCAAAGCGCCCTGGATAGTCCACGTCCGTAGAGATCTTGATATTCGCGATGGCATCCACCGGATTGCCATAGCACCCGCCCGGGCAGGGCTCCGGTATCTCCTTGGCACACCAAAATTCCGATACGGAAACCTCTTGGCCCTCGATGTTCGTCGTACCCAAGCTCTTGCCAGCGCCGCCGTACCCCGGCAGACATCGATAGGCAGCGACGGCCGCGATGCCAGCGTTGGAGCTTGTGGTCGTCGGCCCCTGTGCAGGATAGGTTTCCGAGCCGACCGTGCAGGCCGTCGAGTACGAGGTTTGCGTCGCTGAATCGCTCGCCCGGGAGTTCAATTCACCGTTGACGATGGACGGTATGGGGCCGACCTTGCCGGCGCCGCTGTATATCGTCTTGCCACAACTCGCACAGTTCTTGGCACTGCAAGCGGCAAACTCTTCCTCGGCAGCAGCGTTGCGCGACGCAATGGCGGCTCCGGGCGAATCAAAATCGCCCCCGTCGCCACCCCAGAGACTCCATGTGATGGCAGGCTTGCGCCGTTCATCTTTGGCATGAGATGTCTGAACCGCCCCGATCCACAGCGCGATCAGCAAGAAGCACCATAGGAAGTGCCCGGGGCGAAGCATCGGGCGGTGCTCGATCAAGGGTGCTTGTTTGGTCCGCGCAGACAAGCGCACCAGCGGTTTCCCACTTGAACCGTGGATCATGTTCTCTCCCTCCCTTTTCCCACCGAATGCCCTGGTCTCGTCAGCGACGGAGAGGGCTGCATCCGCTATTTCTGCGCGTTCTAAGTGTCAATCGTCTGCACAGAGGTACAGAGCAGCATTGTCGCAGAATGAACCCCTGTCAAGGGGCGAAAGTGAGGTGGGGACCCAGAACGAGTTCGGGAGCAGCAGGAGGCACCACAGGTCCCCCGGCCAAGGTCTCAGAAGAAGTGCCCGTACCAGATCGACGCAATCATCGCCGTGCCCAGCGTCAGCAGCCACCGCTGGATGGGCGCAGGCTCGGTGCGGGGCCGCTGCTCCACATGGCGGTGGTTCAGGAACAGCGTCACCGAGGCGCCGGCCGACAGCACGAACACCAGCGCGATCGCGAGGCCCAGGTAGGAGCCGTCGTGGTGAACGGAGATGCCCATGACCAGCTGGCCCATGACGCCTCCGACGACGGCGCAGATGAACATCCCGCTGGACAGCAGCGGGGCGACGGATTGGGCGAGGATCTTGCGCATGGCGGTCTGGCGTTGAAGGCAGCCAATGTAACGGCCGGGGAAGGCGACCATGGAACGGAAAACGTGAGGTTCTTGACGTGAGTTCCCGCTTTGGAAGCCGATCCCATCCGACACGCGCGCCGAGGGCCGGTGACCATACTGTCTTCGCATGCCAATGAACGACGATTTGGTGGTGGCCCGTCCAGAGGGGCTGTACTGCCCGCCGGGCGATTTCTACATCGATCCGTGGCGGCCGGTCTCCCATGCGCTGATCACGCATGCGCACGGCGATCACCTCCATGCGGGCCACGCCCACTACCTCACGGCCGAACCCGGCCGCCATGTGGTGCGCGCCCGCCTCGGCGACGTGGCGCTCGATACCTTGCCGTACGGTGAACGCCTGGTTCACCGCGGCGTCACGGTGTCGTTCCACCCGGCCGGCCACGTGCTGGGTTCGGCGCAGGTGCGGCTGGCGCACGGCGGCCGCACCTGGGTGGTCTCGGGCGACTACAAGACCGGGCCGGACGCCACATGCCCCCCGTTCGAACCGGTCCCTTGCGATACCTTCATCACCGAATCGACCTTCGGCCTGCCGGTGTTCCGCTGGGCGCCCCAGGCGCAGCTGTTCGATGAGATCAACGCATGGTGGCGCGCCAATGCATCGGCGGGGCGCGCCTCGGTGCTTTACGCGTATGCGTTCGGCAAGGCCCAGCGGGTGCTGGCCGGCGTCGACACGTCGATCGGCCCGATCGTGGCGCATGGCGCCATCACGGCGCTGAACGACGCCTACCGGTCGAGCGAGGTGCCGCTGCCGCCCACGCAGTCCGCGTCGGAGACGGGGCCTGCCGATCTGGCGCGCGCACTGGTGCTCGCGCCGCCATCTGCCCAGGGCAGCCCTTGGCTCAAGCGCTTCGGCGCATTCAGTGATGCCTTTGCGTCGGGTTGGATGCAACTGCGGGGCACCCGCCGCCGGCGCGGGCTGGACCGCGGATTCGTCCTGTCCGACCACGCCGATTGGCCCGGGCTGCTGGAAGCCATCCAGGCCACCGGCGCGCAGCGGGTGATCGTGACGCACGGATATGTCGATCCACTGGTGCGGTACCTCGCGGAGCAAGGCTGGCAGGCAGGCGCATTTCAAACGCGGTACGGCGACGAGGCCGAAGGCGACGTCGAGGTGGTGCCATGAAGGCCTTCGCCCGCCTCTTCGCCGAACTCGACGCCACCACATCCACCACGGCGAAGACGGATGCGCTCGAGGCGTACTTCCGGGCGGCACCTCCGGCGGACGCGGCATGGGCGTTGTACGTGCTGGCCGGCGGCAAGCCGCGGCAAACCGTGCCCACGGGCCTGATCCGCAGCACGGCGCGGGAGGTGGCTGGCGTCCCGGAGTGGCTGTTCGACGAAAGCTACAACGTGGTCGGCGATTTGGCAGAGACGGTGGCGCACATCCTGCCGCCTCCCACGGCATCGGTGGACGTTCCGCTGCATGTGTGGATGCAGGAGCGGCTGATTGCGCTGCGCGGCCAGCCGCCCGATGCGCTCGCTGCGGCGCTGCGCGGGTACTGGAACGAACTCGATGTGCCAGGCCGCTTCCTCTTGACGAAGCTGATCGGCGGCGGGTTTCGCGTGGGCGTGGCGCGCAACCTGGTCGTGCGTGCGTTGGCCCGTGCAGCGGGGCTCGATCCCAAGGTGCTCGCCCAGCGGATGATGGGCTACACGGACAAGCATCACACGCCATCGGCCGCGGCATTCACCGCGCTGATCGATCCGGGGCATGTCGCGGTGACCAGCGGCCAGCCCTACCCCTTCTTCCTGGCGCACCCGCTGCAGGCTCCGGTGGAGTCGCTCGGGAGCCGAGCGGACTGGCTCGTCGAATGGAAATGGGACGGCATCCGCGCCCAGTTCATCCGGCGAGCAGGCGAGGCGTGGCTGTGGTCGCGCGGGGAGGATCTGCTGAATGGCCGCTTTCCCGAAATCGATGCCACGCACGGCCAGTTGCCCGACCACACGGTGCTCGATGGCGAAATCGTCGTGTGGCGAGACGGCCGGGCCATGCCGTTCGCGCAGCTGCAGCAGCGCATTGGCCGCAAGAACGTCACGAAGAAGATCCTCACGGACTTGCCAGTGGCCTTTCTCGCATACGATTTGCTGGAACTCGGGGGCGAGGACCAGCGCGGTCTGCCGCAGTGGCAGCGCCGCGAACGGCTGGAGGCCATCCTGCCGGCGAACGGCGCCTCGCCGCTTCAGGTGTCACCGGCCATCGAGGCGCCCGACTGGCCCGCGCTCACCGTGTTGCGCGGCGAATCGCGGGCTCGGGGGGTCGAGGGCTTCATGCTGAAGCACCGGGACGGCCACTATGGCACCGGCCGCACGAAAGACGTGGGCGTGTGGTGGAAGTGGAAGATCGACCCGTACACCGTGGATGCGGTGCTGGTCTACGCACAGGGCGGTCACGGTCGCCGGGCGAACCTCTATACCGACTACACCTTCGCGGTGTGGGACGGCCCTGCCGACGACCCCACCCAGCCACGCCGCCTCGTGCCGTTCGCCAAAGCCTATTCGGGCCTCACCGACGAGGAGATGCGCCTGGTGGACCAGCGCGTGCGCCAGACCACCATCGAAAAGTTCGGCCCGGTGCGAAGCGTGACGCCCACGCTCGTCGTGGAACTCGGCTTCGAGGGCATCCAGGCATCGCCACGCCACAAATCCGGACTTGCCGTGCGGTTCCCGCGGATGCTGCGCCTGCGTTGGGACAAGCCCGTGGAGGAGGCCGATACGCTCTCTACGTTGCAGGCGCTCCTGCGGTGAAACGGCAGCGCCAGCGCTAACGCCATCTTGCCCCGGCCACACCCCCCTTTTGTGGGAGCGCGAAACAAGAACGACAAACGGTCTTTCACCTCGCCGACAGGCTGTGGGAAGATCCCGGTCCGCCCTGAGGGGGCCGGCAGTCCGAACTGGAGTTTTTGTCGTGAAACACTTCTTATCCGGCCTGCTGGCCGCCCTTGCTGTAGGCCTTGCCTCTTCCCCGGCTTCGGCCGAAATCTATGTGGGCCAGACCTCCGGCTTCACCGGCCCCGCGGCCATCCCCGTCAAGGAGCTGACCGAAGGCGCGCGCCTGTACCTCGATGCGGTCAATGCCGCCGGCGGCGTGCACGGCCAGAAGGTCAGGCTGATCAGCCTCGACGACAAGTTCGAACCGAATCTCGCAGCGGACAACGCACGCTCGCTGATCGTGGACAAGCACGTCGTCGCGCTGTTCCTCAGCCGCGGCACGCCGCACACCGAGGCCATCGCGCCGCTTCTCACGCAATACAAGCTGCCCCTCGTGGGACCGAGCTCGGGCGCCATGGCGCTTCACCAGCCGGTCAATCCGTACATCTTCAACGTGCGCGCCCCGTACCAGCGGGAGGCTGAACGCGCGGTGCGCCACCTGAGCCTCATCGGCCAGGAACGCATTGCCGTCCTGCAGACCGACGATTCGTTCGGCGAAGACGTTGCCGCAGGCGCAGACGCCGGGTTCGCCGCCGTGGGCAAGAAGCCGGTCGTCAAGCTGCTGTTCGACCGCGCGCACCCCGATTTCAGCAAGGCGGCTCCTGCCATCGTCAAGGCCGACGCCCAATCCGTGCTGGTCTTCGGCTCATCGAACGCCGTCGCCGACGCCACGAAGGCGATCCGCGCGCTCGGTTCCCGCGCCACCATCGTCACCGTGTCGAACAATGCGTCGGTCGGGTTCATCAAGCAGATGGGCGCACAAGGCCGCGGTGTCATCGTCACGCAAGTGTTCCCTTATGAGCGCTCCATCTCCGCCCCGGTTGTCAAAGAAGCTGCGGACCTCGCCCGCGCCAAGGGCCTGGACGGCGTCTCGCCTGCCAACATGGAAGGCTTCATCGCCGCGAAGGTGCTGGTGGAAGGCCTCAAGCGTGCCGGCCCGAAGCCGACGCGCCAAGGCCTGCTCACCGCGCTCAACGGGATGCAAAAGATCGAGCTTGGCGGCATGGAACTCAGCTTCAGCGCCAACGACCACTCCGGCCTGGCCTTCACGGACATTTCCATCATCAGTGAAGATGGCAAATTCCGGAGGTGATTAGGCCCCCCAGTCGCGCTTCGCGCTCCTGCCCCCAAGGGGCGACCCCTGGTCGGCCGGCGAAGCCGGCCTCGCGGGTGGCTTGATCTGCGGCTTCGCTTTCGCTCGCCTTCCTGTCGCACGCGGTTCGGGGCGTTGCTCGCTTTGCTCGCTCGCCTCTGGCTCTCTGTAGCTCCGGCGGCAGGCGTGGCCATTCGGATCAGTGGGTACCGGCGTTCGCCGGTATGACATGCGGGGGTGCGCAAATACATGCGAGGGGCCGCAAATACATGCGGGGGCGCAAACAAATGTCACCCCGGCGAACGCCGGGGCCCACCGGATCCAGTGAGCCAGAGTTGCAAAGCGAGCCGGGGCGCGCCGGCACGGCCGTGTCTCGTACGGTCACGGTGGAGCTGGAGACAGTGGTCGTGCGGGGGATTCGTAGCCGAAGCGCCTGAGCAAAATAGCGAGGAAGCTGGTGTTCCCAGCGCCTCATTGGGTTACCTTTCTGGCGCCGTCAGAGAGGTAACTCGGCTGCCGGGCCGAGACCCGGCGCGGCCTCGCCAGAGAACCGGCCCCGCGCCAAGCGAACAAGCGCCCCACTGAGTGAACAAGGCAAAGGGCCGGGTACGCACCACACCAGACGTCTGAACTGAAGGGAGATCCGCATGAAGAAAAAGTGCCTGGTAATCCGCCACGTGGCCTTCGAAGACCTGGGGGTCTTTGCCGACAGCCTGGCCTCACGAGGCTTCGAGCTTCACCACCGCCAAGCCGGTGTCGACGAGGTCACCGAAGCCGAATGGCTCCACACGGACCTCGCCATCGTGCTGGGCGGCCCCATCGCCGCCTGGGAGACCGACCGCTATCCATGGCTGGATCGCCAGACCGCGCTGCTTCGCGCCCGCCTCGCGGCCGGAGGCGCCACGCTCGGCGTCTGCCTCGGCGCGCAGTTGATCGCCTCGGCACTCGGCGCTCGTGTGTACCCAGGCCCGGTGAAGGAAATCGGGTGGGCACCCGTGTCGCTCTCGCCGGCAGGGCTCGCCGGTCCGTTGCGCGCGCTCGATGGGGTGCCGGTGCTCCATTGGCATGGCGATACGTTCGATCTGCCTGACGGCGCCACGCTGCTCGCCTCCACGGCGCACACGCCGCATCAGGCTTTCGAAGCAGGCGGCCATGTGCTGGGGCTTCAGTTCCACCCGGAAGTGGACCCGCGGCATGTGGAGGCCTGGTTGATCGGCCACACCGGTGAGCTGGCTCAGGCCGGCATCGACTTGGCCACGCTGCGGGCCGACACGGCCCGGTTCGGCGCGGCCGCCGCCAGCGCCGGACGCGTGCTGATGTCGGCCTGGCTCGACCGGATATTTCCTACTGGACGTTGAGCGTCCGTCCGTTGGTCGCTCGCGGCCACCAGGCGTGCAATGGGGGTTCGGACGCCGGTCAGGAGGTACCCACCATGTCTTTCACCACCCACCATTGGAAGCCCGTTTTGTGTGGCCTCACCGTGCTGTTGGGCCTGGCCGTGGCGACAAGTGCCGCCGCAGCAGGCACCGAATCGGCCGAGGCCGAGATCCTGGCAATGGACAAGAACGGCGACGGCCGGCTCAGTGCCACCGAGCACGCTGCGGGCTCGCGCTCGATGTTCGAGGCGATGGATGCGAACCAGGATGGACGCGTGACGGCCGGCGAAATGGACGCCTTCGCAGCGAAGCGAACCGCGCATGAGCGCGAGGAAGATCGCATGTCGTCGGCCGCGAAGATCAAGGTCATCGACACCAACGGCGACGGTGTGCTGACCGCCGATGAACACCGCGACGGTTCGGCGCGCATGTTCACGACGATGGACACCAACCGCGATGGATCACTGGACAAGGCCGAGCTGGCCGCAGGGCACGCGAACATGCTGAAGCGGACGCAGTAGCGGTCCGATGCCCCGCGCAGGGGCGTGGTGCATTCAGGTCTCCAAGAAACCAGGAGGTCGACGTGCCTTTCCGCACCCTGCTCTACCGGTATTTCTTCTTCGGCTGGCTTTTTCGCGATGTGAGCCAGGGCACCGCGCTCGAACGCTCCGCTGCCTGGCGGCACAACCAGACGCAGGCCCCCTGGCTGCTCACCTACATGCGGCGCTGGTTCGTGCTCGGGGCGGTCTTGTATTTGAGCGGACTGCTGGTGGAACACGCGTTCGCGGCCACCTTGCTGTCGAGCCTCTTGTACATGCCATGGGTGTTGTGCGTGTCGTTCAATGCCACTGCGTTCGTCGCGTGGGCCGGGCTCAAGTCGCTGCCGGGCCCACCGCCTTGATGCAGGGGCAGCGGGTCAATGAGCGATCTCGATGCGGTACCCGCGGAACTCCACCACGGTGGACTTGAGCCGGATCTGTTTGAGCACGAGCCCTTTGCCCAGGGCATCCCCCTCGTGGAACACCTGGCCGTTGAGCACGACCATGCGGTCGGCTGCGCGTTCGGAATACATCGCCCCGCCCACATTGAACTTGGGCAGGTCACGGCGCACGCTGTCAGGCAGTTCACTGACGTTGTAGACGCGGTTGGTGGTGCCCGCCTCCGGTGCAGGCGGCACGGGGGCGATGCCCGGCGGCAACGGCGGCTTGACCGGCGTCGCCTCGACCGCGACCGGCCGGGGTTCCGGCTTGGGCGGTTCGGGCTTCGGAGGCTCTTGCTTCGGCGGATCGGGCAGCGGCGGCGGGAAATGGGGCAAGGCGTCCGCACTCGGCTCGGGCCGGGGCGCGGGTGCGGGTGCCGGCGAGGGGGACACCGGTGTGGGCACGGTCTGAGCTGCAACCACCGGGGCCGTGGCGACGGTGGTGGGCGAAGACGATGCGCCGTGCCACAGCGTCCAGCCTGCAGCGGCCGCCAGCGCGATCGCCACGCCACCGAGCACCCAGACCCAGGGCCGTGCACGTGCGGCCGGCAGGTCGGCGTCGGGGTCGCTGTCGATCAGCACGGCCGGTTCGGTGAGGCCTGTGGGCGGCGGCGGCACGCCGCGGCGTTCCGCATCGGCCTTGCGCAGGGCGTCGAGGATGTAGGACATGTGGCTGCCTTTCAGGGAGCGACCGGTTCGGGCACGAGCTTTGGCTCGTCAACCCCGGCCACACGGTTCAGCTGCATCAGCGTGGTGGGGCCCGGCAAACCGTCCGGTTTGAGGCCGTGGGCCAGCTGGAATGCGGTCAGGCGGGCCTGCAGTTTGTGGTCGAACACGGATGGATCGGCCGGGGGCGTCTCACCGTCGGCCTTTGCGAGCGCGGCGGCCAGCCAGTCGACCGTGGCGCCTTTCTGGCCCTTGTCGATCCGGTTCGTGTACCCCGGCGGCATGCGCCAGAGCGTGGCGTATTCGCCGCGCCAGATCTTCGCAAGCGACACGAGCGAGATGCGCTGCGACACGTCGCCCATGCGCAGCGTCGCATGGCGCTCGCCGAGGCCCGTCAGCAAGGCATACGCCGGCTTGTCGCTCTCATCGTGCAGCGTGACGATGCCGGGGCGGTCCAGCTGCCGGATGAGGGTCAAATCCACCGTGCGGCGGTAGCACTGCAGCTGGTGCTGGCGCGCGTTGGCACATGGATCACCACCGGCGAGGTCGACTTTCCATGATGCAGAGAGCGCGCGCCAGGCGTCATCCTCGACGCGCGTGGGCGAGCCGATGCCCCACTTCACGGCCGGCGTCGAAGCCGCAGGCGTCGGCGTCGGCACGGGGGCAGAGACCGGCGGGGAAGCCTGTGGCGCCGCCACGGCGGCCGGAAGCAAAGGTGCAGGCGGCGGTGCATCGGAGCGGCCCGTCCACCACCAGCTTGCACCAACGAACAGCAGCGCGCCGCCGAGCACGCCAGCGCCCAGGAGCAGGCCCCGACGGGGCGCGGGCAGCGGCGGCGGCTCCGGCTCGTTCTTGTAGAAGACCTCCTTGGCCGCGCGCTCGATGGTGGCCGAATCGACGGACTTCTTGCCCTCGGCATAGGCCCCCAGCAGCGCCCGGTCGCACAGCAGGTTGATGCGCCGCGGCACGCCTCGCGTGAGCTGGTGGATGCGCCGGCGCACCTTGCGGTCGAAGGGGCGCAGTTCGGGCTGGCCGGCCACCGCGAGGCGGTGGCGGATGTACTTCGAAGTATCGTTTTCGGAAAGCGCGGGCAGGTGGAACCGCGCCGTGACCCGTTGTGCAAGCTGCTCCAGTTCGGGCCGCGCGAGCATTTCACGCAGTTCGGGCTGTCCGATCAGGATGATCTGCAGCAGCTTGCGCTCGTTCGTCTCCAGGTTCGTCAGCAGGCGCAGTTGCTCGAGCACCTCGGCGGCGAGCATTTGCGCCTCATCGACGATCAGGATGTTGCTGAGCCCGATGGCATGGGTGCGCAACAGGAATTCATTGAGCGGGTCGATGAAATCCTTGACCGTGGCGTTGCCCGCGTCGGGATGGACGACGGGCACGTGGAATTCGTCGCAGATGGTCTTCAGCAGCTCGAGCACCGTGAGCTGCGGGTTGAAGATGTACGCGACGTTGCAGCGCTTGGGCAGGTGCTCAAGAAAGCAGCGGCATACCGTGGTTTTGCCGGCGCCGATTTCGCCGGTGAGCAGCACGAAGCCCCCTCCGGCGGTCGCGCCGTAGCGCAGGTGCGCCAGCGCCTCGCGGTGCCGTTCACTCATGAACAGGTAGCGTGGATCGGGCGCGATGGAAAACGGCTGCTGTTTCAGGCCGAAGAATTTCGCGTACATGGGGGCAGAGGATACTGCCCCGCGAAGGCAACGGTTCAACTCGACCTGCCAGCCCCGCGCCACAATGCGCGCCATGCAGGATCTCAACGACTTGGCGCTGTTCGCGAGCGTGGTGGACGCTGGCGGCTACTCGGCCGCCGAGCGGCATACCGGCATTCCGAAATCGCGCCTGAGCCGCCGTGTCACGGCGCTTGAAGCCGAGCTGGGGGTGCGACTGATTCAGCGCACCGCGAACCGCTTTTTCGTGACGGAGGCTGGGCAGCGCGTGTACCGGCACGCACGCGCCATCGCCGACGAGGCCGATGCGCTGGCCGCCTCCGTCGCAGAGACGCTCGGCGAACCGGCGGGGCTCGTGCGGGTGACCGCCGCGCCGCTGACAGGCGAGCTGTGGCTGGCCGGATGGCTGGCGGAGTTCGCGGTGATGCACCCGAAGGTGCGCATTGCGCTGTCGCTTTCGAACCGCTATGTCGACATCCTCACCGAACGGTTCGACCTCGCCGTTCGGTTCTCGAGCAAGCCGCTGGACGACGCCGACGTGGTGGCCCGGCCCATCGGCCGCGCCACCCTGTCGCTGATGGCGAGCCCCGCCTTTGTGGCCGCCCACGGCGAACCGAACAACCTCGATGCGCTGGCCGACCTCCCAGCCATCGTGCTCGGGAGCCAGGAGCGGCCGCGGGCCTGGGCCTTCACGAACGACGACGGCAGCGAAGTGTCGATCATGCCGCGTGCGCGGTTGATCGTGAACAACGTGGTGGCAGCCCGCGAGGCCGTCATCGCTGGGGCCGGAATGGCCCAGTTGCCGCCCACCGCCTGCCGCGAGGCGCTCGCCGCGGGCAAATTGCGCACCCTGCTGCCCCACCACGCGCCGCCCGCCTCGGTGGCTTATGCGGTGTACCCGAGCCGGCGCGGAGCGAGCGCCGCCATGCGCGAACTCGTGACATTCCTGGAGGCGCGTTTCCGCACCCTGGACAACATGGCTGAAGCATGCGAACGCAGTGCCACCCTGCCCTGACCGTTGCAAGAGTGGAACAAGCTGTCCCAGCGAAGGGAATACCGTTCGGCGGCCCGTCTTTCTAAGCTTTGCGTCCCGTCACTGCGCTGCATAGCATGCGAACCATGAAACTCCAGAACAAGGTGGCCCTCGTCACGGGCGGATCCCGCGGCATTGGCGCCGCCATCGCCCGGCGCCTCGCGGCCGATGGCGCCACCGTGGCCGTGATCAGTCGCCAGACATCCGCCGCGGCCGACGCGGTGGTCACCCACATCGAACAAGCCGGCGGCCGCGCAGCGGCGTTTTTTGCCGACGTGTCGGACGACACAGACGTGTCGCGTGTCGTCGGAGAGGTGATCGAACGGTTCGGCCACGTCGACGTGCTCGTCAACAACGCGGGCATCGCCGACAGGAAGTTCCTCGGCGAACTTGACCGACGGCACTTCGACACCCAGTTCGGGGTCAACACCTGGAGCGTCGTCGCGATGACCCAGGCGGTGCTGCCGTATTTTCCTGCCGACGGCGGAAACATCGTGAACGTGTCGTCGAGCCTGGTGCAGTCGCCCGGCCCGCAGCTGTCGGTGTACACGGCGACCAAGGCAGCCGTCGAAGCGCTGACCCGCGCCTTCGCGAAGGAACTCGGGCCCCGCCAGATCCGCGTCAACGCGGTGGCACCGCACATTACCGCGACCGACATGACGTCCTCGATTCCCCAGGAACGCCTGGCTCAGGAAACGTCGCTGACACCGCTCGGCCGGCTGGCACAGCCGGAGGACGTGGCCGATGCGGTAGCGTTCCTCGCGTCGAGCGACGCGCGATGGATCACGGGGAGGACCTTGCTGACGGATGGCGGGCGGATGTGATCGGCACATCCTTGCATCGCTCCTGGCACCGAGGTGTTCTCTTCAACGCATGGCCATTCGGGTGTCACGCGAAGGTGACCCAGACGGGCGCATGATCGCTCGGACGTTCCCAGCCGCGGGTGGCCTTGTCGACGCCCGCGTCGGTCAGCGAGTCGGCCAACGCCGCGCTCAGCAGCACATGGTCGATGCGCAGCCCGGCATTGCGTGGCCAGCGTTGGCGCAGGTAATCCCAGAACGTGTAGAGCGGCGCATCCGGATGCAGGCGTCGGATGGCATCGACCCAGCCTTGGTCGAGGATCGATTGCCATGTGGCACGCGGTTCGGGCTGCAGCAGCGCGTCGTCCAGCCAGGAGCGTGTGTCATAGATGTCGGCCACCACGTCGGTGGGCACGACGTTCCAGTCGCCAGCCAGCGCCACGGGCAAGCCCGTTTCCAACAGCGACTGCGCATGCAGGGCCATGCGGCCGAACCATGCGTTCTTGCGGTCGAACTTCGGGCCGGGCTGCGGGTTGCCGTTGGGCAGGTACAGCGAGACGACGATCATGCCTTCGACCGCGGCTTCCAGGTAGCGCGCGTCGGCGTCGGCGGGATCGCCCGGCAACTCGCGCCGGATCTCCACCGGTTGGTTCCCTCGGGCCAGGATGGCCACGCCGTTCGAGGAGGGTTGTCCGCGCCACAGTGCACCATAGCCGGCATCGTTGAGCTCGGTCACCGGGAACTTGGCATCGGGTGCCTTCAGCTCCTGCAGGCAAACCACGTCGGGTTCGGCTTCGGCCAGCCAGCGCAGCAACAGCGGCAGGCGCGCATTGATGCCGTTGACGTTCCACGAAGCGAGTTTCATCGGGGGTCCTCGGTGTCGGCCGGGCCGTCCAGGATGTGTTGCGCGACCGGCCACCAGCGAGGCAGCAAGTCACGTACCTCCCGGCGGGTGAACCGATCGTCGATCAGATGCACGACACCGACATCGGCCGGCGTGCGGATCACCCGGCCGGCGGCCTGCACCACCTTTTGCAGTCCGGGGTACAGGTAGGCGTACGCATAGCCGGCGCCGAACGCGGCGTCGAGACGTTCACGCATGGCCTCGTTGACCACATTGAGCTGCGGCAGGCCCAGCGTGGCGATGAACGCGCCGATCAGGCGATCGCCGGGAAGGTCGATGCCTTCCGCGAAGGCACCGCCCAGCACGGCAAATCCAATGCCCTGCCCTCCCGCCACGAACCGCGCGAGGAATTGCTCGCGCGCCGGTTCGTCCATGGCGCGGGCCTGCGCCCACAGCGGCACGTCCGGATGGTTGGCTGCGAACCGGGCCATCACCTGGCCCAGGTAGTCGAAGCTGCTGAAGAACGCAAGGTAGTTGCCCGGTCGCTCCCGGTACTGCCGCGCCATCAATGTGGCGATGGGCGCCACCGACGCAGGCCGGTCGGCATGGCGCGTGGAGAGCCGCGGAGTGACATGCAGCGCCAGCTGCCGCGGTGAAAAAGGCGATTCGACATCGATCCACAGGGTGTCGTCCGGCAGTCCCAGTGTGTCGCCATGGAACGCGCGCGGAGACAGCGTGGCCGAGAACAGGGTCGTGGTGTGCGCCGCGGCAAAGCGCGGGCGCAGGAACGGCGCGGGCACCACGTTGCGCAGGCACAGCACCGAACGCTTCTTCAGGCCCTCCTGCGCCTGGGTGACATCGAACACCGAATGCGAACCGAAGCGCTCGGCCACCCTGGCGAACTGCAGGGTGTCGAAATAAAAGCGCAGCAGGTCGGGCGGCACCTGGTCCGGCCGGTCACCGAGGTGCTGGCCCACGGCGTTGATGCAGCTCGACAGCGCACCGAACCAGCGTTGCGGCAGCTCATCGAACACCTGATACGGGCCCGCGCATTCGCCGTTGAGCTGCACCCACGCACGCTGCAGCCGCTCCATCGCCGGCTTGAGAACATCCGGCGCCGTGCGGCGCACGGCATCGAGCTGCACCTGCTCGAGGGTGGCCGAATACATCTTGCGCGCGCGTTCCAGCAGGTTGTGCGCTTCGTCCACGAGCAGGCCCACGCGCCACTGGTTCGCGAGCGTGAGCCCGTGCAGCATCGCGGCCAGATCGAAGTAGTAGTTGTAGTCGCCCACCACCACATCGGCCCAGCGCACCATCTCCTGGCCCAGGTAGTAGGGGCACACGCCATGCCGGGCCGCCACCTCGCGGAGCGCGGGCCGGTCGAGGAAGCGGCGTTCGACCGCGGCCTGGCGCGCGGCCGGCAGGCGGTCGTAGAAGCCGCGTGCGAGCGGGCACGATTCGCCATGACAGTCCTTGCCGGGGTGCTCGCACGATTTCTCTCGGGCCACGAGTTCCAACACGCGCAGAGAGAGCCCGCCCGTTGCCAAGGTGCGAAGGGCCCCGAGTGCCAGGCCGCGCCCGGGGGTCTTCGCGGCCAGGAAAAACACTTTGTCGAGCCGCTGGGGCGCACAGGCCTTGAGCAGGGGGAAGACGGTGCCGAGTGTCTTGCCGATGCCAGTGGGCGCCTGCGCGGCCAGGCAGCGCCCGGCGCCGGCGGCCTTGTAGACGGCCTCGGCGAGCTGGCGCTGACCGGGGCGAAAGTCCGCATGCGGAAAGGCCAGTGCGGCGAGCTCCGAATCACGGGCATGGCGGTGGGCCATCTCTTGTTCGGCCCAGGCCAGGAAACGGTCGCACATGCCCGTGAAGAAGGCTTCCAGCTGGGCAGCGGTGTGCGCCTCGGACAACGTGGTGTCGGTCTGCGTGCCGATGTCGTGGTACACGAGCGCGACGGTGATGCGGTGGAGGCCCCGCGTGCGGCACAAGAGCGCACCGTACACCTTGGCCTGGGCCCAATGCAGCGCGCGGTGGTTGGCGGGCATTGCGGCGAGGTCACCGCGGTAGGTCTTGACCTCCTCGACACGGCAGGCGTCGGGATCGAAGCCATCGGCGCGGCCGCGCACCCGCAGCGGGCCATGTTCGCCGATCAGGCTGACCTCGCTTTCAGCGCGAGGCCCGCGCCGCATGGCCACGGCCGCATGCCCGGCGATGCCTTCGGCGGCGGACGGGGCCGGCGTGAACCTGTGGTCGAGGTCGCCCACCTTGGCGGCGAACTCGCAGAGCGCGCGCACTGCGACGACATAGGCGGGGTTTTCCACGACGGCAGTTTACTGGACGGATCAACAGGGAGACACTGTCAAACACCCCCTTTGGGCCATGAGGAGCGAACCCATGCATGGTTCCACCCACGACATCAACAACGTGGTCGATCCGCTGGCCGACTACAACCTCTTCACCACCGACACCGCGCTGTGGGATGCCGTCGAGCGCACCGGCGGTGCAAGCCACCTCACCGAACTGGCCGACTACGGCGCGCTCCTTGGCCGAGCCGAGACCCTGCAACTGGCCGAAGACGCCAACCGGTTCAAACCGGAGCTGAAGATCTTCGACCGCGTGGGCCGCCGCATCGACCAGGTCGATTTCCATCCGGCATGGCACGCGATGATGCGGCTGCAGCGCGAGCACGGGCTGGTGTCGATGCCGTTCTCCGACCCGCGCCCGGGTGCCTGGGCGGCCTACGCGGCTGCGTTTTCGATGCACATGCAAATCGAGGCCGGCTCGCAATGCCCGGGCTCGATGACCTTCGCGGCAATCCCGGTGCTCATGCAAGAGCCCCTGCTCTTTGCGCAACTGGCGCCGAAGCTCTATTCGCGCACGTACGACACCCGCGATCTGCCGGTGGACCAGAAGGCCTCGATGCTCGTCGGCATGGGCATGACCGAAAAGCAAGGTGGCTCCGACCTGCGCAGCAACACCACCCACGCCATCTCGCTGCAAGACGGGGGCCGCGGGGCCGCCTACGAGCTCGTGGGCCACAAATGGTTTTTCTCGGCGCCTCAGTCGGACGCCCACCTGGTGGTGGCCCAGGCACCGGGGGGGCTGTCATGCTTTTACGTGCCGCGCTTCAGGCCCGACGGCCGCCGCAACGCCGTCCATCTCCAGCGTCTGAAAAACAAGGTGGGCAACCATTCGAACGCGAGCAGCGAGGTCGAGTTTCATGGCGCATGGGGCCAGATGATCGGCGAGCCGGGCCGCGGCATCCCCACCATCATCGAGATGGCCATGTACACCCGCCTCAATTGCGTGATGGGCAGCGCGGGCCTCATCCGCCAGGCACTGGTGCAGGCCATCCACTACAGCCGGCACCGCCGGGCCTTTGGAAAGCACCTGGTCGAGCAACCCTTGATGCGCAACGTGCTGGCCGACATGGCACTTGAAAGCGAGGCCGCCACGCTGCTGATGATGCGGCTCACCCAGTCGTTCGACCGGGCGGCGAACGACCCTCTCGAGCGCGCCTACAAGCGCATCGTCACCCCGGCGGCGAAATTCTGGGTGGCCAAACGCAGCATCGAACTCGGCGCGGAGGCCATGGAGGTGTTCGGCGGCAACGGCTACGTCGAAGACGGCCCCATGGGCCGCCTCTTCCGGGAAATGCCCGTGATCTCGATCTGGGAGGGCTCGGGCAACGTGATGGGCCTCGACATGTTGCGTGCCATCGACCGCGAACCCGATGCCGTCGAGGCGCTGACGGAGCACCTCGCCGACCGCCTGGGGGACGACACCCGCCTGCAGCAACACCTTGCCGCACTGCGGTCCGCCTGGCAACAGGTGCCCGGGACGATGGAAGCGGCCGCCCGCCGCATGGCCCAGCAACTCGTGCTGCTGTTGCAGGCAGCCCTGCTGCGCGACCATGCGCCTGCGTTCGTGGCCGACGCCTTCATCGGGAGCCGGTTCGATCCGCAATGGGGCCGCGTTTTCGGCACCCTGGCCGATCCATCCGACCATGTCGCCCTCATCGACCGGGCTTGGCCGGCTTGAGTCGCGCATGCGGCAAACGGATGTGGCGCCGGCGAAGGCTGGGGTCTACTGCGGCCAGTGGGTACCGGCTTTCGCCGGTATGACATGCGATGGCCGGGAACCAGAGCACCAGCGGCGGAACAACAGGGTCACCCCGGCCAAAGCCGGGGCCGGCCGCTGACGAATTGCGCAAGCACGCGCATACTCCGCATTCATCCATTCCGGAGTCTTCGATGCTGGGATCCCTGCGCCGCTTTTTCGACGCTTTCCTTCCTGCCGCCGAGGCCAATCCGGCACTCGAGCACACCCTCCAATTGGCCACGGCCG
Source organism: uncultured Rhizobacter sp. (assembly GCA_966212105.1). Classification (GTDB taxonomy): domain Bacteria; phylum Pseudomonadota; class Gammaproteobacteria; order Burkholderiales; family Burkholderiaceae_C; genus Rhizobacter. Next base: position 29,056 of record CBIHPH010000020.1, read on the forward strand.
TGCTGCTGGTCGAGGTGATGCGCTCGGATGCCACGATCGCACCCGCCGAACGCGAATCGATGTTCAACACCCTGCGGGAACGCTTCACATTGACGGCCGGCGAAGTGACGGCGCTGATCGACATGGCCGAAGAAGCCGCACGAGACGCCCACGATCTCCATTCATTCACCATGAGATTGAACGCCCAGCTCGACCGGCCGCAGAAGGCGCGCGTCATCGAATACCTGTGGCAAGTGGCCTATGCGGATGGCCACCTCGATGCCCACGAGCAGCACGTGATGCGCAAGATTGCCGACCTGCTGCACATTCCCCATGGCGACTACATCTCCGCGAAGATGCGTGCCAAGAACGCTGCGGCATGACGTGTCACGCGTCGCGCATCCTCCATCAAGCCGCTGCGCGCACCATCTGACAGAGCAGCCCTGCCACGGCACTCCCGGCAACCACTGGAATGACCCCCACCTTGAAGCGAAACAGCGCCGTGCCGGCCGCCACGCCGATGAAGGCCGGGACCCACTCGAATGACCCGTGCAGGCCCTGAGGCCAAAGCACGTGGTACGCAAAAAAGACCGCCAGGTTGACGATGACGCCCACGACCGCCGCGGTGATGCCGGTCAGTGGTGCCGTGAACTTGAGGTTGCCGTGCGTCGACTCGATGAACGGCGCACCGAGCAGGATGAAGAAGAACGACGGCAGGAAGGTGAAGAACGTGACGACGGCGGCGGCGGCGGCACCGGCCATGAACAACGCGTCGGGTCCGAACAGTGCCTTGGTCCAGCCGCCCACGAAGCCGACGAAGGAGACCACCATGATGAGCGGGCCCGGCGTGGTCTCGCCCAGTGCCAGGCCATCGATCATCTGTGAGCCGGTCAGCCAGTGGTAGTGATCGACCGCGCCCTGGTAGACGTAAGGCAGTACCGCGTAAGCACCGCCGAACGTCAGCAATGCCGCCTTCGTGAAGAACCATGACATCTGCGTGAGCACGGCATCCCAGCCGCACACCAGCGTCAACCCGCCAATCGCCAAGACCCACAGGGCGGCGAAGGCAACCATCACGCCGCGAAACCGGGCCCAGCTGAAGCGCGCGTGCGCGGGCGTCGGCGTGTGATCGTCGATCAGCGCCGGTCCGAAGTCCTGGCCTGCCGAGCGGTGTGCCGCGGAGGGTTTGAACTTGTCAGGCGCATACCGGCCGCCGACATGGCCCACCAGGCCCGCGGCGAGAACGATCAACGGAAACGGCGCGTGCAGCGCGAAGATGGCGGCGAACGCGGCGATGGAGATGCCCCAGAGCCAGCCGTTCTTCAAGGTGCGCGAGCCCACCCGGTACGCCGCATGCACCACGAGCGCCGTGACGGCCGGCTTGATGCCGTAGAACAAGCCGGCAATGACCGGCACGTTGCCAAAGGCCATGTACACCCAGGACAACGCGATGAGGATGAACAGCGACGGCAGCACGAACAGGCCGCCGGCCACGATGCCGCCCCACGTGCGGTGCATCAGCCAGCCGATGTAGGTGGCGAGCTGCTGGGCCTCGGGTCCGGGCAGCAGCATGCAGTAGTTGAGCGCATGCAGGAACCGGCCCTCGGAGATCCAGCGGCGCCGCTCGACCAGCTCCTCATGCATGAGGGCGATCTGCCCGGCGGGGCCTCCGAAACTGATGAAACCCAGTTTGAGCCAGTAGCGAAAGGCCTCGGCTCGGCTGAGCGCCGAAGGTTGCCGCGCGATCAGGTTGTCGGTGGTCGTCATTGGGGCGTTGGCCATTCTGCTGCGCGAAGTGCAAGGGCTCCAGGCGCAACGTTAACAGGACGCCTGGACCGCTGAAGGTCGCTGCCTCCGTCGAAGCTGCCAACGGCATGTATCGACATGCGAGTTTCTTCGTTCCTCGAAACCGCCATGCTCCCTAAGCTGCCCTCCTCGCTCACATGAGCATCTCTCCATCGAGGACGCACGAGAATGAACCTTCGCCCCTGGCTGTCCGCAGCCTGCATCGCCGCCAGCACCTTGTTCGCCGCCGCAGCGCATGCCGACCAGCTTGATGACATCAAGAAGAAAGGCGAGATCGTGATCGGCGTGCTCGGCACCGACGAGCCGAACAGCTTCGTCGATCCGGCCACGCGCGAGCTGATCGGCTATGACGTCGACCTCGGCAAGGCGATCGCGAAGAAGATCGGTGTGAAGCCGGTGTTCAAGCAGATCTCGGTGGCCGCACGCATTCCTGAATTGCAGCAAGGCCACGTCGACTTGCTCGCCGCTTCATTGACCCACAACAAGGAGCGCGAAACGCAGGTCGACTTCTCGTTGACGACCTTCGTCACCGGCCAGAAGGTGCTCGTGAAGAACAACAGCAGCATCACCGACGTGGCACAACTGACCGGCAAGCGCGTCCTGACCGTCAAGGGCGGCACCCAGGAGCCCAACATCCGCAAGGCCGTGCCGGGTGTGGAGGTCGTGACCTTCGAGACCACGCAGCAAGCGTTCCTCGCGCTGCAGCAAGGCAAGGGCGTGGCCTACGTCAACGATGAGTCGTCGCTGTTCGACGATCTGGGCAAGCTCGGGGAGCGCGGCAGGGACTACAAGATCCTGCCCACCAACTTGAGCGTCGAACCGCTCGCGCTCGGCATCCGGAAGGGAGAAATTGCCGTGAAGTCCCTGGTCGATGGAACGCTGCGCGAACTCGAGAAATCAGGCGAGGCCGAAAAACTTTTCTTCAAGTGGTACGGCCCGGGCACCAAGATCAAGTTTGACAAGCGGCCGTTCCGATTCGAGAGCGACAAGATCGACGGGTGATCCCGCTCTCTCCAGTCCGCCCCGCGGGCCTTGCTGAAGCGGGGCCCCTCCGGTTCCCCACGCCGCCATGCCAGTCTTCGACTATTCCTTGCTTCTGAAGGGCCCGTACCACGACATGCTCGTGGCCGGCCTTGTCCTCTCGCTTGAGCTCGCCGCGGCCACTTTGGTCTTCGCGCTCCCACTGGCGCTGCTGGTGGCGCTGCTGCGCATCGCGCCCGTCGCGGTGCTTCGCTGGATTGGTTTTGCGTTCGTCGAGGCCATCCGCAATGTCCCGTTGCTGGCTCACATGCTGTTCTGGTATTTCGGCGCACCGGAGTTGTTGCCCGAGTCGGTCAAGCTTCGGATCTACCAAGGCAACATCGAGGCCATCAGCGCCGTGATCGCCCTGACCCTCTACACGGCTGCCTTCATGGCAGAGGATGTGCGCAGCGGCATCCGTGCCGTCCCTCCGAGGCAATTCGAGGCGAGCCGGGCCCTTGGATTGGGCTACGTCGCGACGATGCACCGGGTGATCCTGCCTCAGGCGATGGCCATCACCGTGCCGCCGTTGATCTCGCAAACCCTCAACCTGTGGAAGAACACCAGCATCGCCACGGTGATCGGCGCGGCCGAGCTGATGTACCAGGCCGGCCAAGTCGAAAGCGCGAGCTTTCGCAGCTTCGAATCGTTCGCGTTCGCCACCACCGCTTACCTGGCCGTGTCGTTGATCATCACCGGCCTGGCTGTGCGGTACCAGCAGCGCTTCCCCGCGCGCCCGGCATGAGGAGGCCGCGATGACGGAGCTGATCCACACCTACTGGCTTTACTTTCTGGTGGGCCCCTACCCGAACGGCCCCCTCGGCGGACTGGCACTGACGCTGCTGCTCGCATCCCTTGCGCTCTTGCTGGGAATGCCGATCGGTGTGCTCCTCGGCATCGCCCGCGTCAGTTCGTACCCGGCATTGCGCTGGCCGGTGACGGCGCTCGTGTTCATCGTGCGCGGCACCCCCCTGCTGATGGTCGTGTTCTGGGCCTATTTCTTCCTGCCGAGCGTGACCGGCCACAAGACCGACAAATTCACGACGATGCTCATCGCGCTCGTGATCTTCTCGGGCGTCTACCTTGCCGAAATCGTGCGCGCGGGCATCCATGGCGTGCCGAAAGGCCAGGTCGAGTGCGCGCGGTCGCTCGGCCTCGGCCACTGGCGCACCCTGCGCTTCGTGGTACTGCCCCAGGCACTGCGCGCGATGCTGCCATCGCTGCTGAACCAGTTCGTGTTGACCCTCAAGGAGACCTCGCTCGGCTACATCATCGGCCTGACCGATGTCGCATTCATTGCCACCCAGATCAATACGCTCGTGTTCACGAAACCCGCCGAGGTGTACGCCATCCTGGGCCTGACCTACTTCCTCCTGTGCTTCGGCCTGTCGCGCTGCGCGCACTGGATCGATCGCCGGCATACCCACGTCATCAAGTCCGCACGCCATGATCCAGTTTGAAAACGTGAACAAGTGGTACGGCACATACCACGCACTCGTCGATGTGACAGAGACGATCACCCAAGGCGAGGTCGTCGTCGTGTGCGGGCCCTCGGGCTCCGGCAAATCGACCCTGATTCGCACCATCAACCGGCTCGAGTCCATTCAGTCCGGAACGATTCACGTCGACGGGCGCAACATCCATGCGCGCAACATGAGGCTCAACGAATTCCGCTCGCGCATCGGTTTCGTGTTCCAGCAGTTCAACCTGTTTCCCCACCTCACCGTGCTGCAGAACTGCACACTTGCGCCCGTGCAGCTGCAGGGGCTCACGTCTGCCCAGGCGAACGAGCGGGCGCTCGCCCTGCTCGACCGCGTGGGCCTCGCACACAAGGCCAACGCCTGGCCCGCGAACCTGTCCGGCGGCCAGCAGCAGCGCGTCGCCATCGCACGGGCCTTGGCCATGCAGCCGCCGCTGATGCTGTTCGACGAACCCACCAGCGCGCTCGATCCGGAGATGGTCGGCGAAGTGCTGGCGGTGATGCGCGGCCTGGCCAGGGACGGCATGACGATGGTCTGCGTGACCCACGAAATGGGCTTTGCACGCGAGGTGGCCGACCGAATTCTCTTCATGGACGAAGGCAAGGTGCTGGAACGCGCGACGCCGGGTGAATTCTTCAGCCAGCCGCAGCATCCTCGCGCGCAACAGTTCCTGGCCGACATCCGGACGCCGTTTGCAACGGCTTGAGCGCCGGACCAGCAGCATCCACCGCGGAGCGAACCGCTGTCAGCCGCCTCGACGCACACGCATCACGATGCGGTTCAGCCCCACCGGGGTGATCCCGAGGTGGCGAGCCAGATCCTTTTGCGGGATGCGAGACGCCAGGTCCGGGTGCGCGGCGCAAAACGCCAGATACCTGTCGTGCGCCCGAAGGGTCAACAGGTCGCGCTCCCGTTGTTCCTTGCGTGCTGCATGCCCCATGGTCATGCGCTGCACGGCATTCGACCATGCCAGGTGGCGCTCAGCCAGGCTGGCGATCAGTCGAAAGTCAATGCGTTCCAGGACCGACGACTCGATCGCGGTGACCGTGAAGGTCGTCCGGCCCTTCGGACGAAGGGCCGTCATGCTGGCAAAGAAGCTGCCTTCACTGGTAAAGGATTTCACCCACTCCACGCCGTCATCGGTGAGATAGCACAACTTCAGCAACCCTGACCGCACGACATAGACATACGGATGAGCCACACCTTGCAGGAACACCGTGCCGCCAGGTTCCACCGAACGAACTTCGACAGTCTCCTCAAGCGCCTCCCACTGAGGCAGAGGACCCCCTGAGGCGGATTCCAACAGCGCCTGGAAAGCGTGAGCAGACGACACAGTCAATTAACCTGGATTGATTTCAGCGATCGCGATACTGCCTACAGTGGGTCAGCATGACAACGCCCACTCTAGAGCATCGGAGCCGCCTCTGGCAGATCTTGCCCACCACAATCGTCACGGGAGCCACCTCGGGCATCGGCTGGGAACTCGCGATGCAATTGGCACATGCAGGGGTGCGCGTGATTGCAATCGGCCGGCGACTGCACGAGCTGCAAGGCTTGGCCGCGCACAGCCCATGGATCATCCCGTGGACTGCCGACCTCGCCGAGATCGAACGCCTTCCCGCGCTGGCAGCGGACATCCTCGCAGCACACCCCGACGCCGGCTGCCTCATCAACAACGCCGGCGTCCAGGACAACTTGCGCATGGACGATGCCGACTATGGCCACGCGGCGGTCCGACGGGAGGTTGACGTCAACCTCGTGGCTCCGATGGTGCTCACCCAACTTCTGTTGCCTCACCTGAAAGCGAGGCAGCGGTCATGGGTGGTCAACGTCACATCGGTGTTGGGCCACGCGCCCAAGAGAACAGCCGCGGTATACAGCGCAACAAAGGCCGGTTTGCATACCTTCACCCGGGCGCTGCGCGTGCAGATGCAAGGCTCCGCAGTGACGGTCGCGGAGGCGCTGATGCCGCTCGTGGACACACCCATGACCCAGGGCCGCGGGCGCGGGAAAATGCCCGCCGAAGACGCCGCCCGCGCGCTTCTCAAGGGCTTGTCGTCGGGTCACACCGACATTCGAATCGGCAAGGCCCGCGCCGTTCCCGTGCTTCAGCGTTGGGCCCCCGGCATTCTGTCGCGCATCATCCAACGCCAATAGTGCTGGCCACCCGCCTGCGACTTCATCAATTCGGCTGACGTTGTTCGGGCTTGTCAACGTTAAAGTTGAGGCCTTTTTCACATTCCAGGAGGTGCCAATGAAGAAGCTCGGCAGTGTTCTCGTTGCGGTGGCCATGCTCTTTGTGTTGAACGGCTGCTCGACGAGATCTTCCTCGGCTGCCCATGGCCCGAAAGGACCGGCGTGGGAAGGCCCGATCCTGGTCTCCCAAGCGGCAGTTCCCGCGGGCATCGACTACAAAGTGATCGGAACTGTGCAAGCCGATGCACGCGCGGGCTACGACAGCGCAACGAGCCTGTATCCGCTGCTGGCCGCAGAGGCCAAGAAGCTGGGCGCCAACGCAGTTGTCAACACGACCGGTGGCCGCAGGGTCACTGCACTCTCCTGGTCGGCGGCGTACGTCAAGGGAACTGCGATCAAAGTCGACGACCCTGAGAAGCTCAAAGGGCTGCCTGGCAGCTATCACTGAACGTCGCTCTCCACGCGAGGGCTGACGGTCCATCAGGCCTGACGTCGAGGCAGCCACCACGACGTCAGCAGCGCCAGCAACACGCCCCCAGCCGCGCAAGCGAACACAGGTTGCAACGATGTCGCCAACGCCGTTCCCACTGCGTGCGAGGAGGCGACAGCAACGCCCATCAGCCGCGTCAGCAGCGCCGCCAGCAACGCCACGCCGGCAGCACCTCCCAGGCTGCGCAGCATCACTGGCGCGGCCGTGGCAATGCCGAGGTGCTGCGCGGGTGAGGCGCGCTGCGCCACCACCGTGATGATCGGGAACAGGAGGCCCAGGCCCAGCCCCAGCGGCAGCAGGCTGGCCGAGAGCGCCAGAGGGGTGTCCGGCAGCCAGCGCAGCGTCGCCACCAGCAGGCCGAACGCCAGCAGCATCAGCAGGCAGGCCAGGCGCGTCAGCCCGGCGGCAGGTGCCTGCGCCCGAAGCAACTTGCCACTCGCCACGGCGGCCACCGTGATGCCGGCCATCAAGGGCAGCAGGTGCCAGGCCGAAGCTGTGGGCGAGAGATGCAGGCCGGTTTGCAGGTACTGGGGCAGGAACACCACGGCGGCGTACAGCGCCACGCCCGTGGCCAATCCAATGAAACACACCGCTGCATAGGCGGGGCGAGCGAACAGCGACAGCGGCAACAGCGGATGTGCGGCGCGGCGCTGGCGCCACACGAAGCTCAGGCCCAACTTGGCGCCCAGCGCCAGCAGCAGGCCGAGTGACATGCGCTCGGGCAGGTTCAGCGTCTCATGCTGCGTGGCCAGCAGCAGACTGACCAGCGCACCGCTGAGCAGCAAGGCGCCAAACCAATCGATGGAAGTGCGAGCCACCTCGGCGGCGCGTTGAGCGGAAGGCAACCGCCACGCCAGCACGATCCACGCCAACATCGCCAGCGGCACATTGATCCAGAACGCCCAGTGCCACGACAGGTGCTCCACCAGCGCCGCACCCAGCAGCGGCCCGAACATGGTGGATACCCCATAGGCCGCACCCAGCAGGGCCTGGTACCGGCCGCGCTGTTCAGGCGGGAACAGCGCGGCCACGGTGAGCATGGTCAACGTCAACAACCCGCCCCCGCCCGCGCCCTGGCAAGCCCTGGCCAGCACCAGCTGCATCAGGGTTTGACTGGCACCGCAGGCGAGCGAGCCGAGCAGGAACAGCGCGATGGCAAGCAGCAGCATCGGCTTGGTGCCCAACACATCGGCCAGGCGCCCATAAAGGGCAATCACCACCGTGGCGGCCAGCAAGTAGGCCGAGAACACCCAGGCCAGCGGCAAGTCACCTGGCAGATCGTGTGCCATCACCGGCAAGGCGGTGGAGAGGATGGTCTGGTCCAGCGCGGCCAGGACGAGGGTCAGCACCAGCATGGCGAAGGCCGGCAGGGGTGCGGGTTGTTTGGAGGTGGTCATGTGCGAGCCAATGCGAAGAGAGGGCAGCAAGAAGGCAATGCAGTGCAGCCTTCCGCATGAAAAGCCGTGCTGCGGCTTCTTGAACGACGCGAGTGTCTGCAATCGAAACCATTCCGTACAGCGCAATCTTTAGAACTTATGATTTCAGGAAATGAAATCCACCGGCAAAACCTACGACTTGAACCTGCTGACCGCCCTGGACGCCTTGCTGGCGACTGGCAGCGTCACCGCAGCGGCCGAGCGCATGCACCTGTCCACCCCCGCCATGAGCCATACGCTCGCCCGCATCCGCGAGGCCTTTGGCGATCCCATCCTCGTGCGTGCCGGCCGCAAGCTCGTGCCCACGCCACGTGCGCTCGCACTCGTGGAGCCGCTGCGGCAGCTGCTGGCCCAGGCGCAGGCACTGCGGGCATCGCCGGATGCGCAAGACCTGGCCGGCGTGCGGCGGCGCTTCGTGCTGCGTGCACCCGAAGGCATCGCTGTCGTGTTCGGTGCCAGCCTGTCGCAGGCATTGGCTGCCGAGATGCCCTTGGCCAGCTTGCAATTCCTGCCGGAGACCTACCACGATCCGGGCGGCCTGCGCGAAGGCCGCATCGACCTGGACCTCGGCACCTTTCGCAGCACCGACCCGGAGACCGAAACCCTCGTGCTGTCACAGCAGGCCATGGTGGGCGCCGTGCGCACCGGCCACCCCCTGCTCGAAGTGAAACGAAAAAAGGCCGCCATGACCCTGCAGCGCTTTGCCGCCGCGCGCCATGTGGGCATCACCTTGCGCCAAGGGGAAGTCTCCGGGGTGGACCAGGCCCTGGCCAGCGTGGACCTGGAGCGCAACGTGGCGCTGCTCGTGCCCAGCACCTTCTCGGCGCTGGTCGCCGCCTCCCGCTCCGATCTGGTGGCTTGCGCGCCCGAGCGCACGGCACGCACCATGGCGCCCTCGCTCGGATTGATGCTGTTCGACCTGCCCGTCACCGTTCGCGCCGATCCCATGCGCCTGGCCTGGCACCCGCGCCACAACGCCGATCCGGCGCACCGCTGGTTGCGCGGATGCATCCAGCGCGTGCTCAACGATCCGCGATGGATGCCGCCTTCGGTGGCGTCACTGACGCAGGTGGCGAAGAAGGGAAGAACACAAGAGAGGGAGCCGCAATGACGACTGAAACCCTGGTGCAGACACTGTCAAGGCTGGAGGCTGCCCTCCATCTGCCCGAGGTCCGAGGCGACGAAAGCCGCGTGAATGCATTGCTTCATCCGGACTTCGAGGAGGTCGGACGGTCTGGACGCCGCTGGTCCCGGGAGGCCATCCTGAGCATGTTGCTCAGTGAATCCGAAGCGGTGGAAGTAGCGGCTGACAACTACACCGCCGTGGAGCTTCAACCCGGAGTCGTACTCCTCACCTATCGGACCGCCAACCGCCAGGCGGACGGCTCTCTAACGCGTCACACGTTGCGTTCATCCGTCTGGCTCTCTGTCAGCGGTCGGTGGCAAATGCGGTACCACCAAGGAACGGCAGCAGCCGAGGCTTGGTAGAAGCAAGACGTCAAGCCGGCCCCGCAAAGCTCCGAACGCAGTCCACTTCTTTAGAGGGCATCGTGATCCGCTTCTGCTTCTGGCTGGCAGCAGTCTTGTGCGTCCATGCTGAACGCACATATGAAAAGGCCCGCCCTCCTGTGGAGAGCGGGCCCGAATCAACAAAAAACTTGTTCAGTGGGAATCAGAACGGAATATCGTCGTCCATGTCGTCAAAGCCGGTGGACGACTTCGCCGCCGGGGCGGGCGCCGGGCGGGGCGCAGCCTGACGGACCGGCGGCGCGCTGCGTTCGCGCGGGGCGTAGCCGCCACCGCCGCCTTCATCGGCGCCACCACCACCACCGCCGCCGCCTTCACGGCCGCCGAGCAGCTGCATGTTGTCGGCGATGATTTCGGTGGTGTACTTCTCGACGCCGTCCTTGTCTTGCCATTTGCGGGTCTTCAGGCGGCCTTCGACGTAGACCGAGCGGCCCTTGCGGAGGTATTCACCCGCGATTTCGGCGAGGCGGTCGTAGAAGACCACGCGATGCCATTCGGTTTCTTCCATCTTTTCGCCACTGTTCTTGTCTTTCCAGTTGCGCGAGGTGGCGATGGTGACGTTGCAAATGGCCGCGCCATTGGCGGTGTACCGGACTTCCGGGTCACGCCCGAGGTTGCCGATGAGGATGACTTTGTTGATGCTGGCCATGGTGTCGATCTCCTCTGGGCCCCGATCGCCCCGCAGGAGGGGGCCGGGGTCGCCATCGAGACGGTCTGAATGCGGATTGGGGATTATCCCTCAGGTCTCCGCCCCGGATGGCCCGCGTCTTCCCGGCTTTTCGGGGCCTCGTTCACGGGGAGCCAGCGCGCCCGGCGTGCACCGTCATGAAGGCCCACGGGCGGGACCGTTGGGCGGCCTCCTCGTGCCGGTGGATCTCCAGCGCGTGCCCCAGTGCCAGGCCGATGTCGTCCTCTCCCTGCTGCAGGCAGCGCTTGCGGAACGGGTCCATCTCGAAACGGTACACCCGGTGGTCGGATGACGTGACGGTCTGCGCGCCGAGATCGATCGACACCGACAAGCCGGGCGTCGCCGCCACCGCCCCGAACAGGGCGTCGATCTGGGCAGGTTCGAGCCGGATGGCCAGCAGCCCGTTTTTCCAGGCGTTGTTGGCGAAGATGTCACCAAAGGTCGGCGCCAGCACGGCGCCGATGCCGAACTGCAGCAGCCCCCACGGCGCATGTTCGCGGCTCGACCCGCAGCCGAAGTTGTCACGGGCCAGCAGCACCCTGGCGCCTTGATAGCGCGGCTGATTCAACGGGAAGTCAGGGTTCGGAATGCGGGTGGCAGGATCTTGCCCCGGTGCACCGGTGTCGAGGAAACGCCACGCGTCGAAGAGATGGGCGCCATAGCCCGTGCGGCTGGTGGACGTCAGGAACTGCTTCGGCATGATGGCGTCGGTGTCGATGTTCTCTCGATCGAGCGGCACGACCAGGCCGCAGACGGTATGGATCGGGCTCATGTGCGGGCCTCCGGAAAATACGGTCGAACGTCGACGAAATGCCCCGCGATGGCGGCGGCGGCGGCCATGGCCGGGCTCACCAGGTGGGTGCGGCTGCCCGCCCCTTGCCGGCCTTCGAAATTGCGATTCGACGTCGATGCGCAACGCTCGCCAGGCGCCAGCCGGTCGTCGTTCATCGCGACACACATTGAGCAGCCCGGGTCGCGCCATTCGAAGCCGGCCTCGATGAACTGGCGGTGCAGCCCCTCGGCCTCGGCCTGGCGCTTCACCAGTCCGGAGCCGGGCACCACCAGCGCGAGCTTGACCGACGGTGCCACGCGGCGCCCTCGCAGGACGGTGGCCGCCGCACGCAAGTCTTCGATGCGCGAGTTGGTGCATGAGCCGATGAACACCTTGTCGATGCGGATCTGGCTCGCGGGGAGCCCCGGGGCGAGGGCCATGTAATCGAGCGCAGACTTCGCGATGGCGATGCGATCTTCCACGCCCAGCGTTTCGGGGGCCGGGATGCGATCGTCGACGGACACCACGAGATCGGGCAGGGTACCCCATGTGACCTGCGGCGCGATCGCCGAGACGTCGATGTCGACGACGCGGTCGTAGGCCGCGCCCTCGTCGGAGACGAGTTCGCGCCATGCGGCGGCGGCCGCTTCGAACGCGTCACCGCGAGGCACGCCGGGGCGGCCGCGCAGGTAATCGATGGTGACATCGTCCACCGCCACCAGGCCCACCGTTGCGCCGGCCTCGATGGCCATGTTGCACAGCGTCATCCGCGCCTCGACCGACCAGGCCGCGATGGCCGGCCCCGTGAACTCGATCGCATGGCCGGTGGCGCCGCCGACCCCGATGCGGCCGATCAGGTGCAACGCCACGTCCTTCGTGAACACGCCCGGTTGCAGCGTGCCGGTGAGCCGCACGGCCATCGTGCGCCCGCGGCGTGACCAGAGGCATTGCGTCGCAAGCACCATCTCGACTTCCGAAATGCCGATGCCGAACGCCAACGCGCCGAGCGCGCCATGCGTGCTGGTGTGCGAATCGCCGCAGACGACGGAGGTGCCCGGCAAGGTCCAGCCCTGTTCGGGCCCGACGACGTGCAAGATGCCCTGCCGCACGTCGTGTACCGGGATCACCGGCACCTTGAACGCGGCGGCGTTGTGCATGAGGGTCTCGACCTGCCGACGCGAGCGCTCGTCGCGGATGCCGGCTGCACGGTGCACGGTGGGCACGTTGTGGTCCGGCACGGCGATGTGAGCGGTCTCGCGCCACAACTTGCGTCCCGTGCTGCGAAGGCCGTCGAACGGCTGGGCGCTGGTGACCTCGTGGAGGAAGTGGCGGTCGACGTAGATGAGGTCGGTGCCGCCGGGTTCGGAACGCACGACATGCGCGTCCCAGAGCTTGTCGTAGAGGGTGCGGGGAAAGGGCTGCATCGGTAGGGGCCTGTGTCCGGGATGACGGCCATTCTGGGCAGCCGGCCCCTCTTGCAGGAAGTGCTCGTTCGCGATGCCCCCTTCGCGAACCGCGAAGGCCTGCTTCAGCGCGCGGCGCGTGCCCGCAGGTGATCGAGGAACAGCCGCGCCGCTGGTGGAACGTCGCCCGGGCGCGTGCACAGGCTCACCGCCCGCTCGCTCCACGGGTCGCGCAACATCACCGGGACCACGTCGAGGGTGGCCGCATGCAGCGCGACGATGCCCATCGGCACGACCCCGAGACCCACACCGGCATGCACCATCCGGCACGCGGCGTCGAAGCTGCCCACCTGCACGGCGATGCGGATCTCCCGTCCGGCACGTGCCGCGGCATCGCGAAGTTGCACATCGAGCGAACTGCCGGCCTGCAGGCCGACGAACTCGTGCCCCAGCACATCGGCAAAGGCGACGGCATCGCGGCCGGCCAGCGGATGATCACGCGGGACCACCACCGCGAGGCGATCGGTGCGGTACGGCTCGACGTGCAAATGGTCTGTGCCCGGGGTGGGCGACAGGATGCCGATGTCGCCACGGCCCTCCATGATGCTGCGCACGATGTCGGGGCTGAGTTCCTCGCGCAGCTCGATCGCGATGGCCGGGTGTTGCTGGCGGAACGATGCGACGTCCTCGGGCAGGTATTGCACGACGGCCGAGATGTTCGCGCAGATGCGCACGATGCCTTTTGCCCCCGCGGTGAAGACACTCACTTCGCTGCGCATGTCGTCGAGGGAACGGAACATGGCCTGCGCATGGTGCAGCACGGACAATCCCGCGGACGAGGGTGTCACGCCGGCAGGCGTTCGGTGCAGCAGCTCGGCGCCGAAGGCCTCTTCCAGTTCGGCGACGCGCCGGCTGGCGGCCGACGGGGCGATGTGCACCCGGGCTGCACCCTTGGTGATACTTTTCTCCTCGACGATCGCGAGGAACAGCTGGAAGGTCTTCAGGTCGAAACGCACGCGGCGATTGTCGGGCATTGCGGCCGGGTCCCGGCGCTCCATGAGCCTCGTTTCGGGGCCGGCCGTGGGGCGGTCCGCGGGCCTCGGGAGGTACGATGGTGTCCGGCGTCCTCCGCCGCAGTCCAACCACCATGCCCGCTTCACCCGCCACCGCCTCGTCCAGCCTCGCTCCGACCGACCCGCCGTCCATCCTTCAGCAGGTGTTCGGCTACACGGCGTTCCGGGGCCAGCAGCAGGAGATCGTCGATCACGTCATCGCCGGCGGCGATGCCCTCGTGCTGATGCCCACCGGCGGCGGCAAGAGCCTCTGTTACCAGGTGCCTGCCATTGCGCGGCACCGCAGCGGCCATGGCGTGGCACTGGTGGTGAGCCCGCTCATCGCCCTGATGCACGATCAGGTAGGCGCCTTGGAGGAGGCCGGCGTGCATGCGTCGTTCCTCAATTCATCGCTCACCCTCGAAGACGCCCAGCGCATCGAACGCGAGATGATGAGCGGCCGGCTGGTGATGCTCTATGCCGCGCCCGAACGCATCGCCACGCCCCGGTTCCTGGCGCAGCTCGATTCGCTGTACGAACGCGGCATGCTGAGCCTCTTCGCGATCGATGAAGCGCATTGTGTGAGCCAGTGGGGCCACGACTTCCGTGAAGACTACCTCTCGCTGAACGTGCTTCACGAGCGGTACCCTGCGGTGCCTCGCATCGCCTTGACCGCCACCGCCGACGACCTGACCCGCGCCGACATGATCGAGCGCCTGCAGCTCGAGCAAGCGCGGGTGTTCATCAGCAGCTTCGACCGCCCGAACATCCGCTACAGCATCGTCGAGAAAGACAACGCCCGGGCGCAGCTGCTGCGTTTCATCGGCGACGAACACGACGGGGATGCCGGCATCGTCTATTGCCAGTCGCGCAAGAAGGTGGACGAAACGGCGGCATGGCTCGTCGAGGAAGGCATCAACGCCTTGCCGTACCACGCCGGACTCGATGCTGCGGTGAGAAAGCGCAACCAGGATCGCTTTTTGCGCGAGGACGGCATCGTGATGGTGGCCACCGTGGCCTTCGGCATGGGCATCGACAAACCCGATGTGCGTTTCGTCGCCCACCTCGACCTGCCCAAGAACATCGAGGGCTACTACCAGGAAACAGGCCGCGCGGGCCGCGACGGCGCACCCGCCGACGCATGGATGACGTACGGTTTGGCCGACGTCGTGAACCAGCGCCGCATGATCGACGACAGCCCTGCGGGCGAAGAGTTCAAGCGCGGCCAGCGCGGCAAGCTCGATGCACTCCTTGCGCTGGCCGAAGCCCACGATTGCCGGCGCGTGCGCCTGCTCGATTATTTCGGGGAACAAAGCGAGCCCTGCGGCAACTGCGACAACTGCCTGAACCCGCCCGCCACCTGGGACGCCACCGAAGCCGCGCGCAAGGCGCTGAGCTGCGTGTACCGGTTCCACCAGAACGGCGGCCAGCGTTTCGGCGCCGGCCATTTGATCGATGTGTTGCGCGGCAAAGTCACGGACAAGGTCACCCAGTACCGGCATGCGTCCCTCTCCACCTTTGGCATCGGCGCCGACGTGGCGGAAACCCAGTGGCGCGCCGTGCTGCGTCAACTGATCGCACTGGGGTACCTGCGCACCGAGGGTGAATGGAACACGCTCGAACTGACACCGAACGCGCGTGAGGTGCTGCGCGGTGAAGTTTCCATGCTGCTGCGCCGTCCCACCGAAACCACCCGCCGCGGCAAGGGCCAGCGCGACACCACCGGTCGAACGAAAGACCGCGCACCGCCGATCGCCCTCGATGAGGCTGCGCTCGCCCGCTTCGCCGAATTGAAGGCGTGGCGTGCCGAGGTGGCACGCGAGCTCAACCTGCCCGCCTACGTGGTGTTCCACGACGTGACGCTCGCGGAGATGGCCCGCGTGGCACCCGGCACGCTTGCCGCCCTCGGGGAGATCAGCGGCGTGGGCGCGAAGAAGCTCGAGGCGTATGGCAACGCCATCTTGAAGGTGCTCGCCGGCTGAAGGCCGGCGGCATGGCGAGGGCTGCATGCAGAGCCCCCGCGAATGCAGGTGATGGTCGGACTCATCCGACATTCATTTCGCCCATCGCCCTGTTCACATCCTCGGACAACAGGTTCAAACTGATCATGCGGCTTTACCAAGGCAGCATCCGCCCCATCGGCCTCAGAACCTGTCATCGAAAGGAAACGCCATGACCGCCCCTTCGTTGCAAACCTCCAAAAGCAACATCGCCGATCGCCTCGCGCTCTCGGCCGACTCCGCCATTCACTCCACGCAGTACGCCGCCAACAAGGCGTTCGACCGCCTCTCCGGCGGCGTCGAATCCCTGCGAGGGCGAGCCGGCCCGCTGATGGAACGGGCAACGGCCAAGGCCGAAGCAGGCAAGCACTACATCGAAGAGCGACCAGTGAAGGCGCTGCTCATCGCAGCAGCCACCGGTGCCGCACTCGCCATGTTGTTGTCCTGGATGGGCCGCTCGCGAAGCACCCGCGTGTGACCCGCTTGTCACCGCCTCCACTGCGGGCGGTGACCCCGCTGCCGGCGCTCACTCGCGCCGACCATTTCCATGTTCGGCTGCACTTGCAGCCATCAAGGCCAAGCCATGTTGACCGACTCCAACCCCGGCCCGGAGACGTTGCTGAAGATCTACCTGATCGAAGACAGCACGATCGTCCGGGACAACCTGATCGAGCTGCTGCGTGAGACCTTGCCGGTCGAGATCGTGGGCATCGCCAGCAGCGAACCCGAATTGCGCCAATGGCTGCGTGAGGACCGCACGCCATGTGATCTCGTCATCGTCGACATCTTCCTGCAAGACGGCTCCGGGCTGGGCGTGCTCACCGCCTGCCAGGAGTTCGATGCCCCGGGCCGCTGGGTGGTGTTGAGCAACCATGCCACGCCGGAGATGCGCCGCAGGTGCCTCGACCTCGGTGCCGACGCCGTGTTCGACAAGAGCAACGAAATCGAAGGCCTGCTGCTCTACTGCAAACATCTGGCCGGGCTCGACGCCATCGGTGACGCGCGGAACAGCCTCGAAGCGGCACTGTGACGCATGCGGGTCGGCAGCGGCATGCACAATGCGGCCCGTTTGCCACGCTCTGCACCGACCCGCCGATGCCTTCCTTTCTGAAACGAACGCTGACCGCTTTCGCCCTCACCGGCCTCATCGTCTCCTCGGCCGAGGCCATCGCTTCTCCTTCCCGCTGCATGGATCGACAGCCGCCATCCGAGCGCCCGGCCAACGTACCTGCCCAGTTGCCCGAACTGGTGTACGACTGCATGCAGCTCGAGGGCAGCGACACGGCGCTGTGGGTCGGTGAGGCTGGTCGCGAGCATGACACCACCGTGCTGCTCGTGCACGGGCTGGGCGACATGGCGCACCGGGACTGGCGCACGGTGATCGGGCCACTCGCGACGCAGTTCCATGTGATCGCGCTGGACCTGCCGGGCTTCGGCTCATCGGAGGCGCTGCGCGACGGGCATTCGTTCGCCGGACTCGACCGGATGCTCGACGAGGTGGTGCGCCGCCGTGCACGCGGCGGCCGGGCCCATGTCGTCGGCCATTCGCTGGGCGGTGCGGTCAGCCTGAATTTCGCCCACCGCCACCCGGATCGGATCGACCGCCTCGTGCTCGTCAATGCCGCAGGCATCCTGCTGATGAACCTGCTGGCGATGACGCCCGACCGGGAAGCACTGCCGGAGGTCGGCATCGCATCGATCGACCGGGTCATGCGGCGCGTCGATGCCCACGTGGACAGTTGGGGCCGCTCGGTCGTGGGCCGCATCGACCACAACATCGACCTCGGCAGCTGGTTCAAGCGCAACCCCGCCATACGCGATGCACTGATCGGGCCGCACACCGAGGTGGATGCCGCCATGGACCTGATGGAACATGACTTCAGCCCTGCCGTGCATGAGGTTCAGGCGCCCACGACGCTGATCTGGGGCCGTGACGATCCGACGGCGCCGGTACGCACCGGCGAGGTGCTGGCCGTCCGCATGGCCCAGGCGCGTTTGCAGGTGATGGACCAGACCGGACACATGCCGATGATCGAGCGGCCGGCCGAATTCCAGGCACTGCTGTGGCAGTCCCTGACGGGTCCCGTCGGGCAGCCGAAACCGTCGCCCGAAGTGCCGGGCGTTTCGCAAGGCGACGTGCGGTGCGACGCGCGGCTCAACACCCGCTACACGGGGCGGTTCAACCACATCCAGCTCGTGAACTGCCAGGATGCGGTGATCCGGGACGCCCACATCGATCGGCTGACGATGATCAACTCATCCGTGACGCTCGAGCGCGTCACCATTGCATCGGACAAGGTGGCACTGGATGTGCGCCGCAGCAAGGTGGTAGCCACCGACATCCGGCTCAAGGGCCGCGTGGCGCTGCGCGCCGATGCCAGCACACTGGACCTCGCGGCCGCCCGGGTGGAGGCCTCGGAACGCGGCGTGGACATCATCAGGCGGAGCTGGCTCTACTTTTCCATGAGCGAGATCGATGCGCCGGACCGTCGCGGCAGCCTGCATCTGGCTTGGCCGCCCACCCCCACCCGGCGGCGATGATGGCTTGAAGGAGGCGCCCGGTCTGTTTTTGGCGACTGGGTGCCACCGGCTTTTGCCGACCAGCATCGCAAGACGCCGTTGCGCCGCGATGGTGGCCCTCACAGCGAACGCATCCCGTGCGCTAGTGCACACCAACGGCTTCGATCACGCCACTGGCGCTTGAATGCGGGGGAACACTGCCGAAGACTGGGGCTATGACTTGCGGATTGCACGCCATGCCCCACCTCCTCCGTCGTTGCCTGTTCGTCCTGATGTCGTTGATGTCATGCGCCGCATGGTGCGCGGATGACGTCACCAATGCGCCCAAGAAGGACACCCTCGGGTTTCACTTGTTCAGTCGGCACTTCCCATCCAACGACTACAACAACGTGAACCCCGGAATCTACTATCGACTTGCCGAGGGCCCCACTGCGGGCATCTACCGGAACTCATTGCGCCGCACCAGCGTTTACGCCGGCTACACATTGGAGTGGGGGCGCTTCGGCCTCACGGCCGGCGCCGTCACCGGATACACCGATGGTATCCAACCGCTGCTCGTGCCCTCCATGGCCCTCTTCACCTACCGCGGCGTGACCACCCGGCTGATCTTCATTCCTCGCGTCGAGAAGCGAATCGACTCCCACGTGCTCCACTTCGTCGTGGAAATTTGAATCCTGGCGACGATCAAGGCTCGGCGGCCACCCTCGATTCGCTCTGCCACGGCGTCCAGATCAAGGCGAAGAGGATGCCGGCGGTCGTGCGCTTCTGAAACAGCGGGCTGTCTTCGTTGGCCGCGCCCGCATGGAAGTTGACGGAAGCGCCGGCCGTGGCAGACAAGGTGGGTGTCAGACGACGGACGAATCCAGCGCGCACAGTGCTGCCGAAGTAGCCGGCCCGGGCGTCATAAGCGGGTCGGGCGGCCGTGGCATAGGCGGGATCCACCTGATAGAAGTAATCGTGCAGCTTTTCGCTGCCCCACAGGAACTCCACACCCGCCCTCACCTGGCTGGAAGCATCGGGCCAGCCTCGGCGCGTCCAGCGGAACTCCTGTTCCGCCACCATGCCGCGGCCGTTCGTATGGCGGCCGTCGGTCGAGAAGACTGCGCGGGCCTTCAAGTGGGCACTGACCTCATGCCCCCCGTCCAGCGGCACTTTGTAGACGGCCTGGGGGCCCACTTGGAACAGGTAGTCGAGGTCGGGCATGCCAGCCCGGGCGCCGTTCGAACGCGCGTTGAAACCGGCAGCGCCGGAGAAATCGACGCGCAAGTTGCCCCATTGGAGCAGTCGGCCGCGCACACCCTCGTCGTCGATCCTGAGCAGCGGGCCGCGGTAGATGATGATGGGCGCCGGCGCGCCACGCCATCGGCGTGTGCCGGCGGCCGGGTAGTCGGGGCCATTGACACCCAGCAAGGCGACGCCGGCCTCCCACAACGGCCGCCCCTCGGGCAAGGGCGCGGGGGGAGTCTGAGCTTGGGCGGCACTGGCCGTCACCAAGGCACCCAGGAGAGGTACGGCAGTACGGGAAAAGATGTTCGGCATGGCCCAAACCATACCTCAAGGCATCAGCGCACCACCAAGGTCAGCACGGCACTGTTGCCAACATCCCCATGGTTGTCGACGGCCTGCGCCTGCAGGTTCACCGTCGAGCGACCATCGGTCGGCACCACGAAGACCGCCTCGAAGGGCGGCGCAAGATCGGTGCCGAGCGACACGAGGCTGTTGCCGTCATAGCGGAAGAAGGTGACCCGGTCCACGAAGCCCCTGTCGTCGACGGCAGCCGCCGTCAACTGCACGGTCTGGCCCGGTGACACCTCGGTGGCCGAAGCCACGAGGTCCACGCGGGGCGGGTCGTCGTCGTCGTCCCAGGTGTAGCCGAGGTACACCCCGCCCCCGCAACCGGCCAGCAGCAGCGGCGCCATCCAACGGGCAACGCGCAAGGACTTCATGATCCCTGCATCGTACGCCTTCCCGCCACGCCGCTTCAATCGCGCTGCAGCTTCGCCATTTCGTCGCGCACAAGCCGCACGACCAGCCGATCGAGGGTCTGTACCGAGTACTGGTGGACGTCATGCACGGTTTGCGATCCAGGACCGCTGGCCGGGTCGGCTGCGTCGCGATAGGTGAGGAACACGAAACGTCCTGCGGTGTACTGCGCCATCTGCCGGAACACGTATTCACCAGTGGGGTCGAGGCCGCTCGCGCCCACGGCGAAGAGCTTCACGCCCTTGGCCAGCGCGGCCTGCATGTCGCGGTCATATTGAGGGCCACCGTAGTCCAGGTGGGGTGGCGCGTCGGCCACCAGCACGACCAGCCGCACGGCATCGGCCCGCCACGCCAGGCCGTGCACGGTTTCATGGAGGGCCTCGTTCAAGGCCTCGGGCATGTCACCCCCACCCCCGGCCTGCACCTTGGCCAGCACGGCCTGGAAGGCAGGGAGGTTGTCGGTGAAATCGTGCGTGCGGGTGAGGAAGGCATCGCCGCGATCCCGATACGCCACGAGGCCATAGCAAATGTCCGGCCGCCCGGGCAGCCGTGCGATCTGCTGCGACATCGCATGCATCGATGCCTTGAGTTTGGCAATCTCGTCACCCATCGAACCGGTCGCATCGATCATGAACACGAGATCCAGCCGGGGTTGCGTCGCCGGTACTGCCTGATCGAGCCGCACCTGCAACGCATTCTTCTGGCCGCGGATCAGGATCGTGCGGGACTTCATCCCGTTCTTGCGCACCGCGATGCCAAGGCGCTCTTCATTCTGGAACTGAGGCGCAAGAAATGCCTTGGGATGGATCCAGACCCGCCCTGCCGTGTCCGTGCGCGCCCACGCCACCGGTTCGGCCACCCCCACCCGCTGCACCGCCACTTCGGCGTCGTGCACGGGGTGTCCTGCCGCGTCGATCACCTCGAGCGGGTAACGCTCGCTGATGTTCCGGTCCCGCACGTCCAGGCCCTTGGGACGCCGTTCGCGATAAGCGAGGTACTCGCCGAAATCGGCGTTGTCGTCGACCACGCCTGCCGTGACACGGGCAGCGATGTCGCCCTGCTGTGGGGAGGGGGCCGGCTTGGGCATGGGCGCAACCGCCGCCGCGGGCGCACCGCCGGCTGACCGCTTCGCCTCCGAGGAGGCCATCTCCTTGTCCTCGCGGCGCAAACGCCGGGGAGATGCCTCGTCCTGCCCGCCGCCGCCCACCTCCCGGGTGGTTGGCAGACGGTGGCAATGGTCGGCCGACGGCGCCTCGAACGCGACCGGCGAGAAATCGGACGAGGGCGTGTCGGACCAGGTGGGAGGCCAGGCGTCAGGAGACGGCATCGGCTTGCTGAGCGCAGAGGCACTCTCGAACCCGGCGCACGCCAGGAGCAGCAGGGCCGACACGGCGGCGGGCATCAGCAGTCGGCGGGACGGGCGGCGAACGGGGGGCATCATCATCTCCAGTAAAAAGGGAACACGCGCCAGGCGCCTTCACTGAAACGGCCCATGGGGTGGAAAGGGGTGAATCTTTTTTTCACCCCGAACGAGGCTCCCCGCCGTATCACCTTCGCATGAGGCAGACTCTCGACCCGATGTCCACGCCAGGCCCTACCGATCACATGCCCGACGACGCGCTGATGGCGGCATATGCCGCCGGCGATGCGTCCGCCTTCGAGCGCCTGTACCGGCGTCATGAGGCAGGGCTGTACCGGTTCATCCGCCGGCTGCTCGGGACGGCCCTCGCGGCACAGACGGACGAGGTGTTCCAGGACACTTGGCTGCGCGTCGTCCGCGCCCGCGCATCGTGGTCGCCGCAAGGTGCGGTGTTCCGCACCTGGCTGTTCACACTCGCCCACCACCGCGTGATCGATGTGTGGCGACGCAGCGGCCGCGAAGTCACGCTGGCCGACGATGACGCCCCCTGGGAGCCCGATGCGGGTGCACCGTGGCAGCAGTGGCCCGAGCCCTCCTCCGCCCCGCGCGCGGAAGACCAGGCCTTCTGGCGCCGCGCCGGCGAGCGGCTCCTGGCCTGCCTCGATCAGTTGCCGCTGGCCCAACGCAGCGCCTTCCTGCTGCACCACGACGACGACCTCGCGCTGGCCGACGTGGCCCGAGCACTGGAAGTGGGGTTCGAGACGGCCAAGACCCGGCTGCGTTACGCCATGTCCAAGCTGCGCACCTGCATGGGCGCGTACCTGGCCCCGTTGCACACAACGGATCCGCGATGACCGATGAACCGCGCGACCCATGGCTGCAGGAGGCGCTCCGGCACGCCCCCGATCGGCAGATGCCGCCACCGGCCTTGCGCGACGCCATCTTGCGCGAAGGCCGCCGACCGCTCGCACCCGCCGCAGCCGCACCGTGGTGGCTGCGCGTGGGCGCATGGCTGGTGCGCCCGCCGGTGGCGGCGGGCTTCGCCAGCGTGATGGTCATGACGGCCGCCGGGCTGCTGTGGTGGGACCAGCCCGTGCCGCCGATGGAGCGTCCGGCTCCGGCCTCGGCAGAGACGGAGGTGGCCGCAGCACCGGCCGCGCCTGCGTCCCCTCTGTTGCAAGGTCAGCCCGATGCTCGCAAGTCAGGCGGCGGCCCGAAGCCGGCGGCGCCTGCCGCGGAAAGCGCAGCCCGGTCGCGCCGCGACGTTCAAAACGTTCCCGTACCGCTTCAGGCCGAAACCGCAAAGGAGAGAACGGGAGAGGTGACCCGATCGATACCGCCCGCCTCCGGTCGCCCCCCGAGCCAGGCCCTTGCCAAGCAGGCCGCCGGGGCACCCGCCAGCGCGCCGGCCAGGGCAGCCCTGGGCAAGGTTCGCGACGCCATTGCCGCCCAGCCGGGCCGCTGGACATGGCAGCGGGATTCCGGCCCCATCCGGCCGATGGACCCTGCCCTCCTGGACTGGATCAGTCAGCTCGACAGGAGCACTTCGGCTTCCTGGACCGCAGCCGGAGGCGAACCCGCGGACACGCCAGCACTGCAATTGCGCCTCGATGGGCACGTGGTGCATCGCTGGGCTTTCAGCGCCGAGGGTGTCACCTGGTTCGAAGGCTCCACCGCCCGGCATGCGCAGCTCCCGGAACCCACGGTTCACCGGCTGCGGGAGGCGCTCGACGGGCTGCCGTGACGGCGTGCCCCTGCTGACAAGGATTGACAGGAGCGACCGCTATCATGTGCCGTTTGACCCGCTGCCCATGCCGCCCCGCTCCACTGTCCACGACGACCCTGCCGCCCGGATCGAGGCGGCCCTGACCGGCGAAGCTTCCATCGAGGCCCCGACGATCCGGGTGCGTGGGGCACGCACCCACAACCTGAAGAACATCGATCTCGACATCCCGCGCAACCAGCTGGTCGTGATCACCGGGCTGAGCGGGTCTGGCAAATCGAGCCTTGCGTTCGACACCTTGTATGCCGAAGGCCAACGCCGCTACGTCGAGAGCCTGAGCACGTACGCACGCCAGTTCCTGCAATTGATGGACAAGCCCGACGTCGACGTCATCGAAGGGCTGAGCCCGGCGATCAGCATCGAGCAAAAGGCCACCTCGCACAACCCGCGGTCCACCGTGGGCACGGTCACTGAAATCCACGACTACCTCCGACTGCTGTACGCCCGCGCCGGCACCCCCTACTGCCCCGAGCATGACGAACCCCTGCAGGCACAGAGCGTGAGCCAGATGGTCGACGCCGTGCTCGCCTTGCCCGAAGGCATCAAGCTGATGGTGCTGGCCCCCGTCGTGCGCGACCGCAAAGGCGAATTCAGCGACCTCTTCGCCAACATGCAGGCGCAAGGCTATGTGCGCTTTCGCGTCGACGGCCACACGCACGATGCCGCGGACGTACCCAAGCTCAAGAAAAGCGAAAAGCACGACATCGACATCGTGATCGACCGCGTGAAAGTTCAGCCGGGCTTGCAGCAGCGCCTCGCCGAGAGCTTCGAGGCGGCCCTGCGCATCGCCGACGGGCGAGCCGTGGCGCTCGAGATGGACAGCGGCACCGAACACCTCTTCTCGAGCAAATTCGCCTGCCCGGTGTGCAACTACAGCCTCAGCGAACTCGAACCGCGGCTCTTTTCATTCAATTCGCCGGTGGGCGCCTGCCCGAGCTGCGACGGCCTCGGGCAGGTGACGGCGTTCGATCCGGAACGGGTCGTGGCCTTTCCCTCGTTGAGCCTGGCCAGCGGCGCCGTGAAGGGCTGGGACCGGCGCAACGGATACACCTTCTCGCTGCTCGAAAGCGTGGCCCGACATTACCGATTCGACATCGAGACGCCCTACGAGCAGTTGCCGAAGAAGGCGCAAAAGGTTCTGCTCCACGGCTCCGGCGATGAAGAGATTGCCTTCGTCTACGAGGCCGAGGGCACCAACGGCAAGATGCGCAGCGTGCGCCGCACGCATCCGTTCGAAGGCATCATCCCCAATCTCGAGCGGCGCTACCGCGAAACCGATTCCGCTGCCGTCCGTGAGGACCTGTCGCGCTACCATGCGCCCCGTCCCTGCCCCGATTGCAACGGGGCCCGATTGCGCAGCGAGGCCCGCCACGTGTTCCTGTCGAGCGCCGATGGCGCCAAAGGCGAACCCATCTATGGCGTCGAACGGAGCACCTTGCACGAATGCCTGGTCTATTTCGAGCGGCTGCAGCTCAAGGGCGCAAAGGCCGGCATCGCCGACAAGGTGATTCGCGAGATCCGATCCCGGCTCAAGTTCCTGAACGACGTGGGCCTCAACTACCTGAGCCTCGACCGCAGCGCCGACACGCTGAGCGGTGGTGAAGCGCAGCGCATTCGCCTCGCATCTCAGATCGGTTCGGGGTTGACGGGCGTGATGTACGTGCTCGACGAACCGAGCATCGGCCTGCACCAGCGCGA
>CBIHPH010000021.1:0-54149 GCA_966212105.1 uncultured Rhizobacter sp.
GCCCAGTTTCGGAGTACAATCGCGGGCTTACCTTGCCACACCCGTTTGATTGACGCTTCGGGGTGGCTTCCTGCGACGGAAATCAGAAGGAGTTCCAATGCGTCACTATGAAATCATCCTGCTCATCCATCCGGATCAGAGCGAACAGGTTCCGGCCATGCTGGAGCGCTACAAGGGCATCGTCACCGCCGGTGGCGGCAAGGTCCACCGTGTGGAAGATTGGGGCCGCCGTCAAATGGCATACCTGATCCAGAAGCTCGCGAAGGCGCACTACCTGTGCATCAACATCGAAGTCAGCAAGGAAGTCCTTGCCGAGCTCGAGACCGGCTTCCGTTTCAACGATGCCGTGCTGCGCCACCTGACCGTGGTGATGGACAAGGCCGTGACCGGCCCGTCCGTCATGATGAAGTCGGTCGAGCGCGAAGACGCCCGCAAGGCACCGCAAGAGGCTTCGGCCTGAAGAACACATTGCCTGCGACGCCGTCCGTCGTGGCCACATGAACCGCCTGGTTCTGCTGGCCGAGATGGTCGAACGGAGCGCAGCGCGATACACCCCGGCTGGCTTGCCAGTCTGTGAATTCAGCCTCAGGCACGAATCGCAGCTCACGGAAGCCGGTCAGCCCCGCAAGGTCTCCATGGAGATCCGCGCGCTGGGCATCGGGAACATCGCGCAGCAGCTCCAGCGCCTGGAGATCGGAACCCGCGGCTCGTTCGCCGGTTTCCTCACCAACCAGCGCAATGGCCGAGGCATCGTGTTCCATGTGACTGACGTCGAACTTTGTTCCGGATCTGATATTTAAGAGGTGAAATATGGCTCCCCCACGTGGTAAAGGTCGGTTCTCGAAGGACCGCAAGCCCAAGCGCAACCAACAGTCCCTGCTCTTTCGCCGCAAGCGCTTCTGCCGCTTCACGGTGACCGGCGTCGAACAGATCGACTACAAGGACATCGACACGCTGCGCGACTTCATCGGCGAGAACGGCAAGATCACGCCCGCCCGCCTGACCGGCACGCGCGCGTTCTTCCAGCGCCAGCTCACCACCTGCATCAAGCGCGCCCGTTTCCTGGCCCTGCTGCCGTACAGCGATCAGCACAAGGTCTGAAGGAGCACTTCCCATGCAAATCATCCTGCTTGAAAAAGTCGCCAACCTCGGCAACCTCGGCGATGTCGTCAAGGTCAAGGACGGCTACGCCCGCAACTTCCTGATCCCGACCCGCCAGGCACGCCGTGCCACGGAAGCCGCGATCAAGGAATTCGAAGCCCGCCGCGCCGAACTCGAGAAGGCCGCTGCCGACAAGCTCGCCGCCGCGCAAGTCCTGGGCGAGAAGATGAACGGCCGCACCGTTCACATCACGCAGAAGGCCGGCGTCGACGGCCGCCTGTTCGGTTCGGTGACGAACCATGACATCGCCGAAGCGCTCACGCGCATCGACTTCAAGGTCGCCAAGGCGCAGGTCCGCCTGCCGAATGGCCCGCTGAAGACGGTCGGCGAACACGTCGTGTCCGTTGCGCCGCACACCGATGTGGTCGTCGAAGTCAAGGTGGTGGTCGTCGGCGAAACCGACTGATCACCCGTTGCGTTCGACTGAAAGGGGCCGGCTTTGCCGGCCCTTTTTGTTTGGACGGGCGCGAACTGCATTTCCACCGCTTGCCCCACGCAAGTCCACAGACTTGTCCACAGACCGGCGCTGCAGCGCCCGTATGATTCCACGATGTCTGCCGTACTCACCACCACCACGTTCGTTCCCTCCGGCTCGTCGGTGCCCGATGATGAAGTGGCGAAGCTGCGCGTGCCGCCCCATTCGGTGCAAGCCGAGCAGGCCGTGCTGGCCGGTCTGCTGCTCGACAACAGCGCCTGGGACCGCGCTGGCGACCTGCTCAAGGACACCGACTTCTATCGCGCCGAACACCGCCTGATCTATGCCGCGCTGGGATCGCTGATGAATGCCGGCAAGCCGGCCGACGTCATCACCGTCTTCGAGCACCTCACGATGCAGGGCAAGGCCGAGGAATGCGGCGGCCTCGTGTACCTCAATGCGCTCGCGCAAAGCGTGCCGAGCGCGGCCAACCTGCGCCGCTATGCGGAAATCGTTCGCGAGCGCGCGGTGTTGCGCAAGCTCGTTGCAACGAGCGATGAAATTGCCACCGCCGCGCTCAACCCGGCCGGCCGGGATGTGGCCGACATCCTCGACGAGGCCGAAAGCAAGATCTTCAAGATCGGCGAAGAAGGTTCACGCTCGCGTGAAGGCTTTTTGAGCATGGACCAGCTCGTGGTCGATCTGATCGACCGGGTCAATGAGCTGCACGAGAACGGCGCCGAAGACGTGACTGGCGTGCGCACCGGCTTCTATGACCTCGACAAGATGACCTCGGGGCTACAGCCGGGCGACCTGATCATCCTCGCCGCGCGTCCCTCCATGGGGAAAACCGCCTTCGCGCTGAACATCGGTGAATTCGTGGCGGTGAACGAAGGCCTGCCGGTCGTTGTCTTCTCGATGGAAATGGGCGCGGCGCAGCTGGCATTGCGGATGGTGGGCTCGCTCGGCCGGATCGACCAGGGCCATCTTCGCACCGGTGCGCTGCGCGATGACGAATGGGGACGCCTCTCCGAGGCCGTCGAAAAGCTCAGCAAGGTCAGCATGTTCATCGACGAGGGCTCGGCCTTGAGCCCCAATGAACTGCGCGCCCGTGCACGCCGCCAGGCCCGACAGTGCGGCCAGCTTGGCCTGATCGTCATCGACTACCTGCAGCTGATGAGCGGCAGCGGGGGCAATGAGGAAAACCGTGCCACGGTGATCGGCGAAATCTCGCGCGGACTGAAGTCGCTCGCCAAGGAGTTGAAGTGCCCGGTCATCGCGCTGTCTCAGCTGAACCGAAGCGTGGAGACGCGCACCGACAAGCGGCCCATGATGAGTGACTTGCGTGAATCGGGCGCCATCGAGCAAGACGCCGACGTCATCATGTTCATCTACCGTGACGACTACTACAACCGGGAAACGAGCAAGGAGCCCGGTGTGGCCGAGATCATCATCGCCAAGCAGCGTAACGGCCCGGTGGGGACCTGCAAGCTCGCGTTCTTGAAGCCCCTGACCAAGTTCGACAACCTGGCGCCGGGTTACGCATCGGGCGGCGACGAGTACTGAAGCCGGGAGGCTGAAAGGGCGCATCAAGGGGCGCTGTTCCGCGCGAGCGGCAACCATGCGCCCTGCGCATCGCCCCACAAGGCAGCGCCATGGACAGTCCGTCAGGCGCTCGCCGACATGGCAGGGTCCGCGAGGGCTTGCAGGAGCGGCGGCAGGTCAAGCACCAGGCGGGGCTTGTGGACCACCGGCACGCCCTGCAGGGCAAATTCATACGGCTTGCGCTGCACTTCGTCGAGCCCCGTCAACACGATGAGGCGGCTTTGCGCGAACTGCGGCTGAGAGCGCACCGCGGTGATCAGGGCCGTGCCGTCGATGCCGGGCAGCAGGATGTCGACGATCAGCAGGGCCGGGCGGAGCGCGCCATACATGGCCAGGCCGGTGATGCCGTCTCCTGCGGTGTGCAATTGCAGTGAGGGAAACTGCTGGCGCACGAGCAGGGCCACGAGGTTCTGGCAATGCATCGAATCTTCGATCAGCAGCACGTGGGTGTTGCCGGCCGATGGCGTCGAGGGCGCGGTGCGCGCGGCGAGCCAGCGATCCACCGACGCGCGCGAGATGCGACGGTGCCCGCCTGGCGTCTTCCAGGCCTGGAGGTCGCCGCGATCGACCATCGATTGCACGGACCGGACCGCCATGCCGAGCATGCGGGCCGCTTCCAGGGTGGTGCACGGAGGGCGGGTGTCTGCAGTCATCGATCCGTATTCTGCCGAGTTTGCCGATTTGGAGGAAGTATCTGACTCAGATCGGGCTCATCTTTGATAGAGCTGCGACATATGATCCCTGCATTGCCACGGGCAGTGCACCCGGGCCGGCCCATTCATGGCCTGACACAGGGAGTGCCATGTTCGTCAGCTTCCTCCAGAGAGTCTCCATCCTCATGATCGTTGCAGGGCTGACCGCCACAGCGTCGGCGGGGCCCGTGCTGGATCGCACGCGGGCCTCCGGCAAGGTGCGCGTTTGCATCTGGTCCGATTACTACGGGGTGACTTACCGCAACCCGCGAACTCTGGCGCTCACCGGCATCGACATCGACCTGTCGGCCGAGTTCGGGACGGACATGGGGGCGCGCGTGGAGTATGTCGAATCCTCGTTCGCGACGCTGATCGCCGATCTCACGAGTGATCGCTGTGACGTGGCCATGTTCGCGGTCGGGCGCCTGCCGCAGCGAATGGCGCACCTCAAGTTCACGCAGCCTTACCTGCAAAGTGACATCTACGGAATCACGATGAAGGGCAACCGGGTGGTGCGTGAATGGGACGACATCGACAAACCCGGCGTGCTGGTGGGCGTGCAGGCCGGCACATTCATGGAGCCGGTGCTCGCCGCATCGCTCAAGCGTGCGCAGCTCATCGTCGTCAAGCCGCCGGCGGTCCGCGAGCGTGAACTCGAGGCCGGGCGCATCGATGTGTTCATGACCGACTATCCGTACAGCCGCCGATTGCTCGACAACGCGGATTGGGCACTGCTGCTCGAGCCGCCCAAGCCATTCCATGTGCTGCCGTACGCGTATGCAATCAAGCCTGGCGATGACGCATGGCTGGCGTTGCTGGACGCGTTCGTGGCGCGCATCAAGGTCGACGGCCGTCTCGCCCGTGCTGCCCGGGCGCACGGGTTGAGCGCCATCGCCCTCACCAAATGAGCCGCGCTCATGTCTTCTCCCCCCGCGATGTCACTCATCAGCAGATTCACGACCGCCGCCTGGCCCATGAGCCGCGTGGCGCTCACGGCAGGGACCGTCATGACGCTCATCGTGGCCCTCGCGTTGGCAGCAGCGGCATGGTACGAGGAGCAGGAGTTCATTCATGTGCGCCTGTCGCAGGCGGAGCTGCTGGCTCGGGTGTTCGATGACCATGCCACGCGCACCATCGATACCGCCTCGCTGGCCCTGGCAGGCTTGGCCGAGGTGATCGAAAACCGGGAGCGCGCGCTCGAGACGGCCCACCTCGATGCCACGCTGTCGCAATCGCTGGTGGGCTTGCCGTTCATGCGCAGCCTTGCGCTTGTCGATCTTTCGGGCCGGGTGCTGGCCAGTTCGGCTCGGGGTGATGCCGGCCGGACCATCGACATGCGCCTGCTGGGCAATCTTCCCCCCGTCGGCAGGGAAGCGATCGGCACGCCGGTTCCCGGGCGCCAGCTGGCTGACCTGAGCGTGGCTCATGGCGAACGTTCGCCTGCCATCGTCAGTTTCATTCCGATCCTGCGTCGCGTCAGCGCGGGCGCGCGGGACGATTTGCTGCTCATCGGGCTGATCAACCCAGGTGCTCTGGAAACCTACCACAAGCTTGCGCTCGCTGAAACGGACGCCGAGGTGATCCTGGCCTCGTACGATGGCTGGGTGATGTCCAGCGCAGGAGGCACGCAGGTCATCGGCAGCGACGTGTCGCTGCATCCGGTGTTCGGGGCGTTGATGGCGGGCCGGGAGCATGGCAGCTACATCGGCCCCGGCTTCGGCAGCCAGCAGCGCATGGTGGCATACCGGGCATCGCGGACGCGGCCGCTGGTGGTCATCGTCGAGCGCTCGCAAGCGGCGGTGCTGGCCCAATGGGCTGCCACCATGCATGGGTTCGCGGTGGCCGCCATGCTGGCCCTCACGCTGACTTCCGGCATGACATGGATCGCCTGGCGCAGCCTGCATGGCCGTGAAATCGCCCGGGAGGCGTTGGACCGCGCGCAGGACCGCGTGGCCCGGAGCGAACGTGAGCTCAGCGAAGTCATCGCGAGCGTGCAGGAGCTCATCTTTCGAACCGGCAAGGACGGTCTGCTCACCTTCGTCAACGACCGCTGGAAAGACCTTGCGCCGCCAGGCGCCGCTGGCGTGCTGGGCCGCCCGTTGCGAGAGCTGGTCGACCGGGGTTCGCAAAGTGCTGTCGACCGGCTGCTGGCGTCGAATGGGCCGTCCGGCCCACGCTCCGCACAAGTGACCGTCAAGGGAGACGATGGATCCGTGCGGCGTTTCGACGTGACCGTGACGCGGCTGCGCGACCAGCCGGGCTTCGTCGGCAGCGCGATGGAGGTCACCGAGCGATGGAACACGGAGCAAAAGCTTCAGCAGCAGGTGGCCTTCTCGGGGTTGTTGCTCGAGATCAGCCCTGTGCCGGTGTCGATGACGGATGACCAAGGCCGGTACGTCGTCGTGAACCAGGCCTGGGAGAGTTTCACCGGCTGCCCGCGCGGCGAAGTGATTGGCCGATCGGCCACCGAGGTGCTGCCCCTGGCTCAGCCTTCGATCGACGCCGAGCAGGATGCGCGGCTGCTGGGCTTGGGCGGGCCCGTCCGCTACGAGACCGAGGTCACCCCCCGCCACCGTCCCCGACGCCATGTCGTCGTCACCAAAGTGCAGGTGCCCGGCGAGGATGGGCAGCGACGCGGCATTCTGTGCACCACCCTGGACGTGAGCGAGTTCCGCGAAGCGGAGCGTGCCACCCGCGAGGCCCGCGATGCCGCAGAGCGGGCCTCGCGGGCGAAGTCGGAATTCATCGCCCACATCAGCGACGAGTTGCGTTCCCCGCTGCAATCCATCCTGCGATTCGCCGAGCTCGGCATGGCACGGGCGACGTCGGACGACCGCAAGGTGCCGATGCTCGAAGACATCCATGTTCTCGGGGAGCGCACCCTCGTGCTCGTCAACGACCTCCTCGACACCGTGCGGTTCGAAAACCATGCGAGCCCCCTCCGTGTCGAGCGGGCGGACCTGAGGGGGCTCATCCGCAACGTGGTGACCGAACTCAAGCTCCAGGCGGTGCAGAGACAGGTCGACATCGAGACCCGGTGGAGCGACCTGCCGCTCGTGGCGTGGGTCGACCCGGTCCGATTCCAGCAGGTGATGCGCAATCTCCTGACGAATGCCATCAAGTTCTCTCCCGAGGGCGGGCGCATCGACGTGATCGGGGACGTCACCCGTTCAGGCGATGTCCATGTGCGCGTGCGCGACCAGGGGCCCGGCATTCCCGAGAACGAACTGGAGTCGATCTTCGAACCCTTCGGGAAGCCGAGGGTCAGAGGTCGCCGTGCCGACGGCCCCGGGCTCGGGCTGGCACTCTGCCGCAGCATCGTCTCGGCGCTCGGAGGGCGCATCGCTGCATCTCGCGCCTTGGAGGGCGGGGCCGAGTTCCTGATCGAACTGCCCGCGCGTTCTACCCGCCGCGAGCCCTGGCAATCCGCAAATGACTGTATAAAATGACAGTATGAAGGTGCCAGATCGACAGAATGCCCCGATGCCTACCGTGCGGGAACGAGACCCCGATGCCGAGGTGCCTGCTGCCGGCTGGCAGCCGGTGGCAGGCCCCATCAAGGGGCGGGGCACATCATGGGCCATGCCCCATCGCTTTACCCGGGACATCCACGACACATTCGATGACGGCTGGGGCACGCTCGATCAGGCGGCGTCCGAAGCGCCGGTGCCGGCAGGCACCGAGGTGATCGAGGAGCGCGTGAAGTCCATCATCGCGGCCAACGATTCGCCCGACATCTCTTTCGATTTCTCGATCAACCCCTACCGCGGCTGCGAGCACGGCTGCATCTACTGTTTCGCCCGACCCACCCACAGCTACCTGAACCTCTCGCCCGGCCTCGACTTCGAGACCCGCATCATCGCGAAGGTCAACGCAGCCGAACGCTTGCGCGAAACCTTCGCCCGCGCGCGCTACGTCCCCAAGCCGATCAACATCGGGTCGGCCACCGATGCCTACCAGCCTGTGGAACGCCGGCTTCGCATCACCCGGTCGGTCATCGAGGTGATGGTCGAGCACCAGCACCCGTTCTCGGTGATCACGAAGTCGTCGGGCGTGGAGCGGGACCTCGATCTCATCGCCCCGATGGCAGCGGCCGGGCTGGCGGCTGTCTATGTCTCGGTGACATCGCTCGATTCGGCGCTGTCACGCATCCTGGAACCGCGAGCGGCTTCGCCCCAGCGGCGCCTTCGCACCATCGAAGCGCTGGCCCGGGCCGGGGTGCCTGTCGGCGTGAGCGTGTCGCCGCTGATCCCCTTCATCAACGAGCCTGAACTCGAGCGTGTGCTGCAGGCCGCCGCCAACGCGGGCGCAACCCGCGCGTTCTCGGTGGTGCTGCGCCTGCCCTGGGAGGTGGACCCGCTGTTCCAGCAATGGCTCGATCAACATTTCCCCGAGCGCGCCGCGCGCGTGATGGCCCGTGTGCGCGACATGCGGGGCGGCAAGGACTACGACGCCACCTTCGGCACCCGCATGAGCGGGCAGGGCGTCTGGGCCGACCTCGTGCGGCAGCGGCTGCACAAGGCCGCTGCCCGGTTCGGGCTGAACGACGATCGCGCCGGGCAGGCGCTCGATGTCACGCAGTTCAGGCGGCCGGCGCAGCCGAGTCATCCCGCACAGGCAGAGCTCTTCTAAAGTTGGCCCGGCCCCGCTGCTACTTCAGGTTCTTCAGGAAGAAGGCTTCCAACCTGTCGAACGGGATCTTCTGCAGGTTGTCGTACAGGTCGACGTGGTCCGCATCAGGAACGATCACGAGCTCCTTGGGATCGGACGCGGCCTTGTAGACGTCTTCCGAGTAGTAGCGAGAGTGGGCATTCTCGCCTGCCACCAACATGATCGGGCGAGGCGAGATCATGTCGATGTTCGCGGCCATCGGGAAGTTGAAGAACGACATCGGTGTCGTGGCCGTCCACGCGGTGGCCGAATTGATCGCTCTCGAATGGTAGCCGCGCGGCGTCCGATAGTAGTCGTAGAAGGCCGCCAAGACAGGATCGGGGTTCGACGGCAGTTTTTCCGGGAGCACGCGAGTGCCCTTGACGACGCGACCGTGGCTGTCGAAAGGTACTTCGTGGTAGCCCAGGGCGAATTGGCCCTTCTCTGCATCGATCCAGCGTTGCTGACCAAGGTAGTCGATCACCTCGTGACGTTGCTCGCGGGTGTAGCTGTCCTTGTGGCTGCGGCTCATGCTGCGCGACATGTCGTACATCGAAGCGGTGGCGACCGCCTTGATCCTGGAATCGCTCGTGGCGGCCGTCAGCGCCATTCCGCTCAGGCCGCAGATTGCCATCGCGCCGATTCGATCACGATCCACATCAGGCAGCAGGCCGACGCGATCGACTGCAGCGCTGAAATCCTCCGTGAAGAGCTCTGGCGAAGCCACGTTGCGCACCTCGCCCCCACTCTCGCCGGTGAATGACGGGTCGAACGCCAAGGTTACGAAACCGCGTTCCGCCAAGGTCTGAGCGTACAGGCCGGACGACTGTTCCTTCACGGCACCGAACGGGCCGCTGAGCACCAGCGCCGGCAGCTTGCCATGGCCTCGGCTTTTCGGTCGATACAAGTCACCGGCCAGGACGATGCCGAACCGGTTCCTGAACGTCACCTTCAGATGCGCGACTCGATCACTCTGCGGGAACACCTTGTCCCAATGCTTGCTCAGTTCCATGCTGATTCCTCTATTGGAGCGACGTTGCGGACTGGCCGCGGCGGCTGTGCCCGCCATGGCCGCGGTTCCGAGGGCCAGGGCGCTTTGCAACGTCCGCCGGCGAGAGTTCGAGAAGTTCATGCGCTGTCCTTTGATGAAGCTGTTTTCCTCATGCCTGGAAGGATGCCGATCAGTCGAGTGAATGACTAGATAATGAATCGTGAAAGCATTTAGTAGCAGCACTAATCAATCTCCGGAGAACTGCGTGGCCAAGAGGAATTTGAATGACCTGCTGGGGTTCGTGACCGTCGCTCGCGAAGGCAGCTTCACGCGCGCGGCGGCGAGCCTCGGTATCACGCAATCGGCCCTGAGCCAGTCCATCCGGGGATTGGAGGAGCGGCTCCAGATCCGCTTGTTGACGCGCACGACGCGAAGCGTGTCGACGACGGCGGCCGGCGAACGCCTGATGCGGGCGATCGGCCACCGTTTCGACGAAATCGAGTCCGAACTCGATGCGTTGACGGAGATGCGAGACAAGCCTGCCGGCACGGTTCGCATCACCTGCGGCGATCACGCGCTGCAAACCATCTTGCTGCCCAGGCTCGCGCCGTTGCTTCGCGACTATCCGGACATCGTTGTGGAATTCGACGTGAACTATGGCTTTCGCAACATCGTGGCCGACCGCTTCGATGCTGGCGTGCGCATGGGCAATACCATCGACAAGGACATGATTGCGGTCCCGATCGGGCCGCCGCTGCGCATGGCGGTCGCCGCATCCCCTGACTATTTCGTGGCACACCCTGCGCCCAAGGTGCCTCGCGACCTCATGTCGCACCGCTGCATCAACCAGCGGATGCCGACATCGGGCGGCCTGTACGTCTGGGACTTCGAGCGAAGAGGGCGCAAGGTGAACCTGCGCGTCGATGGTCAGCTCGTCTTCAACACGTCACCGCCGCAGGTCGACGCGGCGCTTGCCGGGCTGGGCATCGTCCTGCTGCCCGAAGACGAATTGGCGTTGCACATCGCGGCTGGCCGGTTGGTGCGCGTACTCGAAGACTGGTGCCCTCAGTTCGCCGGCTATCACCTCTACTACCCGAGCAGGCGGCAGCCTTCCCCGGCCTTCTCCCTGGTCGTCGAGGCCTTGCGCTTCCGCGCTTGACGTTCACCTGCTGGAGGTTTGCGGAGGGTTCGCGTCACTGAGCGTGTCATCCCTGGATGGGAGCAACCCGTGCAACCCGGCCGGCATCCTGCGTCTCCTGGCCCTGGCGTCGCGGGCACCGGGGATTTTCGCGCCATCGGCCAGCCACGCCGAACCCTACCGCCAGTCCGGCCACCGGCCCAACTGCCTTGCCACTGCAGCGGCGGGGCCGATGGGCTCAAGTCATGGCGATCATGGCCGAAAGCAACATGACGCTGACAGAAGACCGCAGAGGCCATTGCCTGACCCTTGCAGGGGCGGACCTCAATCGCCAGGAGTTGTTGTTCATGATTTCGTTCGGTCGCCTGCACTTGTCCCACAAGCTGCTGTTGCCTCTGCTCCTTGCCAGCCTCGTCGTTGTCGGGAGTGTGCTGGCCGTCGTCTTCCATATGCGTTCGCAGGCTGTGGAGCAGGCGGGGCTTGCCACTGGCCGGGCGGCGGCCAATCAGATCGTCACGCTGCGCAGCTTTTACACCGGCGAAATCGCCTCCCGCGCAAAGAAGGCCGGCATGCAGCTCGGCCACGACTTCCGCGAGAAGGACAACACCTTGCCGCTGCCCGCAACCCTGGTGAAGGCGCTCGGGGAAAACATAGCCAAGGAATATCCGGGCTCCGATGTGCGGCTGCTGTCGCGCTTTCCGTTTCCGTTCCGCGCCGCCGAGAGCAAGCTCGATGCCTTTCAGTCAGAGGCGCTGAGCGCGCTGGAGAGGGATCCGAAGTCGCCACTGCACCGCGTCGAGGAGGTCAACGGCCGGCTGTCGGTGCGCTATGCCGTGGCCGATGTGATGAAAGACGGTTGCGTGGCCTGCCATAACAGCCATCCGCAATCGCCCAAGAAGGACTGGAAGGTGGGCGATGTGCGAGGCATCGTCGAGGTGGTCATACCCGTCGATCAGCTTGAACAAGGCATCAGTCGCAGTGCGATGACGATCGGCGGGCTGGTCGTCGCAGGCTTTGGCGTGCTCGGGCTCGTGCTGTACGTGTTGACCTCACGCCTGATCGGCCATCCGCTGCGCCAGGCGACCGCCGCGATGGAGCGCGTGGCCGACGGCGACCTGAGGGCGCAGCCAGCGCAAGCGCGCCAGGATGAGATCGGCCAGTTGTTCGCTGCCCTGCGCTCGATGACCGCGCGGCTGCACCATGCCGTCGGCCAGGTGCGATCGAGCGCCGAATCGATCCAGCTTGCGAGCGGCGAAGTCGCCACCGGCAACGCAGACCTCTCCGCGCGCACCGAGCGGGCCGCAAGCAGCCTGCAGCGGAGCGCCAGCTCGATGGATCAACTCACCAGCACCGTGCGTCAAAGCGCCGACGCAGCGAACCAGGCGAACCACCTCGCCTCGGCGGCATCGGCCGTTGCGCAACGGGGCGGCGAGGTGGTGACGCAGGTCGTTGCAACCATGGACGAGATCGAT
This sequence comes from uncultured Rhizobacter sp., assembly GCA_966212105.1. GTDB lineage: Bacteria > Pseudomonadota > Gammaproteobacteria > Burkholderiales > Burkholderiaceae_C > Rhizobacter. The sequence continues at coordinate 12,125 of CBIHPH010000021.1, forward strand.
GCCAGCTCCAAAAAGATCGCAGACATCATCGGCGTGATCGACGGCATCGCTTTCCAGACGAATATCCTCGCGCTGAATGCCGCGGTGGAAGCTGCACGTGCCGGTGAGCAAGGCCGCGGCTTTGCCGTGGTGGCCGGCGAGGTGCGGGCTCTTGCCCGGCGCAGTGCCGAAGCCGCGAGGGAAATCAAGGTGTTGATCGGTACCAGCGTGGACAAGGTCAAGACCGGCTCCAAGCTCGTGCAGGATGCGGGCGGCACGATGGAGGAGATCGTCGTGTCGGTGCAGCGCGTGAGCGACATCATCGGCGAAATCACCAGCGCGTCCACCGAGCAAAGCTCCGGCATCGGCGAGATCAACGCAGCCGTCACGCAACTCGATCAGATGACCCAGCAGAATGCGGCGCTGGTGGAGGAAGGTGCGGCGGCCGCCGAAAGCCTGAAGGAGCAGGCGCAGCAGCTGCACCAGGTGGTCAGCACCTTCCGTTTGGAGGGTTGATCACCGTTCCGTGTGGGTTGGACGATGGTCATGCAGCCCGGTGCTGCCTATTCGTCGCAAAAGACCTGCTGAGCCACGTTGTCGACGACCACGGGGCTGTCGAAGTAGGTCACGGTCGGCTCCGTGCCGTACTTGTCCCGGACGAATGAGCGCCATGATGCGGTGTACATGGCTTCTGCCTCTGCCCGCGAATTCCAGAGGTAGACGCCCCCGGCTGTTCCCCCGTCTTCGGAGAGCACGTAGTGCTTTCGGAGCAAGCCTGGTACGCCACGGTACGTTGGCGCAGTGCTCAGGAAGATGCTTCGAGCTTCGTTGCGCGTGATGGGCGCCGGCAAAGTGAACGAAGTAAAGACGACGATCATCCTGCATCTCCTCGTGTGCGGTGTCGCGGGTGGCGCGTTGCATGAACTGAACGTGATGCCAGCATGCCAGATTCGGCCTCCCATGACTACCGTCGGTCAGTCGACCCAAAGTCCGGCCATCTTGTCGAGCTGGTGCGAGGATCTTGCGCGCGCCCCACAAGAGTTCAAGGAGGTGCTGCCGGTCGTTCACCTCGGCTGCTTCCATTCAAGGCGAAGCCACCGCGTGTGGTCTGCCCCAACCGGGGCAGCTGAGCGCCTCCTGCAGCAGTCTGGCGCAGCCGGTCGATGGCGACATCGAGCGATGCAGCGTCGCCTACGCTCTCTCTGTGCCGTTGCAAGCTCATCCGTGCCAGCTCCACCAGCTTGATGTTGAGCGTGCGCTGCCCTTCGTCGATCAGCGATGCAATGGCTGCATGGTGCTGCCCCTCGAGCGTCTGGGTCACCGCACGTTCGGCAACCTCGGTCACCTGTTGGTGCGCCCGTCGCACGCGTTGCGCGAAGGGTGGGTGGATGTCGGCCGCCCCGACGAGCAGTTCGGTGCTTGCGCGGGTGGAGGCAAAGCGCGTGGCGAGGGTGTCGATCCAGGTCTCCATGGAATCGGGCAGCGCCACGCCGGTCGCGGCCAGCGTGGACCACAGCGTCAACAGGTTGCACGCGGTTTCCAGGTCGGTGGCCGGGTCGAGCGGATCGGCTGCAGAGATGGCCAGTTCGGCCCCCAGTTCGTCGAATCGCTTTTGGAACGCCAATCCGAACAACCGGGCCATGTTGGCCAGTCTGGCCAGGCGGGCGTCGTCAGCATCTTTCGCTGCGGCTGAGAGCGTGCTGTCAATGGTGCGCTGCAGCGCACGGCCGTCACGTTGCCGGAAGTAGAGCGCGGCAAGCAGCATGAGCACCTGGGGGTCGAACATGCTCGAGCCGACGCCGAGCACCGCGGCGCGCTCCAATGGTTTTTGCGCTTCCTCCCGTTGTCCTGCGTAATAAGCCGCCAACCCATGGCGCTGCAGCCGCACGATGGAGCCGCGCGTGAATTCGGCCGCACGGCGGTAGGTGCCTGATGCGCTTTCCAGGTCGCCCTGTTCCAGCTGCAGCCGGCCGAGCACATCGAGCGCGTCCGTGTAGTTGGGTTGTTCGGCCACGAGGGCTTCGAGCCCGCGCGCCGCCGCACCAGGCTGGTTGGCGTCGATCTGTGCACGCGCCACCCCCAGGCGAGCCCATGGCACCGTCGGGTCCGTGTCCAGCACGAGCTCGTTCAGTCGCCTGGCTGCTTCAGGCTCTCCCATGCGCAGCAGCAATTCGCAGCCGAGGCGGGCGGCATACAGGGAGAAGGGGCCTTGTTCCTTGAACCGCTTCAGGCAGATGCGGGCGGCCGCGGCCAGGTCGCCTTCGGCCACGGGCGCGAAGATGTCGGCGAGCGATCTCTTGCGTTTGCGCACCTGCGCCAGCCGTTCGCCCAGTGCGGAGGCGGTGTAGGGCTTGAGCAGGAAGCTGTCGACCGCCGATTCGGCCGCATCCGCCACGGTGGTGTACGAGGCGCCACCGGTCACGATGATGAACACGGTCGACAAGGGCAGCAGCTGCAGTCGGCGCAGGTCGTCGAGCAGGTTCTGGCCGGAATAGCCTTCGGCCTCGAAGTCTTGCTCGCACAGCACGATGTCGAAGCTGCGCGACTCGAGCAACCGGCGGGCATCGTGGATGCGGCTCGATTGAAAGACGTTGCCCACGCCGAAGTCACGCAGGTGAGACGCCAGCATCCCGCGTGAAGTGGGATTGGCGTCGATCACCAGTGCGGACGATGTCGCGATGTCTTGATCAATCATCTGCATGCCAGGCTCCGGATGGTTGGAGGCATGGCCTCTTCGCGCATATCGGCAGGTGACGGCCCTGCTTGAGCTGAACCCTCCCGCACAGCGGAGTTCTTCCGGCATGAAAGCACGACGGCGCCCGAAGGCGCCGTCGATGACCTCATCAGCAACCGAACCTGCCGGTCATTTGAAGAGGTCTTTGACGCGGTGCGTCCAGGACTTCGCGTTCGGCGAATGCTTGTCCGACTTGCTGAGCGATTCGTCCAGCTCCTTGAGCAGCTTGCGCTGGTGCTCGGTGAGCTTGACAGGCGTCTCGACCGCGATGTGGCAGTACAGGTCGCCGGGATAGCTGGAGCGGATGCCCTTGATGCCCTTGCCGCGCAGGCGGAAGGTCTTGCCGTGCTGCGTGCCTTCGGGCAGGTCGATCTCGGCCTTGCCGCCCAGCGTGGGCACCTCGATGCTGCCGCCGAGCGCCGCGGTGGTCATGCCCACCGGCACCGTGCAATGCAGGTCGTCGCCGTCGCGCTCGAAGATCTCATGCTGCTTGATGCGGATCTCAATGTACAGGTCGCCCGGCGGGCCGCCGTTGGTGCCCGGCTCGCCGTTGCCCGCGGAGCGGATGCGCATGCCTTCGTTGATGCCGGCGGGGATCTTCACCTCCAGCGTCTTCTGGCGCTTGATCTTGCCGGCGCCGTTGCAGGTGGTGCAAGGCTCGGGGATGACCTTGCCGGAGCCGTGGCAGTGCGGGCAGGTCTGCTGGATGCTGAAGAAGCCCTGGCGCATGTGCACCGTGCCGGCGCCGTTGCAGGTGGTGCAGGTCTTGGCGCTGGTGCCCGGCTTGGCGCCTGAGCCGTGGCAGGTCTCGCAGGTGTCCCAGGTGGGGATGCGGATCTGCGCGTCCTTGCCGTTGGCGGCCTCCTCGAGCGTGATCTCCATCGCGTAGGAGAGGTCGGAGCCGCGGTAGACCTGCGGGCCGCCGCCACCGCCGCCACCACGGCGGCCGCCGTTGAAGATGTCGCCGAAGATGTCGCCGAAGGCCTCGGCGAAACCGCCGAAACCTTCCGGCCCGCCGCGGAAGCCGCCCATGCCCGCGGCATTGGGGTCGACGCCGGCGTGGCCGTACTGGTCGTAGGCCGCGCGCTTCTGCGGCTCGGAGAGCATCTCGTAGGCCTCCTTGGCCTCCTTGAACTTCTCCTCGGCCTTCTTGGCCTCGTCACCCTGGTTGCGGTCAGGGTGGTACTTCATGGCCAGCTTGCGGTAGGCCTTCTTGATGTCGTCGTCCGTGGCGTTCTTCGGAACGCCCAGCACGTCGTAGTAATCGCGCTTTGCCATGGATGATTCTCAGCACCTGTGAAGCAAACCGCCGCGTGGAGCGGAAGGGCTTCAAAGCCCCTCCACCCTGACGCGGCGAGTCAATCTGCAGGGCGGCCCGGTCGGGCCGCGCCGCAGGTCACTTCTTCACTTCCTTGAACTCGGCGTCCACCACGTTGTCGTCGGCCGGCTTGGCCTCGGACCTCGGCGCCTCGGCACCAGCGCCCGGTGCCGCGCCCGCGGCACCCGCTGCGGCACCGGCCGCGGCCGCCTGCTCGGCGTACATCTTCTCGCCCAGCTTCTGGCTGGCGGTCATCAGCGCCTCGGTCTTGGCTTCGATGGCCGCCTTGTCGTCGCCCTTCAGCGCTTCCTCGACGTCCTTCAGCGCGGCCTCGATCTTTTCCTTCTCGCCGGCGTCCAGCTTGTCGCCGTGCTCGCCCAGGCTCTTCTTCACCGAGTGCAGCAGCGAATCAGCCTGGTTGCGGGCCTGCACGATCTCGAGCTTCTTGGCGTCCTCGGCCGCGTTCATCTCGGCGTCCTTCACCATCTTCTCGATCTCGGCCTCGGTCAGGCCGGAGTTCGCCTTGATGGTGATCTTGTTTTCCTTGCCGGTGGCCTTGTCCTTCGCGCCCACGTGCAGGATGCCGTTGGCGTCGATGTCGAAGGTCACTTCGATCTGCGGCGTGCCGCGCGGCGCCGGCGGGATGCCTTCCAGGTTGAACTCGCCCAGGCTCTTGTTGCCCGAGGCCAGCTCGCGCTCGCCCTGGTAGACCTTGATCGTCACGGCCGGCTGGTTGTCGTCGGCGGTGGAGAAGGTCTGCGCGAACTTGGTCGGGATGGTCGTGTTCTTCTTGATCATCTTCGTCATCACGCCGCCCAGGGTCTCGATGCCCAGGCTCAGCGGGGTGACGTCCAGCAGCAGCACGTCCTTGCGGTCGCCGGAGAGCACCTGGCCCTGGATGGCGGCGCCGACGGCCACGGCCTCATCGGGGTTGACGTCCTTGCGCGGCTCCTTGCCGAAGAACTCCTTGACCTTCTCCTGCACCTTGGGCATGCGGGTCATGCCGCCGACCAGGATCACGTCATGGATGTCGCTCGCCGAAATGCCTGCGTCCTTGATGGCGGTGCGGCACGGGGCGATGGTGCGCTCGATCAGGTCGTCCACCAGCGATTCGAGCTTGGCGCGCGTCAACTTGATGTTCAGGTGCTTCGGGCCGGAGGCATCGGCGGTCACGTACGGCAGGTTGATGTCGGTCTGCGCGCTGTTGGACAACTCGATCTTGGCCTTCTCGGCGGCTTCCTTCAGGCGCTGGAGCGCCAGCACGTCCTTGCTCAGGTCGACGCCTTGTTCCTTCTTGAACTCGGAGATGATGTAGTCGATGATGCGCTGGTCGAAGTCTTCGCCGCCCAGGAACGTGTCGCCGTTCGTGGAGAGCACTTCGAATTGCTTTTCGCCGTCGACGTCGGCGATCTCGATGATGGACACGTCGAACGTGCCGCCGCCGAGGTCATACACGGCAATCTTGCGATCGCCTTTTTCGTTCTTGTCGAGACCGAAGGCGAGCGCGGCCGCGGTGGGTTCGTTGATGATGCGCTTGACGTCGAGGCCGGCGATGCGGCCCGCGTCCTTCGTGGCCTGGCGCTGGGCGTCGTTGAAGTACGCAGGCACCGTGATCACGGCTTCGGTCACCGGCTCACCGAGGTAATCCTCGGCGGTCTTCTTCATCTTGCGCAGCACTTCGGCGCTGACTTGCGGAGGGGCGAGCTTCTGGCCGCGCACTTCCACCCAGGCATCGCCGTTGTCGGCCTGGGCGATCTTGTAGGGCATCAGGTCGATGTCCTTTTGCACTTCCTTCTCGCTGAACTTGCGGCCGATCAGGCGCTTGACGGCATACAGCGTGTTCCGCGGGTTGGTGACAGCCTGCCGCTTGGCCGAGGCGCCGACGAGAATCTCACCGTCTTCCTGGTACGCAATGATCGAGGGCGTCGTGCGTGCGCCTTCGCTGTTCTCGATCACGCGGGTCGAGTTGCCTTCCATGATCGCGACACACGAATTGGTGGTGCCGAGGTCGATGCCGATGATTTTTCCCATTTGTTTGCTCCTGCAGATCTTTGAATCCAGATGAGCCCGAGGTGTGGATCACCCGGGCGTTTTCAAGGGGTTGCGCACTTGCGGCGCAGCCCCTTTCTGTGTGTTTTTACTTGGGCGCAGCCACGGTAACGAGTGCCGGGCGCAACACCCGCTCGGCGATCAGGTAACCCTTTTGAAGCACCGTGACGACGGTGTTGGCCTCCTGCTCGGCCGGCACGACGCTGATGGCCTGGTGCTGGTGCGGATCGAAGCGGGTGCCGGCGGCCGGGTTGATTTCAAGCACCTTGTTGCGCTCGAGGGCCGAAGACAACTGGCGCAGCGTGGCGTGCACGCCTTCGAGCAGCTGTTCCGGGGTGGCGCTGGGGATGGCCAGTGCGGCCTCCAGGCTGTCCTTGACGGGCAAGAGGCTGTCGGCAAAGCCTTCCAGGGCGAATTTGCGGGCCTTGGAGACTTCCTCGTCGGCCCGGCGGCGGATGTTTTCGCCTTCGGCCTTTGCGCGCAGGTAGGCATCGGACATCTCGGCCAGGCGGGCCTCGAAGTCAGGGGCCGGAGGGGCTGCGGGCGTTTCGGGCACCTCGGGGGCGGCGGATGCCGCAGCGGCTGCCGTGTTCACGTCGGAAACTTCGCCAACATCTTGATTTTCCATGGAATTTTGCGAGTTCTGCATGTGATGGACCTCTTTGACTGCACCGCATCTGGGTGCATGCCCCGACGTTTCAAGAGGGCAAACACGAAATTTTATAGGGGTCGCGGTGCCACGGCCGATGACGGCATGGACGGCTCCCAACAGACAGGCTATTCCTTGCTGGCACTCCAGCGATGCCATTCGGCGAGCTGGCGGCGGTCCCGCTTGGTGGGGCGGCCCTGTTCGATGGCCAGCGCCGGCTCCGGTGCCTCGCGTTGCCGCCGAGCGGCTTCCTCCCGGCGGGCGATGCTTTCGGCCGTTTCCTCGTACAAGGCCTGGGCCACCGGTGCGGGCCCGCGCACTGCGCTGAGCGCTAGCACGAGCACCGTGCGGACGACGGGACCTTGCCGCACTTCGATGCGGTCCCCGACATGCACGTCACGCGACGGTTTGGCGCCCTGGCCGTTGACCTGGATGCGTCCTTTTCCGATTTCCTGCGTTGCCAGGCTGCGGGTCTTGAAGAAGCGGGCGGCCCAAAGCCACTTGTCGAGGCGGACGTCGTCGGTCGGAGTTTTCATGATGTCAGGCCCTGGCCCCGCCGTCGATGGCGCGCTGGCGCCGCCGTGCCAGCTCGTGTGCATCAGGCCCACCGCGCGTGTCCCACCCCTGCAGGTGTTGTTCGGCAATGGAGGTCAGTGCGCGGACCCAATCGGGGCGGTCGTTCAGGCACGGGATGTAATGGAATTCGGCTCCGCCGGCCCCCAGAAAGGCGGCGCGGGCCTCCTGGTCGATCTCTTCGAGCGTCTCGAGGTTGTCGCTCGTGAAGCCGGGGCACACCACGTCCACCCGACGCACGCCCTGTTGGGCCAGCGTCACGAGCGTGTGCTCCGTGTACGGCTGGAGCCATTCGGCGCGACCGAGGCGGCTCTGGAACGTGACCAGGTAATCGTTCGCCGGAATGCCGAGCTGCTCGGACACCAGCCGGGCCGTCTTGAGGCATTCGCAATGGTAGGGGTCGCCAAGCGTCAGGCTTCGCTTGGGGATGCCGTGAAAACTCATCAGCAGCTTGTCAGGCCGCCCATGGGCGGCCCAATGGGCGTCGATGCGGCAGGCAAGTGCAGCGATGTAGCCCGGGTCGTCGTGGAATCGGTTGACGAAGCGCAGCTCGGGCAGGACGCGCGTGCGGCCGCACCAGGCGAGCACCGCATCCATCACGCTCGCGGTGGTCGAGGCGGCGTACTGCGGGTACAGCGGCAGCACCAGCACACGCGTGGCGCCTGCCGCTTTCAATTCGTCGAGCACGGTCGCGATGGCCGGGGCGCCGTAACGCATGGCCATGCGCACGGTCACCCGGTGCCCGCGATCGCCCAGGTTGGCGGCCAGGCTTCTGGCGAGCCGGTCGGTCCAGGCGATGAGCGGTGAACCATCGGGCGTCCAGATGCTGGCGTACCGTGTCGCAGAGCGTTTGGGCCGCACGCGCAGGATCACGCCATGCAGGATCAGCCACCACAGCAGCCGAGGGATCTCGACGACGCGTGGATCGCCAAGGAACTCGGCAAGAAAGCGGCGCACGGCCGACGACGTGGGTGCATCAGGCGTTCCGAGGTTGCACAGCAGGATGGCGGTGATGTCCGCCTGGTCGTGGGTGCGTGCGGGTTCGGGAGCGAAACTCATGGAACGGCGAATCTCCGGGGCTGATCCCGATTATCGGCCGAACGACAAGGTGAAGGATTCTCATCACTGTCGTCATCCCGGCGAAAGTGGGGGCCTCCCACGCGTCGCTGAATGCGGCATTTCGGCGCGAGGCGGTGGGTCCCCACTTTCGTCGGGATGACACGGGTGGTCGGGATGACGCGGGTGGAAGCATCAGGCGGCCCCGGCGCCCCCTCTGATTCGGCGGGCAATGTCGTCGATGTCGGCGAGCACGGCGCCGATGTCGATGGGCTTGGTCCAGTAGCCGATGAACCCGGCTTCATAGGCGCGCTTGACGTCACCCGGCATGGCATCGGCCGAACACATGTAGGCTGGCGTGGTACTCATTCCCGGCAATCGCCGCAGGGCGCGGAGCACGTCGAAGCCGGACATGCCGGGCAGGTGGGCGTCGAGCACGAGCACGTCGGGCTGCCACTCGAGGGCCATGGCCACCGCCTCTTCGCCGTCTTCTGCCACACGCAGTTCCAACTGGCTGTTGTGCATGCGAAGCGCACCTTCGAACAGGATCGCGTTGATGCGGTTGTCCTCGACGTACAACATGCGCAGCGGCACGCTGGAGGGGGAAGGGGAGGCTTCGCGCTCGGGCATCGTGTCGGGATGGTCGTGTGCAATGTGGGGGGCGTCGTCGCGCGGCAGTTCGATCGACACGCGTGTGCCTCGGCCGGCCTGGCTGCTGATCTCCAGTTTGCCGCCGATCGCCCGGGTCAGGCTGCGCGCGATGATCAGGCCGAGGCCGGTGCCTTCGATGTTGGAGGTCTCGCGCCCCAGGCGCTCGAAAGGCTGGAAGAGCCGGGCCATCTGGGATTCATCCATGCCGGGGCCGGTGTCTTCGATGACGAGCGTGGCAAACCCCGGCCGCGACGCGTCTACGGACAGGCGCACCGTACCGCCGGGGCGGTTGTACTTGATGGCGTTCGACGCAATGTTCAGCACGACCTGCCGCAGGCGCTGAATGTCGGCTCGCACCCAGAGCTGCGGCGGCACCTGGTTGTCCAGCTGCACCTGGCCGGCCGACGCCGTCGGCCGCAGCAGCTCGAGCGTGCGCTCCACCGTGTCGTCCAGTGCCACGGGGCCGATGGCCAATGTCATGGCGCCTTCTTCCACTTTCTGGAGATCGAGCACATCGTTGATCAGCGCGAGCAGGTGCTGGCCGGCGTTGAGAACATGGTCGGCGTACCCGGCAATTTCGGTGCCGACACCCGCTCCAGGCGTCATGCGCATCAGTTGCGCGAAGCCGATCACCGCGTTCAGCGGCGTGCGCATCTCATGGCTCATCCTCGAGAGGAATTGGGACTTTGCGCGGCTTGCCAGTTCGGCAGCCTGCTTTTCGCGCAGGGCGTGTTCAGCCTTCTTGACGCTCGTGATGTCGGAATGCGTGCCCACGACACGCACCGGCCGGCCCTCGGCATTGTGGCCCACCACTTTGCCGCGATCGAGGATCCACAGGTCGTGGCCGTCACGGTGACGGACGCGGTGCTCTGACTGATAGACCTCGGTCTCGCCCCGCAGGTGCCGGCGCAGGCCGGCCATGACGCGCGGCAGGTCGTCGGGATGGATGCGCGAGGTCCACTCCTCCAGCGCATCGCCGATTTCATGCTCGGCGTACCCCATCATCTTCTTCCAGCGCGGCGAGTAGTACACCTTGTTCGTCTGGGGAGCCCAGTCCCAGACGCCGTCGCCGGATCCTTCGAGCGCGAACTTCCAGCGTTCCTCCGCCGCGATCAGTGCCTGCTCAGACGCACGATGCCGGGTGATGTCACGGAACGTCAGCACCACCGAGAACATGCTGCTTTCCGGGCGCAGTTGCAGCGGGTGCCCGTTGAGTTCGAGCCAGCGGAGTTGTCCGTCCGGGCGTCGCAAGGCATGTACGCTGCGAGAAAGCGGTTCGCCGGTGCGCACCACGCGGCGCACGGGATGGTCGTCGGCTGCCAGAGGCCTGGCGGCGGCCGACATGAATTCGAAGGGCCAGCCCTGCGTCGTGCCGACGACGGCAGCGGGGTCCACGCCAAGCACATCGCAGCCCGCCGGGTTGATGGCGATGATGGTCAGCGTGGGCGTCACGACCACGAGCCCGTCGCTGATGGCGGAGGCGACCGAGCGGTACAGTTCCTCGCTCAGCCGCAGCTTGTCGGCGGCGCGGGTCTGCTCCGTGACATCGTGCAGCACGCCGATGAAGTGGGTCAGCACGCCGTTGCCATCGAACACCGGCGCCACGTGCACCGCGTTCACGAAGGTGGTGCCGTCCTTTCGCACGTTGTTGATGACGACGCTGCATTCCTTGCGTGCCACGATGGCCTCGCGCAGCTTGGCGAGCGGAGGCTGATCCCTCATGTCTCCCTGCAGCATGCGGCAGTTGCGGCCCAGCAGCTCCGCCTGCGTGTATCCCGTCAGGGTCTCGAAGGCGGGGTTCACATAGACCAGCGGCATGTCCGGCTGGTTGGCGTCGCAGACGCACATCGGCAGTGCGGCGGCGGCCTCGACCGCGCGCTTCATCACCATCAGGTCGCGTTCGAGGGCGCGCAGTTCGGTCAGGTCCCGGGTGACGTACAACACCCGGTCACCCGACATGGGCGACACACGGGCTTCGAACCAGCGGGATACGCCGTCGCGTGTTCGCACTGGGTATTCATGCCGTTGCACCCGGCCGGACTTCAGCGCCAGGCGGATGGTGTTGGCGTGGGCCAGGCCGTCCGTCCCGAAACGCCGGCCACGCAGCTGGTTCCAGTCGCGCGCGAGCATCGGGTGTCCGGGTGAACTGCATTCGAGGAACCGGCCTTCGGCATCGAGCACGAACCAGAGGTCTGGCACGGCCTCCAGCACGGCGGTGAGGCGCTCCTGGGACTCCCTCAACTCGGTTTCTCGCGAGGCGAGGGCCAGCTCGACCTGCTTGCGGTCGGTGATGTCGATTGACATGTGCACCACGTTGCCGTCGGGCAACTGACGGGCGCTGGCGATGAGCCATCTGTCGCGCCATCGCAGTTCATGCTGTTCGCCATGATGGGATGCGATGGACAGCCGCCAGCGGATGAACGCCTCCTCCTTGCCCGCCGCGTCCGGGTAGTCACCCGCGTAGGCCATCTCGCGCACCATGTCGGGCCAGCTGGTCCTCGCGGACAGTTTGCGTGCTTCGACGGCCTTGCGCCAGGCTGCGTTCGAGCGAATCACCCGACCGCGGGCGTCGGTGACCATCACGCTGGCAATGAGCGATTCCAACGCGTTGCTCAACAGGTGCTCTGCCTGGCGCGCGGCGTTCTGGGCTTGCAACCGCGCCGTGATGTTGCTCGTGGCACCGCGGTAACCGCGAAACACGCCCTTGCTGTCGAACACCGGCATGCCGCTGATGCTCGTGATGACGGTGCCTTTGAGGGTGGGACGGGCCGCGATCACGTCCTTGAACGGCAGTTGCCGGTGGCGTGCGTCGATGAAGCGGCGCCACGAATCGCTGGTGTCCGCATCACTCGGATGGTTGACGTCCTCCATCGTCAGACCGAGGTTGTCATCGGGTGAGTAGCCCGTATGCGCCTCGATGCTGTCGGACACCCAGGTGAACCTTCCCCCCGCGTCGGTTTCCCAGAGCCAGTCGCTGCTCGACAGGCTGGCCGTGCGGACGCGGGCGACTTGCCGGCGCAGGTGCCGCTCCTTCAGGCGCGACAGCAGGAGGTCGTTGCAGATGTCGGCAATGTCCTTGAGCGACTCGCGTTGCGCCGCATTCAGGGCGCCCGGCTGGGTGTCGAACGCGCAAACAGAGCCCACCCTCAGGCCAGCCACGATGAGCGGGAACCCGGCGTAGGCTCGGATGCCTGGCGTGCCGCAAACCATTGGCAAGGCATTGAAGCGGGCGTCCAATGAGGCATCGCTCACCTCGAACAAGCCTTCTGCGCAAACGGTGTGCGCGCAAAAAGCCTCGCGGCGCGGTACGCTCTCGAACGGGAAACCTGTCTCCGCTTTGATCCAGACCCGGCCCTCGTCGACAAAGCCGATGGCGGCCATGGGACGCCCCAGCTGTCGGCTCAGCAGCCGGGTGAGGGCGTCAAAGGCGGCTTCACGCTCGGAGTCGAGAATGCGCAGCGCCTGCAGCGTCTGCAACCGTCCGGACTCATCGGCGGGAAGAGGAGCGGAAGGCATGGGCGTGCACTGTAACGGAGAATAACGAACATGACGGCAGCCAATCTCCTCGAGTCGGGACTTCCGACACATCTTCCAGCCCCCCTTGCACTCAGCTTCGACCTCGACGACACGCTGTGGCCCATCTGGTCGGCCATCGAGCGGGCCGAACAGGTGCTGCACGGGTGGCTGGCCGAACATGCGCCGGCCACGGCCGCACGGTACGATGCGGCGGGCCTTCGTGCCCTGCGCAACGCGGTGGCCGATCGCCATCCGGAATGGGGCCATGACCTCAGCCGCTTTCGGCGCGTGAGCCTTCAGGAGGCCTTGACCCTGTCGGGCGACGACCCCTCACTGACCGACGCCGGCTTCGAGGTGTTTTTCGAGGCCCGGCAGCAGGTGACGCTGTATCCCGACGTGCCCGATGCCCTTGACCGCCTGGCGCGGCGCTTTCCCCTGATTGCGGTCACCAACGGCAATTCGGAACTGGACCGGGTGGGGTTGCATGGCATCTTCCAGGACAGCCTCAGTGCCTTTCGCATCGGCGTGGCCAAGCCTCATCCCAAAATTTTCCTGGCGGCTTGCGAGCGTCTGGGCGTCGAGCCGGGCAGGGTGCTGCACACGGGGGACGACTTGATGCTCGACGTGAACGGCGCACTCGACGCCGGGCTGCAGGCGGTGTGGCTGCGGCGCGAGGTGGGCATGGAGGAGCCTGCGCCGCCGCTCAAGGCGCCGTACCGCGTGTTCGACAACCTGACGCGCCTGGCCGACGCGCTGGGCTGCTGAGGCGGACGTCTCGCGGTCAGAACAGGCCGTCGGGGAGCTGCGGCAGTGTGTCGGAGAAGCGCATCACTTCAAAACGCACATGGGGCGCGGTGGGGTCGTTCAAGGAGGCCCCGAGCCCCAGCATGCCGCTTCCGTGCAGGGTGCAGGTGCCCCGGCGCAATGAAATGACCTCGGAGCCGCCCGAAAACCGCACGTAGGTGCCGTTGAAACTCAAGTCGGTCAGCTGGAAGGCGCCGCCATGCCAATCGATGCGCGCATGCGAGCGCGACACGCGCGAGTCATCGATGCAATACGTGACTTGGGGGCTGCGCCCCAGCACCACCGGCAGCGAAGGACCGGAGAACACCCGGCTCTGGTCCAGCCAGACGAGGCGGATGCCTTCGGGCTCGGCCGGCGACGGCTGAAGTTCGCCATACGCCGTGGCGGCGGTGTCGCTGGAGCGCCGCCCCTCCAGCAGGAAGACGTGAACGGGCTCCACGCGGCCGCGCAATTGCACCCGGTCGAGGCTTCGGAAGCGGGCCCGCACGTCCTCCGGCTGGCTGTTCACCACATTGACCGTGGCAAGGATCTCATTGTCGCCCGCATGATCGAGCAAGCGTGCAGCAACGTTGACCGCATCGCCAAAGCAGTCTCCTGACATCTCCACGACCTCGCCCTGGGCGATGCCGACCTGGAGCTTGAGCACCGGCGCCCGGGTGTCGGCAGCGCGCGTGCTGGTGGCCAGCGGCGTGATCCGGTCCATCGAATCGTGCATTTCGTCGGCGGCGGCCACGGCGGCCGACGGGTTCTCGAAGACGGCCATGAGGCCGTCCCCCAGCGTCTTCACCACCACCCCGCCGGCGTTTGCCACGATGCAGCCCACCAGCGCAACGCTCTGCGTGACCACCGTGGTGGCCTCCGCATTGCCGAGCAATTCGTAAAGCGAGGTGCTGCCACGCAAGTCCGCGAACAGCACGGTGCGTTGAAGAATCTGCGTCATGCCGTGAAGTTTATGGCAATAAAGCAGACAAGCCCCGGGCACTTGCCCGGGGCTTGCGGCGCTGTTCGAAGGATCGAACGGTCAGAGGTTGTCGAGGTAGGTGCGCAGCTTGTCCGAACGGCTCGGGTGCTTGAGCTTGCGAATTGCCTTGGCCTCGATCTGGCGGATGCGCTCGCGGGTCACGTCGAACTGCTTGCCCACTTCCTCGAGCGTGTGGTCCGTGCTCATCTCGATGCCGAAGCGCATGCGCAGCACCTTCGCCTCCCGCGGCGTCAGGCTGTCGAGGATGTCCTTGACCACATCACGCAGACCGGCCTGCATGGCCGCTTCGATGGGCGCCGTGTTGTTGGTGTCCTCGATGAAGTCGCCCAGGTGCGAATCGTCGTCGTCCCCGATCGGCGTTTCCATGGAGATCGGCTCCTTGGCGATCTTCATGATCTTGCGGATCTTGTCCTCGGGGATCTCCATCTTCTCGGCCAGCGTCGGCGCATCCGGCTCGAAGCCGAACTCCTGCAGGTGCTGGCGCGAGATGCGGTTCATCTTGTTGATCGTCTCGATCATGTGCACCGGGATGCGGATGGTGCGCGCCTGGTCGGCGATCGAGCGGGTGATGGCCTGGCGGATCCACCACGTGGCGTACGTCGAGAACTTGTAGCCGCGGCGGTATTCGAACTTGTCCACCGCCTTCATCAGGCCGATGTTGCCTTCCTGGATCAGGTCGAGGAACTGCAGGCCGCGGTTGGTGTACTTCTTGGCGATGGAGATCACGAGGCGCAGGTTGGCCTCGATCATTTCCTTCTTCGCGTCGCGCGAGGACTTCTCGCCCTCGTTCATGCGCTTGTTGATGCCCTTGAGGTCCTCGAGCGGCACGACCGCGCGGGCCTGCTGGTCGGTGAGCTTCTTCTGGAGCTCCTGCACCGGCGGCAGGTTGCGCTGCAGGATGGCCGAGTACGGTTTGCCCGAGGCCGCTTCCTTTTCAGCCCACTTGAGGTTCAAGATGTTGGGCGGGAAGTTCTTGATGAAGTAGTCCTGCGGCATGCCGCACTTGTCCACCAGGATCTTGCGCAGTTCGCGTTCGTAGCGGCGGACGTCATCGACTTGCGAGCGCAGGATGCCGCACAGCTTCTCGATGGTCTTGACGGTGAATCGGATGGTCATCAGCTCGTCGCTGATGGCTTCCTGGGCCTTGTTGTAGGCCGGCGACTGGTAGCCTTCCTTCTCGAAGGCCTTGCGCATCTTCTCGAAGTTGATGCGCAGATCGGCGAACTTCGCCAGGGCCGCGTTCTTCAGCTCTTCGAGCTTTTTCGTCAGGGCCTTGCTGCCGCCTTGGCCGTCGTCGTCGTCTTCCTCATCGAAGAAGTCCACGTCTTCCTCGGCGACATAGTCGTCGGCCTCGTCCTCCGAGACGAAGCCGTCCACCACCTCGGAGATCTTCATTTCGCCCGAAGCGATCTTGTCGGCGTAGGCGAGGATTTCGGCAATGGTGGTGGGCGAGGCGCTGATGGCGAGCATCATGGCCTGCAGGCCGCCTTCGATGCGCTTGGCGATTTCAATTTCGCCTTCCCGCGTGAGCAATTCGACCGTGCCCATTTCGCGCATGTACATGCGGACGGGGTCGGTGGTGCGGCCGAATTCGGAGTCCACGGTGGAGAGCGCAGCTTCAGCGGCTTCCTCGGCTTCTTCCTCGGTGGCCGTGGTGGTGCCGCCGCCGGCGATGAGCAGCGTGGCCGCGTCCGGCGCCTGTTCGTAGACCGCGATGCCCATGTCATTGAGCATGGACACGATGGCTTCGAGGATTTCCGCGTCGACCAGCTTTTCGGGCAAGTGGTCGTTGATTTCCTGATGCGTCAGGAAACCGCGCGTCTTGCCCATCTTGATGAGGGTCTTGAGCTCCTGGCGGCGCTTGGCGACTTCCTCTTCCGTGAGTGCAGTCTCGTCGAGGCCGAATTCGCGCATCAGCGCGCGCTCCTTGGCGCGCGATACTTTCATGCGCAGGGGCTTGGCCTTGACGACCTTTTCGCCGTCGGCCGCTTCCGCGGCCTCTGCATCCGGTTCGCCGGCCAGGTCGGCCTCGATGTCGGAGAAGTCTTCCTCGGCCATCTCTTCCTTGGCCGCAGCCTTCGGCTTGCGGCCCGGTTTGCCCTTGGCTTCGGTCGCGGTCTTCGCGGCGGGTCGGCCCGGTTTCTTCTTCTCCTCGGTCTCGGCCGAGGCGGCCTTCGTCGCTTTGGTGGGGGCGCTCTTCTTCGCGGTCATGCAAATCCTCGAATGGTGGTGGGCATCACGGCGTCATGCCGGGGGCCTCGCTGGCGATCCATGGATGCAACACGTGCGTCCGCTTGCGCAAAAAACAAGCAGGAAAAGCACGGTGGTGTCTGGGCATGGAACGGACGCGGGCAGCCGGCCCCACCGGCCGAGCACAAGCTTCGGCCGGCCGCGGGCTGGCATGAAACGGGCAAGGATCGCGTGAACATCGAAAGAATGCAGTCCTTGCGGGGAAGGGTGGCCTGTGTGGGGACCCTGGTTCGAAGGGTGGCCGGGGCCCGGAGGTGCTGCTGTCACTCTTGCGCCGTAACAAACCCTTGATTATCGTCGATGCAAGCCGTTACGTCAAAGGTCTTGGTGCGGGCGACAGTGCATTCAGGCGGCTGCGCCGGTGCTCCTCGACATCCCGCCACGCCTGGAGGGCAGCCGGGTCGGAGGCGGCGCGCCGGCTGAGTTCGACCTGCTGGCGCTCGAGTTCACGCACCCACATGCCGTCGAGCACGCGGCGCAGGTCCGTGAATTGCAACTCTTCCTGGAGCGCGTCGGCCGTGATGATGCGGGCCACCAGGCCGGCCCATTCGGTTTCGCGGAGCGCCTCCTGCCAGACGGCCCAGCTGCATGGGCCGTCCTGGATCTGCCGCTCCATCCATGCGCACAGTCCACCGTGCGGACCGGGCAGCCCGTGCAGCAGGTCCACATCGCCGGGATCGAGCTGTTCCCACCATTCGCTGTGCAGCAGGAGAAGCTTGACGGCAGCATCGGCGGGGCTCGGGGGCTGCGCGCGAGGCAGGCCCGCGCCTTCTTCCGGGGGCTTGCGCTTGCCGAAGTAGGGCTTGTCGACCCAGGGCCTGCGACCCTCCTGGCGGCGCGGGCGAAAAGGCTGCTCTGACGGCTCGAAGCTGCTGTAGTCGATCTCCTGGGGTTCGGCGGACCATCCGTCGTCGGGAGGTTGCCATTGATCGGCATCCCTGTGCTCGCGTTCTCGGGGAGGGCGCGATCGGCCTGCTGCCTGGCCGTGCCACAGCCGCGTCAGGTCCTCGGCGGACAGCCCCGCGGCCTGGGCCAGGTCGCCAAGCAATTGCATTTTGAGGGCCCCTTCGGGCAGGGCAAGCCACAAGGGCTTGGCCTGGGCCAGCAGGCGGGCGCGTCCTTCGGCGCTGTCCACATCGCATCCTTCGCGGGCGGCCTCGATCAGCTGGCGCGACAGGGGCACGGCTTCGGCCACGCAGGCTTCGAACGCCGCGGCCCCGTGCTCGCGGACGTAGGAGTCCGGATCGTGTTCGGGAGGCAGGAACAGGAAACGCACCGAGCGGGTGTCCGTGGCGAACGGCAGTGACGCCTCGAGGGCGCGGGCCGCCGCGCGTCGGCCTGCGTTGTCCCCGTCGAAGCTGAACACGATGGCGTCGGTGAAGCGGAACAGCTTTTGCACATGCTCGGCTGAGCATGCCGTGCCGAGCGTGGCGACCGCGTTCGGGAAGCCGAGCTGGGCGAGCGCGACCACGTCCATGTACCCTTCGACCACCAGCGCGTACCCGCGCTTGCGAAGGCCGGCCCGAGCTTCGTGCAGCCCGTAGAGTTCCTTGCCCTTGTGGAAGACGGCCGTCTCTGGGGAGTTCAGGTACTTGGGCTCGCCCTTGTCGAGCACCCGGCCGCCGAATCCGATCACCTCGCCCTGCACGTTCCGGATGGGAAACATGATGCGGTCGCGGAAGCGGTCGTAGCGCTTGCGGTCCGCTTCGCTGTCGCCGCTGGCGATCACGAGCCCGCTTTCTTCGAGCAGCGGGTCGTCATAGCGCGGGAACACGCTGGCGAGGCCGCGCCAACCGTCGGCGGCATAGCCCAGGCCAAAGGCCAGGGCGATCTCGCCGGTCAGCCCGCGGCCTTGCAGGTATTCGATCGCCCGTTTGTTGGCCTTGAGCTGCTTGCGGTAATGATCGCTTGCCTTGTGCAGCACATCGGTCAGCGTGGCCTGACGCTCCTTGAGCGCGGCGGCTTTCTCGCGCTCCTGAGGCGTTCGGTTGTCTTCGGGCACAGCCATGCCTACCTGCTGGGCGAGGTCTCGCACCGCATCGAGAAAGCCCATCCCCGAATAGGCCATCAGGAAGCCCAGCGCGTTGCCGTGCACGCCGCAGCCGAAGCAATGGTAGGTCTGCCGGGTGGCGCTGACGGTGAAGCTGGGCGTCTTCTCGCCGTGGAACGGGCACAGGCCTTTGTGGTTGATGCCGGCCTTCTTGAGCTGCACGTAGCGGCCCACCACCTCGACGACGTCGACGCGGGAGAGGAGGTCCTGGACAAAGGTGGGAGGAATCACGGGCGCCAGTTTAGGGCTTCTTCACGCCCGTCCTCCCGGATGTGATCGTGTGACGGTTGGCGAAGCAGGCCTCCATCTTCTGATCCCACCGGAGATCAAAAGAAAAACGCCGCCCCGAGGGGCGGCGAGTTCTGGTGTGCAAACCAGGAGAAGGAACGATCAGACGGCGAAATCGCTGAGTTTCTTGCCGGACGCCAGCGCGGCCTTGAGCCATTTGGGTTGCAAACCGCGGCCGCTCCAGCTGTCACCGGTTGCTGCATTGCGGTATTTGGCCGCGACTTTGCCGCCTTTGGCCGCGCCGGCACGACTGCCGCCTTTGGCCGTGAGGTCGGCCACGGTCAAACCGTATTCGGTCATCAGCGCCTTGACTTTGGCAATCGCGTCGCTGCGCTCCCGTTTCTGGGTGCTTTCGATTTCCTGTTCGAGGGCTGCTTTGCGGGCTAGCAAGTCTTGAAGCGTGCTCATGGATTATTCCTTCAGTCGATGAGGGCAGCGTCTGCGCTGCGCAGTCGCGGATTCTACGGGAATCCAGTGCCCATGGTACTGGGTAATTACCGATTCGATGGAATCCGGGATTCGTGTGAAGGAATATTGGTGAGTGGGAGGCTCAGGCCGAGGGAGGCACATACCCTGCCGGTTGCTCGACACCTTCCCCGAAGAAAAAGCGTTCCATTTGGCGGGCGAGGTACTGGCGTGCGCGCTGGTCGGCCAAGTTGAGGCGGTTTTCATTGACGAGCATGGTCTGGTGCTTCATCCAGGCCGCCCAGGCTTCCTTGCTCACTTCGTTGTAAATGCGCTTGCCCAGCTCGCCTGGATAAGGTGCGAAATCAAGGCCTTCGGCCTCTTTCTTCAGGTAGATGCATTGAACGGTGCGGGCCATGGTGGAACTTCCTAAAAAAGTGAGGTGGACAGAGGGGGGCAGGCAGCTCAGGTCAGTTTCTTGACCAGCACCTGCGAGCGGCGATCCCAGTTGTATTTGCGCTTGCGTGCCTCAGGCAGCCAGTTGGGGTCCACCTGGGCAAAGCCACGCTTGAGAAACCAGTGCATGGTTTGTGTGGTGAGCACGAATATGCTTTCGAGCCCGGCCGTCTTGGCGCGTTGCTCCACACGCTTGAGGATGCGCTCGCCGTCACCCTGGCTCTGCACGGCCGGTGATACCGTCAATGCGGACATTTCCCCGGTGCGGGCTTCCGGGTATGGGTACAGGGCAGCGCAGCCGAAGATCACCCCGTCGTGCTCGATCACCGTATAGAGGCCGATGTCGCGCTCGATTTCCGTCCGGTCGCGTTTGACGAGCGTGCCGTTGCGTTCAAAGGGTTCAATGAGTTGCAGCACGCCGCCGATGTCGTCGGCGGTGGCTTCACGCAGGCTCTCGAGTTTCTCGTCGACGATCATCGTGCCCACGCCATCGTGGGTAAACGATTCCATCAGCACCGAGCCATCGACCGAATACGGCACGATGTGGACCCGTTCCACGCCGGCCTCACATGCCTTGACGGCGTGCTGCAGATAAAACGCGGTGTCGGTGGGTTCGATGGGATTGGGCAGGTTCGACAGCAGTTTGCGGGCATCGGCCAATGCCAGTTCGGTGTCGATTTCGCTTTCCGGGTCGTTCGGGTCCAGCGGAATGCCCTTGACCTCGGTCACGTAGATGAGTTTATCGGCCTGCAGCGCAATGGCGGCGCTCGCGGCCACATCTTCCATACTCAAATTGAAAGCCTCGCCGGTGGGTGAGAACCCGAACGGCGAGACCATCACCAGCGAGCCGAAATCGACCGCACGGCGGATGCCCGTCGCGTCGATCTTGCGCACGAGGCCCGTGTGCTCGAAATTGATGCCGTCGAGGATGCCGACGGGACGGGCGGTGATGAAATTGCCGGAGATCACGCGGATCTGGCTGTGCGCCATGGGCGTGTTGGGCAGGCCCTGCGAGAATGCTGCTTCGATTTCGTAGCGCATCTGGCCGGCCGCTTCCTGGGCGCAGTCGAGTGCCACGGAATCGGTGATGCGCATGCCGTGGCTGAAGCGGGACGTGTGCCCCTTCAACGCCAGTTGCTCTTCAATCTGGGGGCGAAAGCCGTGCACCAGCACGAGCTTGATGCCCATGGCGTGGAGAATGGCGAGATCTTGCGCGAAGGTGGGCAGCTTGCCGGCCGCCACCAGTTCGCCGGCGATGGCCACAACGAATGTCTTGCCTCGGTGCGCGTGGATGTACGGCGCAACCGAACGAAACCACGGGACAAAGGTGTGGGGAAAAACAAGATTCATGGCCGGCGCTCAAGACGCATTGAAAAATAATCACCGATTTTTGCACGAAGGGCCGATGTCAGTTTCTTCTCGCCGCGGCGCGCCGCCGGTTGCCAATCCGATTCCGCCGATCACGTTCCCCGA
Organism: uncultured Rhizobacter sp.; assembly: GCA_966212105.1. Taxonomy (GTDB): domain Bacteria; phylum Pseudomonadota; class Gammaproteobacteria; order Burkholderiales; family Burkholderiaceae_C; genus Rhizobacter. The sequence continues at coordinate 33,358 of CBIHPH010000021.1, forward strand.
GGCGCTGCCTGTCTCGAGCCGGCGCGATGAAATCGCGCGGGCCGTCGACGCCCATCAAGTCGTCATCGTCTGCGGCGAGACCGGCTCGGGCAAGACCACGCAGTTGCCCAAGATCGCACTGGCGCTTGGCCGAGGCCGGGGCGCAGGCGGCCATGGGCTGATCGGGCACACGCAACCGCGGCGCATCGCCGCCTCCAGCGTGGCCAAGCGCATCGCGCAGGAACTCAACACCCCGCTTGGCGAGCACGTGGGTTTCAAGGTGCGGTTTCAAGACCGCCTGTCCGCCGGCGCCAGCGTGAAGCTGATGACCGACGGCATCTTGCTCGCCGAAACGCAGACCGATCCGCTGCTCAAGGCGTACGACACATTGATCATCGATGAGGCGCATGAACGCAGCCTCAACATCGATTTCCTGCTCGGCTACCTGCGGCAGATCCTGCCGCGCCGGCCCGACCTGAAGGTCATCGTCACCTCGGCCACCATCGATGCCGACCGGTTCGCCCAGCATTTCGCCTCCAGGCACGGGCCTGCGCCCGTGATCCAGGTGTCGGGCCGCCTCTACCCGGTGGAGCAGCGCTGGTGCCCGTTCGAAGAGAGTCGCGAATACGGTCTGAACGATGCGATCGGGGACGCGGTGACGGAACTCTGGCGGGAGGGCTCGGGCGATGTGCTCGTGTTCCTGCCCGGGGAACGCGAGATCCGCGAGGCGGCCGAGCACTTGCGGCGCCACCATCCGCCCGGCGTGGAAGTGGTGCCCCTCTTCGCGCGGCTGAGCCAGCAGGAGCAGGACGTCGTCTTCGAGCCGCACAGTGCGCGGCGCATCGTGCTTGCCACCAACGTGGCCGAGACATCGCTGACGGTGCCAGGCATCCGGTACGTGATCGATGCCGGCACGGCACGTGTCAAGCGCTACAGCTACCGCAACAAGGTCGAGCAGCTGCAGATCGAGCCCGTGAGTCAGGCTGCGGCCAACCAGCGCGCGGGCCGGTGCGGTCGTGTGAGCAATGGCATCTGCATCCGGCTGTACGACGAGAAGGATTTCGAGGGGCGTCCGCGTTTCACGGATCCCGAGATCCTGCGCTCTTCGCTGGCTGGCGTGATCTTGCGGATGAAGTCGCTCGGCCTGGGTCTGGTGGAGGACTTTCCTTTTCTCGAGCCGCCTCCGCGCCGTGCGGTGGCCGATGGCTACCAGTTGCTCAATGAGCTTGGCGCGGTCGATGACCAGAACGAGCTGACACCAGTGGGCCGCGAACTCGCCAGGCTGCCGCTCGATCCCCGTGTGGGTCGCATGATCCTCGAGGCGCGCAATCGCGAGGCGTTGGCCGAAGTTCTCGTGGTGGCCGCCGCACTGAGCGTGCAGGACGTGCGCGATCGTCCGCTCGAACACCAGCAGGCCGCCGACACGGCGCACAAGAAGTTCGATGACGAGCGGTCCGAATTCGTGGGAACACTCAAGCTGTGGAAATGGCTGGAGGAGGCACGAGGCGGCCAGGGCGAACACAAGTTGTCGCACCGCAAGCAGGAGCAGCTGCTGCGTGAGCATTTCATTTCACCGAGACGTGTTCGCGAATGGCGCGACATCCATTCGCAGTTGCACACGGTGGTGGCCGAGCACCAATGGCGCATCAACACCCAGCCGGCCACGTACGAACAATTGCACCTGGCGATGCTCGCAGGCCTGCTCGGCAACATCGGCCTCAAGAGCGATGACGATGACTGGTACCTCGGCGCGCGCGGCATCAAGTTCTACAAGCACCCCGGGGCCAACCTGAGCAAGAAGCCCGGGCGCTGGATCGTGGCGGCCGAACTCGTCGAGACCACGCGTCTTTTCGGCCGCGACATCGCAGGCATCGAGCCGCAATGGCTGCCCGGCATCGCGGGGCACCTGCTGAAGACGCAACTGCTCGAACCGCATTGGGAGAAGAAAGCGGCCGAGGTGATCGCGCTCGAACGCGCCACCTTGTATGGCATCGTGGTCTATGCGAACCGCCGGGTGAACTTCGGCAAGGTGGATCCGGCGGCAGCGCGCGAGATCTTCATCCGCGAGGCGCTGGTCGGAGGCGAATGGGAAACACGCCTGCCATTCGTGGCGGCCAACCGCAAGCTGATCGCGCAGGTGGAGGAACTCGAGCACAAGTCGCGCCGCCAGGACGTGCTGGTGGACGATGAATTGATCTTCGCGTTCTACGATCAGCATCTGCCTGCGGACGTATGCAGCGGCGCAACGCTCGAACGCTGGTATCGGGAAGAAAGCCGGCGCAATCCGAAGGCGCTTCAGCTCACCCGCGAGGAACTGATGCGCCATGAAGCGGCGGGCATCACGACGTCGGCCTTTCCCAAGGCCCTGCGGCTCGGTGGCGTCGATTGCGCCACGGCGTACCTCCATGAGCCGGGTGATCCGAAGGACGGTGTCACGGTGAGCGTGCCGCTGTTCGCGCTGAACCAGGTGAACGACGAACGGTGCGAATGGCTCGTTCCGGGGATGCTCAAGGACAAGGTGCTCGCGCTCGTGAAAAGCCTGCACCAGCGGCCGCGCTCCCGGCTTGTGCCATTGCCCGAATTCGCCGAATCGTTCGTCCAGGCGGTGCATGCGTCGAATGCGTACGGACAGGGATCGCTCGTGGATGCGCTGTTGAAGGCCGTGCGCGACAAGACACAGCTCGACATCAAGCGGGCCGACTTCAAGCTCGATCAATTGCCGCCGCACCTGTTCATGAACTTTCGCGTGCTCGACGACCACGGTCGGCAGCTCGGCGCCGGGCGCAACATCGCGGCGCTCAAGGCCGAGCTGGGTGGGCAGGCCCGATCGGCGTTCCAGGCCCTGGCGGCATTGAAGCCGGCGCTGTCGGCAGGACCCTCGGTTCCCGTCGCCCCAGGGCCCAGCCGGGTGGCTGCCAAGGCGGCTGCGGTGCCATCGCCTGCGGCGGTGGTCGACGCACCCGCTGCCGAAGTGCGGCATACCGATTGGACCTTCGGCGAGTTGCCAGAGTTGATGGAAGTGCGCCGCGGCCAGCAGACGCTGGTCGGTTTCCCTGCGCTGATCGATTGCGTCAGCCATGTGGTGGTCGAGGTGTTCGACGAGCCGGACGTCGCGGCCGCACGCCATCGGGCCGGCCTGCGGAGGCTGGTCGCCCTGCAGATTCGCGATGCGCTGAAGTACCTCGAGAAAAACATCCCCGATCTGCAGAAGATGGCGGCGTTGTACATGAACGTCGGCACGGTGGATGAGTTGCGCGCGCAGATCATCGAGCTGGCTCTCGACCGCGCGTTCCTGTCGGATCCGCTGCCCACCGATGCCGTGACGTTCCGCAAGCGCCTCGATGAGGGGCGAGGGCGCCTGACCTTGATCGCCAATGAAATCGCACGAAGCGTGGGCACGGTGCTGACCGAGTACGCGGCAGCCATGCGCAAGCTCAAGGACAGCCGTGCGCCGAAGGATGTCAGCGACGATGTGACCGCGCAGCTGGGCCGCCTTGTGCCAAAGCGGTTTGTCTCATCCACACCCTGGGCCCAGCTCGCACACCTGCCGCGTTACCTGAAGGGGGTGACGATGAGGCTCGACAAATGGCGGGCCGACCCGGCGCGCGACGCTGCACGCCTGGCAGAGCTGCGCCCGCTCGAACAGCGTTACCTGCGTCTCGTGGCCGAGCGCAAGGGCGTCCACGATGCCAGGCTCGACGAATTCCGCTGGCTGCTCGAGGAACTGCGGGTGAGCCTGTTCGCTCAGGAGTTGCGCACGCCTCAGCCGGTCAGCGTGAAGCGCCTCGAAAAAACGTGGGCCCAGTTGAACGCGTGACGGGAAGGGTCATGAAGCCGGGCTTAGCATGGCCCCATGAACGCCTTCACCGACCCGGCTGCACGGCGCCTCGACGACATCGCACGTGAGTGTCGCCGCCGCGTGAAACAGCGCGCACTGCTGGCGGCCGGGGTCGCCGTGGTGCCCGTGCCCGGCCTGGACTGGGTCACAGACGTGGGTGTGCTCGCGCGGCTCATCCCGGAGATCAATCGGGCATTCGGCCTGTCGCCGGAACAGGTGGCACGCCTTTCTCCGGACCGGCGTCTCGTGGTCTACAAGGCATTGTCGGCGGGAGGCAGCCTGCTGGTGGGGCGCCTCATGACGCGTGCCCTGGTGATTCAGCTGCTGCGGCTCGTGGGCGTGCGACTGAGTGCGCAGCAGTTGGCCAAGTTCGTGCCCATCGCGGGGCAGGCGGTGTCGGCCGTGCTCACGTTCACGGCCTTGCGGTATGTCTGCGAACAGCATATTCGCCAGTGCATTGCGGTGTCCGCACAACTTCATGGCCCGGACGGCCGAATCCCGGGTTAGAATGTGAGTCTTTCGGGGCGTAGCGCAGCCTGGTAGCGCACCTGGTTTGGGACCAGGTGGTCGTGAGTTCGAATCCCACCGCCCCGACCAGGTTTCTTGTGTTTCTTGCCCACCGGGTGCCCGGCACCCGCTGGCCAAGAAGCCGTCTCCGCTTGGCATGCCTCCCATGTCGCCGCGGCGGTAGCTCAACCGGATAGAGCACCAGCCTTCTAAGCTGGGGGTTACGGGTTCGATTCCTGTCCGCTGCGCCAGAATCTCAAATGAGTGCCCTCGAGGAGGGCCGCCTCGGGGCGGCTTCTCATTCGCTTCGAGCCTCGGCCCTCCTGAAAAGCAGCCTCAGCGGCGCGCGTACTGCATGGACCCGAACAGCGCTTCACGCGCCCGGTCATCCGTGAGGGGGCGAACGTTCGAATGCGTGGAAAGCACTTCCACTGCGCGTTTGACAGCGGGCCGCGCGGCAATCTCGTCGAACCAGCCCTTGAGGTGCGGAAAGTCGGCCCAGTCGATGCCCTGGTTCTTCCACGAGCGCAACCACGGGAAGATCGCGATGTCCGCGATGGAGTAGTCGGGGCCGCCGATGTAGGTGGACTTCGACAGACGCTTGTCCATCACGCCATACAGGCGCCTGGCCTCGTTCGTGTAGCGGTCGATCGCATAGTCGATCTTCTGCGGCGCGTAAACGCGGAAATGATGGGTCTGGCCCAGCATCGGGCCCACGCCGCCCATCTGGAACATCAGCCATTGCAGCACCTCGTAGCGGCCGGCGACGCTGTCGGGCATGAACTTTCCGGTCTTGCCGGAGAGGTACAACAAGATGGCGCCGGATTCGAACAACGAAATGGGCTCGCCTTCCGGCCCCTCGGGGTCTACGATGGCAGGTATCTTGTTGTTGGGGCTGATGGAAAGAAATTCCGGCTCGAACTGTTCGCCCGTGCCAATGTTGACGGGGCGGGCCCGGTAAGGCAATCCGCACTCTTCCAGCATGATGTGAACCTTGTGCCCATTGGGGGTAGGCCACGAATACACTTCGATCATCGTTGGGCTCCTCCGACACGCCGCGTGTCGCCCGTCACTCTAGATGAAGCCGACTTTCCATGCTTGACGCATTCAAACGCCTGATCGCCCGCAAGTCTGCAGAGTCGGAATGGTCCGAGGTGTCGGCCTGGGCGCAACGTCAGCGGCTCAATTTCAAGCGGGTGCGCGACGAAGGCGGCGGCTTCGTGATCGACGGGGCGATCGACAACAAGCCGTGGCGCCTCGAATGGGGTCCGCCCCAGCGTCAGTACATCGAAGGGCATGAACTGCGCATCCGCATGGAACTCGGCCTGTCGCCGAATCTGCAGATGCTGGTGTTGACGCAGTCCTTGTTCGAAACCCTGGAGCGCAGTGCGTTCGAGAGCTTTACCGAAAGCACCCAGACGGTCATTGACAGCAACGCGCCGGAGGAAATGCGCTGGCTCGTGATGTTTCCGAAGGCCTCCGTGAAAGCCGCGAAAACGGTGCGCCAGCACTTTCACTTCACCGGGGGCACGGAAGGGGATGCCGAACGGTGGGTGGAAGGGCCGCTGGCCGAGCAACTGGAGAAGGCCGACGTGGGCTTTCTCGCCGATCAACCTCCGTTCATTTTGATGACCCTGCGTGGCCGGGTGTACCTGCGCATGCAGCTGCGCGACCCCGATCCTCGCACCCTGGGGGGCGCCGTGAGCTTGTTCCAGTGTGCCGTGGCGCAGGCGATTCGAACCGCTGCCACGGTCACCGATGCCGATGCTGCGGCCCGGGACTGGAGCCACAGCGATTCATCCACGGCATGGCAAACCCTCGGGCCGGAACCGCCCAAGAAGCCCTGACACCGTGGGGCGCTGCGCACCTCAGGCCAGCTGTGCGAAGCGCCACCCCATTTCGGCAAGCGGCCGGGCCGTGCATGCCGCGCGGCGGGCGTCGGGGTGGACCGCCGTGCCGTCTTCGATGCGTTTGGCAATGCCTTGCACGATGCCGGTCATGCGGAACAGGTTGTAGGCCACGTAGAAGTTCCAGTCGTCCCAGATGGCATCGGCGTCTGTGCGGCCGCTGCGCTCGCAGTAGCGGCGCAGGTAGGCCTCTTCGCAGGGAATGCCCAGCGTTTCCAGGTCCGCGCCCGCAAGGCCACGGTACAAGGCCGGCGCGATGTGCCAGGCCATGCAGTGATAGCTGAAGTCTGCCAGTGGGTGCCCGAGTGTGGACAGCTCCCAGTCGAGCAGCGCGACGGCGCGCGGTTCGGTGGGGTGGAACATCAGGTTGTCGATCCGGTAGTCCCCGTGAACGATGGCCACGTGGCGGTCGTCACGTGCGCTCGCGGGCAGGTGGTCCGGCAGCCAGGCGGCCAGGCGGTCCATCGCCGCAATGGGCTCCGTCGCACACGCTTGGTATTGCTTTCGCCAACGGGCGATCTGCCGCTCGAAGTAGTTGCCGGGGCGGCCGTAGTCGGCCAGGCCCGCGGCCTGGACATCCACCGCGTGCAATGCGGCGATGACCCGGTTCATGTCGTCGTAGAGTCGCTCCCGGTCGCTCCGGCAAAAGCCGGGCAGGTCGGGCTCCCAGAGCACGCGACCGTCGAGGAATTGCATCACGTAGAAGGCTCGGCCGATGATCGTCTCGTCTTCGCACAGCAGCGCCATTGCCGGCACCGGTACGGCCGTGCCCGCCAGGGCGGACATCACGCGAAACTCCCGCTCGATGGCATGGGCCGACGGCATCAGGCGGGCCGCCGGTGCGGGTTTGCAGCGCATCACCCACGATGCCCTGGGGGTTCGGAGTTGGTAAGTCGGGTTCGACTGGCCACCGGTGAGGGGCTCGACGCTCAGCGGGCCCTCGAAGCCGGGCAGGCGCTGAGCGAGGTACGCCTCGAGCGCAGCCACCCGGTCAGCCGAAAGCGCGTGCACGGCACCTCTCACGATTGAGGTTCGGACGCCGCAAGGAGCTTTTCCTTTGACAGCACAATGAGCCGATTGGGCTCGATGCGCACGGCGCCGTCGCGTTCGAAGCCTTTGAGTTCCTGGTTCACGCGCTGCCGGGAGGCGCCCAGCAACTGGGCGAGGTCTTCCTGGGCCAGTTGCAGGCCGATGCGGATTTCCTCACCCTCCTTGATGCCGTAGCTGCGTGCGAGGATCAGCAGCTGCTTGGCCAGTCGCGCGGCCAGTGGCATGGTGTTGAGGTCCTGCACGAGGTCGTACATCAGGCGCAACCGACGGCAGTTGAGGTGAAGCAGCGCGTCGTACAACTCGACGTGTTGCGACAGCAGTTCCCTGAAGTCGGGCTTGCGCACGACGAGCAGCGTGGTCTCTCCATGCGCGTTGGAGTCGTGGGTGCGGGGCAGGCCGTCGAACAGGGCCATGTCGCCGAACCAGATGCCCGGTTCGACGTAGGTCAGCGTGATCTGCTTGCCCGCGAGAGACACGGAGCTGATCCGCACGGCTCCCTTGGCGACGCCGCACCACCAGTCCGCCGGCTCCCCGCGCGCCGAAAGCAGGCCACCATCGGGCAGGCGGCGCACCACGGCGCGCGACAGGATGGCATCGCGCAGCGGCGTCGACAATCTGGAGAACCACCGCGCCGATTCGATGTTGTGCTGTTCCTCGGGCGTGAGCATGGGGCTGTGCATGGCGTGGGCTTCTCGCGCGGTCCCGCGTCGGCGACGCGTCTGGCGTGTTGATTGTCGTTGACCCTGCAGCATTCCACGAAAGGACGCCATCCGCACGAATGGGGCCGGTCGGGTGCGTTGCAGACCATCGCCTGCGGCGTGTTGAGGCCCGGGCCCAGGCTGCGCCTGGACCACGAGGGGCATGCCAGTCGGTGCGGATTGTGTCATGCAGCACGCGCAGGCGCACGCTGCACCTTGGAAAGGGCATGGCGGCGGGCACTTCATGCTAGAGTCAATTTTCCTATCGGCACGCGCACGAATGCACAGACTTCCGATCCTGTCGCCCCTCGTCCTCGCGCTCTTGCTTCACGCAGGCCACGCGATGGCGCTGGGATTCGGCAAGGTCACCGGTACCACCGCATTGGGCCGCCCCCTCGATTTCTCGGTGAACCTGCGGTTCGACGTCTCGGAAGTTCTCGAGCCGGGGTGTGTGGGCGCGGAGGTGATCGTCGGCGACCGGCCCTTGCGCGCCGATCAGGTCCGGGCCAGGCTCGTCCGCGTGGGTTCCAGCGGCGAACGCCGCATCCGTGTGACCACCACGGTGCCCGTCGATGAACCCACGCTCAACGTGACGGTGCACGCAGGCTGCCCGGCACAGCTTTCACGTGGCTTCGTCGTGTTCGCAGACCCGCCGCAAATGCTCGCGCAGAGCGGCGATCTGCCATCCGACCCTGATGCGGGCGACGATGCCGAACTGCGAGCCGCATCGCCATTGGTGGCGGCCGTGCCCGAGGAGCCTGCGCGCGCGGCATCCCGTCCGGCGCCCCGTTCGCGCCGGCCTGTCTCTGCCGAACGCCGTGATGCGGCCGCCGTGGCGCCGATCGCCGCAGCAGCGCCCGCGCGGCCCCGCAAACCGCGGCCTGCGCCGCCTCCACCGGCACCCGCATCAGGTCCTGTGCTGAAGCTCGACCCGCCGGAGGAAGAGTCGGTCATGCAGCCGAACGCCACGCTGGGCGCGGCCCCGCCGGCCAGCGGCATCGCTTCCGCACCGGCGGAACAGGATGTCGCCCAGCGCCTGGCCGATCAGGCGCGTTTGAAAGCGCTCGAGGCATCGGTTCAGCAATTGCGCGAGCGCGACCAGGCGAAAGAGCGGGCCCTTGGCGCCTTGCAGGCCCAGTTGCGCGCGGCCGAGCACGATCGGTATGCGAACCCGGTCACCTACGTGCTGGCTGGCTTGTGTGCGGTGCTGGCAGTGGCGCTGGCGGGTGTTCTTCTGTTGCGCCGCCGCGACCGCCTGCAGGCGCAGTGGTGGGCCGCAGAAGTCGCAGCCGCCGAAGCGCAGGCGGCCGAGCCTGAGCCCGAGCCCGTGGCAACGCCGACCACATCAGGGGCTGCTGCCACGGTGGCGCCCACGCCGGTGCCCGACGCGCGGGCCCCCACGCCGCCGCTGCGGGCCGAAACCCCGCCGCCTCCGCCCGCGGCAGTGAGCGCGCCTGCGGTTCGCAACGAGGTCCGCACGTCGCTGGCACCGACGGAGCTGCGCCGTCCGATGTCTGCCGAAGAATTGATCGACCTCGAGCAGCAGGTGGATTTCTTCGTCGTGCTGGGCCAGGACGAAGCGGCCATCGACTTGCTGATGGGGCATGTTCGCAGCACGAGCGGCGTGAGCCCGTTGCCGTATCTGAAGCTGCTCGAAATCTATCGCCGCCGCGATGAGCGGGAGCCCTACGAGCGCATCAGGGAGCGGTTCAACCGCCGGTTCAATGCTTACGCTCCGGAGTGGGGCGTGGATCCGGAGGCTGGCCGCGACCTGGCGGGGTATCCCGAGGTGCTCGAACGGCTGCAGGAGCTTTGGCGCACACCGTCGGACGCCATGGAGTTGCTCGACACCTTGTTGTTCCGCCGGGACGTGGGCCCCACGTTCGACGTGCCCGCGTATCGCGAGCTGCTGTTCCTGTACGGCATCGCCCGGGACCAGGCCGAGCGGGATTTCAAGTTGTCCGGCGTCGACCTGCTGCTGCCGTTGGGAGACGATGCGGGGCCGGGCATCAGCCAGGTCGTGTCTCGTCCGTCTGCAGACGGGGTCGGCTTCGAGCGCATCACGCTCGACCTCGATGTGTCGACGGACCTGCCGCCGAATCTCACTGTCGAGGTGCCTCCGGCGCCCGCGCACGACGACGACAGGCTGCTCGATTTTCAAGTCGATGAACACGACCTGCCGCCCCGGCGGTGAAGTGGGGAGCGCGCATCAGAGTGTGGCGAGCCGATCGATGGCCTGCTGCAGCGTCTCATCGCGCTTGGCGAAGCAGAAGCGCGCCAGGCGCTGCTCACGGCCATCGGCATAGAACGCGGCCAGCGGGATGGCGGCCACGCCCACTTCCGTCGTGAGCCAGCGGCAAAACGCTTCTTCCGGCAGATCACTGATGGCCGAATAGTCGACGCATTGAAAGTAGCTCCCCTGGCACGGCAGCAGCGCGAAGCGCGTGGGGGCGAGGCCTTCACGGAAGAGGTCGCGCTTGCGCTGGTAGAACGCCGGCAGGCCCAGGTAGGGATTCGGATCCGCGAGGTACTGCGCGAGCGCATGCTGCATCGGCGTGTTGACCGTGAACACATTGAACTGGTGCACCTTGCGGAACTCCGCCGACAACGCCGCCGGCGCCGCCACGTAGCCCACCTTCCAGCCGGTCACGTGGAAGGTCTTGCCGAAGCTCGACACCACCAGGCTGCGGGCGGCCAGTTCCGGATGCCGCGAGATGCTTTCATGCTGCAGGCCGTCGAACACCATGTGCTCGTACACCTCGTCGGCGATCACGAGCACCTTCGTGTCGCGCATCAGCGCGGCGAGCCGGGCCATGTCGTCGGCGGTCCACACGCTGGCGCTCGGATTGTGCGGCGTGTTGACGATGATGGCGCGTGTGCGCGGCGTGAGGGCACGGCCCAGGGCGTCGAAGTCGGGGCGGAAGGTGCGGGCGGTCAGCGGCACGTGGACGGCCGTGGCGCCCGCGAGCATGATGTTGGGTTCGTAGCTGTCGTAGCACGGGTCGAGCACGATCACCTCATCGCCCGGGTGCACCAGTGCGAGGATCGCCGTCAGAATGGCCTGCGTGGCCCCGGCGGTGATGGTGACTTCGGTCGCCGGGTCGTAGCGGTGCCCGTACAGGCGTTCGATCTTCGCCGCGACGGCCTCGCGCAATGCGGGCACGCCGGCCATCGGGGGGTATTGGTTGTGGCCGGCCGTCATAGCTGCGGTGACGGCATCGACCAGCGCCGGGTCGCAGTCGAAATCGGGGAACCCCTGGCCGAGGTTGACCGCACCGTGCTGGGCGGCCAAGGCGGACATCACGGTGAAGATGGTGGTGCCCACCTGGGGCAGGCGGCTGTCGACGGGCGGTGTCATGGGATCAATCCGCGGCGTTCGGGGGCGGCTCGCCGCCCATGGCTTGGAGGATGGCGGCCCGGCTGAGGCGGTCCGCCAGCATTTCGGCGAAGGCAAAGACGAAGTTGCGCAGGTACGCGCCCCGCTTGAATGCCACGCGCGTGACATTCTGGCCGAACAGGTGCCCCACGGGGCGCCAGACCAGGTCGCCACCGGGTGGATCGTCGCGCACGGCGGTCTCGGCAAGGATGCCGATGCCGAGGCCCAGGCGCACGTAGGTCTTGATCACGTCGGCATCGATGGCCTCGAGCACGATGGTGGGCTTGAGGTTGCCTGCCGCGAACGCCTGATCGACCCGCGTGCGGCCGCTGAACGACGGGTGGTACGACACCAGGGGCTGCAATGCGAGGTCTTCGAGCGTGAGGGTCTCCGCCTGGGCGAGCGGATGGCCCGAGGGCATCACGATGGCGTGCTGCCATTCGTAGCAGGGCAGGGTGATCAGGCCCTCGAAGTCGCTGATGGATTCCGTTGCGATGCCGATGTCGGCCACCTCGTCGATGACCATCTGGGCCACCTGGGCGGGTGAGCCCTGGTGCAGGCTGATGTTGACCTTGGGGAACTTGCGGCGCAGTTGCGCCACCGGGCCCGGCAGGAAGTAGCGTGCCTGGCTGTGGGTGGTGGCGATCGAGAGGGTGCCTGCGTCCTGCTTCGAGAATTCCTCGCCGATGCGCTTGAGGTTGCCCACCTCGCGCATGATGATTTCGATCGACTTGAGCACCTCCGCGCCTGGCTCGGTGATGCGCCGAAGCCGCTTGCCGTGGCGGGCGAAGATGTCCACGCCCAGTTCGTCCTCCAGCTCCAGGATCGCCTTCGATACGCCGGGCTGCGATGTGAAGAGCGCGCGGGCGGTTTCGGTCAGGTTCAGGTTGCGCCGGACGGCTTCTTGGACAAACCGGAACTGGTGCAAATTCATATTCCAGGACGGAGTGCAACGATGCCTCGATTATTCCACCGCATGTCTTACATCCTTGACTCGGCAGAAATATCGGCTGGGCACTTCGCCGAGCACCTGCTTGAACGCCGTGGCGAACGCGCTTGAGCTGCTGTAGCCGAGTTCCATGGCCACGCGCGTGACGGGTTCGCCTTTGCCCAGCCGAACCACGGCTTCGAGCAAGCAGGCTTGCTGCCTCCATTCGATGTAGCTGACGCCGGTGTGCAGCCGAAATTGACGGGTGAAGGTGCGGCGGCTCATGCCGGTGCGCCTTGCCATGTCGTCGATTCCGATCTCCAGCGAAGGGTGTGCCAGAAATTCGCGGCATTCCCGCGCAAGCCGCGGCTCAGCGGGTAATGGAGCGTTCAGCAACAACCCGGGCATGTCGGCGATCTCGTGCAGCAACAAAGCCATCAGATGACCGTCGCGGCCATCGGTGGCATAGAGCTGGGGCACGTCGACGGCCCTTTCCAGCAATTGCCGCAAGAGCGGCGACACATCGAAAACCTGGCACTGCACGGGCAGACCCAATCGGTTCGCCGTCCGCGTTCGGATGTAGGTGTTGAGCATGGTGACAGGGCCACGCATCTGCATCGCGTGCGGTACGCGGGCAGGCACCCAGATCGCCCGGTGGGGTGGCACCGCCCAGTTTCCTTGGTCGGTCACCACCGTGATGACTCCGCGGGCAGCGTAGGCAAATTGCCCGCGTCGGTGAAGGTGGGTGGGAAAAAGCTCGCCGTCCGCATACTCGCGTGCCGTCACGACGGCGTCACGCGGGATCTTCTCGCAGGGATCGAGGGTGGCTTCATGCATGGCCCGATTTTGATGGTGTTTGACCCGAAATCGGAGGCAGGCCATTCCGATCCTTGGCAAATTCTTTTCTTGCCAAGGCTCTTCGCCTGGCCATCAAGGAAAAGACATACCGACCATGCAGAAAAAACACGTGTTGCTGGCCGTGCTCGTGACGGCCGTATGGGGACTCAACTTTCCCATCACGAAACTGGGACTCTCTCACATCGACCCGCTGCTGTTGACGGCGATCCGTTTCACACTGGCGGCCTTGCCGTGGGTGTTCTTCGTGAAGCGCCCCGACGTCTCCTTCCATTGGCTGGCGGCCTATGGATTGATTTTTGGCGTGGCCATGTGGGCCTTGATCAACCTCGGGATCGCGATGGGCGTGCCGCCTGGAAGTGCCTCGTTGCTGATCCAGTCGAGCGCATTCTTCACGCTGGGCTGGGGCATGCTGCTCTTCGGTGAACGCCTGGCATGGCCTCAATGGATGGGCGTTGCGCTGGCCTCGATCGGACTGATCGGAATCCTGCTCGGCAGTCCTGGCAAGGCCACTGCGATCGGGTTTGCGCTGGTGATGGTCAGCGCCGTGGCCTGGAGCATCGGCAATGTTGTCATCAAGGTCTCCAAAGTGCGGGAGATCTTCGCCTTCGTGGTGTGGGCGAGTCTGTTCCCACCCATTCCGCTGCTTCTGCTGACCTGGTTGCTGCATGGCAGCGCGCCATTTGCCGCACTGCCCTCGCACGTCAACGGCGTCGCGGTTTTTTCGCTGGCATTTCAAGCCTACGGCGCCACGCACTTTTGCTATTGGGGATGGAACCTGATGCTGCGCGAGTACCCGGTGTCGAGGGTGGCGCCTCTGTCGCTGCTCATTCCTGTTTTTGGCATCGCCAGCTCCGTTTTCATCGTGGGTCAGCGTCCCACCGCCTCGGACGGCGTTTTTATCGCGCTGATACTGCTCGCACTGACCATCGGCTCAAAGAGAGCGCATTCAGGCAACTTGCCAGAGGCAAAAACTTAAAGGGTGCCGTCGAGCAGGTCCACGGCCGTGGCGGCCATGGCCGCGATGACCGGGGCGAGTTCGCCCACGGCCGGGGTCAGCGTCCATGTGACATCGGGGTGCGCGGCCCGCAGGGCATCCAGCAGGGCAGGGATGTCCTTGCGCACATGGCCGCCGGCGCCGAGAAACAGGGGCACGACCGCCACCGACGTGCATCCGGCCGCAGCGAGCATGGCGCCGGCTGAAGCAATGTCCGGCGTCATGAGTTCAAGGAACGCGAGCGAGACGGCCACGCCCGGCCGCTGCTCGCGAACGCGGCGGGCCACGTCTTCGAACGGCTCGGCCCAGCGGGGATCGCGCGCCCCATGGGCAAACAGCAGCAAGCCTCGGGTGGCGTTCATCGATACCTCACGAGCCAGCTGAACGCAGCAAGAGACAACAGCAGGTAGATCAGGCTCGGCGTGGCCGCGACGATCCACGGCGTCCAGTTCTTCAGCAGCCCGACGTGCGCTGCCACGTTGTTCATGAGCACGAAGCTGATGCCCAGCATGATGCCGCCGAACACCTTGAGGCTCACGCCGCCGGCGCGGGCGTGCAGGTAGGCGAACGGCAATGCGAGTCCGACCATCACGAGGCATGCCAATGGGTAGAAGGCCCGCTTCCAGAAACGCAGCTCGTAGCGCTGGGCGGTCTGCTCATTGTCGGACAAGTGGGTGATGTAGCGGAACAACTCGAACGTCGACATGGAATTGACCGGCCGCACGGCAGAGGCCACGACATTGGCCGCAAGGGAGGTCTTCAGGCGGTACGTATCGAGGTGCTGCACATCCACCTTGAGGGTGCCTGTGTCAGCCGCTGCAGCGGCTGAGGCACCGCTCCAGTCCGTCAGCAGGACCTTGCGCAAGGTCCAGACGCCGTCGCCATCGACGCGTCCGCTGTCGGCGGCGATGCGTTGCACGAGACGACCTTCGCTGTCGAACGCATACGCGCGCACATAGAGCAGTTCGCCATTCGCGGCCGCGGTGGCGACGTTGATCGAGTAGGAGCGTTCGCCCTCCGGCGTGGTGACGCGGTCCTTCATCCATGCCCCGGCGCGGCCGAGGCTCAGGCCGCCCTTGACCCTGGCGTGAAGCTCGGTGGCGGCGCGCTCGCTGATCGGCGAGAAGTAGTCGCCGACGAGGAAGGTGAGCGCCGCGAAGGCGATGCCCAGGCCCATCAGCAGCGACAGTGCGCGGCCCGGGCCGAGACCCCCGGTGCGCAAGATGGTGAACTCCGACGACTGTGCCAGCCTTGACAGGGCGTAGATGGTGCCGATCAGCACCGCGATGGGCGCGAGTTCATACAGGTGGCCAGGCAATTCGAGCAGCGAGTACCACGCGGCCTGCATGGCCGAGTAGTCCTTGTTGACGTCGCCCAGTTCGTCGACGAAGTCGATGAAGAAGAACAGCGAGAGGAATGCGACGGCGACGAACACCACGGCCGTCACGACATCGACATACAACAGGCGGCGGACGGTCTTCATGCGCTGACCTTCCTTCGGGGAGCGGGCGCCTTGCGCAGCGTGAGGTGGGTTCCGTTGTCGCGCCACCAGAGCAGGCCCACGGCCAACACGAACGCCGTGCCGTGGATGGCCGCGAGTGCCGCGCCCATGCTGATGCGGCTCGACGACACCCACGCTTGCGAGAGGTTGATGAGGTTGTAATAGACGACGAAGGCCAGCAGGGCGAACAACAGGTTCCAGTTGCTGGCGCGGCGCGGCTGGGTGGCAGAGAGGCTCAGTGCCAGCAGCAGCAGGTTGGCCGAACCCAGTGTCAGGCCGATCCGCCAGGTCAGTTCCCCCAGGGCCTTGGGCTCCGGGTTCGCCAGCAGGTCGAGGGTGGGTCGCGCCTTGAAGGGCAGCGACGTGGCCTGCTCGCTGTGCCGTTGCGCCACCTCGATGCTGTAGCTGTGGAACCGTGCCACGGTGCTCTCGTTGCTGACCAGGTCCTGCTCGTTGCGCTGGCCCGTGTCGAGCACGAGGAAATCAGCTTGGGGCGCATGTTCGATGCGGCCGGTGCGAGCCGTGGTCACCGATTCCTTCGTGCCCTTCCTGATCAGGATGAACACGTTGCGGCCGGAGGTGGCGCCATCGCTCTGGTCGCGGTCGATGAAGAACACGCGCGAGCCGTCGCGCGAGGATTGGAACTGGCCGGCCGCCACGCGCGACAGGTCCGAGCGCTGCTCGAACCGTTCCTTCAGTTCGGCACTTTGCTGGTTCACCCACGGCCACACGACCAACGCCATCACCCCGACGACGAGCAGCACCGGCCAGCTGACCCGCAGCACCGGGCGCACGAAGCGGTTCAGGCCGATGCCGCTGGCGAACCAGATCGCCATTTCGCTGTCCCGGTAGCTGCGACCGAGCGAGACGACCACGGCGATGAACAGCGACAGGCTGAGCATCGTCGGCAGGTTGGCCAGCGAGACGTACCCGAGCAGCAGCGCCACGTTCTCGGGCGAGACGTTGCCGACGGCCGCCTGGCCGAGCATGCGGATCAGGAACATCGTGAGCACGATGGTGAGGATGACGACCAGCGTCGCGCCGAAAGTGCGGGCGAGGTCTCGGCGCAGGGTGGAATCGAATAACATCGTCGGATTATTGTTTGGGCCGCATTATGGACTTTCGCCACCAGGTACTTTCACTGACCACCTTGTCCTCCTTGAACGTCGATGCGCTGCTGCTCGTGGTGGCCGGCGACGCACTCGACACCCCACTCGATGAAAAGCTCAAGGCACCGATCGAGGATGCGATTGCACAGGGCGACTTCCAGCTGAAGGCCGGCCGGACCTTGTACCTCCACCGGCTCCCCGGCGTGCGGGCAGGCCGGGTGGTGGTGTCGGCGGCCCCCGATGCATCGCCGAAGGCATTCAAGGCGGCCGTCGCGCAGGGGATGGCGGCATTGAAGCATACAGGCGCCAAGCGGGTGGGCGTGGCCGCATGGGGTGTCGAACCCGAGGCGGCCCATGCGGAGGCGCTGGTGGCTGCGGCCGTCGATGCCACTTATGTGTACCGCCATACGAAGCCCAGTGCGCCGCCCGCGCCGGTGACCACCGCCGTCACGCTGGTCGTCGACAAGGCGCAAGTCAAGGCGGTGCAACTGGGCCTGACGCGCGGCCGGGCCATCGGTTCGGGCGTTCTGCTCGCTCGCGAATGGGCCAATCGCCCGGGCAATCACTGCACACCCACCTTGCTGGCCGAACAGGCCAAGAAGCTCGCCAAGAGCCACGACCTGAATGTCGAGGTGCTTGACCGCAAGGCGATCGAAAAGCTGGGCATGGGCTCGTTCCTGGCCGTGGCCCAGGGGTCGGAAGAGCCGCCGCGGTTCATCGTGCTGCGCTACCAGGGCGCCGCCAGGACGAAGGCGCCCATCGTGCTCGTGGGCAAGGGCATCACGTTCGACACGGGCGGCGTCTCCATCAAGCCGTCGGCCGAAATGGACGAGATGAAGTTCGACATGGGCGGGGCCGCCAGCGTGCTGGGCACGTTCCTCGCCGTCGCTGAACTGAAGGCCAAGGTCAACCTGGTGGGCCTGATCCCTGCGTGCGAGAACATGCCTGATGGCCGGTCGCTCAAGCCGGGCGACGTGGTCACGAGCCTGTCGGGACAGACCATCGAGGTGCTCAACACCGACGCCGAAGGCCGCCTGATCCTGTGCGATGCGCTGACCTACGCCGAACGCTTCAAGCCCGCGGCGGTGGTGGATGTCGCCACGCTGACCGGCGCGTGTGTGATCGCCCTCGGCAACCACCGCAGCGGCCTTTTCACGGCCGATGAAGCGCTGGCCAATGAACTGCAGGCGGCCGGCCAGGCGGGTCTGGACCCCTGCTGGCGCATGCCGCTCGACGACGAATACGACGAGGCCCTCAAAAGCAACTTCGCCGACATGGCCAACGTGGGGTCGCGTGCAGGCGGGGCCATCACGGCCGCGATGTTCCTTCGCCGCTACACGGGCAAATATCGCTGGGCGCACCTGGACATCGCGGGCACGGCCTGGAAATCCGGCGCGGCCAAGGGCGCCACCGGCCGCCCCGTCCCGCTGCTGACCCACTTCGTGTTGTCCCAGGCCGGCTGAGGTCTTTCGTTCGCGCCGGGCCATGACCGAGATCAGCTTCCATTTCAACGTGCCCGACCGCATGGGCTATGCCTGCCGCCTGCTGCGCAAGGCGGTGCGGCGGGGGGCACGGGTGGTGGTGGCCGGGCCGCCGCCGGTGCTCCAGCAGCTCGACCGGCAGCTGTGGACGTTCGAGCCGCTGGATTTCATCCCCCACGTTCATGCCCGATCCGGGCAACCATTGGCCCCGCGTTTACGCCACACTCCCGTCTGGCTGACCGAACAAGTGCAAGATGCACCTCATCATGACGTCCTCTTGAACATGGGAGACGAATTGGTCAACGGATTCGAAAGTTTCTCGCGGGTGATCGAACTCGTGCCGGTGGATGGGCCGGCGCGGATGGCCGGTCGCGTGCGCTGGAAACACTATGCCGACCGTGGCTACACGCTGCAAAAGCACGATGTGGCGCAGGACGTGTCCGCATGAAATCGAATGCGCCCGGCAGCCCGCCAGCGCACCGTCTGCCGGTGCTGACCGAGGTCGTGGAGCTGGCCGATCCACCCGAGGTGCGCCCGGCTGCCGAGCAAGACGCCGAAGTCCCTGCACGCACCCGGCCGAGTCTCGTTGCCGAAACACCGCCGCTCCAGGCCGAGCCTCCGGCGCCGCCGCCCGTGTCGGAAGCGCCGTCGCCCCCTGAATGGCTCAAGCGGCGTCCCGGGGAGGCGACGGTGGAACTCCCACTGCCCGCCATGGCCCCGCAGACCCCGCTGCCATCGGACTTCTCCGGCAGCTGGTGGAGCCGGGACGAGGGGCCGGCAGTCCTGCCATCGCCCCCGCCGGTGCCCATGCACATTCCTGCTCCGCTCGTGGCGCAGGCGCGGGTCGAGCCGGTGTCCGAGGACGAGGTGGTTCGTCGGGTGGTCACCGGCCTCGAGGAGCAGCTGGACTTGATGTTCGACCACCGCATCCAGGAGGCCGTGGCGCCCGCACTGGCCCGGGCGGCCGACAGCCTGATCGCCGACCTGCGCGACCAGATGGTGTCGGTGCTTCATGACATGGTCTCGCGGGCTGTCGCCATCGAGATGGCACGGCAGCGCCGCGATGGCGGTACCATCTGACGCTGCCGTTTCTTGTGTGTGCGAGTTGCAGTGCCCTGGGCCGGTCAATGAGTGCCCGGCCTCGTTTCCTTCCAATCCATGAGGAGAGCGTGTATGAAGCGTGGTTCACTGTTTGCAGTGCCGGCGGTCGTCCTTGCGGTTGCCGTGGCCGGCTGTGGCAAGAAGTCAGACCAGGAGCAGGTGATCAAGATCGGGCACGTGGCAC
This sequence comes from uncultured Rhizobacter sp., assembly GCA_966212105.1. Lineage (GTDB taxonomy): Bacteria > Pseudomonadota > Gammaproteobacteria > Burkholderiales > Burkholderiaceae_C > Rhizobacter. The sequence goes on from CBIHPH010000021.1 coordinate 52,869, forward strand.
CGACCAGCGGTGAAATCGCCCACCTGGGCAAGGACAATGAATTGGGCGCCCGCATGGCGGTCGATGAGCTCAATGCCAAGGGGCTGACCATCGGCGGCAAGAAGGTCAAGTTCGAACTGCTGATGGAAGACGACGGTGCCGACCCGAAGCAGGGCACGGCCGCGGCACAGAAACTCGCCGATGCGCGGGTCAATGGGGTGGTGGGCCATCTGAACTCGGGCACCACCATTCCGGCCTCGAAGATCTACAGCGAAGCGGGCATTCCGCAGATCTCCCCTTCGGCCACCAACCCCACCTACACGCGCCAGGGCTTCAAGACCACGTTCCGCGTGGTGGCCGACGATGTGCACCTGGGCGGTACGCTGGGGCGTTACGCGATGAACGAGCTCAAGGGCAAATCGATCTCCGTGATCGATGACCGCACGGCCTACGGGCAGGGCGTGGCCGAGGAATTCGTCAAGGCCGTCAAGGCCGCGGGCGGCGACGTGGCCTCGCGCCAGTACACCACCAACAAGGAAAAGGACTTCAGCTCCATCCTGACGGCCATCAAGGGCACGAAGCCCGACGTCGTGTTCTTCGGGGGCATGGATGCGGTGGCCGGGCCCATGCTGCGCCAGATGAAGCAGCTCGGGATCCAATCCAAATTCATGGGCGGCGACGGCGTCTGCACCGCCGAACTGCCGAGTCTGGCCGGCGGCGCTTTGCCGAAGGGCCAGATCGTGTGTGCCGAAGCCGGCGGCGTCGAGGGTGAAGACAAGGCCGCGATGGACGACTTCAGGAAGCGCTTCAAGGAGAAGTTCAACGTCGACGTGAAACTCTACTCGCCGTACGTGTACGACGCCGTCAACGTGCTGGTCAACGCGATGGTCAAGGCGGATTCGGCCGATCCTGCGAAGTACCTGCCCGTGCTCGCGAAGACCGAAGGGTACAAGGGCGTGACCGGCCCGATCTCGTTCGATGAAAAGGGCGACATCAAGAACGGCGCGCTCACGCTCTACACCTACGACGGCACGAAGCGGGAGCAGATGGCCGTCGTGCGCTGACGACCGGAGCTGGACGCTGCAGTGCGAACGTGGGTACGCACGGGCAGCGGTAGGCCCCACGCCATGTCATGCCGGTGAACGCCGGTAGCCACTGGGTGCGGTGGGCCCGGGGTGACGTGCTGTGTTGCTTTGCAGCTTGGTCGCGACCCACACCATGTCGTACCGGCGAACGCCGGTATCCATTGGCTGCGGTGGGCCCGGGCTTTCGCCGGGGTGACGTGCTGTGTTGCGCTTTGCA
>CBIHPH010000022.1:0-53031 GCA_966212105.1 uncultured Rhizobacter sp.
CGGATCTTCGGTATCCCGTCCCGGAAAGCGCGAAAGCGCTTTCCGGGATTTTGTCGTTCTAACCTTGAAGGAGTTCATCCGTTGAGAGCACTACGTTACATCACGGCGCTGGGGTTGCTCCCCATGCTGATCGCGGCCGGTTGCGGCGGCGGTGGCGGCGGCAGCAGCGACTCCACGACCCCACCGCCCAGCAGTGGATCGGGTGAGCTTCCGACCTACGGCACAACGAACCTGCCCGGACACCTCGTCGTGCAGTCGGCCACCGGCCCGGCAACATCCTTCGACTTGCGCACCGGCCAGCGCGCTTCACTGCCCACCTCGGCAACCGGCGGCAACACCTGGTATGGCAGTACCAACCCCGGGCTGATGCTCCGCGTGAGCAATGGCGGCCCCAACGGCACGCAAATCGCCGAGCGCGTCCGGACCACCGACTGGACGGTCGTCGATGCGGCGAACAACTTGCCCGGCAGCTTCACACGCCCCAAGGTCTCCCCAGACGGCAAGTACATCCTGACCTTCTGGCAGCCTGGTTCGGACCCCGCCCAACAACGCCTGACCATCTTCAGCACGGAATCCGGGCAGAGGGTCAAGCAAGGGTCTCAGCTGGATGGCGAACTCGTGACCTCCAGTCCTGCCGGCTGGCTGCCCAACGGCCATTACGTCTATTTGGCCGGTCGCCGACTGTACGAATCCTCGCCCGAAGCCAACGGCAGCACCTTGGTGGCCACATTGAGTGCCCTGCCGGACAACAGCGCCTCTGGCAACAACATCGACGTGAAGTCCAACGGCAGCCAGTTGTCCGTCAGCCCCGACGGACAGAAGATCGCGTTCAGCTGGACCGCCCCGCGCCCGGGCAGCAACTCGGACGACTCGAACATCTGGATCGCCCAGGTCGACGGCACGGGCCTGCATCAACTGACGTCCCCACCGGATTCGACGAGCCCGCTGAACTTCGTCTATGGCAACGCCACGTGGTCGCCCGACAGCCAGTGGGTGGCCGCGGCGCTCTACATGAATGGCGTGTCCATCGCGCCGATCTTTCCGCCGGACCAATCGTTCCCCGGTGTTCCCGGAGGAATCGTTGGCGCGACCGGCTGCGCCGTCAATCCGGTGTTCGTGCTGCCGGCGAACGCCGAGAAGGTGGCCATCAGCTGGCCCACCTATGACGCGCGGTACGGCTTGAAAGTGCGCAGCACCTCAGGCACCGGAGGCCAATGGATTTCGGCATGCTCGACGATTCAATGGGTGCAATGAGCTGACGCCGGCGTCGCGACTGCACTGCCGGGCCTTCGGCTCGGCACGCCGTCCGGCCAGGAGGGGGCGCATCGGATCAGCCGAAGCTGGTTCGGCAGTCCTCTTCGTACGCCCAGAAGTACCCGAGCAGCGCCATCATCCGGTCGAGATGCATCTTGCCGCAGAGGGCCTGCACGGTGACATGCGGCCGGCGCCCGAATCCGATCCAGGAACGGTTCGAGGCAAGCACGTACACCTCGTCCGGCTGCCCTTGCACGGAGACACGCACGCCATTGAAGCTGTCGGCCGGGTCGCGCGCCCATTCACCCCAAGTGAAATGGAACGCCTCGTCGTCTGACGCGAGCTCTGTTCCCGGGCGCAGGAAGCGGCCCGGCGCCCACCGGTACATCAGGTCACCGAACTGCAGGAAGTGCCGGCCGTCGGTGCTCGCGATGGGCATGCCTTGCCGGTAGACGGTCATCACCTGCTGCTTGTAGGCAAATCGGTACGCATCAGCCCCGTGCAGAGGCGATCGGCATACCAGCGACCGGTTCAAGAACGAACGCGGCTTGAGATCGGCAACAAGTGGGGTGTGAGGATCGATGTTCAACTCAAGAGCGGGACTGGTTGCTTCCGCTTCAGTTCGCTGCGAACCTGGCCGGAACGATCACCAACAGCGCGATGGGAACGATCGTCAGCAGCAGCAGAGACAGGTCCCACTTCGTCCGCCGACCCAGGAGACTGCCGATGGTCCAGAGCACAAGACTCGGCAGGATGTACTCGAGCACCAGCACCACACTGAATGCGCCGAGGACGATGTTTCCTGCGAGCCAAAGCCGCGAATGAATCCAGACGAGGTACCCCGTTCCAAGCACCGAGACCATGACGGCACCTGCATACAGCAGCATGCCGGCACGGTTGCGCCAACCACTGATCACCTGACTCCCTTTGAGTACAGATGGGCGGCAAGAGCGTTTCGGCGTGCCTGGCCTTCGGGGCTGCTTGGTGCGTAGTAGAAGTGACCGGAAGATTCGATCATTTGCCTGGCCAGCGTTGGCGCGGACAACAGCAATTCGTTTCGAGTCATGCCCGCGTGAATCGGGTCCCCTTGCCCGGTGAGGTCAATGACGACAACGTTCTTGATGTTCGGCGTTGATTTCAGCTGATTCAAGAACTTCTCGTCAATGGGTGAGCCAACCAGGACCAGGTTGTCGACCCGCGTTCCTGCCTCGGCATAGTTGATAGCGACTTGTGAGGCCGCTACGGAGCCATAGGAATACCCCACGAGATTGAACTGCGAACCTGTCTGTTGGAAGTTGTCCAGCAAGGTCTGAATCTGGAACTTGCCTGCGCGGTAAATGTCGACGCCGATGGACGCATCGAGAAGCGTTCCACCCGACCATTTGTTGCGGTCAACCGGGGTCAAGTTCATGCCATTTTCACCGAAGGCGCGCACCATGTCCGTGATGTATGCGCCGTCCATGCCGGCACCTCCGAAGAACAGGTTGCCGCGGATGGATTCACCAGGCTGAAGGAGACGCCGCTCGAAGGTGGCTGACGGGATCGCAGCAGGGGCGCTCCGCATCGCCTCGCTCATCGCCGAAAAGCGGTTCAGTTCACGTTGAGTTTCGTTGCGGCTGGCTGAGGTGGCGCGCTCATTGCCTTGATTCAACGCCGACTGGCCCAGGTCAACTGCCTCACCGTACGCCGTCATGCTGTCCGGCTTGAAGTAGTTCCTGCCAACCTCAATGCGGTCGCTGGTCAGGTTGTTGGCCAGCATGAAGTTGCCGATGGCCTGCGGGTCGGCACTGCCCACGATGCTGGAGATGCTGTCGCCGCTCCGCGCCACATGACCTCTGCCTGCCACGCTTTGCTCAGTCTCGCTCCGGTAGGCTCGCTCGGACTGCCTGAACTCGACGTTCTCGGACGGCACCAGGTATTCGCGCGCGGCGGCATTCTCGGGAAGTCCGAAGCGGTCGGGCTGCGCGGGCGCATCGTCCTGAGCGTCATCGACCACATCGACCTGCGGCGCCGGCTCCGCGGCTGCGATAGGCTCGGCGACCGTGTCGCCGCCCGCATCGAAGTCACAGTCGAAGTCGTTCGACCAGCTGCCGCCGGAGGCTCCGCCGTCAATGCGTATGCTCATGGTGTTGTCGCTCCTGTTGCGCGGCAGTCCGGCCGCAGATGATTCGCCGTTGACTCATTGCACAATGAGACAAGGGCGCCGCACCAGCTGGGACCGCCCCTAGACGCAGCCCAACTGCACGCCGCCCCTTCTAGGGCCGACCCCAGCTGGGGCGCGACCCAGATGCGCTTGGCAACGGCTTGCGCTCCAATGCCCTGCATTCAACAACTGCATCAGGGGGAGTCCATGTTGCAAGCCAACCCGGCCATCGGTGCCAGCACACTCGACACATCGGCGCCATTGGGCAGCGCCCCGCTGGGCGCCGCGCCCGAGCATGTCGATCCGCTGCTGTGGCAGCTCGCCAGTCCAGCCGAACGGGAACAACTGAAGGCCGCAGGCGCCGCGGCCAACGACAGCGCCGCACCGCTCGCGGCAGACGTGCCGTCGGCACTGCCCAACACCCAGCCGACGGTGGCGGGCCCGCGCGCCGACGCGGCCAAGGACATGAACGCGGCGTCGTCCAACACCGCGACCTCGGCGGACCAGGCTGCGCTCGTGAAGATCACCGACCAGTTCCGCGCCCGCTTCACCGAAGCCGCGAAAGATCCGGCAAAGTTCAGCGAGACGCTGCACAAGGCCTTTGGCGATCACTACGATGCCACCGCGGCGGAAGGCCTTCGCCAGCAGGCCCTGCGCAACGACTTCAGCTGGATGCCAAAGGTCGAGGTCGTCGACGGCTCACAACTGGCTGACCTGTCGGGCACCCAGGGCGAAGGGGTCGGCCGGGGCGCCTACGCCAAGGACAGCGACACCATCTACCTGAACCGCGAGCTGCTGCAGACCGATCCGGCCACGGCCGAACGAATCCTGACCGAGGAGGTGGGCCACGCCATCGATGCCCGCATCAACACGCAAGACGCCGTCGGCGACGAAGGCGACATCTTCAGCGCGCTGCTGCATGGCGACAAGGTCAGCGACGCCGACCTGCAGGCGATGCGCGCGGACAACGACCACGGCGTGATCAACGTCAACGGCCAGCGGGTCGAGGTCGAATACGGCTGGCTCAAGAAAGCCTTCAAGAAGGTCACCAACGCCGTCAAGTCCGTCGGCAACTTCGTCAAGAACACCGCCAAGGGCGCGCTCAACGTGGTCGCCGGCGTTGCCACGCTCGATTTCGACCGCGTCAAGGACGGCTTCAAGACGGGCTTCGATGCCGTCAAGCAGCTCGGCAAGGACGTGATCAACACGGTCAAGGAAACGTGGAACGACGTGAAGGACGGCTTCAAGAAGCTGATGCAGAGCAAGGTCTTCAACGCGATCCTCACGGTGGCCCGCTTCATCCCGATCCCGGTCGTGCAGTTGGTGGTGCGGGTGGTTGACATCGCCAAGGCCGCGTACAGCGTGTACCAGGGCGTGAAGAACAAATCCTGGGGCGCGGTGGTGGGTGGCGTGGCCACCTTGGCAGGCGGTGCCGCGGGCCTCGCCGGCAAGCTCGGCGCGAGCGCCTCCACGGTCAGCACGATTCAATCGGTGGCCAGCGCGGCCGAGAAGGTCAGCCTGGCCTACAACGCGGCGTCCGCCAAGAACTTCGGCGAAGCCGCGCTGCTGGCCTCCAAGGCCTTCGGCATGCCGCAGGGCGTGACCGATACGCTCAAGACCGTGGCAACGGTGGAAAAGGTGGTCAAGGCCGTCGAGAACAAGAACTACGCCGGCGCCATCGCAGGCGCGGGTGAACTCGCAGGCGGCCAGCTGGGCAAAGCCGTCGGCATCGACGAGAAGACGGCCGAGTCTGTGCAAAAGGCAGGCGCTACCGCACAAACGGTCCAGACCTTCGTCAAGGCAGTCGAAGACAAGAACTACACCAAGGTCGCTGCAGGTCTGGGCGCCATGGGCGTCGTGGTGGCCGACAAGGTGTTTGATGTCCAGGCCGACAAAGACACCATCTCCGGTGTGCAGAACTTCGCCCGCGGCGCCCAGCAGGCCGCCGCCCTGGTGAAAGCGGTCGACGACAAGAACTACGCCGGCGCACTCGCTGCTGCCGGCGCCCTGGCAAGCGGCCCGGCGGGCAGCGCACTCGGCATCAGCACCGAGACGGGCGAAGCCCTCACCGTCACGGGCCGTGCCGCTCAGCAAGTGCAATCGTTCGTGAAGTCGGTCGAGAAGGACGACTACACCGGTGCCGTGCGCAAGGGCGCCGATCTGCTCGGCCTCGAGCGCCAGGACAGCTTCCCGGACGACTGGCCGAAACCCCAGGCTTCCCAGGGTGGCTCGCAGACGGTGGCCCTCAGCGAGGTGTGGGCCCGCTGGGCGGCGGCTCAGGCCAAGCCCTGATCGAACCGTCACGGAGTCAACCGGGGGCCCTGTCGCAACACAGGGCCCCCGGTCGTTTTCATTCACCCGCCAACGCCGCCAGCAAGATGACGGCACTCACCCTTCGCATGCGGGTTGTTCTCTGGTGCCCCCCCAAATTGCGAGCGCTCTCAGCGCGCCGGCGGAGGACCTGTCGTTCACCCGAGCTGGGGCCGGCCCGAGCTTACGAAGTACGGAAAGACAGGGTGCAATGCAACACGCGCCCCAGTGCGCGATGACCACACACCAACAGGGGAGCAACCGCATGAGCAGCATCACCGAAACATCGTCCAGCAGCTGGAGCAGCGCCGACCTGGACTGGGACATCCCCTCGGAGGAGAGCAGCGCGCCCGCCGCCGAGGCCGAGCCCGCCCACGAATCCGCAGACGTCGACGCCGGCACGACGGAGCCTTCCGGCGATCCCTTCGGTCTGCCCGAACACGGCGAGGCGCGTACTCACGCGCTGGCCGCGGCCCCGGCCGACTTCCTCGACGACGGTTTTTCCTGCCGCCGAGACCCCGACACGCAAACCGACGACGGCCCCATCCGGGGCGGCGTCACGGTCAGGGACGGCCAGGGCATCTTGTCAGCGCTGCAATCGGCGGGCGTCCCCAAGGACAACCTGCGCGCGGCCTACGGCTCGCTGGTCAGCAGCGGCCAGCTGACGGGCAAGGACTTCGAGGACGGCAAGCCGGTCGTCCTGCCCGGACGCACGTTTCAGCTCGACAGCGCCGAGTTCACCGAGGCGAATGCCCGTCTGGGTGGGCAACTGATCGGCAACGAAAATGCACAGCGTGTGGCCGAGGAAGCCGAGGCACGGCGTGCCCAGGCGCCCCGGCCGGCCCCCGTTGCCCAGGCAGCCGTAACGGAGCGCCCGGCTGTCGAACAACCCGTCCACACGCCGCTCGAACGCCTGCGCCAACAGGTTGCATCCTCCACCCTGATCCTTGCCGAGCCCCTCGTTCACGGCGCCGCGAAGGTGGCCTCCTGGTTGGGCGCGGACGTCAACCCGGAGGAAGTCAGGGACAACATGTTCGGCGCGGCGCAGGAAATGATCGTCGGTGAGCCGTTGCCGGCGGGATCCAACAAGGTCTCCTACAGCGAGGCCATGGCCCTCCCGGTCTCACCCATCGGCATCTCGAAGTACGACCGCAACAACATCACGTACCACGACTACCGGATGGACACGACGCTGTGCAAGCGCTCCGAATCGTTCTGCACCATTCCGAACCTGGCTCCGCTGGTCGACTACAGCTCGGCGCCGAAGGCCGACTGGAGCGGTTTCCACCCGATGGAGAACGGCCCCCAGAAGCTGATCTTCGGCCATCCGATCATCCACAGCTCCGACTACGAGGCTGGTCACTTCGCCAACCGCACCCAGTCCGACCATGTGTTCCACTCCGGCACGGTCGAAAGCCAGCTGTACTGGAAGGGCGACGAGCTGCACCTCCAGACCGTGGGCTACGGTTACGGCGCCACGCCGATGCACACGGTGGCAAACTATGCCGTAGGCAAGTATTTTTCCCTGTGGCAGACCGCCGTGAAGCTCGATGTGGAGGCCATCCGCAGGTTCCAACCCCATTGAGGTGACATGCCCTTGCACCGCCCCGCCTTGGCCGCTTTGATCGCTTCGACGCTGGCCCTGGCGACAGCGGGCTGCTCACGAAGCGGTCCCGACCTGAACTCCATCCCGGCCACCTTCAGGGGCACCTTGAAGGTCGAACCGACAGGGCGTTCCACCAAGGACCTGTATGACGGGGCCGTTCGCCTCGGCCGGGCCTACGGCCTGCGTGCCGACGGCGACGGGGCCACCGGCGGCCGCGAATGGCAAGTGCAGTTCCATTGCACGAGCAACTACGCGGGCGATGCCGTCACCGTCGCTGGAGGCGACCTGGTCCTGTTCCAGGCCTCACCCTATGCATTCGCTCGCGCCGGCGACTACGAGCGGTTCAAGACCGAGCTGGTGGCACTGATGCGGCAGTACGGCCAAGTCACGAATCTGCAGGAGCAGCCGCCGCTCGACACGGACGCGCTGATTGCGCGGGGCAAGCACATGGGCATGGACGTCATGTCCCGTTGCAGCAACGGCCAGGGTGCGCCCTAGGGCACGAGGCCGCGGCCTCTCTCTGCTGCCGGCGCTGGACGATGCTTCCAGTCAGTCTAGGGAGCACCCGAGCTAGGACACGCCCGAGCTTTGCAGCGCGACCTGCAGACGGTGCAATGGCGTTGTTTGCAAGACCGAATCCAGGGCAAACGTCAAAACGTCAACAGGGGAAGCGACACATGTACGCGATCAGCAACGCCAGCGCAGTTACCACGGCATCCGGGAGCAGCATCGATCCCAGCAACCCGACCAACGCCAGCACGAGCATGCAGGGCGGCCAGGCGGTGTTCGAGAACAACAACTACCGCATCACGGCCGACGACAACAACACCGTCACCATCACCAACAAGCACACCGGTGAGACGTACCAGGCCTGGGGCGACCCGCACATGAAGATCGACGGCGAACAGGCCTTCGACTTCTGGGGCACCACCACCTTCAAGCTCGAAGACGGCACGAAGGTCACCATCGAAACCACGCCGTTCGCCTCCAACCCGGAGATGACGCTGTCGTCCAAGGTGACCATCACCAACGGCGACTATGGCGTGAAGATCAGCGGCGTCGACTCCAACCAGACCGGCGACCTCAAGATCGATGAAGCCCAGGGCTATGGCCGCGTGCTCGACGCAGTGGTGAGCGACGGCAACGTGCTCAACGAAAACCCGGCCGGCAAGGGATTCGTCGCCATCGACCGCGACGGCAACGTGCGCTCGGTGGACCAGAACTACATCAACCAGACGGACCTGAAGAAGACCGGCGCACTGCAAGACAAGTTCAAGGAGGCGTTCTCCAAACTGTCGTCGCTGTTCCAGATCGCCTTCCAGGGCACGTTCCTCGGCAATCTGCAGTCCACCACGGGGAACGAAGAGACGCGCCCCGGCACTCCGCTGCCTGTGTCGACCACCCCGCAGCTTGACGGGCGCATGTGGCTCGGCGGCACGCCGCCGTGGGTGTTCGACGAACGCATCGGCGGACCGAACCCGGCCCTCGCGCCGCTCGACCGCCAGTTGAGCCTGACGCTCGCGCGCGTTCAGTAAGCCGAGTCGCCCTCTTCGCTGTTTCATTCGACGCACCGCGGACCTGCCAAGGCAGCCCGCGGTGCGTTGCCGTTGGCGCCGGCGCTCGCGGGGATGCATTTCCTTACCACGAACACCTATCGGGGGGAAGCCGTCTTGAATAGACGCCCCCAGAATGCCAAACCCTGTGAATCCGTGATTTTTTAACAGGGACGAAAGTAATGAAAGTCACCGCGTTTGGCGGCTGGCGCGGGATGCGTCACCAGATTTTCCGTGGTTTGGCCGGGTTGTGCGTGGGCATGATGCTCGTCGCGTGCGGCGGCGGTGGAGGCGGCTCCGACACGGCCAGCAATGGCGACGGCACCAGCGGTGGCGGTGGTGGCAGCGGCGGTGCTCGGGCCAAGTGGACCTACCTCGTCTACATGGCGGCCGAGAACAACCTCAGCGACATGGCGACCTTCAACGTCAACCAAATGAAGGCCGCCCAGAGCAGCAACGATGTGCGTGTCGTGGTGCAGCTTGACCAGAGCACGAGCGAGACGCCTGGGGCCAGTGCGACCACGCTGCGAGGCTCGGTCTCCAACCATGAGACCCACTTCGCCACCCTTGGCAAGAACGTCGACATGAGCGACAAACAGACGCTGTCGGACTTCATCAAGTGGGGCAAGCAGAACTATCCGGCCGACCACTACGCCGTGGTGCTGTGGTCGCACGGCGGCGGCTGGAGGGCCGACAAGGTCACACGCGGGGCACTGCAGGACTCGTCCGCGAACGGCAAGATCATGTCGATCAAGGACATCGCGTGGGCGCTGCAGGATGCCGGCGGTGTCGACCTCGTCAACTTCGACGCCTGCCTCATGGCGATGTATGAAGTGGCGTACGAATTGCGGGGCACTGCCAAGGTGATGGTGGCCTCCGAGGAAAACATCCCCGGCACCGGCAACCCGTACGACAAGGTCATCAATCGGCTCGTCGCCGACCCCGCGCAAGACGCCGTCACGCTGGGCAAGGGCATCGCAAAGGACTACATCGACTTCTACACCGCCGACAACCGAAGCAGCGTGACGATCTCGGCGATCGACCTGAGCAAAATCGACGCCCTGCACACCAGCATCAAGGCGTTGGCCAAAACGATGATCCAGAACCTCGCCGACGAGCGTGTGCACATTCAGCCGGCCCGGGATGCCTCCACGTCCTACGGCTATCCGGCGAACCACGACCTGATCGGCTTCGTCAAAGGCCTGGCCCAAAGCGCTGGAGTGCAAGCGTTGCGTGACCAGGCGAACGGCGTCGCCACCGCCGCGCAGGCCGCCGTGCTGGCCAATCACGTGTTGAAGGTCAATGGTGACCTGCCCGTGACGGGCTCGTCCGGCCTGGCGATCTACCTGCCATCCATCAACAACGTGACTCAGTCGGAACTGACACAGTACAAGACCTTCGCTTCCAGCAACACTGTGCCGGCCGGCGAACAATCGTGGAGCGATTTCGTCAATGCGCTGATCACGGGCGGCGGCGGTTCGACTCAGGACACCACGACGGGAACCTTTGCCTACAGCATTGAATGGGACAACCCGGACGTCGATCTGGACCTGCGGGTCAACGAACCGCAAGGCAACTGGGCAGGCCCCGTCTACGGCCCCACCTCGATCAATGGCTTCTCGTCGCCCGATTCCTGGGAGTCCGGCGAGACAAGGGAAACGTACACGGCCAACGCGCAGCTTGAAAAAGGCGCCTATGACGTCTTTGTCCGCTTCGCCGGCTGCAGCAAAGACCGCACCACCTGCGGCAGCACCAACGTGCGGGTGTACCGCTATGACCCGACCAACGGCGACACAGCCCCCCAATTGATCGCCACCCGCGCCATGTCGGCCACACCCGCGCTGCAGCTTCCGCAGTCCGCGACGTTCAACGACTTCATCGCCGCCATCAAGACCAACGCGTACGGCAACTGGTTGTACGCTCAACGCACCATGCGTGCGCTGGTGGAAAGCTCGAAGCCGCAGTTGTCGTTTCCGAAGCCACGCGACAAAGCCCTGCCGCAGCAGGTCGACAAGTGAGCAAGGACCGCAAGGAACCGCTGCGATCCCTCGCAGCGGCGCTCGGCGCCGCGGGCCTCGCCCTGTCGTGCGTGGCGTGCAGCGCCGGCGCGCCGACGGCGGCGGCCGGGCAGATGACCGTCACCGACGTGCTCGACGGTGCCGCCGGCCGCACGGTGACCGTGACGGGCCGCTACGCCGGATGGACGGGTGGATGCAAAGGGGGCCCGCCGAACACTCGCTCCGATTGGATGCTGGTGGACAACACCTCCTGCATCTATGTCAGCGGTCCGGTGCCGGCCGGGCTGGCCCCGCCGCCAGACCCCGCGTCCAACGGCACGCCGGTGGAGATCCGGGCGCAGGTGGAGCGCGCCGCGGACGGGCGGCTTTTCCTTCGCCTGCCACGCAGGTGACGCGCATGGCCGTGGTACGGGTGAACCACTCACGCGCACCACGGCCCACCATCGGGCGGTTTGAAGCGTTTTGTTTCAGACGAACAATGGGCAGAAGCTGATTTTTCTCGCACATCGCGGGAGTGGGCGAGGTTTACAAGGGGTGGGGGAATCGGCGATCATGGGTCGATCCCCCATTTCATCTTGTGATATCAAACCGTGCCCGTGGATTCCATCGCCGAAGCCCCTCAGTCGTCGCTGTCCGGTGTGGCACGGGTCCTGGTCCATGCCGGCAAGCTCAACGCCAAGACCGCTGAGGACCTCGTCAAGTCCGCCAAGGAACGCAAGGCCTCCTTCATCTCCGCGGTGATCGCAGGCGGCGCCATCACGCCGGCGGATCTGGCGCACACACTGTCGCACGCGCTGGCGCTGCCCGTGATGGACATCAGCGCGGTGGACCTGCAGCGCCTGCCGCGCAACGTGATCGATGCCAAACTCGCCACGCAGTACCAGGTGCTGGTGCTGGGCAAGCGGGGCAATCGCCTGTTCGTCGGCGGCGCGGACCCCACCGACCAGGAAGCCATCGAGCGCATCAAGTTCGCCACCCAGCTGTCGCCCGAATGGGTCATTCTCGAGCACGACAAGCTCGCCAAAGTGCTGGAGAGCTCCGGCGTCAGCGCATCCGAATCGCTCGAGAACATTGTTGGCGGTGACTTCGAATTCGACGTCAGCGAAGAGGAAGCTGCGGCGCCGGAAACCCAGGAGGTCGCAGCAGACGTCGAAGACGCACCGGTGGTGCGCTTCCTGCAGAAAATGCTGATCGACGCCATCAACGCCCGCGCGTCCGACCTCCACTTCGAGCCTTACGAATTCCATTACCGCGTGCGCTTTCGCGTCGACGGCGAGTTGCGCGAAATCACGCAACCGCCCATCGCGATCAAGGACAAGCTGGCGTCGCGCATCAAGGTCATCTCGCGGATGGACATCGCTGAAAAGCGCGTTCCGCAAGACGGCCGCATGAAGCTGAAGTTCGGCAACAAGTCCATTGATTTCCGGGTCAGCACCTTGCCCACGCTGTTCGGCGAGAAGATCGTGATCCGGATTCTCGACTCGTCCAGCGCCAAGCTCGGCATCGATGCCCTCGGCTATGAAAAGATCGAGAAGGAGCGCCTGCTCAAATGCATTGCGCGCCCCTACGGCATGGTGCTCGTGACCGGGCCCACCGGCAGCGGCAAGACCGTGTCGCTGTACACCTGCCTGAACATCCTGAACCAGCCAGGCGTCAACATCTCCACGGTGGAAGACCCGGCTGAAATCAACTTGCCGGGCATCAACCAGGTCAACGTGAACGACAAGGCGGGGCTCACGTTTTCCGCAGCGTTGAAATCGTTCCTCCGGCAAGATCCGGATGTCATCATGGTCGGTGAAATCCGGGACCTGGAGACGGCCGACATTGCCATCAAGGCCGCCCAGACCGGCCACATGGTGATGTCCACGCTGCACACCAACGATGCACCGACCACCCTGACCCGGCTGCTGAACATGGGCGTGGCCCCGTTCAACATCGCCTCGAGCGTGCTGTTGATCACCGCGCAGCGCCTGGCCCGACGACTGTGCGAAGCATGCAAGGCACCGGCCGACTACCCACGCGAGGCGATGCTGAAAGCCGGCTACAAGGAAGCCGATCTGGACGGCTCCTGGAAACCCTATCGCGCCGTAGGCTGTTCGGCCTGCACGAACGGCTACAAAGGCCGGGTCGGCATTTACCAGGTGATGCCCGTCAGCGAAGAGATCCAGCGCATCATCCTGGCCGAAGGAACAGCAATGGACATCGCCGACCAGGCCGAGCGCGAAGGCGTCCGCGATTTGCGCCAGTCGGGGCTCGTGAAGGTCCGTGGCGGGTTCACCACGCTCGAAGAGGTGATCGCCGCCACCAACGAATGACGGGCCGCCATGCGCCCACTTCCGACAGCACAATACCGAACGACAACCTAAACGGGGCGGGAACCCTCCATTCCCGGAGAGACCATGGCAACTGCAGCAGCCGTCAGAGAAAAAGAGTTCGTTTTCGAATGGGAAGGCAAGGACAAGAACGGGAAGGTTGTCCGCGGTGAAATGCGCGCGGGCGGCGAAGCCATGGTCAGTGCCACCCTGCGCCGCCAGGGCATCCTGATCAAGAAGGTGAAGAAGCGCCGCACCAGCGGCGGCCGTTCCATCAAGCCCAAGGACATTGCCGTCTTCACCCGCCAGCTTGCCACCATGATGCGCGCCGGCGTGCCGCTGCTGCAGTCGTTCGACATCGTCGCCCGCGGCAGCTCCAACCCCCGACTGACCAAGCTGCTGACCGACATTCGCACGGATGTCGAAACGGGCACCAGCCTCTCCTCGGCCTTCCGCAAGCACCCGCTGTACTTCGACTCCCTGTACTGCAACTTGGTGGAGGCAGGTGAAGCTGCCGGTATCCTCGATGCCTTGCTCGACCGCCTTGCCATCTACCAGGAAAAGACGATGGCGCTGAAGGGCAAGATCAAGTCTGCGCTGATCTATCCGGTGGCCGTGCTCGTGGTCGCGTTCGTCGTGGTCGTCATGATCATGCTGTTCGTGATTCCGGTGTTCGAGAACGTCTTCAAGTCGTTCGGTGCCGACCTGCCGGCCCCCACGCTGTTCGTCATGGGCATGTCCAAGGTGTTCACGCAGTACTGGTGGGCCATCTTCGGCTTCCTGGGTGGCGGCATCTACTTCTTCCTCGAATCGTGGAAGCGCTCCGAAAACATGCAGCGAACGATGGACCGCTTGCTGCTCAAGATGCCGGTGTTCGGCCCGCTCGTGAACAAGGCGTCCGTCGCCCGCTGGACGCGCACCCTGTCCACCATGTTCGCCGCCGGCGTGCCGCTGGTGGAAGCGCTTGATTCGGTCGGCGGTGCCTCCGGGAATGCCGTCTTCAAGGACGCCACGGAGCAGATCCAGCGGGACGTCTCCACCGGCGCGAGCCTCACTTCCTCGATGGAAACGAGCGGTGTGTTTCCCAACATGGTGCTTCAGATGACCGCCATCGGCGAGGAATCGGGTGCGTTGGACGGCATGCTCGGCAAAGCGGCCGAGTTCTATGAACAAGAGGTTGACGAGGCGGTGGCCGGGCTGTCGAGCCTCATGGAGCCGTTCATCATCGTGATCCTCGGCTCCATCATCGGGGGCATCGTCGTCTCCATGTACCTGCCGATCTTCAAGCTCGGCGCCGTCGTCTGATCCGCCGTGATGGAATGGCTTTTGTCGTGGCCCGGTGACCTCCATGCCAGCGCCTGGTTGCTGGCCCTGGTGGGCCTGTGCATCGGCAGTTTCCTCAATGTCGTGATCTATCGGCTTCCGCTTCGGCTCGAGCGCGAATGGAAGGGAGAATGCGCCGAATGCCTCGAGGTGAAGGTCGACCTGCCCGAGCCGGTGACCTTGTCCCGGCCCCGGTCCCGGTGCCCGTCCTGCGGGCACGCCATCACCTGGTACGAGAACATCCCCGTGCTCAGCTACCTCGCCCTGGGCGGGCGCTGCTCGGCGTGCAAGACGCGCATTTCGCCGCGCTACCCACTGATTGAACTTGCCACCGGCGCGCTGTTCGCCGCGGTCGCCTGGCGCTTCGGCGAACAACCGGTGGCCTGGTTGTGGTGCGGGTTCGTCGCGATGCTGATCGCCATGGCCGGCATCGACTGGGACACCACGCTGCTGCCCGACGACCTGACCCTGCCTCTGCTGTGGGCAGGCCTGATCGCAAGCGCCCTGGGCTGGACGATTCCGCTGCCTCAGGCGGTGTGGGGAGCGGTGGCGGGTTACCTGTCGCTGTGGATGGTCGCCACGGTCCATGCCCGCCTGCGCGGTGAAATGGGCATGGGGGCGGGTGATTTCAAGCTGCTGGCCGCGCTTGGCGCCTGGCTCGGGATCAAGATGCTGCTGCCGGTGGTGCTCGGGGCGTCGCTGGTGGGCGCCGCCGTGGGCATCGTCATGAAGCTCACCGGCGGGCTGCGCGAGGGCAAGTACGTGCCGTTCGGCCCGTTCCTGGCCGGTGGCGGGCTCGTGGTGTTGCTCGCAGGCCCGGAACGCGTGGCTGGCTGGCTCGGCTGGCGCTGAGCGGCGGAGCCGGCATGGCGACACGCCCGCTCGAGATCGGCCTGACCGGGGGCATTGGCAGCGGCAAGAGCACGGTGGCGTCCATGCTGGTGGTCCACGGTGCCGTGCTGATCGACACCGATGCCATCTCAAGGCAGTTGACGCTCCCCGGCGGAGCCGCCATCGAACCGCTGCGCAAGGCCTTCGGCGACGACGTGATCGGCCCCGATGGGGCGATGGACCGCGCCAGCGTGCGCGCCCGTGTGTTCGCCGATCCCGCCGCCAAGGCGCGCCTGGAGCGCATCCTGCATCCGTTGATCGGCATGGAATGCCAGCGGCAGGCCGACGCGGCCGGCGACGCAGTGCGCGTCTTCGACGTGCCGCTGCTGGTGGAATCCGCGCGCTGGCGTGCCCGCGTGGACCGGGTGCTGGTGGTCGATTGCCGTGAGGAGGTGCAGGTGGAACGGGTGATGGCCCGCTCGGGCTGGGACCGTGACACCGTGCTGGCCGTGATCCGGCAGCAGGCAGGCCGCGCCGCCCGGCGCGCCGCCGCCGACGCCGTGATTTTCAACGACGGCATCGGGCCGGAAGAGCTTGCCGCCGAGGTGGCTTCGGTGTGGCATCGCTGGTGCCCTGTGGAACAATGATGTGGCAGCGATCCGTGTTGATCGTGCAGAAAGCCACACCTTGGTCCTCTACGAATACCCTTTCAACGAAAGCATCCGCACCATGCTTCGGCTCGAACACCTGTTCGACCGGCTGGGCCGGCTGCTGCCGCGCGACGACGCAGTCGACCACCACTACGCCCTTGCCACGCTGTTCGAGATCATGGATGTCTCGTCGCGGGCGGACCTCAAGTCCGACGTCCTGAAGGACCTCGAACGCCAGCGCACCCAGTTCAACAGCTACCGCGGCAACCCATCCATCTCCGAAGAGGCCCTCGATGGCGTCATCCGCCGCATCGACCACGCCTTCGACGGCCTGAACACGCTGGCCGGCAAGGCCGGCCAATCGCTCAACAGCAACGAATGGCTGATGAGCATCCGCAGCCGCATCAGCATCCCTGGCGGCACCTGCGAATTCGATCTGCCGGCCTACTATGCATGGCAGCAACTCGCGCCGGCGCGCCGCCGCGCCGACCTCAACGGCTGGGTCAGCACCCTCATGCCGCTGGCCGAGGCGCTCAAGCTCGTGCTGGCGCTGCTGCGCGATTCGGGCGTACCGCACAAGGTCATGAGCCAGGGCGGCCAGTACCAGCAAAGCCTGCCGGCCGGCCGGGTGTACCACCTGCTGCGGCTGCGCATCGATCCGGCGCTGCAACTCGTTCCTGAAATCAGCGGCCACCGGCTCATGGTGCTGGTCCGCCTGATGCGCCAAGACGCCGAAGGCCGCCTGCGCCCTGCCGGCACCGATGCAAGTTTCGAACTGACGTTGTGCACATGACCACGCCGCCCGTCAGCCGCATCGTCACATGCCCGCGCTGCCGCGGGGAAAGCGTCTACGGGCCGGACAATCCGTTCCGGCCGTTCTGCAGCGAACGCTGCAAGAACAATGATTTCGGCGCCTGGGCCAGCGAAAGCTACCGGCTCGCCGCCAAGCCCCCCGCTCCCGAAGACGACGACCCCGACGCCCCCTACCGAACCGACCGCTGACCGCGGTCTCCGACAGGAGCCTGGATGGCCTACGACTACAGCTCAGAATCCAAACTGCTCGAGCTGCCGAACCCCTATCGCCTGCAGAACCAGCTGCTGTGGCTGTGCGCTGCCGTTCTGGTCGCAGCCGGCGTCACCGCGCTGTGGTGGGCGCGCGGCGCCGTTCAGGACCAGGCCTGGCAGCTCGCCGTGGCGCCCTTGTTGACCGGCATCACCATGCTGGTGGCCGGGATCGGCTGCGCGGCCACCGCGGCGCGCCGGCTGCGTTTTTTCTTCGGCCGCGGCCGGCCTGCGCCGCTCGCCCCGGAAATCCCGCCCGGGGCGGTGGGTGGTTCGGCCGCAGCGAACCACGTCAAGGAAATGCTGCGCCAGGGCGGCATCACGTATCCGGAACCCCAGGGCGCCGTGGAAGGCATGCTGTACCACTGGGCACCCACGCTGATCACCGCGCCCCAGGAGGTGCAGGCCCTCGCGCGCCGCCATGTCTTCAACCTCGCGGCCATCGGTGCCACGCTGCTGAGTTTCCTGACATCGTGGGCCCTGTTCGGCACCGACAGCACGCGGCCCTGGATCGGCTTCCTGTACTTCGCATTCGGCCTCTTTTTCCTGGCCAGGCCGGTGCTGTCCCAGCAGCGTGCGCGCCTGAGCACTCCCTCGCTCGTGGGCCTCGTGGTGGCCGCCATCCTCGGGCCCGTGCTGGTGGCGTGGTTCGCGCCCCGCCTGCCATCGACCGGCGGCTTTTCGCTCAACACCCAGACCTTCGTGATGCTCGGCACCGCGCTGGCCGCAAGTGCACTGGCGATGGCCGCGGTGCTCTCCCAGGTGGATCCCGCTCCGCAGACGCGCACGAGCGTCGAACAGGGGCGCCTGTCGATGAACGCGCCCCCTGCCCTGCTGATGGACGAACTCGACCGGCACCTGCAATCGGAGTGGACCGAACGCATCCCGAACCGGCGCTATGCCCGTATCGACCCGACCACCCCCGCCGCGACCCCATCCGGCATGTTCGCGGGCGAATTGTTCGAGGAAACCCAGCCTTTGCCGGTGTCGGGCACCAAGGCCCCCACGTTCGGCGTGGCGCTGGCGTCCCGGCAGCACCGATTCGTGCTGATGCTCGACCTGTTCGCCGTGCTGCTCGTGTGCCTCGCGGTGGGCACGGCGCTGCAATTCGTGCGCGGCTTCGACGTGCAGGCCGCCTGGCGCGACAACCAACTGTCACTGGCAGGCAGCGCGAGCATCCTGGCCTTCGTGGCGGCGTTCTGCTTCCAGGCCGCATCGCAACTTTGGGGCCGATTCAATTTCGAATCGGTGCTCGTGTGGGTCGAGATGGCCGGCAACTGGCAAACCTCGCGCGTGGGCACCGGCAACAGCCTCACCAGCCGCCTCAACACCCAGAACGACGTGGTGCGCACCGAAGCGATGACACTCCGGGTCTGGCGAGCGCGCATCGAATCGGTCGTGTTCGGCAAGGATGCAACGCGCCAGGTGACCGCCATGTTCTCCACCGAACGTGAGGCCAAGGCCCTGGCGTCGCACCTGGCCCAGTTCGCGCAGGCGCAAAGCGTGCTGGTCACCCCCGGCTCCACCGAGGACCAGGCCCGTTTCGCCACCCTGCGGGCCGGCGAGGACCTGCTCGGGCAACCGACCGCAGCCCGACTCGCCCACGAGCAACACGTGGCCGCGGCGCTCACCGCGATGCCGACGAAACATTGCACCGCGTGTGGTACGCCGGCCGTATCGCCCGAAGCCAGGTTCTGCGCCCGCTGCGGCACCGCCTTGGCAGCGTGAGGCCGTTGCTCGCTCTGCTTGCTCGCGTTTCGGAAGGCAGTGCCGGTTGGGGCGGTGGGCCCCGGCGTTCGCCGGGGTGACATGATTTGTGCTGAGGTGACATGCCCGGCCTCCCCCGCGTCATACCGGCGAACGCCGGTACCCACTGGCCGCAGTGGCCCCGGCTTTCCCGAGGATTGCGCCAGGACCGATGCGAAGCGAGCTGAGACGAATCGGCACGGCGGTGTCTCGTACGGTCACTACTTCTTGACCCCAGCCTTCTTCTCCGGATCATCGTCCGGATTGGCATAGGTAACGCCAAAGGGCCCCATCCCTTGCACTTCAATCTCCGCCGGCCCCTTCACAAGCCAATAGTGATTCGTCTTGGCCGGCAGGTAATGAAACGACCCTGCCTTGAGCGGATGAACCGCCTTGGCATCAAGCTTGTCACCGAGGCCGACAGAGGGCGTACCCGAGAGGACCGTCACGGTGTAGCTCGACGGATGCGTATGCGGCGCGATCGTGTAGTTCGCCGGCATCCTGATTCGGAATACAAAGGTTCCTTCCTTGGCAGGATCGCCCAGCAGCACGGCGAGCTTCGCGCCTTTGGGAAGTGAGGGCGGTGCGTCGCCCCATTTCAGCTGGTCCGGTGTGATCATCGTCGCGCTGCCCATCGGGGCGGCTTGCGCGAATACGCTGCCTGGCAAGACGCACAGTGACGCTGCCAGCAGGAAGGTCGAACTCAATATGCGATGCTTCATCATGCTGTCCTCGCTCGGCGCGGTTCCAAGTGACTGCCGGCAGGCTCCGCGCGGGCCCGCTGGCCTCCGGCTGTTGCCGGCGCAACTTCATGGCTCACGCTGAACACTACGCCGGCATCGCGCCCTTGTCATGGTGAAGCCCCTGAAAGCGGGGGCGCCGAACTCGGTGCGCCCAAGGACGAGTCGGTCTTTTCCCTCGCCAACAGCATGGCATTTGCAATGATCAGTTCATCCCTGCTCTCCATCCACGTACCTGATGCCGGCGAGGTGTCAGCACTCGCCCTCACCCCCGATCGTCCCCGCTTCGGCTACGTGTTCGCCCACGGCGCCGGTGCCGGCATGACCCATGCCCACATGGAGGCGATGGCGCAGGCGCTGGCGCGGCGTGACGTCGCGACACTCCGGTTCCAGTTTCCTTTCATGGAACAAGGGAAGAAGCGGACGGATCCGCCAGCCGTCGCCCAAGCCACCGTTCGCGCCGCGGTGATGGCGGCCGGGCTCCGATGGCCCGGGCTCGCACTCTTCGCCGGAGGCAAGTCCTTCGGCGGCCGAATGACTTCTCAGGCTCAGGCTGATCAGCCGCTGGCCGGTGTGCTGGGGCTGGCTTTCATCGGCTTTCCGTTGCATCCGGCGGGCAAGCCGAGCACGGCACGGGCGGCCCACCTGGCCCACGTGCGCTGCCCCTTGCTGTTCCTGCAAGGCACACGGGACGAACTGGCCGATCTCGAACTGCTCCGGCAAGCGCTCGCGCCGCTGGGTGCGGGCGCCACGCTGCACCTGGAGCACGACGCGGATCACGCCTTCCACACGCGCAAGTCCAGCGGCCGCAACGACGGCCAAGTGATCGAATCCATGTGCGACGCCATGGCGACATGGTTTACCGATGTGCACAGCCGCGCCCAAAAAGATGGAGCCTGACCTGACCGAGCAACGATAGCGAAGCAAAAGACAGGCAAGCGCAGCGAAGCCGCCCAACAAGCCACCCGCGAGGCCGGCTTTGCCGGCCGACCCGGGGTCGCCCCTTGGGGGCAGGAGGCGCCAGCCGACTGGGGGGCCTTATCCTCTTGGGCTGAAGGTGCGAGGAAACACCACCGGCCCGGTCCGGCGCTTGAGCCGATAGCCCATCGGGGGACGCTTGCTGCCCCGATCGATCTGCCCTGTCTCCACAAGGAAGTCGGCCGACAGCATGCGGGTGCGAAAGCCGCTCTTGTCGACCGGGCGGCCGAGCACGACCTCGTAGGCCTGCTGCAGTTCGGGCAAGGTGAACGGCTCGGTGAGCAAGAAGGCGGGCAGCGAGGTGTATTCCGCCTTGCCGCGCAGGCGTTCGACCGCGGCGCGGAGGATCTCGGCATGGTCGAACGCGAGGCGCGGCCGTCGCAGCAGCGCATCCACCTCGAACCAGCCGACGTCGGCAGCGTTCGCGCCTTTGGACAGCAGCACATCGCAGCCGTCGATCAGGGCGAAGTGAACGTGGGTGGCCGACCAGCCCCGCGGGTCGCGCGTGGCGCTGCCCCAGCTGCCGAGCTGCTCGAGGTAGGGGCTCGTCACGCCGGTCTTCTCACGCAGCTTGCGGCGCGCGCAGGCGGCAAGGTCCGCATCCAGCGCGACATCGACGTAGCCCCCGGGCAGGGCCCACAGCTTGGCGAAGGGCTCGTCCGGGCCGTCGGGCCGCTGCACGAGCAGCACGTGGAGCGCGCCTTCGCGCACGGCGAAGATGGCGAGGTCCACGGTGGTGAACGGTTTCGGAAATTCGGTGGTCGCAGAGGGCATCGTTTCAGCGGGCGGTGAGACCGAGGAAGTGATCGAGCATGTGGAAGTGATCGTCGTGGAAGCGGTCTTCGAGCGCGGTGAGCCCGGAGATGGGAATCCATTCGGCTGTCAGCGCATCGTCGGCGCCGGCCACTTCGGGCAATTCACGGTCGCCCAGGTCGAAGCAGTGGGCGTGCGTGATCGTGCGGCCGCGCTGGCTGCGGTCGGGATGGTCGAACACGGCCACGGCCGTCAGCGCGTGGCGCATGGTCGATTCGAGCAGGTCCAGGCCCGTCTCTTCCTTGAGTTCACGCACGGCGGACTGGTACACCGTCTCTCGTGGATCGACGAACCCACCCGGCACCGCCCAGAGGCCTTTGCCCGGCGCATGGGCGCGGCGCACGAGCAGCACCCGCCCCCGACAACGCACCACCGCATCAACGGTGACGAACACTGGCGGATAAGGGGCGCACGCCCATGCCTCCTTGTACAGCTGCATCACGCGCCATTCCTCGGCGAGTTCGGCAAAGTGCGGAAGCGCGACCCACGCACGCAGGAAATCGAGCGTACTGACCGGGGCGTGCTCGATGAGGGCAGCCAGCGTGGCCTCGATCGAGCGCGGCGCGGCGCACATCGGCGGAGAAATCAGTCTTCGTCATGAGGTGCCTCAAGCATGAAAGGCCGAGATGGGCATCTGCCGGCCGCTGCCAAAGGCACGCGACCTCACCCGGATGATGGGCGGTGCTTGCCGGCGCTTGTATTCGCTCTTCGCGATCAGCCCCCGGACCCGCCTGACCAGCCCGGCCCCTTCAGGCGTGGCCACCAGTCGCTGGACGAAGGATTCGGCCTCGGTTCGCTCCCATGCCGCGAGCCGCCCGCCTTCGATCTCCAGTTTCAGGATTTCGTCGAGCACCTCGTAGGGCGGCAGGCTGTCGGTGTCCTTCTGTCCGGGCGCGAGTTCGGCCGACGGGGGCTTCTCGATGACCGCCACCGGGATCAGCTCGCGGCCGGCCGCTTCGTTCAGGTGACGGGACAAGGAGAACACCTCGGTCTTGAACAGGTCGCCGAGCAGGCCGAGGCCGCCGTTGGTGTCGCCATACAAGGTGCAGTAGCCCACCGACAGCTCTGATTTGTTGCCCGTGGTCAGCAGCATGTGGCCGAAGCGGTTCGAGTGCTCCATCAGGATGGTGCCCCGGATGCGGGCCTGCAGGTTCTCGAGCGGCAGCCCAGCGAGCGGGGCTCCGAAGCTGGCCTCGAACTGGCGGGCATACCCGGCCACCAGATCGGCGATGGGGTGCACGTGCAGGCGCACCCCAAGGTTCTTGCACAGCTCGATCGAATCGTCCACAGACCCTTTGGAAGAGAACGACGAAGGCATTGTGATGGCCTCGACGTTGTGCGCGCCGAGCGCGTCCACCGCGAGTGCCAGCGTGAGCGCGCTGTCGATGCCGCCCGACGAGCCGACCACCACCTGCTTGAAGCCGCAGCGCCGCGTGTAGTCGCGCAGGCCGAGCACGATCTGGGCTCGGTAGAACGCCATCGTGGAAAGCCCCTGGGGGGGAACCGGCGCCAGCGCGTCACCCCCACGGCTCTGGAAGCGCCCGTTGTCGAACCGCAGCGTGACGATGTCCTCGGCGAAGCGCCGCGCCTCGAACGTCACGCCGCGGTCGGGCTCGATGGCGAAGGAAGCGCCGTCGAACACGATCTGGTCCTGTCCGCCCACCTGATTCACGAACAGCAGCGGGAGCCGATGGCGGGTGCACGCCTGCCCGATCACCCGGTAGCGCTGCTCGCGCTTGCCCACGTTGGACGGGCTCGCATTGATGGACACCACGAGGTCCGGCGCGGCATCGCCCAGGCGGGTGAACGGGTTCACCAGGTAATCGTCGCCGCCGTCGTTCCAGCCATCCTCGCAGATCATCAGGCCCACCTGCATGGCGCCGATGCGCAGCACGCGCGCCACGTCGGGCCCCGGAGCGAAATGGCGGTGCTCATCGAAGACGTCGTACGTGGGCAGCAGTTGTTTCGCGTACTGCTTGACCAGCTCGCCGCCCGCGAAGACAAGCAAGGCGTTGTGCAGCTTCTTGCCCGGCCCCTCGCGGCGCACCGGTGCCCCCACCACCCAGTGCAGTCCGGGCAGCTGGCGCGACGCATCCTTGAGCGCCTGCAGGCCGGTCTCCACGCGGCGCAGAAAGCCAGGCTCGTCGAGCAGATCGCCCGGGTAGTAGCCGGTGAGTGACAACTCGGAAAAGACGACGAGGTCGGCGCCATCGACTGCGGCGCGGCGCGCCGCCTCGATCATCTTGCGCGTGTTGCCCTCGACGTCGCCGACGAAATAGTTGAGCTGGGCGATCGTGATGTGCAGCATGCCGTCTCCTTTCATGCAGTGATACCGAAGACCTGGCGCAGATAGGCGAGGAAGGTTTCGTCCTCGCACAGCGTCTTGCCGGGGCTGTCGGACAGCTTGGCCACCGGCTGGCCATTGCAGCGGGTGAGCTTCATGACGATGTTCAGCGGGGTGTGCCCCACGTCGTTGCTCAGGTTGGTGCCGATGCCAAACCCCAGTTGCACCCGATCGGCGAAATGGCGGTACAGGCGAAACGCTTCTGGCAGGTCGAGCCCGTCGGAGAACACGAGGCGCTTGGTGTGCGCATCGATGCGCCGCGACGTGTAGTGGGCGAGCGCCTTCTCGCCCCACACGACCGGGTCGCCGGAATCGTGCCGCAGGCCGTCGAAGAGCTTGGCGAAGTACAGGTCGAAGTCCGCAAGGAAGGCATCCATGCCGACCACATCGGTGAGCGCGACCCCCAGGTCGCCGCGGTACTCCTGCACCCAATCCTCCAGCGCGGCGCGCTGGAAGTGACGCAGGCGCACGTCGAACGCCTGATACGACTGCAGGTACTCATGCGCCATCGTGCCGATGGGCACGAGGTCCAGCTGCCTGGCCAGGCGCACGTTGGACGTGCCCTTGAAGTACTGTGGAACCCGGCGCTTGAGGGTCTCGACCACTTCTTCCTGCCATGCCCGAGAAAACCGGCGACGGACGCCGAAGTCGAAGAATTCGAAGGGGTGGCGTTGGGCGGGCCCGTCGCCGAACCGCTCCAGCAGTTCGACCTTGGCATCGAGCCGGCGCCGGCCTTCGCCGAGTGCCTGGGCCGCGTCCATGCGGCGGAAGTACAGCTCGTTGACGATGGCCAGCACGTAGATCTCGAACGCCATCACATGCACCTGCGGCCCTTCGGCAACGATGCGCAGCATGGGGCCCTCGGCCCGGGCGCTGATGAAGCGGCGCTGGAAGCGGAAGATGCGCAGGAAGTCGACGAAGTCCGACTTGATATAGCGCAGCCCGCCGAGGAAGGCCAGTTCGTCTTCCGAAAATGAGAGGCCGCACAAATGATCGAGCTGCTCGTTGACCTCCGGCAGCAGGTCCGCCAGTGCGAAGGCCGGGGTGTTGCGACAAACGAAGCGGTATTCCGCCTGGGCCTGCGGGTGCCGGTGCAGCATCGTCTGCCACATCGTGAATTTGTAGAGGTCCGTGTCGAGCAGGCTCTGGATGATGGGAAGCATGCGATGTCCGTTCAGCAGTTGAGTTCGCGCAGCAATTCGGTCGATGTGGTGAGCCTCGCGCCGCGCTCGGCCATGCCACGCAGGAAGGCATCCTGTTGCGCAGCAAAGCCGGTCACGGCGCTCATGCAGTCCGTCAGCAGCACGAGGCGCTGCAGGCGGCCGCCGGGCAGGTTGTCGGCAATGTCTTCAGTGGTCGCCTTCACGCAGTGGCTGCCGGCCTCGCCGGCGATGATCAGGCGGTCCGCCGTGTCGAGCGCGGCGAGCAAGGCCTGGTTGAGCCGGGTGTGCGGATCGGCGGCATCCGGCACTTCGGCCTGGAGGGCGCTGTAATGCTCGGTCCACAGGTTCGAGCCCTTGTTCACCTTGCGGACCACTTTCAGGCGGTCCACCTCCCACGCGTTGTAGGCCGCACGCACGTCGGCATGGACGCCATGGCCCCAGGTGCCGATCTCGCAATGCACCGGCCACACCATCAATGTGTACCGGCCACGGGCCTCCAGGGCATCCAAGTAGGCGAGCGCCCGTTCATCCGCCGATGGATCGCGCGGGCGGAAGGCCCCGGCCCGCACCTGGCGTGCGGTGATCTCCGTGAAGGGAGCCACCGGACCGCCCTCACCCGTCTGCCAGAACGTGGGGTGAGCGATGTGCAGGCGGTTGTGGCTGTCGAGCGTGACGGTGATCTCGTCGAGCACGGCCGCCGCACCGCGAATGAAGGCGGCGAGCCGCCCCATGTCGGCGTGCGCACCGGCCACCGGCAGGGCCGGCGCGATGCGTTCGCCAGAAACGGGATCGACCGGGCACCAGCTTGCAGGCAGGTCGCAGAAGTCGTTCTGCGGGTCGATGATCAGCAACTGGGTCGAGGATCTCATGCGGTGTTCTCCTGGTGGATGAGCCCACTTTACACCAAAAGATGTACAGAACAACTTATTGCGGCGTGCAAGAGAAAATTTTTGCATGTGCCATCCGTGCCCGTCCGCACGCGGTCTCTGTATTCGATCACGCCCTGGGTACAGTCGGGCGTTTGAACATGCAAGCTGCGCGCCCATGACCGAGATCGAACTGAAATTCCAGATACCGCCCGACGCGCAGGCCGCCGTGGCGAAAGCAATGGCCTCCGGACGGGCCGGCCGGACGCGTCTGCAGGCCGTGTACTTCGACACACCGGACCGGCGCCTGGCCGCGGCGGGCATCGCCGTGCGGCTTCGCCTGGAGGGCACGCAATGGGTCCAGACGGCCAAGGCCGGTGATCCCCATGCCATGCAGCGGCATGAGCACAACGTGCCGGTGGAAGGTGCGGCCGACGGCCCGCCGCCAACACTGGAACTCGCCCGCCACGATGGCACCCCGGCTGGCGCGCTGATGGCCCGCGCGCTTTGCGGTGCGGTGCCGGTGCCCCTGTACCGCACCGATGTCGTTCGCGCACACCGCACAGTGCATGCAGGCCGCGGCACGATCGAGCTGGCCCTCGACGTGGGCGAGATCGTGGCAGAGGACCGGCGCTGGCCGTTGCATGAGCTTGAGATTGAACTGGTGGACGGCGATGTGGTGGCCGTGCTGGATGCCGCCGCTTGCTGGGTGCGTCGCCATGGCTTGTGGCTGGATGTGCGCACCAAGGCCGAACGGGGCGACCGGCTCGCGCGACGCGTGACCCATGGCGAACCCGTGACTGGCCGGCCGTTTCCACCGGGCGCGTCGATGAAAGCGATCGCCTCTGCCGGCCTGGCGCACCTGCTGCCCAATGCGAGTGAAGTGGCATCGGGCGATTTCACCGCCGGCCACCTGCACCAGATGCGCCTGGCGATGCGCCGGCTCTCGGCGGGCCTGCGTCCTCACGGCATCGATCCCGCCTGGGACACAGTGCTTGTTGAAACCTGCCACACCACCCGGGACGCCGCTCGGGCCGGCGCTGCAGTGCGCGCCCCCGCATTCACCCAGATGCTGCTCGGTCTGCAGGCGCTTGCCGTGCTTCCGGACGGTCAGGTGATCGACATGACTTGTGCCGACAACGCCAGCCTGATGGGCTCGTGTGGGTGACGACGCGTGGCTCAGGTCGCGCAGCCGATCGAACGCAGCACGCGGCGCAGCAACGACGCCCGCGTGGGCAGCACCGTGGGCATGCCGGCGGCGGACAAGCCCATGTCCTTGGACGCAGCGGCGAGGCGGTGGTAAGTGGCACTGCGCATTCGGCGGCGGCGCGGGTGCATGGACGTCGGCAGCGTGAACGAAACCGGGGGCATGGCCATCTCCTGGAACGGTGCCGTGTCCCGCACGATGCGGCACTGGCGCCGAAATTGTGGGCCGCCGTCGATGTCAGCTTGATGAAAGCGGAGCCGGGCTTTCCTGGCGCTCGCCTTCAGACAACGCCACGGGCCGCGCGGGCGTCGGCGAGCCACTGCCCGAGGGAGGCGACCACCGCGGTGGCATCCATCGGTTTGGTCAAGTGGCGATCGAAACCGGCCGCCAGTGCGCGCCGCCGGTCTTCCTCCTGCCCCCAGCCGGTCGATGCGATCAGCAGCATGCCCTGGCCCCATGAAGTCTCGCGAATGCGGCTGGCCACCTGGTACCCGGTGGCACCCGGCATGCCGATGTCGAGAATGGCAATCTGCGGACGCACCCGTTCCGCGGCCGCCAACGCCGCCTGACCGTCGTGGGCAACCACGACCCGATGCCCCTCGAACTCGAGCAACATCGCAAGGCTTTCGACCGCATCTTCACTGTCGTCCGCGACAAGAATGGTGAACGCGCGCAATCCCGATTCCATCTGCACCTTCCGCAATACCGTTGCGAACGTCCGTCGTCCGGCACGGTGCATTGTTCAAACTGCTGCACCGGGTGACATTGTCGGTCAGTGCAAAGGTGCCCAAGGCGGTGCACGCACCGCAAGTGTGATGGATGCCCTGCATCGCCTCTGCACCAGACAGGTGGATCACCACCGCAGGCAAGCGCACGGCGGATTTCGTCGACCATCTGGCGGCGAGCTGCCTCGCCAATGTGGCGGCCGATGCGAACATGCACTCCCGACCCGCTGAAGCCGCCGAGTCGCAGCCCCTGATGAGCCACCAGGTTCCAGCAAGCTTTTCCGTCATCAGTCGGTTTTGCACCTTCTATGGAATTGAAGAACCGGCTCCTGCGGTGCCCTGGCCGCAAGGTTCCCCGGAGCGAGCTTGTCGGCGCCGGTCTTGACGGGAACATCGGTTGCCGCGTCAGCGACTCATCCCGACCGGAGAACCGCCATGCAAGCCACCACACTGGGACCCAATCTCACCGGCGCCGCCGTCTCGCCCTCGGCGGTCGACGCCATGAACGATGCGGCCGACGCGTTGACACCCGCCATGGGCATCGACCGCAGCGAGATGAAGGCGCAAAAAATGCGCTTCATCGCCGAGGCCGAAGCGATCGGCTCGGTCCCCAGGCCACCGAGCCTCAAGGGCATGATCACGGCCGGCGCGGCCTTGCTGCAAGGCAGCGAGCCCACCCTCTTCCTCGACAAGCTGGGCGAGCGCCTGGCCTATGAGCGCACCGGCGTGCGTCTCTACGAAGCCTTGATCCTCAAGTACCAAGCGGTGGAGGAAGCGATGGGCGAACCCTTGCCGGACGCCGCGCCTGCACAAGTGAGCGGCCCCCAGGGCGCCCACGAAGCTCCCGAGGAAACGCTGGAACGCATCAGATCGGAGGAACTCGCGCACTTCAGCCTGTTGTGCGCGGCAATGGAAAAGCTCGGCGGCGACCCCACCGCCCAGACCCCCTGTGCCGACGTGGCCGCCGTGGCGGCGAGCGGTTTCATGCAGGTGCTCAACGACCCCCGCACCACGCTCGCGCAATGCTTGAACGCGATGCTGGCCGTGGAGCTTGCCGACAACGCCGGCTGGGAGCTCCTCGCGGATCTGGCCGAAGACGCCGGGCAGGACGACATGGCCCGCCAGTTCCTCGCTGCATTGGCGCAAGAGCAGGAACACCTCGTGATCGTCAAAGGGTGGCTCAAGGCCATCATGCACGACGATCCCAAGCCCGCACTCGTTTGACTACCTGGAGTGAGACATCATGGCCATCAACCTCCTCACCGACCGCGGCGTGGCGCTGGACCAGCAGAAATTCACCTGGAAAGACCTGGTTCAGAACCCGATCAGCAAGCTCGACGACGACGCATTCACACGCGTTCGCATCATCCTGATGAACGGCGTGGAACTGGACTCGCTGCGGGTCAAACAGATGATGCTCCGGCTGAACGGCCCGCTGCGCGAGCCGCTGGCGCAGCTCATGCGCGCAGAGCAGCATCAAGCAACGCTCGTGAACTGGCTCATCGGCGCCGATCATTCGCCGCTGGAGACAACCATCGGCTACGAACAGACGGCCATCGAAGTGACCGCATCGGTGGCCAAGCTGGAAGCCAACCCGTATCTGGCACAGGCCTACCGGTTTGCCTTGCTGGAAGACTTCGATCACCTCTATCGCTACAGCGCACTGCTGGACCGACTCGAGGGCAAGGACGCGAACAACATCACCCAGGGCCACACCGACATCGTGCCCGCGCGGCCCACGCTCGTGCACCACCG
The DNA here is from genome assembly GCA_966212105.1 of uncultured Rhizobacter sp. Taxonomy (GTDB): domain Bacteria; phylum Pseudomonadota; class Gammaproteobacteria; order Burkholderiales; family Burkholderiaceae_C; genus Rhizobacter. Next base: position 29,400 of record CBIHPH010000022.1, read on the forward strand.
GGCCCCGGAACACGATGTCCTGCGGCCCTATGCACGCGAAGCCGAGCTGGCCACGAAGCTGCATGCCATCACACTGACCGGCGGGGAATACCAGACGCACGACTACTACATGACCATCGGGCCACTGTTCACCGACCCCCTTGCCCGCCAGCTGTACGCCGAGATCGCCTCGGTCGAGTCCCAGCACATCACGCACTACGGCAGCATGATCAACCCCGATGAATCGCTGTTCGAAAAACTGTTGCTCCAGGAGGCCTGCGAGGTCTGGAACTACAGCGCCTGTGCCGAACAGGAGACCAATCCCCGCATCAGGGCGATCTGGGAGCGCTTTGTCGACTACGAACTTGGCCATCTGCAAGCTGTCATCGAACTGTTCAAGCAGCATGAGCGACGCGACCCCGCGGAGATCCTCGGCGAAGGCAAGATCCCCGCACCGATCGTCTTCAAGAGCCACCGCGAGTACGTGCGCGAAGTGATCGAGAAAGAGACCGGCCTGCGCAAGATGGGCACGGAGTTCGTCAGCGAAGCTGAGGAGGGAGAAAGCTCCCTGGCCTACCGCCAGCAGCTCAATGCCGACGGATCACCATCGGACACGGTGTCGCGGACCTATCGTTGGTCGCCTGGCACCGAACTGGCTCGGCCCGAAGCGCTCGAGGCGGCTTGAAAGGCCCTTCGTCACTGGAACGGAGTGCACTGCCACCGGTGGGTACCGACTTTCGTCGGTATGACGTTGGGGGGCGCCCGCTTTGTCACCCCGGCGAACGCCGGGGCCCACTGCGGCCACTGGGCACTGCCGTCCGCCCGCACCACATTCACAGCCGGACCTGAACGGTCTCGCGGCCCCGAGCCCGCCCGTTGACGACCGGTGGGTACCGACTTTCGTCGGTAAGACGTTGGGGCGCGCCCCCTTTGTCACCCCGGCGAACGCCGGGGCCCACCGCGGCCACTGGGCACAGGCGTCCGCCCGCACGGTATTCACAGCCGGACCTGAACGGTCTTGCGGCCCAGAGCCCGCCCGCCGACGACCGGTCGGTACCGACTTTCGTCGATATGACGTTGGGGCGCCCCCCCTTTGTCACCCCGGCGAACGCCGGGGCCCACTGCGGCCACTGGGCACTGGCGTCCGCCCACACGACATTCACAGCCGGACCTGAACGGTCTCGCCGACCCGAGCCCGCCCGCCGACAAACAGACGAGCAATTCGCCGGCCTTCGAGTTCCAGCCGGACGGTCAGCACGCTCGGAGATGGCGCCGCCATGCATTGCCCTTGCTCGATGTGCAAGGTGGTCATCGAGGCCCCGGCCCGATCGACGAGGTAGCAGGCCAGCGGCCCGGCTGCCGTGCCGGTGGCCGCCTCTTCGCGGATCCCGTAGCAGGGCGCGAACATGCGCGTCCGCGCCTGCCTTGCCGCGGCCGGCGGCAGTTGGACAAAGGGGTAGACGCCCACCAGGTCGAGCGTTTCGCTCATCCGCTCAATGGCCTCGAAATCCGGCTTCAAGCTGGCAAGCCATTCCCCATCGCCCAGGGGAACGAGCAAGAACGAATTGCCGGTGTTCACGATGCACGGTGACAGCCCTGCTGCCAGCCCCTCCGGGCCGACGCCCAACGCCGCGAGTGCGCTGCGCTCCTGTTCCGCCGACAGCGCCGTGTACTGGGGCGCCCGCTGTTCCATGAACACCAGATCGCCCTGGAGATCGATTCGCCTGACGCCATCGACCGTCTCTTTCGATGAAGGCCCCTCGCCGATCGATCCTCGCTCACGCAGCAGCGAAAACGTGGCGATGGTCGCGTGACCGCAATGAGCGATCTGGCAGGCCGGCGTGAAGAATTCCAGCTTGATGTCGGCCACGTCCGATGCGGAGACGAACGCCGTTTCGGACAAACCCACCTGCCTGGCGATCGCGAGCTTCTGTTCGGACGTGAATGCATCGGCCTTCAAGACGACGCCGGCGGGATTGCCGCCTTCGTCACCGTCGACGAAGGCATTCACGATGGTCACGGAGACGGCATTGGACATGGCGGATCGGAAAAGACTTGGGATCTGCGCATCTTGCCAAAATTGGGCGCGACTGGCCTCTTCATCGATTCAACCGGCGTTTTGCATCAGCACATCCCTCAAGCCGGTCAACCTGGACCGCAGTGCGTCGAGTTCCCGCACCGAGCACGCCATCGCCGCGGCCACACATTCGGGAATTGCCTTCGCCCGCGCCTGCAGGCGCCGGCCGGCCGGGCTGAGTGCCACGATGACCTGGCGCTCGTCACTGGCAGACCGCTGGCGCGTCACCAGGCCGTTGGCCTCGAGCCGCTTGAGCAACGGCGTCAGCGTGGGCGAATCGAGGAACAGCCGGCCGCCGATCTCGGACACCGTCAATTCGTCGCGCTCCCAGAGCACGAGCATCACCAGGTACTGCGGGTAGGTCAGCCCCACGGCCTTGAGCAAAGGACGGTAGACCTTGTTGATGCCCAGCATGGTCGAGTACACGGCAAAGCAAAGTTGCTGGTCGAGCGCCTGGGGCGCAACCGTGGCGGGCGACGAATGAAGCGGCTTGTTCATGTCGAGATGTTACGTAGCGCGCTATCTACTTGCAAGCGACCATGCGACGGTGATTGCTGAGCTCAAGTCCGCATGGTCCGCGCCGAAATGCCGTCAGAAGGTGCCCGCGCGCCGTCTTTGGACGCTGGTTTCGGCGCCCAGCAAGGAAATGCGATGAACTCTCCAAAAATACGGGCGATGTTGGCCCACATGGCCGTCGCCTGGGTCGCCGCGGTTGCAGCCGCACCGGCATGGGCGCAGCAGCCCACAGAGGCGCAGCGGACGGCGTTCCGCCGGCCGGACACCATCCCCTTCCCCAAGGGCAACCCCTACACCCCGGAGAAGGCTGCCCTTGGCAAGATGCTGTTCTTCGACTCGCGCCTGTCGCGGGACAAGAACCTCAGCTGTGCCAGTTGCCACAACCCGTCTTTCGGCTGGGAAGTTCCGTTTGCCAAGGCCATCGGCGCGGGCGGCAAACCACTGGGCCGGCACGCTCCCACGGCGTTGAACCAGGCCTGGAGCAAAAACCTTTTCTGGGACGGACGTGCGCCCACGCTCGAGGCGCAAGCCCGGGGCCCGATCGAGGCGGGGGTGGAGATGGACCTGCCCATGGCCACCGCCGTGAGCCGGCTCAAGGAAGTCCAGGGCTATGTGACCGCCTTCAACAAGGCGTTCGGCCAGGAAGGCTTGACCGAAGCGACGATCCTGAAGGCCATCGCCACCTTCGAGCGCACGATCGTCACGGGGGACACGCCGTTCGACCGCTGGTTGCGCGGCGATGCGAAGGCCATGTCCGAGAGCGCCCAGCGCGGCTTCGCCCTCTTCACCGGCAAGGGCAACTGCGCGAGCTGCCACACCGGCTGGAACTTCACGGACGACAAGTTCCACGACATCGGCTTGCCGACGGAAGACAAGGGCCGCATGAACATCACGGCCTCGGATGCAGACATTCACCATTTCAAGACGCCGAGCCTGAGGGAAATCGCTGCACGGGCACCGTACATGCACAACGGTGAGGTGCCGAACCTGGAAGCGGTGATCGCCCACTACGTCAGCGGCGGTCAACCCCGGCCCTCGCGGTCGCCCTTGATGAAGCCCGTTCCGCTCGGGGCGCAGGAGGTGCAGGACCTCATCGCCTTCATGCGCTCCCTGTCGAGCCCGCAGACCACGCTGGCCATGCCGAACCTGCCGTCGCACTGATCGGGAAAGCACGTCATGAACCGCGTCAAGAGAAGTCTTTACCTGTGCATCGGCGTCCTGCTGCTGCTCGTCGGCATCCAGGGCGTGCAGTCGCTGTGGCAGGTGTCGCGCCTGTCGAGCGCGGCCGACGACATCGTGAGCACCGGCAAGCTGTCCGATGATTCAAGAGCCATGTGGAACCGGTTCCTCGAGGTGGAAGAGGCGTTCCGGCAGACCATTGCCTTCGTCGACGCCGAAAATGCCGACCCGTTGCGCAAGACCTTCAATGCGAAGGCTGCGGCGCTGCGCGACGACACCCGCAGATTGAGTCAAGATGCCTCCGGCGATCTCAAGGCTCCGGCCGAGGCGCTGGTTTCCAAGGTCGACGCCTGGCTGGCGCTGGCCGCCAGGCACGTCGGCACGGAAGGTGTCACTGAACTGCCGTCATACCATGTGCTCGATGCTGCGCGCGCGGATCTCGATGCGGGCCTGCGCGCCCTCATCGACCGCAGCGAAGAAGTGTCCACGGCGACGGTGGCAGCCAGTCACGCCCTGGCGCGCAACGCGGGCGCCTTGACGATCGCCGAAATGGTCGCGGCCATCGCGCTCGGCTTGCTCCTGGGCTGGCATGCGCTCAAGAGCCTGCATCGCCAGCTCGGCGCCGATGCCAGTGAAGTGGCGCGGGTCACCAATGCCGTGGCCGACGGCGATCTGAGCATCCGCATCCCCGCCGAGGGCGTTCCCGAGGCCAGCGTGATGGCGGCCACCGCACGCATGCAGCAGGCACTGCTTCACACGGTGGATCGGGTGCGCGGCATCAGCCACCACCTGGCCGGCGGCGCCCAGGAAATTGCCACCGGCAACAACGATCTGAGCCAGCGCACCGAGCATCAGGCAGCGGTGCTCGCACGCGCCGCCTCGACGATGGTGGAGCTGGACGCCACGGTGCGGCGCAACGCCGACAGCGCCACCCAGGTGAGCGAGCTCGCCGAACAGGCCAGCAGCGTGGCTGCCCGCGGTGGCGAGGTGGTGGGCCGTGCCGTCGATACCATGCGCGGCATCAATGAGAGTTCGCGCAAGATCGTGGACATCATCGGCGTCATCGACAGCATCGCCTTCCAGACCAACATCCTGGCGTTGAATGCCGCCGTGGAAGCCGCCCGCGCCGGCGAACAGGGCCGCGGGTTTGCAGTCGTGGCGTCGGAGGTGCGCAGCCTGGCACAACGCTCGGCCAACGCCGCCAAGGAAATCAAGGGCCTCATCAATGCGAGCGTCGAGCGGGTGGATGCCGGTGGCGTTCTGATCGACGAGGCGGGCGTGACCATGCAGGACGTGGTGCAATCCATTCGCCGTGTGACCGACGTGATGGCCGAGATCCGGGCGGCCAGCGGCGAGCAGAGCACGGGGGTGGCGCAAGTGGGTCGCACCGTCGCCGAACTCGACCAGGCCACGCAACAGAACGCGGCACTGGCCGAGCAGACGGCCGCCGCGGCGGAGAACCTGAAGACGCAAGGGCGCCAGCTCGTCGAAGCGATGGCCTTCTTCAAGCTGGACGGGCAGGATCCCGAACGGTCCGCTGGAAACGAATGAAGCGCGGGAAGCCTTTTTGACGCCCGGCGGTCGCTCGTGCAGTGCGCAGTCAGGTTCTATAGTCCGTTCAGCGTGCGCAGCGCCCGTGCTGCCGCCTTCACGTGATTGGATACCGACATGACTGCACGAGCGGCTTTCCATTGGGACGACCCCCTCCTCCTCGACCAGCAACTCACGGACGATGAACGCCAGATCCGTGAGGCCGCGCGCGCGTACTGCCAAGGCAGCCTCGCACCCCGCGTGCTGGAGGCGTTCCGCCACGAAAAGACCGATCCATCCATCTTCCGGGAGATGGGCTCGCTCGGGCTGCTGGGCCCCACGCTTCCGGAGACGTACGGCGGGGCAGGGTTGAACCAGGTGGCCTACGGCCTGATCGCCCGTGAGGTGGAACGCGTCGATTCGGGCTACCGCTCGATGATGAGCGTGCAGTCGTCACTCGTGATGCTGCCCATCCATGAATTCGGCACGGATGCGATGAAGCAGAAGTATCTGCCCAAGCTCGCCTCGGGCGAATGGATCGGCTGCTTCGGCCTGACCGAGCCGGACCACGGCTCCGACCCCGGCAGCATGGTGACCCGAGCCAGGAAAGTGGTCGGAGGGTACCGCCTCACCGGCGCGAAGATGTGGATCAGCAACAGCCCGATCGCCGATGTGTTCGTCGTCTGGGCCAAGGACGACGAAGGCGAGATCCGCGGCTTCGTGCTCGACAGGGATGCCCAGGGCTTGTCGGCTCCCGCCATCCACGGCAAGGTGGGGCTGCGGGCCTCCATCACTGGAGAGATCGTGCTCGAGCAGGTGTTTTGCCCTGAGGAAAACGCTTTTCCGGAGGTGCGCGGCCTGAAGGGCCCCTTCACCTGCCTGAACAGCGCGCGCTACGGCATCGCCTGGGGCGCCCTCGGCGCGGCGGAAGATTGCTGGTTCCGCGCCCGCCAGTACGTGCTCGACCGCAAGCAGTTCGGCCGCCCGCTCGCGGCCAATCAGCTCATCCAGAAGAAGCTCGTCGACATGCAGACCGAGATCACGCTCGGCCTGCAGGGCTGCCTTCGCCTGGGGCGCATGAAGGACGAGGGTTCGGCCGCGGTCGAGATCACCTCGATCATGAAGCGCAATTCATGCGGCAAGGCGCTCGAGATCGCACGCATGGCACGCGACATGATGGGCGGCAACGGCATCAGCGACGAATTCGGCGTCGCCAGGCACCTCGTCAACCTCGAAGTGGTGAACACCTACGAAGGCACGCACGACGTGCACGCGCTCATCCTCGGCCGCGCGCAGACGGGCATTGCGGCGTTCGGCTGAGCGGGCGCCACGGCGCTGGCACGGAGGGACAATGGCGAGGTGCCGGACGCCCTCTCCATCCTCACTCGTGTGCACCGCGCGCGCCTGCTTCAGTTGTGGCGCTCGGCCGGCTGGCCGAGCCATGACACCGTCGAACTCGACCTGCTCGCCGCCGGCCTCCTGAGCCGCCAGGCCGAACCCCACGGCCGCGAGACGCTGCGCCTGACCGACGCCGGAATCGCCTGGCTCGCCGAGGCCCGTCGCCGCAGCCGGCGTGCCGACACCCCGCACGACCGGCTCGGCGCCCGGGTGGCGGCGATGCTGCAAGCAGCGGGGCGCATCGTGTGGCGCGAGTTGTCGCTGCGAGCTGTCTCCGATGTCACGCCCCCGCCCGCGGGCTCCGAGCCGCTGTGGGACGACGATCCTGCCGCCGAGCCAGGCGGCCGTGCCGTGTGGCGCATCGCCCGCCCCGACGTCTTCTCGGTACGCCAGACCACCGTCGAGTCGCATCTGCATCCGATCGTCCACGAGGTGAAGGTCAGCCGCGCCGACCTGCTGTCGGACTTGCGGCACGCGGGCAAACGGCAGTCATACCAATGGCTTTGCTGCGAGTGCCACTATGTGTTCCCGGCCGGCATCGCCGAACCGCAGGAGATCCCCGAAGGATTCGGCGTGTGGCTGTTGCATGGCGAGGTCGACGGCGGCCACCTCGAATTGGCCCGCCCCGCCCGCCACGCGGCTTGCAAGCTGCCCTTCGCCGTGTGGATGGCGCTCGCCCGGGCTGCGCCTGAACCGGCCCCGGACGACGACGCACCCCAGGGCCGCCTGGGCGACCTGGGGACGCACCGCTGAGCCGGTCACCGCTTCGAGCGGTCGTCGATCACGATGTAAAAACTCACCGGCCGGTCGGTCTCGTTGCGGAACTCATGCGACCGGTCCGAGGGGTAGAACAGGGAATCACCGGCGGCAACGGTGAAGGGAGCCTCGTCGATCAACACCGTCAGGATGCCTTCGTGAACGACGAGGTACTCCTCCACCCCTGTGTGATGGGCCGGGAACGCGGCTGCGCGTCCCGCAGGAAGGACATTGAAGGCCACATCGACCGCGCCATCGGCAAACAGGGGAGACAACGAGCGGCGTTCGAAGCCCGTCTCCGGATCGCGGAAGACAAGCTGCTCACTGCGCGCGAGCAGCCGGGGCTCCCGCGCATGCGCCTGGCCAATCAACTGCGACAGACTGAGCCGGAGGGCGGCGGCAAGCCGGCCGAGCACCGTGGCTGTCGGTACGGACACGCCGCGCTCGATCTTCGAGATCATGGCCCGACTCACACCTGAGCGCTCGGCAAGTTGATCCAGCGTCAGCCCGCCTTGCAGGCGGAACCGACGGAGATTGCCCGGCAGATGCGCACCGCTTGCAACCGGTGGGTTCACGGCACGCTGCGGTTGACGCTGACTTCTCAATGTTCCTCCACTCGCTTCAGGCTTCATTCCTGGCGATCCTATCCGCGCACGGCGACGCACAAACCTGGTTGCCACGCCCGAGGCGCTTCTACTATAGTAGAACCAACTGACCACGGAAGGAATGCATCCATGCAATTGCTTGTGCTGGGCGCCGGCGGGACCGGCGGATATTTCGGCGGGCGGCTCGCCCACGCCGGGGTCGATGTGCAATTCCTGGTGCGGCCATCCCGCGCGGAAACGCTGGCAGAGCGAGGCCTCGTGGTGAAGAGCCCGCTGGGCGACGTTCGCGTTCCGGTCCGCACCCTGACCGAGGTCCGCACCACATGCGATGCCGTCCTTCTGGCGTGCAAGGCCTACGATTTGGAAGAGGCGATGGAGACCATTGCGCCGGCCATCGGGCCGTCCACGCTCATCCTTCCCCTGCTCAATGGCGTTCGTCATCTCGACTTGCTCGATGCGCGCTTCGGGCGGGAGCGCGTTCTGGGCGGGCTGTGTCACATCGGCGTGACCGTCAACGCCGAAGGCGACATTGAGCACCTGAACACCCTCCAACGGTTCGTCCTCGGCGCGCGCACGGCCGGGCAGGCCGACGCAACCACGGCCTTGCACGAGGTGGTGGTGCGAGGCGGCTTCGAGCCGATCCTCAGCCAGGACATCATGCAGGAGATGTGGGAGAAGTTTGCCTTTCTGGCGACCTATGCCGGCATGACCACGTTGATGCGCGCCTCCATCGGTGCCATCGTCTCGACGGACGAAGGCGAGGCCATCACGCGCGAGATGCTCCAAGAGTGCATGGAGACGGCCACAGCGAATGGACATGCCCCTGGCCCTGCGGCAAAGCGGCAAATGGAAACACTGTTGACCGAGCCTGGATCGACCGGAACGGCATCGATGCTCCGTGACATCAGCCGCAACGGCCGGACCGAGCATGAACACATCCTCGGGGACATGCTGTCGCGCGCACGTACAGCAGGGGTGCGGGCTCCGCTGCTGCGGCTCAGTCTGGCCCACATGCAGGCGTATGCGGCGACGCGCCTGGGCACATCCGCATTCTGAAGCCACGCGAAGGTTGGCAGCTTGCCTTGCATGCTGCCTTGAACGACCCACACCGCAGAGACATCATGGAGCACTCGAGGCGTGCATGGATCAACGGTTTCACAGGCGTGGTGATCTTCGCGGGCTCGCTGCCGGCGACTCGCCTGGCCGTTGCGGATTTCGATCCCGCATTCCTCACTTGTGCGCGGGCCAGCATCGCCGCAGTGCTCGGATGGGCGCTTTTGCTGGCATGTCGGCAACGCCGGCCCACGCGGGCCGACGTGCCGTCACTCGCTGTCGTGGTCCTGGGCGTGGTGATCGGTTTTCCATGGCTGACCGCCATGGCACTGCAACATGTGTCGTCAGCGCATTCGATCGTCTATCTGGGCCTGCTGCCCCTGTGCACTGCCATCTTCGGTGTCGTCCGGGGAGGCGAACGCCCCCGGCCGGCCTTCTGGCTGTTCTCGCTGCTCGGTAGCTGCTTCGTCGCGGGCTACGCCGCCCTGGGCAGCAGCGAGGCATCCCTGACGGGCGACTTGCTGATGCTGGCTGCCATCGTCGTCTGTGGCCTGGGCTACGCGGAGGGAGCACGGCTGTCACGGCATCTGGGGGGCTGGCAGGTCATCAGTTGGGCGCTGGTGCTGGCCCTGCCTGTCATGTCGGTGGCTGCGATCCTCACGCGACCCGTGTCATTCGAGCCGGTCGGCTCGACCGCATGGCTCGGGCTCGGCTATGTATCGGTGTTCAGCATGCTGATTGGCTTCATGTTCTGGTACCGTGGACTGGCACAGGGCGGGATCGCAGCCATCGGGCAATTGCAGTTGCTCCAGCCGTTCCTGGGGCTCGGCCTGTCGGCGCTGCTGCTCGATGAAACCGTGAACGGGGCGATGCTCGCCAGCACGCTCGGCGCGGTGGCTTGCATCGCAGGCGCGAAGAAGTTCGCTGCCTGATCGGACAAGACGAGCGATAACCCCGCGCCAAGACGCCACGTGCCCCGGCCGATGGCCGGCACAGCGGTGCCGCTTCGCAGCGTCACTGAACGCGGAAGCAGAGGCCTGGGCGGGACGCGTCATCTGTCGACCAGCGGCGAGGCCGCGAGGTGTTCGCGCAGGCGGTGCAGGCGTTCACGCAAATCGCGGATTTCCTCGAGCGGCACTTGTGCCGCTCGGGCGATTTCCATCGGCAGCCGGGCCGCCTGCTCACGCAATGCGCGCCCGTCCGACGTGAGGGTGACCAGCACGCGCCGCTCGTCATCCTTGGCGCGCTCGCGCGTCAGCAGGCCGCTGGCCTCCATGCGCTTGAGCAGCGGCGTCAACGTGCCGGAATCGAGATAAAGCTGTTCCCCGAGGTCGCCGACAGTGCGGTGGTCCCGCTCCCAGAGGGCCATCATCACCAGGTATTGCGGATAGGTCAGGCCGAGGTCGTCAAGCAGCGGCTTGTACACCTTCGTCATCGCGAGCGAACTCGCGTAAAGGGCGAAGCAGAGCTGGCGATCCAGGCGCAGCTCCCCCTCCCCGAGATCGGGAGGAACGTCGACGCCGTAAACGGTGGCCATGACATCAATGCTAATCACGCAGTAGGTTGCGCGCAATGAGCGAACACCCTCCCGCACGCTCTTTCCCCCTGAACCGGCGATGCGCCGGCTTTGAGCGGCAGGCATTGAACCGCCAGCTGGAACGCGAACAGGCGTTCGCGTGCTGCCGAACGGCGAGGAGCGCACCGACGCCCTCGTCCGCGGCCATCACGATCAAGCGTGCTCCCCACCGCAGCATGAACCACCGTCCGGCGCGGGCTCATAACGATCGTGGTGGCGCACCCATTCCATGGGATAGGCGAGCTGGTCTTCGTCGCGTCCCTTCGGGGCAATGTCGAGGAAGTCGTACGCGCCCATCATCAACTCCACGCCGCGCCCGTAGGTGGAATAGGTGTGAAAGACGAGTGCCTCGTCGTCCTTGTAGAAGACGCTGATTCCCGGCGCCTCCTCATGCGGGAAACGCTGCACGCGGTAGTTGTATTCGACCTCCCCCCGGGCCATGTCCTGCTCGGTGAAGGAAACACCGAAGTCGTGATTGAAGTCGCTGCCGTGCGACGACACCCATTTGAACTGCCAACCCATCCGGCGGCGAAAGCGCTCGATGTCGGCCAGCGGCGCGCGCGACACCACCAGCAGCGTCAGGTCACGCTGCGCCAGGTGCACTCTCGCACCTTCAATGTGGTCGGCCATGAAGGAGCAACTCTTGCAGCCCTCCTCCCAGCCCGGCGCGAACATGAAATGCTGCACCACCAGCTGGTGGCGGCCCTCGAACAGATCAGCGAGCGTGCGTCGCCCCTCCGGGGTGTCGAAGGCGTAGGTCTTCTCGATGCGGACCCAGGGCAGCGCCCGGCGCTCCCGGGCGATCTGGTCGCGCAGGTGCGTCAGCTCCTTTTCACGCGCGAGCAGCCTTTGGCGTGCCTCGAGCCATGTCTCTCTGGAGACGACGCGATGATGGTGGATGTCGTCTTCGGCGGTCACCTTGCTCATGATGTGCTCCTTGGCTTGAAGAGCCGGTCAGGGTGAATCAGCAGCCCATGTTCAACCAATGCAAAAGCATCAACCGGCGAAGGGCAGCAGAACGGCCGCGCCTTGAACCCGTCCGGCGCGCAAGTCATCCAGGGCCTTGTTGGCCAGCTCCAGCGGATAGGTGACCGTTTCCACTTGCAGCGGCAAGGCCGCGGCCGCACGCAGGAATTCCATGGCATCGGCCCTTGTCAGGTTGGCGACCGACATCAATTGCCGCTCTTCCCACAGCAGGCGATAGGCGAACGCAGGGATGTCACTCATGTGAATGCCGCCGCAGACCACCCTCCCGCCCTTGCGCACCGCCCTCAGTGCAACGGGAACGAGCGCCCCGACGGGGGCAAAAATGATGGCGGCATCCAGCGGGCTCGGCGGCGGATCGTCGGAACCACCAGCCCAGACTGCGCCGAGCGATCGGGCGAACGCCTGGCCCTGCGTGTCGCCGGGTCGCGTGAATGCGTACACACGTCGGCCTTGATGACGTGCAACCTGAGCGGCCAGATGCGCTGCTGCGCCGAAACCGTAGAGACCCAGGTCATCAATGTCCTCACCGGCCATGCGCAAGGAGCGCCACCCGATGAGCCCGGCGCACATCAACGGTGCGCAGTGAACGGCGTCGAGCGGAAGATCGAGTGGGAAGCAGAATGAAGCGTCCGCCACCACATGCGTCGCGAACCCGCCGTCACGGCCATGGCCGGTGAACACGGGGGAATCGCACAGGTTTTCCCGGCCACGCAGGCAAAAAGCACAACGCCCGCAGGTGTGGCCCAGCCAAGGCACGCCCACTCGCTGGCCCAGTTGCACCGTGTGCACATCGGATCCCAGGCGATCGACCACACCGACGATCTCGTGCCCCGGAACAATCGGCAAGCGAGGCAACGGCAACTCGCCATCGACCACATGCAGATCGGTGCGACAGACGGCACAAGCCTGCACGCGCACGCGGACCTCATGGCCCGCCGGTTCAGGATCGGGACGCTCCTCCATGCGCAGCGGCTGGCCGGGCGCATGCAACACCATCGCGCGCATCAGCCGCCGTCCCCTTCGACTTGCAGCACAGGCCCCTTCATCGCCGACAAATTCTGGTTCTCCGACACATCAACGCGCAGGCCGCGAGGGCTCCGAAATGCCTTCGAGCGCCTCCCCGGCCTGCTGCTCATCGGCCTTGGTCGCCACGTCGCCCAGTGACAGCATGCCCACGAGGTGCTGTTGTCGATCCACGACGGGCATGCGGCGCACCTGCGCATCGCGCATCGCCCGGGCGGCTTCGTCGATGGACTGATCTTCGAAGCACCACAAGGCCTCCTGGGTCATCACCTGCGACAAAGGTGTGTCGTGCGCGATGCAGTCTTCGGCCACGCCGCGCAGCACGATGTCCCGGTCGGTGACCATGCCCACGAGGTTGTCCCCCTCGCACACCGGAATCACCCCCACGTCCATCTCCCTCATCGCCTGTGCCGCCTTGAGCACCGTCTCTGTGGGCGGCAGGGTGCGTACTTCGCGTGTCATCACATCTGCAACTTGAGTCATGGTCTGCTCCTCGGAAAGGAAAACGGTCTGATGAGGGCGGCAATCGCCATTCCTGCAATGACGCCCCATGGCCTGCCCGTCCGCGGCTGGCATGGCTTCCTGGGAACACGGGTTGCTGCCATGAACAGGCCTCCAGCAAGAGCCCCCATCATGCTCACCTTGGCAGAAAGGCAGTCACTACAGGCCATCCGGACCCTTGCCGTCCCGCTGTCCGACGATGGCCGCCACGACGCACTGTTGCAGATGATCGGTGGCGCACGTTTCGTTCTGCTGGGTGAAGCATCACACGGCACCCACGAGTTCTACCGAGAGCGCGCCCTCGTCACACAGCGCTTGATCGCAGACCTGGGATTTCATGCCGTTGCCATCGAAGCGGACTGGCCGGATGCCTATCGCGTGAATCAGTATGTCCGTGGGCAGGCGGCCGATGCCGATGCCCACGCCGCGCTCGGAGGCTTCCAGCGCTTCCCGCGCTGGATGTGGCGCAACCACATCGTGATCGAATTCGTTGAGTGGCTGAGACGTTTCAACGCTCTCCGCCGCGAGGCAACGCATGCGGGCTTTTATGGCATCGACCTCTACAGCATGAACAGCTCGATGGCCGCCGTGCTCGACCATCTGGAGGCACAGGATCCGCAAACGGCCGGCTACGTGCGTGAGCGATACGCCTGCTTCGAGCAGTTCGACAGCGACAGCCGGACTTACGGCCTCATGACGGGTCTGCGCGGCGTCGACAGCTGCCAAGCCGCCGTGCACGAGGCGCTGCGGCAAATGCTTGTCCGGGCCGAGGCAGCCAGAAGCCACGGCGATGCCGAATCCGAATTCAATGCCGCGCAGAACGCCCTGCTCGTCAAGAACGCCGAGGCGTACTACCGGACCATGTACCTGAGCGACGAATCCTCCTGGAACGTCAGGGACCGCCACATGGCCGAATCGCTCACGTTGCTTCACGACCACCTGAAACGCCAAACGCAGCAAGCGCCGAAGATCGTCGTCTGGGCCCACAACTCACATCTGGGCGATGCACGGGCCACCGACATGGGCCGTTCGCGAGGTGAGGTCAACCTGGGTCAATTGGTCCGCGAGCGATACGGCAACGAGACATTCCTGGTCGGATTCACGACCCACGCGGGTGCGGTGACAGCCGCTCTCGATTGGGGCGAGCCCGCCCGGCGAATGAAGGTTCGCCCGTCGCAGCCAGACAGCCATGAAGCCCTGTTGCACGCCAGTGGCATCGAGCGTTTCGTCTTGCCCCTGCGCCCTTTGCGTGGAGATGTCCGAGTTTTGGCAGAGCCGCGCCTGGAGCGGGCCATCGGCGTCATCTATCGACCTGGGACGGAACGCTGGAGCCACTACTTCTCGGCTCGGCTGAGCGATCAGTTCGATGCGGTCGTTCACATCGACTCCACCGGGGCGGTCGAGCCTTTGGAACCGGGCCCCGAGTGGCTCGGGTCGGAAGCCCCGGAGACCTACCCCGCAGGTTTGTGAAAGGGAGCGTCGGACCGCATGGCGCAACTTGCGGGACCACGAAGGAGAAGACCATGGCCAAGTACAGCCCCAAGGCATCCGAGAAGGTCGAGAAAACCATGCACGAAATGAAAGAAGGCAAGCTCAAGACCGGTTCTGGCAAGAAGGTGACCAATCCAAAGCAGGCGGTGGCGATCGGCCTTTCGGAAGCTCGCCGCAGTGGCGCCAGGGCGCCGAAGCCTCCCGAGAAAAAGCGCTGACCGCCCTGCAGGATCATTGCGCACCATCCCCCCGTTGAAGGCGCACGACGACCTCCGTTTTGGGGTGTCTTCGTGGCCGGGAATGACGTAGCCTCTTCAACTCGTGTTCATTTTTCGCACACGAGATGGGCCTCGAAGATGGCTCCCCGACAGCAGTCGGAGCGTCACTTTCATTTTTTTGAAAACGGGAGAGAAAGCATGAGATATCGCGCAACCCTGGCATCTCTGACCTGGGCGGTGTTGGGAATGGGGGCAATCGTTGGGCAAGCCGCCGCTCAGGAAGAGCCGGTCGGCCCGGATGTTCAAGCCGCGCACCGGCCCGAGGGCCGGCAAGCCTGTCGCCATCCGGGGCAAAAGCATTGCTGGAAAACGATTTTCGAAGAGGACTTCGAAGACACCCGCCTGCCCAGGCTGAAGTGGACGGCCGACACCTACCCGGACACCATGTTCTCCGACAACGGCTCCTTCTTCCAGAAGCAAGGCATCTCTCCCCCGGCCAACGCCTGGCGAGCCACAGGATCGTTCGGCAAGCACCACTGGCTCACGGCAGAGTCATACTCGCTCTCCATGGACACGCCGTTCCACTCCTTGCTGGCCATCACCGATGATCCCAGCGGCGCGCGCAACAAGGTGCTTCGCCTGGCCTCACCGGCCCACACGGATGCCACGGTCATTCGCTCCAGCCGGCCCCTGCCGAACAAATACCGCATCTCGCTCAAAGTGGGTTTTGCCGATTTCGGCGATGGCAAACCAGGGTTGAACGGCTATGACGGCGGCGAATCCGCAGGTCCGTGGCTGACGGGCTGGGATGCCAATGCGACCGTGGAAAACGGCTTCTACTGGCTCGCCATCCTCGACTCGGTGCCTCGCCCGCACAACAACGTGTGGATCCACCACCATCGCAAGGTGGTGATGGATTCGGACAACAACGTGCCGCCCTGGATGGAGGTCTACGACGGCAAGTCGTTCATCACCAGCGGTGAAATGCCGCTGATGATGTTTGGCGTTGACGGGCGAGGCAAAGTCAACGAGTACGGCGGCAAGCCATTCATTCCGTATTCGGGTGGCGCATGGCAACCGTCGGCCAGCATTCGTGCCGTGGACAGCTACAAGCCCATGCGCTGGTACCAGGCCAGCATCGAGCGCAATGGCAACGTGTTCACGCTGCGCGTGTCGGGCGACTTCAAATACGGTGGCACCCGCACCTACACGGCCACCATCGATGGGGAATCCAATTGCCTCTGGCACTACAACCAGACGCCGCTTCCCACGACGTCGAACTGCGTGGACAACAGCCACTATCCCTCGCTGCCGAACGAGCCGGCCTTGTGGCCGGCCGGATCGGCCTGGCCTGACTACTTCATGTTCGGCGACCCCCACAACAACTTCTACGAAGGCAAGGTCTACTACGACGACATCCGCATGCAAGTCTGGGAAGACTGATGGCATCGGCAGGATGCAGGCAACTGCATCCTGGTTGATGTGAACCGAACGCCAACGGGCCGTCCCGTTGGCCTGGCTCACAGGCGTCACGGCTGCGCGGAATGGCAATCCCGCGCAGCATCTTGGCCATCGCATGGCACATCAGGCAACGCATGGCCAACCTCACCAGCGCTTCGAGGTGCGCAGGCAATTCCTTAGGTACACAATGGGCAGCCCCGCGCGCACAATGCGCGCATGCCGGACAGAAGCGGAAAGATGGCCGCGGACTGCCAAGTACTGGAATGGCTGGCGCACACGCGAGCGTCCCGAATTGGGCGCGCGCGCGCCACGGCAGGCATCGCCGACGGTGCGACCGTGCTGCTCAAGGTGGCGTTGGAGAACAAGCCGGCCGCGTTCCGCCGGGAGTACGCCCTTGCTCAAACGCTGCGAGGCCAGGGGATCATCCGGCCCGGAGAGCTGCTGACCTGCGGCGACAAGCTGGCGATGGTTCTCGACGACCGCCCGGTCGTGTCGTTCGAAGCATGGCTGACAGACCGACCACTCGCCGTGGAGGCCTGCCTGAAGGTGGCACGGTCGGCCGCCCAAGCGCTCGCCGAATTGCATGCCGCGCAGCTGCTGCATGGCGATCTGCGCCCGGCCAACCTGCTCGTGGCCCCCACCACCCACGAGGTGTTGATCGCCGACCTCAGCGTCGCGGCCGAACGAGGCCAACCGCCGCCCCCGATCATCGATTGGGCTTACATCGCCCCGGAGCAGACGGGCCGCACGAACCGCCCTGCCGACCAGCGGGCCGACTTCTATGCACTCGGCGTGCTGTTGTATCGCCTGCTGACCGGACGCCTGCCGTTCCAGGTGACCGACCCCCTGGAATGGCTGCACTGCCATATCGCGCGCATGCCGCCTGCCCCGTCCGTGCTGTCGCCCGGAGTGCCCCTGATGGTATCCGATCTCGCGATGAAGCTCCTGGCCAAGGAGCCCGAGGACCGCTACCAGACCGCACACGGATTGCAGGAGGACCTGCAGCGCTGCCTGCGCGAGTGGAAGGCCGCCGGCACCATCGAACGCTTCGACCTCGGCGGCGCAGATGCCACAGACCGGCTGCAAATCCCGAGCAAGCTCTATGGCAGGCAGGCCGAGCGCCAGGCGCTGCTCGATGCATTCGAGCGAATTGCCGCTTCGGGGCGGCCGGAAGTGGTGCTCGTGAGCGGCCATGCCGGCATCGGCAAGACATCGCTGGTGCATGAGCTGCGCAAGCCCTTGTCCTATGCCCGCGGCTACTTTGCATCCGGCACGTTCGACTCGCATCGGCGAGACGTGCCGTACTCGGCGCTCACGCTCGCACTGACCGCCCTGATGGATCAAATCCTGGGCGAGCCCGAGCAGCGCGTGTCGGCCTGGCGGCAGGCCATGGAGTCGGCCCTGGCCAGCAACGGGCAGTTGATCGTCGACATGATCCCGTCACTCGCGCTCATCATCGGTCCGCAACCTCAAGTTCCCGAGCTGGGCCCGGCCGATGCGGAAAACCGGCTGCGCATCGTCTTTCGCGATTTCATCGGGGCTTTTGCAAAGCGCGAGCATCCGCTGGTGATCTTTCTCGACAACCTGCAGTGGGCCGACGCGGCAAGCCTTGCGCTGCTGCACGAACTGGTCACCCATCCCGATATCCGTGCCTTGCTCGTGGTCAGCACCTATCGGGAAAACGAGATGGATGCTTCGCATCCCGTGACGGCCATGCTGGCGCGTGTGCGACACGAGGGAACGAAGACCTCGCAGATCACGCTTCGCCCGCTCGCCAGGGCGGACGTGTGCGCTTGGATCGCCGATGCGCTTCATGCCACCACCTCGCAGACACGCCAGCTCGCCGAGCTGGTGCACGCAAGGACCGGGGGCAACCCCTTTTTCGTGACCCAGTTCCTCGGCGAGCTGCATGCCGAGCGGCTGCTGGCCTTCGATGCAAACCGCCAGCAATGGCATTGGGACCTCGGGGCCATCGCTGCCAAGCGGATCACCGAGAACGTGGTCGAGCTGATGGTTCGCAAGTTGAAGCGCCTGCCCAAAACCACGGAGCAGGTGTTGGAGCGCGCCGCCTGCCTGGGCACGGAAGGCGAGATCGGTGCGCTGGCCATTGCGCTCGCAAGCGACGATGCACAGACCTCGGCGACCTTGCAACAAGCGGCCGATGCCGGCCTTGTCGTGTTCATGGGAAGTCGCTACCGGTTCATTCACGACCGAGTGCAGGAGGCAGCTTACGGCCTCATTGCGGAGTCCGATCGGCCGCCCATGCACCTGGAGATTGGCCGCAGGCTGTTGTCGCGCCTGAATGAATCGGACCTCGCACAGCGTGTGTTCGATGTTGCCGCGCAACTCAACCGCGGCGTCGAACTGGTGACCGATCCCGATGAAATGGCGCGCCTGGGTCGAATCAACCGGCTGGCGGGCCGAAAAGCCAAGCGGGCAGTTGCCTTCGCCGCGGCGCAGGACCACCTTCGTCGTGCGGTCGCGATGCTGCCGGCCGATGCATGGGACTCCGATCCCGAGGGCACGTGCACTCTGCTTCTCGAGTTGGCCGAGTGCGAGTATGTCGTCGGCGACTTCCAGCGCAGCCACGAGTGGCTTGAAATGGTGCTTTCGCACAGCGCATCGAATTTGCAACGAGCGCGCGCCTGGGGAGTTCGCCAGCGCCTGCATTCACGGCTCGGCAAGTACACCGAGGCAATAGGTGCTGCGCTCGAGGGACTTCAGCTTCTGGGCGAGAAGTTTCCGGTCGACCCCATCGAGGCCGAGGCCATGGTGGCTTCGCAGCAGCGCGACATCGAGCGCGCTCTTGATCACCGCCAGATCACCGACCTGACAAACGCCCCGCCCTTGAAGGATCCGGTCGTCAAGGCTGTGATCGAGCTGCTCACCGATGCCTTCTCTCCCACCTTGTTGGCCAATTCCCCTCTGTTTCCACTTTTTGTTCAACGGGCCACGATCCTGTCCCTGCGCCACGGCCATGGCGAGGAGGCTTCGCTTGCTTACGGGTACTACGCCCGAGCCGAGGCGCTGGCCGGAGACCCTCGGGCAGGCAACGAATGGTCGGAACTGTCGCTTCGGCTTGATGAGCGACTTGGACGCGGCAAGTACAAGGGCCGCCTCTTGTTTGCGCACTGCTATTTCACCTGGCATTGGCAGAAGGACCTGGCCAGCGGCCTGCGCGCGCTGGAGGAGGCCCGGGCCGAGTGCCTTCGAGTGGGAAACCTGTTCCACGCGGCCTATTGCATCCACGTGATGCAGCAGTTCGTGGCGGAATGCGAAACGCTGGACCGCCTGCTGGAGCATTGCGATCAACACGGGGGCTTTTTGCTGCGGACCGGGAACGACGTGGTGCATCGCATCTGCAGGGGTTGGGAGCAGCTGGCACGCTGCCTGAAGGGTCTGACCCGAGGGGCCTCGACGTTCGACGACGACGGATTCAACGAGACGGATCACATCGCGTTCCTCGAGGGCGTTCCAAGTGCCGTCGGGTTGTTCGGCTTTTTCACCCTGAAGGAGGTGGCCACCTATCTGGCCGGCAGGTATGCCGAGTGCGTCGAATGGGCGCAGCGCGCGCAGCCGTACATGGTGGTGGCACAAGGCTCGCAAACGGAAACCTGGCATCGCTTGTTCCTTGCCCTGGCGTTGGCGGCGCAATGTCGGCGCGACAGCGCCACCGACCATGGGCAGCAGGTGGAGGCCCTCCAGGAACAGCTGGCCGCATTCTCGAACTGGTCACAGGCGTGCCCCCAGAACTTCAGCGACCGCCATGCCCTGCTGTCCGCAGAGCTGGCACGCATCGAAGGGAGGGAGCTGGATGCAGAGCGGCTCTATGAGCAGGCGATGGCCACCGCACGCTCAAACGGCTTCATGCACATCGAAGCCATCGCCTGCGAGCGGGCAGCCGGCTACTGGCGGGAGCGTGGATTCGACAAGTTCGCCGATGCCTATCTGTGCGAAGCGCGGCATGGCTACAGGCGGTGGGGCGCCAACGCCAAGGTCCGTCGTCTCGAGCAGGAGCATCCGCAGCTGCTGGAGACGACGGCCACCATGCCGACGCTGGACACACTCGCTGTCGTCAGGGCCTCGCAGGCCATCTCCAGCCGCATCGATCTGGACGAACTGCTCGAGGCGCTGTTGGGCATCGCGTTGGAAAGTGCCGGCGCTCAGACGGGGCAGTTGTACTTCCTCGATGCCAATGAACTGCTGCTGTCGGCGGCCGCCACCGTCCAAGGAGAGCGCCTGGAGGTGCAGGTGCTCCACGGCCACCAGGCGCCTGCCAAGCCCCGCCCCGAGGCCATCCTCAACTACGTTCGCCGCAGCCACGAGCAGGTGCTGCTGGACGATGCAACGCAGTTCGGTCCGTTCTCCAGCGACGAATACCTTCGGCAGTACCGCCCCAGGTCCGTGCTGTGCCTTCCGTTGCTCCGACGAACGGAACTCATCGGCGTGCTGTATCTGGAGAACAACCTTTCAACACACGCATTCACGCCGGAGCGCGTCACGGTGCTTTCGGTGCTGGCCTCACAGGCGGCCATCTCCACCGAAACTGCCCGCCTCTACAGCGCATTGAAGGCCGAGAACGCGGAACGCAAGCGCGCAGAGGAGCTATCCCGCGAGCGCGAGGCCAGGATCCAGCGGCTCGTGGAGTCCAACATCATCGGCATCGGCTTCGCGGACCTCGACGGTCGCATCACAGAAGCCAACGATGCCTTCCTCCACATCGTGGGATACACCCGCGAGGACCTGACAGCCCGCCGTCTGAACCACATGGCGATCACGGCGCCCGAGTTCCGAGAGGCGCAAGAGCGGTCTCGAACCGAACTCATGGCGAGGGGCAGCTTCGCGCCCTGCGAGAACGAATACCTCCGCAAAGACGGCACGCGCGTACCGGTGCTCGTCGGTGGCACGCTGTTCAAGGACGCAGATGGCACGCCCGCACAGACGGTCGTGTTTGTCCTCGACCTGACCGAGCGCCGCCGCGCCGAGGCAGATCGCCAGGCGCGCGAGGCCGCAGAGGCGGCCACCCAGGCGAAGTCGGCATTCCTGGCGAACATGAGCCACGAACTGCGAACCCCACTGACCGCGATCCTGGGTTTCGCCCAGCTGCTGCAACGCGATGCGGCACTCGGCGACCCCCAGCGCAGGAAAGTGTCGATCATCCATTCGAGTGGCAGCCACCTTCTGGCGCTGATCAACGACATCCTCGATTTGTCCCGCGCAGAGGCCGGCAGGCTCGACCTGATGCCCGAGCCCGTCAACCTGAGGCTGCTGGTGGACGACGTGACAGCCATCGTGCGCGTCCAGGCCGAAGCAAAACAGCTGCCGTTCGAAGTCGATTTGGGAGAGCCGCTGCCGGTGTCCGTGGTCGTGGACGAGCGGCGTTTGCGCCAGGTACTGCTGAACCTGCTGGCCAACGCCGTGAAGTTCACGGAACGTGGCCATGTGCGGCTGTCAGTCCGTTCGACACGAGTTCCAGCCAATGGCGTGCAGCTCGGCTTCGACGTGCAAGACACCGGCGTGGGCATCTCCCCCGAGGACCTGGCCCGTCTGTTCCGGCCATTCGAGCAGGCCGGCGGAGCCCGGTCTCGTGCACAGGGCACGGGTCTGGGGCTTGCCATCAGCGACATGCTCGTGCGCAGCATGGGTGGCGAGATCCAGGTTGAAAGCACCCCAGGCCGGGGAAGCCGGTTCCACTTCGAGGTGCCGGCATCCCTGGGAGACGAGGCTGCTTCATCGGCCGTCGACGTGCGGGTCATCAACGGATATGAAGGTCCGCGACGCCGGGTGTTGATCGCCGATGACATCCCTGAAAGCCGCGCCTTCTTGAACGACGCACTCCAGTCGCTCGACTTCACGACGGTAGAGGCCAGCGACGGTTTCGAAGCGCTCGAACGGGCGCAGGCCTCGCCGCCGGACCTCATCTTGATCGACAACAGCATGCCTGGAATGACTGGCAACGAAGCACTGCGGCATATGCGCGCACACAAGGCACTGGCCGACGTGCCGGTCATTGCGGTGTCAGCGAGTGCATCTGCCGACGATCAACGCCGAAGCCTGGCTGCTGGTGCGACCGCGTTCATGCCCAAACCGGTGGACATCGACAAGCTGCTGTGCGTCATCGCATCCCACCTGGGGCTGAAGTGGACGTACGAGGACAGCGCGTGAAGTCCGAGCGGCACGAAACACGCCGGCCGCGTTCCATGTCACTTCGCCAGCCTGAACACCCACGCGTTCTCATCGATGTCGTTGATCAGCGCGAACACCCGGTATTGGGGAACGTAACCCCAACGCCCGAAGGTGCCTTGCACCGGTGCCGCGCTCGTGGGACCCGGATTGGTAGCAACCTGAGTCCACGCGCCGGTGTCCATGTTCAAGGCGTAGACGTCACTGCCGCCATGCCAGGCGACGATCCTGTCGGCCACGGGATCGTAGGCGATGCCAGGCGACTGCCTGGACGTGACGAAGTTGGGCGTGTTGGTCGTTGGCATGTTGCTCATCACGCCAGTGGCAAGGTCCACCACCTGCACCCCATCGCCGAGCATGACGAACTTGCGTCGTTTCGTGTCGATCGCAGCGGACAGGTGATAGTCGACATACTGGCTGCCCAACTTTGAATACCTGTTCGACTCGAGCGAGTACGAATAGAAGTCGAATTGATCCTTCGCGTACACGAGCTTGCTGACGGGATCATAAACAGCCATCGACCCATAGCTCCCGAGCCCGCCGTTCGGCAGCATCATTTGCCACTGGTTCGTCGAGAAGTTGAACGTCCAGGTCGCAGCGTCTCCGCCACCGCAGGGTGACAACGAACCATGTACAGCGAAGAACCGGTCAGCGTGCCCGATGTAGGTCAAGCCGTCGTAGGTGTGACGTGACGTCGGTGTGCCGTCCGGCAGTGCCGACGTGCACTTGGCCTCGGCCGTCCTGGGACTCGGCTCCACGATCCGCCGGATGCTCATCGTCGGCAGGTCCAGCGCGTAGATCTCATTGCCCCAATAGTCCGCATGGCCACCGCCCCACACGAGCAACCGGCTGCGGTTGACATCCACCGTGCCACCGCTCCATGCCTTGATCATGAGCGGCGGATAACCAGGAGGCGCATTGTTCACCGGCAAGACCGAACGAATCTTCGTGTTGGGCAACTCCAGCCACTGCCCGGGCGCCAGGTTGGCGATGGCAGCCGGCGCGGGCGGGCTGTTCGGCGAAGGTTGTGCGGCCGTCCCTGCCGGCGCGTTCACTGGAGGCAATGCCGTGAGCGGCGCTGGTGCTGGTGCTGGTGCTG
>CBIHPH010000023.1:0-49102 GCA_966212105.1 uncultured Rhizobacter sp.
GGCCGAGTTGCTGGCCGAGATGTCGGCGCTGCACGCCAAGCTCGAATACCTCAACTTGATGCTGCGCATCGGCGGCACCAGCCAGCCGGAGCGTTGAACGCCCGGCTCCATCACCTTGCGCCCGGCCTGCCGGGCCACGCCGTCCTTGGGCCCCTCGTTGGCCTCCAATGTCATACCGACGAACGTCGGTATCCACTGGTGGCAGTAGGCTCCGGCTTTCGCCGGAGTGACAACGCCCCGCGCTCCTGATCACCCCCAGCACGTTAGCAATTCCTCCATTGGTTTCGAGCGGTAACGCCACCTCAAGTCCCCCAGCCTGCGGACGATGAGGCAGAAGCGCCGCCGGTCCAGCGATTCGGGCCCCTGCGCGTCGACAGGCATACCAATCAGGAGAATCGTATGAAGCGCAGGAACTTCGTGCTGGGCGGTCCGGCACTGTGGGCTGGCAGCATGCTGGGAGGCATGCCCGGACTCGCCCGTGCCCAGTCGGGCACTGTCCGGTTCGGCCAGTCGGCCGCCATGACCGGCGACAGCGGTGAAGAGGGCAAGGCGGTGCGGGCGGGCATCCTCGCGGCGTTCGATGGTGCGAACAAAGCCGAAGGCGCGCGCGGCATGCGCTTTGAGCTCGTCACCCTCGACGACGCCGGATCGGCCGAACGCTGCGCGAGCAACGCCCGGGTGCTGGCCGACGCCGGCGTGACGGGCCTGGTGGGTCTCACGAGCGGCGCGGGCGCCGAAGCCGCCCTGCCCGCACTCGAACTTCAGCAGATGGCGCTGCTGGGCACTGCCACCGGCCACATGGGCATCCGCACCCACAGCCAGAGTGCCGCGTACCACACCCGCGCCGGCTACGACCTCGAATTCATGCGCATGGTGTCCTATGTGAAGGACCGCAACCTGTCCCGCGTGGGCATCGTCTACCTGGAGGGCACGTCCAAGCCCAACCTCGCCGCGATGACCGTGGCCCTCGCCAATGTGGGCTTGACGCCGGCCGTGGCGATTGCGCTTGACCGCAACAACCCGTCATTCGATGCCGTTGCGGCGCAACTGACCGCCCAACCGCTCGATGCGGTGCTGTTCATGGCCGGCGCGGCGCCGACCGCGGCAATCATCGATCACCTGATGGCCGCACGCTACCGCGGCATGTCCTTCGCTTCCTCGATGGCGGGCCAGCCGCTGGCCGATGCCCTGGCCGCCAAAGGCCAGAGCGCCGTGATGAGCGTGGTGGTGCCGCGTCCCAATGCACTGGGCCTCGCGGTGGTGAACCGCTGCCAGCAAGACTTGGCAGGGATCGGCAGCGACATGCGTGTGGGCGTCTCGGTGCTCGAGGGCTACATCGCTGGACGCATCGCGGTGGAGGCCTCGCACGCCGCTGCACGCGCCGGTGCGGTGAGCCGGGCCCGCCTGAAAGAGGCGATCGCCAGCCTGCGCACCGACCTCGGCGGCTACAAGGTGCAATTCGCTCCGGGCAACCCGCACGGCTCGAAGTACGTGGACCTCGTCACCATCGACCGTTACGGCAAGATGGTGGGCTGAGACTGGAGGAGCGCCAAGGCTAGTTGTGGGGGTGTTCCGGGAATTGCCTGGCTTCGTCGCAGATGCTGTACCAGTCGGGTTTTTCCTTGACGAATTCATGGAAACGGTTGGTCATGGCCAGTGGGTCGTCGAAGCAGTTGGCAGCGATCGGGAAGGCATCGCTGGTGGACGTGATCTCGCCGAGCGACGTGCCGCAGTGCCTGCAGAAGCAACGGTTGTACTTGTACGGCGCTTGAGGCCTGTAGGTGACGATGGCGTCTGCACCTTCGGTGAGATTCAGGGATTCGCGCCGGACGAAGACGATGGTGCTGGCGCCCGACTTGCGGCAGCGGGTGCAATGACAGGTTCCCATCATGGTGGGCGGAGCCGACAACGTGAATTTGACGGCTCCGCAGCAGCAGCTTCCTCTGAGCATGTGGCTTGTTTCTTGTTGAAGAAGGAACACTGTACATCCATACAGCACGCATGAACAGTGGGTGACGTTCCCGGCCGCCCGGCCCGACTCGAATACCAGGTCGGCACGCCATCGAGGCTGATACGCTCGCAGGTGTACTTACCGTGATCGAGCGTCCGTGTCCCCTGTTCCTCCTCCGCTGCGCTGCCTGTGCCTTGCCGGGCCCACCGCCTCCGGCAAGACCGCCGCCGCGCTGGCCATTGCCCGGGTGCTGCCGGTCGAGATCATCAGCGTCGATTCGGCGCTCGTGTACCGTGGCATGGACATCGGCACGGCCAAGCCCACCGCCGCCGAGCGTGCCGAGGTGCCCCACCACCTGATCGACGTGATCGACCCCACGCAGGCCTATTCCGCCGCGCAGTTCGTGGCGGACACGCGCCGCGTTGCCGCAGACATCAGCGCGCGGGGCGCGCTGCCGCTCCTCGTGGGCGGCACGATGCTGTACTTCAAGGCCTTGTTCGACGGGCTCGACGACATGCCCGCATCAAGCCCCACCGTGCGCGCCCAACTCGATGCCGAAGCCGCCGAGCGCGGCTGGCCTGCGCTCCACGCGCAATTGTGCGCGGTGGACCCCGTGACCGCGGCGCGCCTTCCCCCCACCGATGCCCAGCGCATCCAGCGGGCCCTCGAGGTGTACCGTGTGAGCGGCCGGCCCTTGTCGGCATTCCATCGCGAACACCAGGCCGCCGACACGCCGCCGATGATCTCGCTCGAACCCACCGAGCGCGCCTGGCTCCACGCCCGCATCGGTGAACGTTTCGATCACATGCTGCGCGACGGCCTGGTCGAGGAAGTGGTTCACCTGCGTGAGCGGGGCGACCTGCTGCCATCGATGCCTTCGATGCGTTGCGTGGGCTACCGCCAGACCTGGGAAGCGCTCGACCAAGGAGACCTCGCGGAGCTGCCCGAACGGGGGACGGCCGCCACACGGCAACTCGCGAAGCGGCAACTCACCTGGCTGCGCGGCATGCCGCAACGCCGCGTGATCGCATGCGATGCCCCTGACGCGACCGCCCAGGCCGTGGCCCTCGCGGTCAGCATCGCAGAGGGCCTGGGATGACCACGCCGCTGGTCGACGTACGCGGGCTGGCCAAAGCGTACTCGGGCCAGCCGCTCTTCTCCGGCGTCGACCTGCGCCTCGATCCGGGCGAGTTCGTCGCCGTGCTGGGCGAATCGGGCGTTGGCAAGTCCACGCTCCTCAATTGCATGGCCGGACTCGACACGGTGGATGCCGGCACCGTGTGGATCGCCGGGCACGAAGTGACCTCCCTCGATGACACCCGGCAGGCCCTGTTTCGCCGCGAACATCTGGGTTTCGTGTTCCAGGCCTTTCATGTGCTGCCGCACCTGAGCGTGGCCCACAACGTGGCGCTGCCACTGCTGTTGCTGCACCGTCCGGACGACGCCCGCGTGGCCGACGTGCTCGCCGCCGTGGGGCTCGGCGGCCTCGGGGACCGGCTGCCCCAGACGCTGTCGGGCGGTCAGTTGCAGCGGGTGGCGATCGCACGCGCCCTCGTGCACCACCCCGTGCTCATCCTCGCCGACGAACCGACGGGCAACCTCGACCCCGCGACGGCTTCGCGCGTCATGGACGTGCTCATGGCCCAGGTGCGAGAACAGGGGGCGGCGTGCGTGCTCGTCACCCACTCCCGCCATGCCGCGGCGCGGGCCGACCGCGTCCACATCCTCACAGGGTCAGGCTTGACCCACTGACATGTTCGCGCTGTTGCGCCACCTGTCCTGGCCGGAGCTGCGGCACCATCCATGGCGCAACGTCGCCGCGTTGGTCGCGGTGATGCTCGGCGTGGCACTTGCCTTGTCCGTGCACTTGATCAACGCCTCGGCATTGAGCGAGTTCAGCGCGGCGGTGCGTGCGGTCAACGGCGAACCAGACTTCGACCTGCGCGCCCAACGCGGCGGCTTCGACGAAGCCTTGTACGCCCGGGTGGTGACACACCCGGACATCGCCGCGGCCAGCCCGGTGGTGGAGCTGGACACCTATGCCATCGATCCCACCGGCAAACGCGTGCCGCTTCGCGTGGTGGGCCTGGACGCCCTGGTGGCAGGCGAGGTCTCACCGGCCCTCCTGCCGCGGCCGGCACAAGGCAGTGACCGGTTCTCCGTGCTCGCAACCGATGCCGTGTTCCTGAATGCCGCCGCACGCCTGGCCTTGGGCCACGCCGGCACGGTTCGGCTGCAGACGCCATCGGGCCTGGCCGAGCTGTCCATCGGCGGCACCGTCAGCGCACCCGGCGGCCCCATGGCCGTGATGGACATCGCCGGAGCGCAGGCCACGTTCGGCTGGGTCGGGCGATTGAGCCGCATCGACGTGCGGCTGGCCGAAGGCGCAGACCTCCGCCACGTCGTCGATGCGCTGACCCTTCCGGCGGGCGTCCGGGTGGCCAGCCCCGACGAGGCGGTACAGCGGGTGTCGAACGTCTCGCGTGCATACCGCGTGAACCTCACCGTGCTCGCGCTCGTGGCATTGTTCACGGGGGCGTTCCTAGTGTTCTCCATCCTGTCGCTGTCCGTGGCGCGGCGCCAGGCCCATTTCGCGCTGCTCGGCGTGCTCGGCCTGACGGCCCGTCAGCGGCTTGCGCTGGTGATGGCCGAATCGGCGCTGCTGGGCGCCGCCGGCAGCGCCCTGGGCGTCGCATTGGGCACGGCGCTGGCTGTCGCAGCGCTCAAGTTGCTCGCAGGCGATCTCGGAGGTGGCTATTTTCCGGGCATCGCGCCCCGGCTGCAGTTCAGCGCGGGCGCTGCATGCGTTTACGGCGTGCTCGGGGTCGTCGCCGCGGTCATCGGCGGCTGGCTGCCCGCGCGTGCCGCCCAGCGGCTGGCTCCGGCGCTCGCTCTGAAAGGCCTGGGGACCGAGGAACACGGCACGCGCCCTTGGACCGGTCCCGCACTGATGACGCTTGGCGCCCTGCTCGCGCTGCTGCCGCCGGTGGCCGGCGTGCCGCTGGCCGCCTATGTCGCCGTCGCCTGCCTGCTGCTCGGAGGCATTGCCTGGGTGCCCACCGCGATCGCCGCCCTGCTGCGGGCCGTCACACCGCCCCGTGCGCCGCTGGCGCTGCTCGCGGTGGAGCGCGCGCGCCACCAGCGCCACACCGCCACCGTGGCCGTGGCGGGCGTCGTCGCCAGCCTCAGCCTGGCGGTGGCGTTGACGGTCATGGTCACGAGTTTTCGCAGTTCCGTGACCCAGTGGCTCGACATCGTGCTGCCAGCCGATCTCTATGTCCGCGCCGCCTCGTCCGCGGCCGCGGGCGACCTCGTGACCTTGCCGGACACCCTCGTGCGCCGCGCAGCCGGCGTGCCCGGTGTCCTGCGGACCGAAGCCCAACGCACCTCCCAGGTGCTGCTCGATGCACGCCGACCGCCCGTGACGCTCATCGCCCGCCCGCTGACCGATCCCGCCCGCGAACTGCCGCTCACTGGCGAACTGCAGCCCCTGCCGGCCGGCGCCGTCGCTGCCTACGTCAGCGAAGCCATGGTGGATCTCTACGGCGCCACACCCGGCTCCCACCTCGAGCTGCCGCTGCCCGACGGTTCGCGCGCCACCGTGTTCGTGCACGGCGTATGGCGAGACTACGCCCGCCAGCACGGCGCGGTGATGCTCCACGCCGCCGATCACCAGCGCTTGACGGGCGACGCCCGCGTCAATGAATTGGCGATCTGGCTCGCGCCGGGCACGGACCCGCTCGCCGTGCAGCAAGCCTTGCGCGCCCTGCCCGATGGCGCATGGCTCGAGTTCGCATCGGCCGGCGAACTCCGCGCGCTGTCGCTGCGCATCTTCGATCGCAGCTTCGCGGTGACCTACTGGCTGCAGGCCGTGGCCATCGCGATCGGCCTCTTCGGCATCGCGGCGAGCTGGTCGGCGCAGGTGCTGGCGCGCCGCAAAGAGTTCGGCCTGCTGAGCCATCTCGGGCTCACCCGCCGGCAAGTCATGTCGATCGTCGCGCTCGAAGCGGCCGTGTGGACGGGCGTGGGGGCGGCGCTCGGGCTGTTGCTCGGCATCGCGGTCAGCCTCGTGCTGGTCAAGGTCGTCAACCCCCAGAGCTTCCACTGGACGATGGACCTGCTGCTGCCATGGCCCCGCCTGCTAGCACTGTGCGCCGCCGTGCTGCTCGCCGGCATCCTCACCGCCTGGGCTTCTGCCCGTGGCGCCGCCTCCCGCCGGATGGCCTGGGCCGTCAAGGAAGACTGGTAAGCTCCCGCCCGGATGAACGCCCGCCTCCCACCCCTCCCCGCCGCGCTCACCGCCAACCTCGCGGCCCGTTACGCCGAGCCGCACCGCCAGTACCACACGGTGGCGCACGTCGAGGCGCTGCTGCGCCACCTCGACGCCCATCGCACACTGGCACGGCAGCCGGCCCACATCGAAGCCGCCATCTGGTACCACGACGTCGTGTACGACACCCGCCGAAACGACAACGAGACCTGCTCGGCAGACATCGCCCGCTTCGAACTGATGTCCATCGGCTGGCTCGGCATCGACGTGGAACGCGTGGCCGGCATGGTGGAGGCCACCCGGCACCACCGCGCGGCCGACGGCGATACCGACACACTGCTGTTCCTCGACCTCGATCTTTCCGTGCTGGCAACCGGGCCGAGCGAATACGACGCCTACCGAGATGCCATCCGCGCCGAGTTTTCGTGGGTGCCCGGCACCGACTACCGGGCCGGCCGGGCACAGGTACTGCGTGCGTTCCTCGAACGTGATGCGATCTACCGCACCCCGGAACTGGCCGCTCGATGGGAGGCACCGGCGAGAAGCAACCTGCAGCGCGAACTCGCAGCGCTCGGCCAAGCCAGGTGATGGGCGTGGGCGAGCCGTTGGATCAGGCGGCGGCGAAGACGACCTCGTCCGACAGGTCGAGCTGCGTGAGATACAGCCGCAAGTCGAACTCCAACTGGTGGTACCGCGGCTCCATGTGCTCGCACAGCTGGTAGAACGCTTTGTCGTGGTCGCGCTCCTTCAGGTGGGCGAGTTCGTGCACCACGATCATCTTGAGAAATTCGGGCGGGGTCTGCTTGAACAGGCTCGCGATGCGGATCTCCCGCTTTGCCTTGAGCTTCGTGCCTTGCACGCGCGACACCGCGGTGTGCGTGCCCAGGGCATGCTGGATGACCTTGAGCTTGTTGTCATACGCCACCTTGGCGAGCGGCGGCGCGTTGCGCAGGTGGCGGTTCTTCAAGTCAACCGCATAGTCGTACAGGGCGGTGTCCGTCCGAACATCGTGGACGGCGCCGTACCGGCTGCGCAGCACCTCCGCAAGACGGCCCTCGTCGACAAGGACCTTCACCTTCTCTTGCACGGACGAGGGATAGGCAGAGAGGTACTTCAGGTGGGCCATGCAGGCATCGTAACCGCCCGCGCAGTGCCAACGAAGCGCGGACGAATGCCCGGCCCCATATCATCGGGGGGCACGTCCCTTCCCGGAGTTCCCATGTCCCTCGACACCTGGCTGCTCTACGCCGCCGCCGTCTTCGTCCTGACCGTCACCCCCGGCCCGGCCGTGCTGATGTGTGTCACCAACGGCGTTCACCACGGCGCGCGACGCACATTCTTCTCGGCCCTGGGCAGCATCACCGCCGTCATCGGCATCATGGCGTGTTCGGCAGCGGGTGTCGGCGCCGTGATGGCGGCCTCGGACGCGCTGTTCCAGGCAATCAAATGGGCGGGAGCGGCCTACCTGGTCCATGTGGGCATCACCACGTTCCGGTCCACCACCTCGACCTTTGACGTGCCGGCCGTCACGCCCCCGGCATCCAGCCGGCGAGCGCTGTACCTCAAGGGGCTGCTCGTGGGCGCCAGCAACCCGAAGGCGCTCCTGTTCTTCACGGCATTCTTCCCGCAGTTCATCGATCATGCCGCCCCACGCCTGCCCCAGTTCGCCATCCTCGGGCTCACATTCGTGGTGTTCGAATTGCTCTCACTGATGTTCTACGCGGCATTTGCGGCCCGCATTGCGCCGTGGCTGAAAACTCAGGGCCGGGCCCGGGTTTTCAACCGGCTGTCGGGCGCCACGTTCATCACGGCCGGGCTGTTGCTGGCAACCGCCCGCCGGGCAGTCCATGAAGCTTGACCCGGCGAGGCTGTCCTGGCGTCACAATGACGATTTCCGCCTGCAGTTGATCGACGATGTCTCCCACCCCTGAATTTGCCCTCGCGCACACCCGCGCCTGGGTCGATCGCGCCGTGATCGGCCTGAACCTCTGCCCGTTCGCGAAAGCGGTTCAGGCCAAAGGTCAGGTGCGTTATGTGTTTTGCGATGCCACCGATGAACAGGCGCTGCTCGACCTGCTGTGCGCGGAAATGCACTACCTCGCCGAGGCCGACCCGCTGAAGACCGACACCACGCTCATCGTCCATCCGCACGTGCTCACCGATTTCGAGGAATTCAACGATTTCCTCGACGCCGCCGACGCCGCGGTGGAACACCTGGGCTACGGCGGCGTGCTGCAGGTGGCCACGTTCCATCCGCAATACCAGTTTGCCGACACGGATGCGGACGATGTCACCAACGCCACGAACCGGTCCCCTTACCCCACGCTGCAACTGTTGCGCGAAGAAAGTGTCGACCGTGCGGCCGACGCCTTTCCCGAAGCCGAGGCGATCTACGAGGCCAACATGCGCACGCTGCAAGCCCTCGGGCATGACAAGTGGGCGGCACTGCAGGCGCAGTGCGAGGCCGATGCGTCAACGCCGTCCTCAGGCTCTGTCTGAGGTGTCGTCTGCGAGCCGCCTGGCAAATCACTTCACCTCGATGTCGTAGACGATGTC
The DNA here is from genome assembly GCA_966212105.1 of uncultured Rhizobacter sp. Classification (GTDB taxonomy): domain Bacteria; phylum Pseudomonadota; class Gammaproteobacteria; order Burkholderiales; family Burkholderiaceae_C; genus Rhizobacter. The sequence goes on from CBIHPH010000023.1 coordinate 8,778, forward strand.
TTGCTGATAGTCACCCCACTTGCCGCCGAATTCGAGCCGGTAGGTGCCAGCGGCCAGTGGCTGCGTCATGAACCAATAGCCCTCTTGTGCCACGGCAACAGGCGGACCGGACCGCTTGCGCAACACGGCGCACGTTCCGATGCGGGAAGCCTGGAGCTGGGGCAGTTCCGACCGGGCCTCGCCCGCCTTGAGGTACATGCTGCCCACCTCTCCGAGTTGCTGGCTCACTTCCTGTGAGAGAACCTTGCAGTCGCCGCGCGGCTGCGTCTGCACGCTCGTGAAAATCGGAAAAAACAAGCGGCTGCCGGCGCCGACCCGGCAAACGCGGCGCACCGGATCATTGGTATAGCTGCCACCGATCAGCACCACGTCTTTTTGCTTTCCGGCAGCGCAGTCCTTGCCGTCGCGGCTCCACAGCGGCCCTTTGCCGTCCTCCCAACCCTTAGCCCAGACCCACCAGGCGTCCGCCCACTGGCCCAGGGAGCGCCCGTCGACCTGTTTCGCCGGCTCCGTTTCGAACGCCACTTTCGATTGGGCCAGCACGGGAAGGTTGGCGAGCCCCAAGGCCAGGGTCAGAATCAATTTTTGATGCACGGGATGTCTCGATTGGGGAACGGAATTGGGAAGCCCGCATCGCGCGCGCTTCGGCGCTCAGCGGCAGCGTCTCGAAATTTGACCACAGCCGCATGCGTGCGACCGAACAGAGTTGAGCAATTTGGCCGCGCCTCGGCACGACGGCCGGTGTAACGTAGGGTGTCCGGTCACGCCGATCCGCCCATGGCTGCATCCCACCATCCCGCAATGCCTGTGCTGACCGCCGCCGCGGAAGGCGACGTGCTCACCCGCGTGCGCATGGAGCAGATGGCGATGGTCTTCGGCCAGACCGCGGTGGCGACCTTGGCTGCCACGGCCTTTGCCATTGGCTTTGCGCTGCATCTGCGGGGGAGCGTGCCCGACCTGGCCCTTGCCATCTGGATCTCCGCCAAGGTGCTCGTGGTCATTCCACGCATCGTGCAGGCATGGCTTTACGGGCGGTGGCCCCATTCGCTGTCGTGGCTCTTCTGGAGCAAGGTGATGCTGTTCGCCGACGGCCTGGTCTGGGGCGCGGCCGGCGTCTGGCTGGTGCCCACGGACGACATCCCCACCACCACGGTGATGGCCGCCACGCTCGCCGGGGTGAGTGCGGTGGCGGCGTTCGTGCTGCACGTCGACTGGATCGCCTGCGTGGCCTACACCGTGCCGGCCGTGCTGCCCACCGCCGTGAATCTGATGCAGCGCGGCGACAGCTTCGGCGCCTATGGCGGGTTTGCGGTGTTGCTCTTTCTTGCGCTGCTGCTGCGGGCCACGCGGCGCTCCGAACGCATGGTGGTAGAGATGCTGACATTGCGATTCACGAACGAGCGGCTCAACGCGCAGCTGTCTGCGGCACTGGCATCGGCCCACCGCGACAACCTCGCGAAGAACGAATTCGTGGCCAACATGAGCCACGAACTGCGCACCCCGCTGCACGGCATCCTGGGCATGGCGAACATGCTGCAGCACCCGAGCGGGGCCGAGCGCCGCATCGAAGGGGCGCGGGTGATCCGCCGCTGCGGCGAGCACCTGCTGGGCCTCATCAACAACATCCTCGAATTCTCCCGTTTCGGCGCACACGGCATCGATCTCCATCCGGAGGTCATCGACCTGCACGCCCAGATTCAGGACACGGTGGCGATGTGCGCGCCGGCCGCCGCCGAAAAAGGCCTGGAGCTTTCCATGCAGCTGGACCTCCCGCGTCCCTGCCTGCGCTGGGCCGACCCGTTCCGCCTGCGCCAGGTGCTGTTCAACCTCGTGGGCAACGCCATCAAGTTCACCGACCGGGGCAGCGTGACTGTCGCGGCGCAGACGGAGGCATCGGGCGTCTTTCGCGCCCAGGTGATCGACACGGGCGTGGGCATGAATTCAACGATGCTGGCCCGTCTGTTCGAACCATTCGCGCAGGCCGACACCTCCAACAGCCGGCGTTTCGGCGGCACCGGCCTCGGACTGAGCATCACCCGCGACATCTGCGAGGCCATGGGCGGCCGCGTCGCCTGCATCAGCAGCCCGGGCGTGGGATCGACCTTCGAGATCGAATTGCCGCTGCCGCTCGCCCCCCCTTCCGCCAGGGCCATCGTCCCCGACGAACCGGCCTCGGTGCTCGCGGAAGAGCCCGAGGGCGCCCCGCTCACCGGCACGGTGCTGCTGGCCGAGGACAACGAGGTCAACGCCATCGTTGCCGAAGCCGCACTGGTGCGCTGGGGCTTGACCGTCGAGCGCGCCAGCAACGGTCACCAGGTGCTGGACCGACTCAGCAACGGCGCCCGCCCAGATCTCGTCCTGCTCGATTGCCAGATGCCGCACATGGACGGCTTCGAGGCGGCGCGGCGCATCCGCGCCATGGAGGCCGATCAGGGCCTGCCGCGCCTGCGGCTCGTCGCACTGACCGCCAACGTCTTTCCACAGGACAGGGAGCTGTGCCTTGCAGCCGGCATGGACGACTTCCTCGCCAAACCATTCACCGACGCCCAGCTGCATGCCGTGCTCGTCGGCAGCCTCGCCGCTCACGCCGCTCAGTGAGCCAGCGCGGGCCGCAGACCATCGCCCACGCGTTCGGTCACTGCGGCGAAGAGATCGATGTCAGGGTGGTACGTGCGGAACACGAACGAATAGTCGGCCGAATTGCGGGCCCGGGCGTCCGCCTCCGCCGTCACCATGTCGCGCACCAGCACGTGGTGAGGCAAGCCCCCTGCATGTGCGAGCGGAACGAGGCGCCCGTCTTCGAAGAGCGGCGTGAAACCCAGCATCCGGTAAGACCTCACCAGCGACTGCCGCGAGCCGGCGAGCACGGCACCGATCTGCATCGCAATGCAGTACAAGTGGCTCGCCTTGACGAGCGCCAGCCGCACCGGCCCGGTGTAGCCCGGCCGAACGGCCAGCCGCGTGATCTCGGCCAGCAGGCGCCCCCGCCACGCGTCCGGCAGCACCACGCTTTTTTCAATCTGCAGCGGCATGCGGCGGTTGGTCTGGATGCGTGCCGATCCCACCACCTCGCCGGTGAGCTTGTCCTCGGCATAGAAGATCGTGGTGCCCGGCAGGCGGTCGAGCGGATCGGCCTCGCCGAACGATGCCTTCAGGTGCGGCAAGTGGCGTCCGTAGGCCGCCTCGCGCAGGGCCTGCACCGCTTGCAATTGCTCCGGTGTGCTGACCACATGCACAGAGAAAGGCAGCGCGGCCTCGTCGATGCCTGCGGGCTGGGTCTGCGCGGGCGCACCCCAGGTGCCCGAAAAAGCGCGCCCACCCATCCCCGTCGATTCGACCTGCAACATGATGCTCCCCTTTCATTTCGAGTGCTTGATGTACCGGTTGTCGGCAAGTCGAGAACGGGATTCAGTAATGCGCCGTAAGGGGCGTATCGCGCCAATGAAAACCAGGTGAGCCGATTCCTACGCCAATTGGCCGCCCGCGCCGACAGACCTTGTCTCCCAGGCTCGGCACAGTGGGCCTCCCGGCCTCGCGCCGTTTGTCTCTCTGCGTCAAGTCAGTGAAAGGAAATGCACCATGAACAAGGACCAAGTCGAAGGTCGGGCCGAGCAGGCCAAGGGCACGGTCAAGGAAACCGTGGGCAAGGTGGTCAAGAGCGAGGAACTCAAGACCGAGGGCAAGTTGGACAAGGCCAGCGGCAAGATCCAATCCGGCGCCGGCGATGCGAAGGAGAAAGTCAAGGACGCGATCGACAAGATCTGACGGCCCGTCTGACCTTCCGCAGGGCGGCCACCCGTTCCAGGGTGCCGCCCTGCGCCCATGAAGGGGAGCCCCGATGCCCATCCCGAACACCCCGAATCCCATCCTTCCGGACCTGCCCTCGCCGCCTCCACCTCCCCCGCCGCGCCCCGAACGGGAACCGGTGCCGGTCGACGACCCCATGGCGCCCCAGGGCCTGCCATTGCCGGTGCGCGATCCCGGAGCTCCCGCCCCGGCATCGCTTCGAAGCCCCTGCCATCCGCACGGACGCGCATGACACCGCCCACGACGCTGTGCCATAACGGTTCCCCGGCCACTCTGGAGACGCCCATGCCGACACTCACCCTCGCCGCCCGATCCGCCCTGTTTGCTGCCGCCGTGCTGGCGGCGGGTTGTTCGATGAATCCGATGGGCACGCATGCCCCCACGTTCAGCGCCCGTCTCACAGGCACCGCCGAAGTGCCGCCCAATCCCAGCCCCGGCACGGGCAGCCTGGACGCGCGTCTGAACACCGACAGCCGGGTGCTCAAATGGAAGGTCACCTACGCCGGCCTGACCGGCCCCGTCACCGCCGCGCACTTCCACGGCCCCGCGGCCCCTGGCGTGAACGCCGGCGTGGTGGTGCCGTTCTCGGGTGATCTCTCGAGCCCCGTGACCGGCGAAGCCACGCTCACATCGGCCCAGGTCGCAGACCTCATGGCCGGCAAGTGGTACGTCAACCTGCACACCGCCGCCCATCCCGGCGGAGAACTCCGCGGCCAGGTCAATCCCAACAACTGACGCTCCCATCGGATGGCACGCCGCCGCGCCGGCCTTCCGTGGGGGGTCACGCTACAGCGCGCCTTCGGTGCCGTTGCACGCGCCCATCTGAGGCTTGCCGGCAAGGCCGCCACCCGAGCCGCGCAGGCTGCGCTTGAATCGGCCGCAGAGCGGCGTGCGCCACCTCGTGGCGTGGGGGACTGGATCGCCGGCATGGCGATGGCACCGGGCGGCATGCGGCACTTTCAGCTCTACCGCCCACCGGGCGTGAAACCCTCCGATCGCCGCCCCCTGATGGTGATGCTCCATGGCTGCCACCAGGACGCCAAATCGTTTGCGTTGAGCACCCGCATGAACACCCTGGCCGCCCGCGAAGGATTCTTCGTGCTGTACCCGGAACAGGACCGGCGGGCGAATCCGCAAGGGTGCTGGAACTGGTACGAGACCCACTCCGGGCTTGCGCACGTCGAGGTGGGCATCCTGATGGCCGCGGTACAGCAGGTGTGCCTGCTCTATCCGGTCGATGCCGACCGGGTGGCCGTCGCCGGCCTGTCGGCCGGCGCGAGCATGGCCGCATTGCTCGCCACGCGCCATCCGAAGCGATTCAAGGCGGTCGCCATGCATTCCGGGGTACCGCCCGGCGTGGCCACATCGTCCACCTCGGCGCTCGGCGCCATGCAGGGCCGGCACGCGTCTCCCCTGCCGGAAGGCGACGGCACATGGCCCCCGCTCATCGTGATCCATGGCGGCGCAGACGCCGTGGTATCGGCCCGCAATGCCGAAACCTCAGTGCGGCTGTGGGCCGAAGCCGCGGGCGCGCGAGCCATGCCGTCCAGGCAGGTGCAACGGGGGCAACGTCACGCCATGACCATCACCGACTACAAGCGCGCCGGCCGCACCGTGGCGTCGTTGTACGAAGTGGGCTCGCTCGGCCATGCCTGGAGCGGCGGCGCGGCGAAGCGCCCCTTCAGCGATGCCAACGGACCCGATGCCTCCCGGCTCGTGTGGGCCTTCGCTTCCCGTCAGTTCGAGCAGCTCGAATGAGCATCGTCACATCGCGCAACAACCCCGGTTGCCCGGGCCACGCCTTGGGGCACCAGAGCATGCGAACATGGAAGACTTCCAAGCAGACCCGAACGCCATGAAAGCACGTTTTTCTGCCTTTGCCACTGCCGGTGCCGTCGCGTTGGCGGCCCTGCCCTCTGCCGTCCCCGCCCAATCCCAGGTCGCGTTGAAACCCGGTTTGTGGGAACACTCCGCCACGCTCAAGAGCCAGAGCGGCCAGATCGAAAAAGCCATGGCCGAGGCCGAGGCCCGCATCGCCCAGCTGCCAATGGAACAGCGCCGGCAGATCGAGGCCATGATGAAGCAACGCGGCGTGAGCATCGGCAACGGTGCCACCACGGTGCGCGTGTGCCTGACGGCGCAGGACATCGACCGGGGCAACATCCCGGTGCAGTCTGGCGACTGCACCCAGAAGGTGCTCTCGCGCGACGACAACACCTTGAAGGTGTCCTTCAGCTGCCAGACCACCCCGCCCTCGAGCGGCGTCGGTGAGGTGCGCCTGCTGAGCCCCACCACCACCCTTGCCACCGCCACGGTCGACACGCTGGTCAACGACAAACCGGAACGCATCGACACCACCCAGAAGGGCACGTGGCTCGGCGACGATTGCGGCGACGTCAAACCGCTGTCTCGCTGACGGGAGTCAGCGCAGGGCGGGGAGGCACGGCCCGATGGCCATGCCTCTCCCAGGGCCTGTCACCAGGCCCTGTCGGTCAGGCAACGTTGCCCGTGGCCGCCACACCGGCCTTCGGAAGCGGCTTGAACAGTTCGTCGAAGTCCTGCGCGTTGAGCGCGGCGTCGCTCGCCACACCCGAGAGCAGCATGTCGGCCAGGCCTGCCTTGCGCGCCTGCAGTTCCAGCATCTTGTCTTCCACCGTGCCGTCGGCCAGCAGCTTGTAGACGAACACCGGCTTGTCCTGCCCGATGCGGTACGCGCGGTCGATCGCCTGCTGCTCCACCGCCGGGTTCCACCACGGGTCGTACAGGATGACCGTGTCGGCCGCCGTCAGGGTCAGGCCCACACCACCGGCCTTCAGGCTGATGAGGAAGAGCGGCACGTTGCCGGTCTGGAACTCCTCGACGAGTCCGGCGCGGTCCTTCGTCTCGCCGGTGAGCAGCAGGTAAGGCAGCTTGAGACGCTGCACCTCGGCCTCGATGAGGTTGAGCATCTCCGTGAACTGGGAGAAGAGCAGGATGCGCCGGCCATCTTCGACAAGCGTGGGCAGCAGATCGAGCAGCAACTCCATCTTGGCCGATGGCGCCACTTTCACCGCCGTATCGCCACCGGTCTTGATCAGCCTCGGGTCGCAGCAGACCTGGCGCAACTTCAGCAATGCATCGAGCACCATGATCTGGCTGCGCGCCAGGCCCTGCTTCTCGATGGCGTCGCGCAGCTTGCTGTCCATTGTGGCGCGCACGGTCTCGTACAGGTCGGCTTGTGCGCCTGAGAGTTGCACGCGCAGCAGCGTCTCCGTCTTCGCCGGGAGTTCCTTGGCGACCTGCTGCTTCGTGCGCCGAAGGATGAACGGCCGCACACGCCGTGCAAGGTGTGCGGCAAGCGCAGACTCCTGCCGCTTCTCGATCGGGTTGCGGTAGTGCTCCCGGAACTCTTTCTCGTTGCCCAGCAGGCCCGGGCACACGAAGTCGATCAGGCTCCACATCTCACCCATGTGGTTCTCAAGCGGCGTGCCGCTCAGGCACAGACGGTGCCGCGCCCGCAAGCCCTTGACGCTTTGCGCGGCCTGGCTTCGGGCATTCTTGATGCGCTGCGCCTCGTCGAGCATGAGGTAGTGCCATTCGTGGCCCGCGAGCGTGTCCACGTCGCGCACCGCCAGCGGATAGCTCGTGATGACCAGATGCACCTTGGGAATCTTCGCGAAGTGCTGCATGCGCTGTGGTCCGTGCAGCACCAGCGTCTTGAGCTGGGGCGTGAACTTGCGCGCCTCGGCGGCCCAGTTGCCGATCAGGCTCGTGGGCACGATGATCAAACACGGGCGGTCGAGCCGGCCGGCATCGAATTCGCCCTGCAGCAGCGTCAGCGCCTGCAAGGTCTTGCCGAGGCCCATGTCGTCGGCGAGCACGCCGCCCAACTGGGCCCGGCGCAGGAAATCCATCCATGACAGACCATCCTGCTGGTAGTGGCGCAGCGTCGCCTTGACGTTCGGCGATGGGGGCACCACAGGCAAGCCTTCGCCAGTGCGCAGCGCACGCACCTGCTCGATCAGCGCCGTGAAGCTCGTGGGGGCGGTGACCTTCGCGCCCACCGACAGATCGTCCATGGCGCCGAGGTCGTAGCGGGACATGCGCAGCGGTGCTTCGCGACCATTCGCCTCGAAGACGGTGCGCAGCCAGTCCATCAGCGGCGCCACGCGCTTGACCGGCACGCGCAGCAGTCGCTGGCGCACGGGCCGCCCGGGCAACGAGGGTTCATTCCCGGGCCACGGCACCAGCACGTCGCCATCGGGGTCGCGCAAGGCGGCATCGAGCTTGAGCCAGCCGGTCTGCACGAGGCCGACGAGCAGTGGCACGAGGTCCACCGGCTCCCCCTCGACGGACACCTTCAGGCCCAGCGTGAACCAGTTGCCGTCCGGCGCCTCCGCCACGTCGACGGACCATTCGTCGGCGTTGTGCATCTCGTACGGGAAGTCGTCGGCCAGTTCGATGGCCCAGCCGCGCGCCTGCAGATCCGGCAGCTGCTTGGCCAGCAGCGTGGGCCACTGGTCGCGCAGCTGCGGCACGAGCACGAGCGGCTGGCCCTCCAGCGCATGCGGCGCTGCCTGGGCGGTGCGCCCTCCCACCTTGGTCAGGCGGTTGTGGGCCAGCCCGGCGGCGAGGCTCCAGGGCCGAAAGCCCAGTTCATTGAACAGCTCGAGCAGCGCGGCCGCTTCCTCCTTGCCCTGGCGCTGGAAGCGCACGGCGCTGGTCTGGCCAGGGTGGGCCGGGTCGGCCCGCTCGGCAATGGTCTGCTCGGCAGCACCTGCCGGATAGTGGTATTCGAGCGGAGCGCCGCTCTCGGGCACATAGCGCAGGATGAATTGGGCCGAGGCCTGGCGCAGCGTGGTGTTGCGCGCTGCGTTGGATCCGTACCGGTGATGCAGCAACGCCTCGGAGGCCACATCCACTGCCGTCGTCAGCCGCAGCACGGGCACGAGCGGCAACGTGCCGAGGTTCTCGACCGCACGTTCAGTCTGTTTGGCTGGTCGAGCCGCGGCGGCGGGCGGCGGCGTTCCATCGAGCGTGCGAACGCTCGCGAGCGCCGGGTTCTTCTTGCGCCGGATCTCCCGCGCCTCGAATGCCATCAGCGCGGCGGCGACGTGCGGGCAGTTCAGTCCCACGGGGCAGGTGCAATGGCCCTGCACGCGCAGGCCCAGGCGATCGACGGGCAAGGTGATGCGCTGGTCGTACGCAGCCAGGCCGATGCCTTGCATGCGAGTGAGCAGCGCGTTGCCGTGCGTCTGCATGGACAGCACGGATTGGTCCGGGTTCAAGGCCATCGCCCGCGTCAGCGTGACGCGGTCGAATTGTTGGCCGAAATCAAAGTCGGGAGGAAGAAAGAATTCGATCATGACAAATGGGCGGCAACCCTCGATTGTCGGGCAGGACGGAGCCACTTTTGAAACTGAATCGCCGTCATCTGCTGTTTTCGATGGCTGCGCTGCCCGGCTTCACGTCCGCAAGGACGGCTTGCCGCGTTCCGGGGGTTCGTTTTCCCGAGGATTTCGGCGCCCACCCCGACACCCGCACGGAATGGTGGTACGTCACCGGCACACTGGTGCAGCGCACCGCACCGGAGGCCGGCGCACGCCCCTGGGGATTCCAGGTCACCTTCTTCCGAACCACCACGGGCATCGCCCGAAACCATCCCAGCCGGTTCGCTGCGCGCGAACTGATCTTCGGCCATGCGGCGCTCACCGATGTGGCCGCCGGCCGCCTGCGCCATGACCAGCGCCTGGCTCGCGCGGGGTTCGGTGCGGCAAGCGCGGCCCGAGGCAGCACCGACATCGTGCTGCGCGACTGGCGCCTGGCGCGCGACGGCACCGCGAACGCCGGCCGGTACACCGCCCGCGTGCACAGCCCGGCGGCCGGCTTTGTCCTGGACCTCATCCTCACGACCACCCAGCCACCGTTGCTGCAGGGCGTGGACGGCCGCTCTCAGAAAGGGCCCGACCCGCGGCAGTTCAGCCACTACTACAGCGAGCCGCAATTGGCTGTCGGCGGCACCGTCACGCAGGAAGGCCGCGCCGCCGCTTACACCGGCCGGGCGTGGCTTGATCACGAATGGAGCTCCGAGCTCATGGCGCCCGAAGCCGTGGGCTGGGACTGGCTGGGCATGAACCTCGACGACGGCAGCGCCCTCACGGCATTCCGCCTTCGACGGATGGACGGCACACCGCTCTACGACGGCGGCAGCTTTCGCCGTCTTGACGGACCCGTGCAAGCCTTCGCGCCGGGCACGGTGGCCTTCATGCCCGGCCGCACATGGGCCAGCGCGGCGTCCGGCGCCAGGTACCCGGTCGAATGGACGGTGAACACCCCGGCAGGCCGCTTCAGCGTGGTCGCGCTCGTCGACGCCCAGGAGCTCGACAGCCGGGCCAGCACCGGCGCCTGGTATTGGGAAGGCCTGAGCGATCTCCGCACCCTCGAGGGCCGACGTGTGGGCCGCGGCTATCTGGAGATGACCGGATACGCAAGCCGGCTGAAGCTGTCATGAGGCCATTCCGTGCAATTCGACGCGAAAGCGCGCGCTTTTCCGGACACCCGTTGGTCAATCAGCGCCCACAATCGAAGGAACTCAAGACAGCCGTACCATGCCCCCTTCCGCTCCACCCCGCCCATCGTCGCCGCGTGCGAAGGCGCGGTGGACGGCGTGCTTGCTGATCGCCACCTTGGCGCTCGGGGCGGGCGAATGGCTTGCCCGGAACAACGCCGCACTGGCCCGCCAGGAAGCGGGCGACCACCAATTGCAAATCGCGCGCCAGCTGGCCGATCGTCTGTCCCAGGACATGGCCGACCGGGTGCACGACGTGCAGCGCCTCGCCGAACTGGACGTGCTGCACCCGGTGACCGACATGGCCGCCGCACGCACCGCCCTCGAAGGCCTCCAGTCCTCGCTCGATTCCTTCGCCTGGATCGGGGTGACCGACCCCGAAGGAACCGTCGTGGCGGCCACCGGTGACATCCTGCTGGGCCAGTCCATCGCCTCCCGTCCCGTGTTCGAAAACGGAGTCCGTGGCTTGTGGACCGGCGATGTCCACGAGACCGTGCTGCGGCCCGAAGATCCTCCCCTCCGGTGCGTCGACCTGGCTGCACCGGTCCGAGGCCCGGACGGCAACGCGATCGGTGTGATTGCGATGCACCTTGGCTGGCAATGGGCAGAACGGCTGCGCGAGCGCGTCCTCGACCCCCGCGGGGCGCCAGCTTCGCTCCAGCTGCAGATCGTCAGCGCCCGAGGGGACGTTCTGCTGCCCGCCGACAAGAGCCGCCCGCAGGCCACCCTCACGGCATCCCGCATCGCGGCGCTGGACGGAGACTGGGGCCTGGTTCTTTGGACGGACGGCCACGAAGCCTTGACGAGCGTTTCCGAAAGTCGGCCGGTCGGCGCATTCCGCGGATTGGGCTGGCATGTCGTGGCCCGGGACGAGCCGGCAGCCGCGCTCACCTCCGTGCAGGCCGCCCGCCCGCAGGCCTACGGTTGGGCGCTGGGCGCCGGCGCCTTGGCGGCGCTGACCGTTTGCTGGTTGATCGGGCTCATGATGAAGACAGCCGAACCGGCCGCCCCGCTGTCACGCCCCCAACCGTTGGCTCCTGTTGCCGGCAGCGTGCGGCCCCACCGCCGCAGCGATGTCCCGTCGCCCCCGGCCGTCGTCGCTCGTCGCACGGCCACCGCGAAGGACCGCGATGACCACCACCCCAAGGGCGTCGATCCGGATCATCTCGATCCGCTGACCGGGCTGTGGAACCGCGGGTACCTGCCGGACGTCACGGAGTCGCTGCGCGCCTCGATGGCCGACGGAGTCACCGAGATCTGCGTGCTGAGCGTGGACCTGGACGGCTTCCAGCAGGTCAACGAGCGTTATGGTCATGCCGCCGGGGATGACGTCCTCGCCCAGGTTGCACGCCGTCTTCGGCATGCCGCACGCGCAGGCGACCCGGTGTTCCGCCTCGGCGGTGATGAATTCCTGATCCTGATGACTTGCCCACTCGGGGAAGCCGCCGCCCTCGCGCGCAGCGTCGCTGGCCGCGTGCTGGCCGAACTGCACCGTCCCTTGAGCTACCGCACCCTCAGCAACGTGCGAGTCAGCGCCACCGTGGGCGGCGCCATGTGGCCCACGACGGAAGGCCAATCGCTCATGGACGCCATCGGGCATGCCGACGAGGCGCTGCACGCGGCCAAACTCGGAGGCCGCGGAACGTTCCGGCTCTATGCGGGCCTGCCGGCATCGCACGGAACGGACGACCGAGCACGCTAGCCAGTGTGGCGATGCGCCGTCAAAGCCTGAAGAACCGGCCGCGGGCCGCCTCGGTGATCGCCACCACGCAGGGATGCGTGATGCGCCGCTCCACCGAGATCGCGTAGAACTCCTCCACCAGCTCATCCGTGCGCCCCACCACGCGCACACCGTACTGCTCGCAAGTCTCGGCCTCCAGCACCCGCGGCGACATGAACACGCCGCGGCCTTCCCGGCCGAAGGCCTTCATCAGTGCAGCGTCGTCGAACTCACCAATCGCCCGTGGATGCACCTGCTGCTGCGTGAGCCACAGTTCGAGCCGCTGACGCATCGCCGACCCGGAGCCCTGGATCAGCATCGGCGCCCCGTCGAGGTTCTGCGGGAAAGTGCCCTTCAGCGTGCGCTTGAGCGCGGGCGATGCGAAAAAGCTCATCGCCGTGGTGCCGAGCGCATGGTTGAACGCCTTGACGCTCAGCTGCTTGCTCATCGGTTCATCGGCGATGACGAGGTCGATGCGGTGCACGGCCATCTGGGCGAGCAGGTCTTCGAACTTGCCTTCGGTGCAGATCAGGCGCACCACCTCATCTAGCCCGAGCGCCGGCTCCAGCAACCGGTATGCGATGGACTTGGGCACCGAATCGGCAATCCCGACGCGGAACTCGACCACATGTTCACCGTCCGAGGCGGCCCCGATGGCCGCTTCCATTTCGGCCGACAGCGCGAAGATCTGGTCCGCGAAGCCGAGCGCCACCCGCCCCTGCGACGTGAGTTCGAGCCGCCGCCCGCTCTTTCGGAACAATCGGCAGCCCAGCCGGTCTTCAAGCAGCTTGATCTGGCCCGAGAGCGTCTGAGGACTGATGTGCAGCTGTTCCCCGGCCCGGACGATGCCACCTGCCTTCGCGGTGGCCCAGAAATAGTGAAGGTGCTTGAAGTTCATGAGCGAGACGCAACGCTGCGGTTTTCTCGCAGCATTCGATAGAGAACCTCGAATTTACGCGAAACATTCCGCCCGGTACATTGGTCCATCTTCAAGACTGACCGGGCCACGCGATGGAATTCCTGCTCGACCCCAACATCTGGATCGCCTTCGGCATGCTGACCGCCCTCGAGGTGGTGCTCGGGGTGGACAACATCATCTTCATCTCCATTCTGGTGGGCCGGCTTCCGCCTGAGCAGCGCGACCGCGCCCGCCGCATGGGCCTCGCTTTCGCGATGATCTCCCGCCTGGCGCTCTTGCTGTCGCTCAGCTGGGTCATGAGCCTGACGGCGGACCTGTTCACCGTGGCGAGCCAAGGCATCAGCGGACGCGACCTGGTGCTGCTCCTCGGCGGCCTGTTCCTGCTCTACAAGGCCTCGCACGAAATCTTCGTGGAGGTGGAAGCGCGCGAGCAGGACGGCCCCCCGGCCACCACCCCTGAGGCCGCCGCGGCTGCCCGCCGCGGCATGATCTGGGGCATCGTGGGCCAGATCGCCGTGATCGACATCGTGTTCTCGCTCGACTCCGTGATCACCGCGGTGGGCATGGTGGACCAGATCGGCGTGATGGTCGCGGCCGTGATCGCCTCGGTGTGCGTGATGCTGTTTGCCGCCAAGCCGATCGGCGACTTCGTCGACGCCCATCCGTCGGTCAAGGTGCTGGCGCTCGCGTTCCTCGTGATGGTGGGCATGGCACTGACCGCCGAAGCGTTCGATGTCCACGTGCCGAAGGGCTACATCTACGCCGCCATGGCCTTCTCGCTGGCGGTGGAAGCGCTCAACATCCGTGCCCGTCGCAAGCGCCGCCAACCGAGCGAGGCCACTTGAGACACATCGCGTTTATCGAAACATTCGTGCCATAAATTCGCATTTACACGAAGTGTTCCTGATTCCAGAATGGCCTATCGCTTCCCTTCCTCGAAAGGATCTCTGATGAACCAGTCCTTGCAAACCGCCTACGGCTTCTCGAGCAGCAGTGAAACACGCAACCGGGTGCTCCGCAACACCTATTGGCTGCTCGCACTTTCCATGGTGCCCACGGTCCTCGGCGCATGGGTGGGCCTGGCCACCGGCGTGGGCGCGGCCCTCTCCGGCGGCCTGGGCGCCCTCGTGTTTCTCGCCGGTGCGTTCGGCTTCATGTTCGCCATCGAGAAGACCAAACATTCGTCCACCGGTGTCATGGTGCTGCTCGCCTTCACGTTCTTCATGGGCGTGATGCTCTCGCGCATGATCGGCGCCGTGCTCGGCATGGCCAATGGTGCGGGCCTCATCATGATGGCCTTCGCCGGCACCGGCGCCATCTTCTTCGGCATGGCCACCCTGTCGTCGGTGATCAAGCGCGACCTGTCCGCGATGGGCAAGTGGCTCTTCATCGGCGCCGTCATGCTGCTGGTCGCGGGCATTGCCAACATCTTCCTGCAGTCGGCAGCATTGATGATCACGCTGGCCGTGCTGGCCATCGGCATCTTCTCGGCCTTCATCCTGCACGACCTCAAGCGTGTGCAGGACGGCCTGGAAACCAACTACATCAGCGCCACGCTGGGCGTGTACCTGAGCCTGTACAACGTGTTCCAGTCGCTGCTGATGCTGTTCGGCCTGGCCGGCGGCCGCGACGAATGACCTTGCGCTGAAAACCACACGGGGCCTTCGGGCCCCGTTCCCGTTGTCTGTCGTGAAGGAGAATCGTCCTCCATGTCATCTCGTTCCGGGCGACCGCTCTCCGATGTGCTGTTCGACATCGCCGTCGACACCACCCGCCCCCGCATCTCCATCGGCCTGCTGCTGAAGGCGCTCGACGACCGGGCGCTTGCGGCCCTGGTGCTGATCTTCGCGTTGCCCAACGCCATTCCCATGCCCCCCGGCACGTCGTCCGTGCTCGGTACCCCCCTCGTGTTCCTGACCGCGCAACTCGCGCTCGCACGGTCACCGTGGCTGCCCAAGTTCATCGCGAACCGCTCGGTGTCCCGCCCCGACTTCGCCGCCGTCGTGGTGCGGCTTGCCCCGTGGCTCGCCCGGGCAGAAAAGCTGCTCAAACCCCGGCTGCTGTGGATGACCTCATCCATCGGCGAGCGCTTCATCGGCCTCGTCTGCCTGTGCCTCTCCGTGGTGCTCGTGTTGCCCATCCCGTTCGGCAACATGTTGCCCGCGGCCGCCATCTGCCTGATGGCGCTCGGACTGCTCGAGCGCGACGGCCTGTGGATGATCGCCGGGCTCGTCACCACCGTGATCTCCGTCGCGCTGGTGGCCGGCGTGCTCGTGGGCATGGCAAAGGCGGCGATGTTCGTTCTTGCCAACCTCTTCTAGGGTCAGTCGATCAGCACGGGAATGTGTGCATGCCCACCCGAGGCCGGCGGCGGCCGCTGGCGCACCATCTCCGAGGCGATCGCACCGATGCGGCGCAGCCCCTCGCGCTGGACGTGGTCCCAGCGCCCGCCCACCCCGAGGCGGATGCAGTGCCGATAGCGGTCCGTGGCGCTGAACATGGTGCCCGGGGCAAACACGATGCGCTCTGCAAGGCAGGCCTTGAAGAGTTCGATCGAATCCACCTCCGGCGGCAGTTCCACCCAGAGAATGAAGCCACCCGGCGGATCGGTCACCCGGGTGCCTGGCGGAAAGCTTTGCGCGATGATGCAGCCCGCTTCGTCCACCCGGGCGGCAATGGTGGTCCGCAACTGGCGAAAGCCCGCTTCGGTGCCGGGCTGGGTCAGCAGGTCGGCCATCGCAAGTTCCAGCACGGCCGTCTGCGCCCCGCTGGTGGTGGCCTTCAGCAGGCTCACCTTCGCCTGCCAGCGGCCGGCTTCCACCCACCCGAGGCGAATGCCCGGCGCAACCGTCTTGGAGAACGACCCGCACACCATCACGTGCCCGGTGGTGTCGAACGATTTGACGGCCCGGCGCATGTCGTCGTGTTCCGCGAGGTCGTTGTAGAGGACATCTTCGATCAGCGGGACATCATGTCGAGCCACCATCGCGGCGAGGCGGGCCCGGTCGGCGAGGGAAAGGGTCGAGGCCACGGGGTTCGACAGCGTGGGCACCATCAGCACGGCCTTGATCGGCTGCGTGTCGAACGCAAGCTGCAGCGCGTCGAGAGAGATGCCGTTGCGCGGATGCGTGGGAATCTCGAGCGCGCGCAGGTGCAGGCTCTCGAGGATCGCCAGGAAGCCGAAGTAGGTGGGCGATTCGAGCGCCACGATGTCGCCCGGTTGTGTCACGGCGCGCAGGCACAGCGTGATGGCCTCGATGCAGCCGTTCGTGATGACGATGTTGCGCGCATCGAGCTGGCACCCCATGCGCATCCCGTGGCGCGCCACGGCGCGGCGCAATGTTTCCTCGCCCTTGCCGATCGGGTAATGGCACAGGCTGCGACGGTTGCGCTGCGCCGCGCGGTTGACGGCACGTCGCACGCGGTCTTGCGAGAACAGATCGGCGCTCGGGCAGGCCGCGCCGAACGAGATGTGGTGCGGGTCATTGGCCAGGCGCAGCACCTGGACGGTCAACGAGCTGACGTCCACCGGCAGTGAATCGGGTGGCGGCCGCGAAGTCTCCGGTTGCGGCAGCCCCGGCGGGCGGGCCGCCACGAAATAGCCGGAGCGCGGCCGTGCCTCGATCAGGTGCGCATCCTCGAGCGAGCGGTAGGCCTGGATCACCGTGGATGTCGACACGCCTTCCTGGCGCGCCATCTCGCGCACCGAAGGCACGCGCTCACCGGCGGTGAGCGTGCCGGCGCGGATCGCGTTGGCGATCGTCTGGGCGAGTTGGAGATAGAGCGCACCATCGGACGTCATGTGAACCATTCTGTACTGGTCCACGGCAAGAAGAACAGTACAGAAACCTCAAAACCGACCGGCACAGCCCCCTCGAACGGGCGAAGCTGTACTTGTTCACGTCGGCCGGCGCTGTGTCTGGCGGACGAACGGACGCCCGCATAACGTAGAGCCATGAATGCCCTGACCCTCCCCGCCTCCGCCGCCCCGGCCTCGGCCCGGTCCGCCGACGCCCCCGCTGCTCCCGTTCATGCCCCGTTCCGCATGGCCGCCGGCGCCGTCTTGACGCTGCGCAACGGCCGCGACATGCGGATCGAAGTGATGGAAGGTCTCCTGTGGGTCACCGCCGTCGGCGAGCCGCAAGACCACTTCGTGGCGCCGGGCGACGGGCACGGATTGGGCCGGTCGCGCAACGTGGTGATGGAGAACGTGAGCGCCCGCACGGCACTCGTGCGACTGGTTCCCGATACCTGACCTGCAGCGGCCGCTTCTCGCGGCCGTCTCCGGCTTCGGCGCATGGTGGATGCGCCACTCGGTACACTGCCGCATGACTGCCGTGGCCGCCCCCGAGACCGTGAACGCCGCACCTGCCCGTGCCCTGCCCCCCAGAAAGAACGTGCGCTCGTTGAGCGGTCTGGGCCCGTTCCTGCGCCCTTACCGGGGCCGCATCGTCCTGGCCGTCCTCTTCCTGGTGCTTGCTGCGGCCACGACGCTCGTGTTTCCGGTGGCACTCAAATCCCTCATCGACCAAGGCCTGATCGCCGCCGACCCGGGCCAACGCGTGCTCGCGCTGCGCGGGCATTTCGTCGCCCTCTTCGCGGTCGGTGCGGCGCTCGGCGTGTTCTCCGCGGCCCGCTTCTACATGGTGACCTGGCTCGGCGAGCGTGTGACGGCCGACCTGCGCAACGCCGTCTACAGCCACGTGGTCCGGCAAAGCCCCGAATTCTTCGAGACGACTCAGACCGGTGAGGTGCTGTCCCGCCTGACCACGGACACCACGCTCGTGCAAACCGTGGTGGGCTCCAGCCTCAGCATGGGCCTGCGCAACGGTGTGATGGGCCTCGGGGCGATGGGCATGCTGATCGTCACGAATCCGCTCGTCATGACGCAGGTGCTGGGGCTGCTCGTCCTGGTGGTGCTGCCCTCGCTGTACTTCGGCCGGCGGGTGCGCAAGCTCTCCCGAGCGAGCCAGGACCGCGTGGCCGACGCCAGCGCCGTCGCCGCCGAAGTGCTCAACGCCATCCCGGTGGTGCAGAGCTACAGCGCGGAACAACGGGAGGCTACGCGGTTCGTCGGCGCCACCGAAACAGGGTTTTCCACGGCGATCCGGCGCACCCGAGTGCGCTCAGGCCTGGTGGCCTTCATCATCACCGCGACGTTCGGCGCCCTGCTGTGGGGCCTGTACCAGGGCACACAGGCCGTCCTCGCCGGCGACATCAGCGCCGGCCACCTCGGCCAGACGGTGGTCTACGTGGTCATCCTCGTCAGCTCGGTGGCCGTGCTCGCCGAGGTCTATGGCGACCTGCTCCGGGCCGCCGGTGCCACGGAGCGCCTGATGGAACTGCTCGGCACCCGCTCGCCCATCGTGTCACCCGCCCAGCCGATGACGCTGCCCGAGACGCAAGGCGGTTCGGCCGTGGCGTTCGACCATGTGGAGTTCCGCTATCCGTCGCGCCCCCACCAGTCGGCGCTGGCCGATTTCACGCTGCACGTTCGTCCAGGCGAAACGGTCGCGCTCGTCGGGCCGAGCGGCGCGGGCAAGAGCACGGTGCTGCAACTGCTGCTGCGTTTTTATGACACGGCCCGGGGGTCGGTCTCGGTCGACGGCGTCGCCGTGCGCGACGCAGCGCTGGAGGCCCTGCGCGACCGCATCGGGATCGTGCCTCAGGACAGCGTCATCTTCTCGGCCGACGCCATGGAGAACATCCGGTACGGCCACCCTGACGCGAGCGACGAGGAAGTCATCGCGGCCGCCCGTGCGGCGTTTGCCGACGACTTCATCCGAGCGTTGCCGGATGGGTACAAGACCTTTCTCGGCGAACGGGGCGTGCGGCTGTCCGGCGGCCAGCGCCAGCGCATCAGCATCGCGCGCGCCATGCTCAAGAACCCGCCTTTGCTGCTGCTGGACGAAGCCACCAGCGCGCTCGATGCCGAAAGCGAACGCATGGTGCAGGCTGCCCTGGAACGCGCGATGAAGGACCGGACCACCATCGTCATCGCCCACCGCCTGGCCACCGTGCAACGCGCGGACCGCATCGTGGTGATGGAACACGGGCGCATTGTCGAGACCGGCACCCACACGGAACTCGTGTCCGCGGGTGGGCTCTATGCGAGGCTGGCGGCGCTGCAGTTCGAAGTCTGACGTAGGCGCGCGCCCACAGCCCGCCTTTGGGTCGTCCGACAGACGCCCTGCATGCCAGACCACACACTCGGCCCACCAGCATTCCTGCAGGAGATACCGACCATGAACTCCATTCTTTCCTTGCGCACCGGCGTGCTCGGGCTGGCCGCCTCGGCCCTGCTGCTCGCCGGCTGCGAGAACATGAGCGAGCGCCAGAAAGGCACGGCGGTCGGCGCGGGTGTCGGCGCCGTGGGTGGCGCCGTGATCAGCTCGGCCACCGGCGGCAAGGCCGGTACGGGCGCGGCGATCGGTGGTGTCGTGGGCGCGGTGGCGGGCAACCTCTGGTCCAAGCGCCAGGAAGACCGCCGCAAGCAGCTCGAGCAAGCCACCCAGGGCACGGGTGTCGACGTTTCGCGCACGAACGACAACCAGCTGAAAATCAACGTCCCGAACGACGTGTCCTTCCCGGTGGGCAGCGCGGCCATCCAACCGCAGCTGCGCGGCGTGCTCGACAGCTTCGCACACAGCCTGCAAGGCGATCCCAGGGCCGAGGTCACCATCATCGGCCACACCGACAACACCGGCAACCCCGCCATCAACAACCCGCTCTCGCTCGAACGTGCGCAAAGCGTGCGCGACTACCTGAGCGCGCGAGGGGTTTCCGCCTCGCGGATCCAGACCGCCGGCCGGGGCGACCGCGAACCCGTGGCCAGCAACACCACCGAAACCGGCCGCGCTCAGAACCGCCGGGTGGAAATTTTCATCCGCGAGCCCGCCTGACACAGCCCCCTCTTCCAAAGGCGCCTTCGGGCGCCTTTTTCATCGCTCGCCGTAGAGGCATTCCAACCCGAAGCGCTCGCCGCTGCGCACCCGGCTGATCGCATGTTTCATCGTGACGCGGTAGTGACCCGCACTGCCCTTGAAGGGCCGCGGGCCCGTTGGAATGATCGCCACGTCGCCCCGCTTCAAAGGCAGCACGATCGGGCGGGATTGCATGCGCGGCCGCTGCTCCACCATCACGAATTCGCCGCCCGTGAAGTCGATGCCCGGCTCGGACAGCAGCGCCACCAGCTGCAACGGGAACGCGTGGGCGTCCTCCGCACCGCGGTGCAAGCCCTGGTGGTCCTGCTCACGCAGGCGGCTCAAACGCAGTGTGATGGCAGGCCCTGCGTCATCCGCGCCCTGCCCCATGCCCAAGATGTCATTCCACCGGCGGGCGATGCGGGCAAGCTGCGGATGGAGCGCCGTGAATTTGCGGACCAGCGCTTCAGGCAGACCTGGTGCGAGCAACAACACATCGCCGCCGAGGTCGCTGGCGACCGGCGCGCGGGGCACGCCCGCCAATGCCTGCGCATCCTCCGCACCAAACAGGCCCGGCAGCACGGCATGGCCCTCCCGATCCAACTGAGCGGCAATGCCGGCCCAATCGAGCTGGTCGATGTCGCGGCTCATTGACTGCCTTTGGCCCGGGCTTCGCGTTCCAGGAGTTGGCGCTTGCGTTCCACACCCCACCGGTAGCCGGACACGTCGCCATCGCGGCGGACCACGCGATGGCACGGAATCGCCACTGCAATGGGATTGGCACCGCAAGCCTGGGCCACGGCGCGCACGGCTCTGGGCGCCCCGATGCGCTCGGCAATCTCGGCGTAGCTCACCGTGCTGCCGAGCGGGATCTCACGCAACGCCTGCCACACACGCTGCTGGAATACCGTGCCGCGCACGTCCAATGGCAAGTTCAGGCCGAGCGCAGGCGCCTCGATGAAACCGACCACTTGGGCCACCACGCGCTCGAAGCCGGCATCCCCGCCAATCAGTTGCGCTTTCGGAAACCGGTCTTGAAGATCGCGCACCAATTGCTCGGGATCTTCGGCCATCAAGATGGCGCAGATGCCGCGCAAGCTCTGCGCGACCAGGATGGCCCCCAAGGAACACTGCCCCACGGCGAAGCGGATCTCTGCATTCGTGCCACCTCGACGATAGTCACGGGCCTGCATGCCCAGGAGGCTGTCTGCACGCTCATAGAAGCGGCTGTTGGAATTGAAACCCGAACCATAGATGGCTTGCGTGATCGAGGCTTCGGGTGCGTCCAGTCCTTCACGCAGCCGCCGCGCGCGAAATGCAGACGCATAGGCTTTGGGTGTGAGCCCCGTCTCTGCCTTGAACATGCGGTGGAAATGGAACGCACTCACGCCGGCCAGGGCCGCGAGTTCGTCGAGTCGGGGCAAGGTTTCCGAGTTTTCGATCTGCCTGCAGGCCTGGGTCACCAAGGACGCACGCAGCGTGGCCGCAGTGGTCCTGTCGCCTGCCGTGTGGCGGCTGGCGCGGTACCCGGCAGCCTCCGCCTGTTCCGGGGCGTCGAAAAATTCGACGTTCTCGCGCCTGGGCAAGCGTGCCGAAGCGCTGGGCCGGCCATACACCCCGGTCGTTTTCACGGCATAGACAAAGTGGCCGTCGGCCGCGGGGTCTCGCGCCTGCACCGCCCTCCAGCGCTGCTCGGCGGTGGCGAAGACGGGTTCAGTGGTTTCCATGGGCCTGTCCTTCAAAGTGCATCGTGGAAAATGAGGCCGACGGTATGCCGCCGCCCGCTCAGCACACGGCTCACGCCATGGCGCATGGCCACCTTGCGGAACCCTCCCCGCTTGCCCGGAGCGGGGCGTTCGTTGACGGCGAAAACCACCGCATCGCCCTGCTGCAAGGGCACCACCTCGGCACGCTGATGGCCCGATGAGCTCTCCGTCATCACGAACTCGCCCCCGGTGAAATCCCGAGCCGGGGCCGACAACAAAATCGCCACCTGCAGCGGGAACACATGCTGCCCGTACAAATCCTGGTGCAGGCAGTTGTAGTCGCCTTGGCCGTATTGAAGGATCAACGGCGTGGGCCGGCGCTGCCCCGCGGCATGACAACGGGACAGGAACTCGTCCAGCCCCTCCGGAAACACCCCACTGGTGCCCAGTTCCCGGTTCCAGCGGTTGGCGATGGGCACCAGGTGCGGATACACCCCGTGGCGCAGCTCATCGAGCAACGGCGGCAGCGGGTAAGAAAAATACTTGTACTCGCCCTGGCCGAACCCGTGGCGTGCCATCACCACCCGGCTGCGAAAGCCTGCCTCACGGGGGTACAGCGCGACCAGCTGCGCACATTCAACCTGGCTCAGCAGACCTGGCAGAACCGCATGACCGTCACGGTCGAGAGATCGAGCGGCACCGGCCCAATCCAGCTGTGCCATGCGGGCTTCAGATCCGCGTGGGCCGGCATGGCGGGTGCCGTGCCTTGGGGGCGTTTCGATGGAGGTGTTCATGGCGTGCGAAGTCGTTCAGCCAGAGTCTAGAAAACCGGAACTGCCCGTGCACTCCACTCCTTGCGGTCGAATTCGCCCATGGTCCCGTTTTTATAATGGCCGACCCCACCGCCGAAAGCCACCCTTGAGCCGACCCGTCCGCACCCAATACGAAGATTTCATGCGCCACGTGGCCGAACACGGCGTGGAGAAAGGCGACCGCACCGGCACCGGCACGCGCAGCGTGTTCGGCCATCAGATGCGCTTCGACCTGAACGAGGGTTTCCCCCTCGTGACCACCAAGAAGGTCCACCTGAAGTCTGTCATCCTGGAACTCCTGTGGTTCCTGCGCGGCGACGGCAACGCCCGCTGGCTCCAGGAACGCGGCGTGACCATCTGGGACGAATGGGCCGCCGAGAACGGTGACCTCGGCCCGGTCTACGGCGTCCAATGGCGTTCGTGGCCCACACCGGACGGCGGCCACATCGACCAGATCGCCGAGGTCATCAACACCCTCAAGACCAATCCCGATTCGCGCCGCATCATCGTCAGCGCCTGGAACGTCGCCGATCTTTCCAAGATGGCGCTGATGCCCTGCCATGCGTTCTTCCAGTTCTACGTGGCCGAGGGCCGCTTGAGCTGCCAGCTGTACCAACGCAGCGCGGACATCTTCCTCGGCGTGCCCTTCAACATCGCAAGCTATGCGCTGCTCACGCACATGGTGGCGCAGCAATGCGACCTGCAGGTAGGCGAATTCATCTGGACCGGCGGGGATTGCCACATCTACAGCAATCACACCGAACAGGTGGCGCTGCAGCTGTCACGCGCACCGTATCCCTATCCCACGCTCCACATCAAGCGCCGCCCGGACTCCATCTTCGACTACACCTACGAAGACTTCGAGGTCACGGGCTACGCACACCACCCCGCCATCAAGGCGCCGGTGGCCGTCTGATGCAGCTCAGCCTCATTGCGGCCGTGGGCCGCCATGGCGAACTCGGCCGGGGCAACGACCTCGTCTGGCGCACCCGTGAAGACCAGCAGCACTTCAAGCACACCACGATGGGCCATCCCGTCGTGATGGGCCGCAAGACCTGGGATTCGCTGCCTGAGCGTTTCCGGCCCCTGCCCGGGCGACGCAACATCGTCGTGTCCCGCACGCCGGGATGGTCGTCACCGGGCGCGGAACATGCCTCATCGCTCGACGCCGCGCTCGCGCTGGCCGGTGACACGCCACGCGTGTTCGTGATGGGCGGCGCCCAGCTGTACGCCCTCGCACTACCGCTCGCCGACGAACTCGTGCTGACCGAGGTGGACGCCGCATTCGAGGCCGACGCCTTCTTCCCCGCGTGGGACCGCACCGCATTCGATGAAATCTCCCGCGAAGCGCACACCGACCCCGAAGGCCGCCGCTACGCCTTTGTGACTTACCACCGGCGCGCTGCCCGGTGAAAGGTCATGTGGAAGCGCGTCTCCGAGCCTGCTGCCTGGCCACGGCCACGAACGCCGCGGCGGCGGGCGAAAGCCGCTTCATGTTGCGCACCGCCAGCCCGGTGATGCGTCGCTGCTGAGGCGACAGGCTTCGGTACACGACGCCGGGCGCTTCATCGGGCAATGCCAGGCGCGCTGCAATCGCCAAGGCATGGCCCTGGGCGACAAAGCCGAGCACCGAGCTGAGCTGTTCGAAACGATACAGCACATTCGGCCGCGCGCCGGACTCGGCAAGAATGCGGTCCACCGCGGGGCCACTGCCGGCGCCTGTGCGAATGAACGGTTCGCCCTCCAGGTCCCGGGCCTGAATGATGCGCTTTTGCGCCAGGCGATGCGCCGCAGGCACCACGGCCACGAACTCGTCCTCGGCCAGGCGCACGGTCTCGAACCGATCGTCCGGCAAGGTGACGAACCCGATCTCGGCACGCTGCTCCAGGAGCCACCGCACCACGGTTTCGTCATCCTGCTCCTCCACCTGCACCTGCACCTGCGGCTGAGCACGGCGATAGGCGGCCAACAGCGACGGCAGCAGCCGCAGCGACGAGGTGGATCCGAACGATGCAATGCGCAAGGTGCCACGAGCAACGCCGCGGACGGTGGCCGCCTCCTGGACCAGGGCTTCGCGTTGCTGGAGGATGTCGTTTGCACGCACCAGCAGCTGGCTGCCCGCATCCGACAAGGTGGATTGAAGGCCTTCGCGCTGCACCAGCACCACGCCCAGTTCCGACTCCAGCGCGCGCACCGCATGGCTGACCGCGCTTTGGGTGATGCCGAGCAATGCCGCCGCCCGGGAAAAGCTGCCGGCCCGGGCGAGTGCGGCGAAGACTTCAAGCTGAGTGAATGTCATGAAGGGTCATGAGTGTTTGCTCATTTGCCGATTAAAACGCAGAAATGGATAGTAAGGTCATGCGCGCATTGACCCCATCCTCCCCCACCGCCGCTGCAGCCGCTGCGCCACGGCAACAACCGTGGCTCATCCATCTCAAGCTCGTCGGCATGGCCGCATTGTGGGGAGCGTCATGGCCTTGTGGCCGCGTGCTGGCGCAGGCACTTCCCCCGCTCGCGGCGGCCAGCTGGCGCTTCGGCATGGCCTCGCTCCTCCTCCTGCTGTGGTTGCAACGCAGCGGGGGCCTGGCGCGCTTGCGGGGGCTCACCCCGCGCCAGTGGCTCGGTCTCACGGCGGCGGGTTGCATCGGTGTCTACGGCTACGCCATGTTCTTCATGTTCGGGCTGGTCCATGTGGCAGCCGGACGGGCCTCCCTCGTGGTCACGACCAATCCGGTGCTGACCGCACTGATTGCATCCTGGTGGCTCGGCGAGCGCTTGAACTGGAAGATCGGCCTCGGCATGGCCCTGGCCACCGCTGGCGCGGTCATGGTCATGACGCACGGGGCCCCTTGGACTTTGCTGTCCGGCGCCTTGGGAACCGGCGAGCTGCTGTTGCTGGGGTGCGTGGTGGCGTGGGTCGCCTACACGCTCATCGCCCGCCGAGTGCTCGCGGGCATCGACGCCGTGACGACCACCGCCGTGACAGCCACGATCGGCATGAGCATGCTGCTGGTGTCTTCCTTGCTGTTCGAAGGGCCTGGTGCACTGCTCAGCCCATTGCACGCAAGCGCGACGGTGTGGGCTGCGCTCGTCTTCATCGCGGTGGTGGCCACGGTGGTCGCCTATGCATGGTACTTCGAAGGCGTGGCCGCGCTCGGTGCCGGCGCGGCTGCGGGTTACATCAGCCTGGTGCCGGTGTTCGGTGTGGTGTTCGCCACGCTGTGGCTGGGCGAAGCCCTCGATGCATCGATCATCGTCGGTGGCCTGTTGGCGGTGGGTGGCATGGTCATCATGAATGCTGCGCGGCGCTGAGGTCGCCCTCAGGGGCGAAGGGGCTCCGCATGACGAGTTTTCCAGGTCAAACACCCGGATACACAAGCACCATGAGGCCTCTGTACCATGGCAGAGAAGTCTGATCGACGTCGATGCATGCGGCGGCCGATCCTGCGAACGCTTCGCGACCGCTCCGACAGGCCGCCCTCCATCGAGCGGCCACTGACGGCCCGCCCCTTCGCCATCTCCGGCTCGCATCCGTCAGCCACGCGCCACGTCGTTGAAGTTCTTTTTCCAACAGTTTTCGTTGATCGAGGGAGTTCAAGATGTTCAAGCCTGAGCCCGGTGAAGTTGCCAACACCTGGAAATTCCGAACTGTTGTGTTCGTCTTCCTTGCGGTGCTCATTCCAATCTGGCCAATTTCCTTACCCGTGTTCCTCTATCTCGCTTACCGTTCGTACGTGGCCGGGTCCGCACCTGCACCAGGTGCGGGCGGCGCTGCGGAGCCTGTGTCTGCCCAGCAGTCCAAGGCCCAAGACATCGCCGCGATGCACGAGCTTCTTTCGAGTGGCGCACTGACCCAGGAAGAGTTCGACCGCGAGAAGAAAAAGCTGCTCGGCGCGCACTAGTCGCACCCTGCGACTCCCGAGCGTTCGCATCGCCCGCCCCCAAACGCGCGGGCGGCGTCGTGTCGTCTCTCTCTATCAGAGACGAGCACCACCTCCGACAGCAGTGCCCGAGAGTCTTCGACTCGCAACTGCTGTACGGCTGTCCGGATCAAAACTGCGACAGCCCGAACCTCGCCGCCATCGTCCACAGCACGATGCACGAGACGAACCACGCCAGGAAACGCACATTCACGCGGTTGATGGTGCAGTGGATCAGGCTGTGGGCCGCCCGGAGCCCAACATAGAGCCATGCCGCACGCAGATAGAAATCGTCGACCGTGCCGGTGAGGTAAATGCAAAGGCAAAGCGCCACGAAGATGACGGGCAGCTCGAACAGGTTGCGCAGGTTGTTGCCGGCGAACCTCACTTCTTCCGGGAACACGGCGAGCACTTGTTCAGGCATCGCGATCGCCTGGGCATCCACGCCACTCTTCTTGAGGTAGATCGAATGGCGCACGAACATGGTGAACCAGACGACGAAGACAAGCCCAAAGAGGGCAATGAGCGGCTGGAGGATGAGTGCTTGCTTCAAGGTTTCTCTCTTTCTACGGATGCAGCCGAAACTGCGGGTGGGTGCCCGGAACCGCCGGATGGAACGGGGCGATCCCAGAAACTTTTAATAGCAAAATTTACAACTCAAGATGCCACCGCGTGAACTTGCCTGGGCAAGATGACGACTCTCGCACAGACGAGAGTGGCCTTCGCGAACGCCAACGTGCGTCGGGGCAGACGACATACCGAGACAAGGATCCCATGAGCAATTCAATGAGTCGATCAGACTACGACGGCTACCTGGCCGCCGTAGACCGTCTTTTGGCAGTCGATGGTGCAGACGATTTCATGCAGTGCCTGAGACAGGAAATCCGGGCGGTACTGCCCTTCGGTTGCGTCATTGGCGGCATGGCCCGCATCCGGAATGGCGTCGTCGTGCCCGAGTTGCTGTTGCATCACGACTTCCCCCTCGAGTACCTCGACCAGATCCGCGGCTCCGACGGCATGTCACTGAGCAGCCCCATTCTGAAAAGGTGGTTGAAGGCACCGGCCCCGCTGGCCTTCACGTTCCACGGCCATTGCGATTTGCCGACGCGAGCGCTGATGCACGCACGCCGCTTCGAGTTCACCAACGTCCTGGCCCACGGCCACTACACCCGCACGGGCGGTGGCCTGCTCACATACTTCAGTTTCCATCGCCTGGCCACGCCGGCGACGCCGGAACAACGGCTGTTGCTCGCCCGGCTCATGCCGCACATGCACTGCGCCGTCACGCGCATCCAATCACGGCCGGCACCGATCACGGCGCATTCCGCGGCGAGCGCCGGGCGCCTGGCCGAGCTGAGCCATCGCCAGCAGGAGATCGTGTCTTGGCTGGTGCGCGGAAAGACGAACTGGGAAATCAGCCGCATCACCGGCACGAGCGAAGCCAACGTCAAATACCACCTCAGCAACTTGATGCGCACGTACCAAGTCTCCAGCAGATCGTCTCTGGTCTTCAAGCTTTGCCAGACGCACGAAACGCCTGTTCCGTTGTCCGCTTGACTTGCCGCAGGATCCGCCCTCGGATCCAGCCGCTGAACGGGCGGATGAGGGCCCAGTACACCGACATCTTTCGCAGGGACGATGCGTCGCTGCAGAGCACCCTCGTCACGGTTTCCAACCGGCAACGGGTCGCTGCCCGCGAGGTGACGCGGAACGACAAGACCAGTCTGGCCACGCCAGGCTGGTTCAGTCGCTGGAAGCTCTCCACATCGCGGACGGGCACCAGGCCCAAGTCGATCTGCCAGAACCGCCCTGCCAGGCCGAACACGGCTTCGCACGAGTTCCTCTCCAACAAGGCAAAGTTCTCCAACCCGAAACGCTTGCACGTGCGGGGAATGCCCAGGCCCGGTCTGAGCCGTTCCAGGCAGCGGCCGGGCAGTTCCCTCATCCACAGGAGGCTCGAGATCACCCGATCCTGGTTGCCATCGAAACTGCAAATGGCAGCGATCACGCCCTCAGGCGTACTTTCGATCTCGTCCACGCTGTGCCGCTCTTCGAAGTGATAGAGCGGCAGCAAGCTCTCCAGAGCAGGCTGGCGGGCCACCGCGGAGCGTCCCTCAGGCTGCAAGGTCTTCATCGGCTCGCTGAAAGATCGCATTGAGCGAATCGATGACGAATGCTTCGTGCTCGCGCGCGGGATCGATGTCGCGCTTGAGAACATGCTCGAGCATGCGCTGAGTTCCCTCTGCAATCTCACTGTCGGTGACCAGCATGGCCCGGAAGAGGACGAAGGGCGAGCGATAGATGCCGCCCGTGTAGTTCGCCGTCTGCTGGAAAGGGCGCAGCAGTTCGTCCACGGAGAAATGGTTGTGCCCGCCGGCTCGGTATCCGTCTTCGGTGCTGCCTACCGAGGTGCTCACCATCCATTCCTTTCCCCGCAGCTTGTCGCCGCCCACGGCGTAGGCGAAACCCGGCTGCAGGACGGCATCGATCCAGGACTTCAGGATCGGCGGCGACGAATACCAGTAGAGCGGAAACTGGAGCACGAAGCGGTCATGCTCCAGCAGCAGGGCCTGCTCGGCGAAGATGTCGATGCCATGGTCCGGGTACTTGGCCGTCAGGTCGTTCACCGTGACGTCGTGCTGTTGCCGCAGGGCATGAACCCAGGCTTTGTTGATGCGGGAACCATCGAGGTTGGGATGGGCCACAAGGACAAGTGTTTTCATTCGAGTCTCACATCGTCAATGGAGGGTCTGCGGCGATGAACCACGGCTGCGAGATGAGGGAGCGGATCTCCGTGAACTGCCCGCTGGGGACCCGCTCTTTCAGCCCCGCGGCCAGCAGTTTTGCAAGATGCCCGGCACGCTCGTCGGTGGTCGCGAGGTAGCCGCGGGTCGCGCCGCGGCGCCTGAGTTCTTCAATTTCAGGGAAGCTGCCCTCCAGAGGCAGCGCACCGATGCGCCGAGCCAGCGCGGTGTCGACATTGCACAGGCCGATCACGCCGAAGTAGATTTGCGGGTTCTCGAGCGCGTACAACTGCATCATCATGTTGAGCGCGGCCTTGGAGATGGCATACCCGCTGTTCCCCGCCCGTGGCCGCACCCCTGCGATGGAAGAAGACAGGATGCAGGTGTCCAGGGCGATCTCATGGTTGAGCAAGGTGTCCAGGATCATCTTGTTCGCCCAGACATTCACGTCCATCAGGCCTTGCAGCTCGCTCAAGGGCACGTGCCGCATGTTCGCGATGCGAGGGCTGAAGATCCCTGCATTCAGGAAAACGTACTTCAGCTCGAAAACATCGTGCCTGCGGATGAGCTGCTCTCCCAGCACATCGCACAGTTCGCCGGTTCGCGCGAGGTCCGCCGCGATGTGCGTGTAGCGAGGGTGGCGCATCAAGTTGCCAGCCAGCGTGCGGCTGATGCCGTACACACGGCAGCCCGCCTCGAGGTATCGGTGGGCCAGTGCATGACCGATGCCGCGGCTGGCACCCGTGATCAGCACATTGGGCGGCCGAACCGTCCGGCGCTGCCCGAGGTCAGAATTTTCCAGCACTGGCACCCCCGTCGATCGGAATCACCGCCCCCGTCAAGTAGCTGGCCTCATCGCTCAGCAGCCACAGCACCGTGGACGCCACCTCTTCGGGACGACCGAAGCGCCGCATGGCCGTTGCGCCGATCTTGCGGGCGGTCTGTTCCGGGTTGGCTTCGAGGTTTGCCGCACCATTCATGCCGCCGATGATGGGCCCCGGCGCCACGACGTTGACCCGCACCGCAGCGTGCGTCGGCGTGGCCTTCGCATACTCGATGGCAGCAGCCTGCGACAGGCCGACCACGCCGAACTTGCTCGCCACATACGCACACTGGCCGGCGATGGCGGTGATGCCTGCGAGCGAACTGTTGTTGACGATCGCCCCACCCTTGCCGGCGCTCATGGCCTGAAGCTCGTTGCGCAGGCACAGGTACATGCCGTTGAGATTGACGTTCAGCACGTGCTGCCAGTCGTCCGGCAATGAGTCTCCGATCAGCGCGCGCCTGGCCGTCACGCCGGCGTTGTTGAACACCTTGTCGATCCCACCGAGCCATTGCGTCGCCAGCGCGATCGTGCGTTCCACATCGGCGGGGCGCGTCACGTCGCAAGCCAGGAACTTGACATCGCCCCCCTTTGCCACGAGATCGCTCGCGGCGGCTTCGCCCTTGGCCATGTCCCGGCCGCAGATCACGAGCCGCGCGCCTTCCAAGGCCAACTGCCTGGCCACCACGAGTCCCATGCCGTCCGTGCCGCCGGTGACGAGCGCACCGCTGCCCTCGAACCTGCGCAATCCGCCTGTCGTCATCGCATTCATTCTTCAATCCGGCCGCTTGTACTTCGGGTTGACGCAGCAGTAGACGCGGTCGAACCGAGGGTTGTATTTGTCCTTGAAGCACTTGCCGTCCCACAGGCATCGATGGATCTCGTCTTCTCGTCTTTGCACTGTCTTGAGCACGAGGTCGTTGTCGGCAAAGAGTGCCCGCGCCATGCCCACCATGTCGGCCACGCCAGCGGCCAGGACCGCCTCGGCGCTGTGCAGACCGTCCACGTAGCCTGCGAAGCCCAGGGGCACGGTGCAATAGCGCCTGACTTGCGCGACCTTGTCGTGGAGTGCAACCACCGCTTCGGGTGTTCGCCCCGCCAGCTGGTTGAATGTGTCCGCCACATAAAAAGAGGCCTCGAAAAGGTCGACGCCCGCTTCTTCCAGTTCGGGAATCACGCCTTCAAGATCGACGGGCTGCAAGCCATCGGCACCCAGTCCGTCGTCAATGCCGATGCGAAGGCCCAGCACGACTCGATCGCCCAATGCCCGCCGCACGGCGCGCACCGTCTCGACCAGCATGCGGTTGCGTGCCGCCTGGCTGCCGCCATAGCCATCGGTGCGGCGATTGGTGTGCCGGGAGAGAAAGCTGCCGAGCAGGTACCCATTGGATGCCTGCAGCTGCACCATCGACGCCCCCGCGTCGCGGCACAACAAGGCCGACTCGGCGAACTGCGCCTGCACGCTGCGAATGTCTTCTTCGGACATCACCTTGGTGCGGTACCTGGGGTCGAGCCTGGCCACCGACTTGGAGCCCACACCGCTGGGCGTCAACAAGGCCTGGCCGCGGGTGAAAGTGGTCGTGCCCTGTCCGCCGTAGTGCTGCAACTGGATGCCCACCACGACGCCCTGCTCGGCCGCCTCCCGCAAGAACGGCTTCATCGAATCGGCATGTTCCTGCAGGAACATGCGCAGGCCTTTGGGTTGAAGCACGGAATCGCGGGTCACGCTGGCATTGCTCAGCACCACCGCACCGCAGCCGCCGCCCATGATGCCTCGCAAAAAATCGGCCAATGCCGTCGACATGCCGCCACTGTGCGCAGCCAGGTCGACGCCCATGGGCGCGAAAAACAACCGGTTCGCGAACGTCACGCCACGCAGGGTCAACGGCGCAAGTGACCGGGGAAACCGGTCGCGGCCGGCCGCTGCCCGCTGCACGGGCAGCTCGTTGTGTACCTGCACGCCGCTCAATATTCACCCCGGCTGGTATCGACGAAGGTGAAGTTCTTGATGGCCTCGCGCAGGCGGTTCGTCGACGTCAAGTCCATCTCGGCGACACTGAATCCCACCAGCAGGCGCCCATCTTTGCGCTGCGCCCACCGTGCTTGCATGACCGCTGCGATGAAGCCGATGCCTTCGGCAAACATCGAAGTCTGTGTGATCGCCCCCGGCTCGATGTCCATGGCCCCATCGAAGCTGACCTTGACGCCCGCGATGGACACATCGTGGATCCGCCCCTCCATGGCCGGCATGTTGCGCCAGCTGAACATGCCCACCGGCGCAATGCATTTCCTCGGAATGAACCGCGCTTGCGCGGAAGGCTTGATGTTGCGCAGCCGCTTGAAGAGGTTCATTCTGATCGGGTTGGCCCGCATGGTGGCCACGGCCACCACACGCCCCAACTGCGAGAACGTGGCGACGCGCTCCTCGTTGGGCGCATCGCTCGCGATCTGCGCTTCGGACCGGTGATCCGCCACCTGCACGCGTACCGGGTAGTTGGCATTGACGAACCCCATGAAGTTCACATTGAGGTTCTCGATGGTCAGGGAGATCTGCCCCTTGGCGAAGGTGCTGTAGCGGTAGTACTGGGCGTACATCGCCTGCCTCACCACCTCGATGAGCATCATCCCCGGGACGTGCTCATGATGCTTGCGATAGAAAAAGTAGTTCGTCGTGTCCATCACCATGTTGAAGCACGACACCTTCGGACGAACCAGCCAGGTCACCTTGTCGAGCGCGCGTGACACTTGAAAGCGGTCCTCATCCGACAAATGCCAGGCCCTGTCGATGAAGTGGCTCATCAGGAGAACCAGGTCCATCTCGTCGACGTTCTCGCTTTCCAGATGCCAGGCACTGCCACGCTCGCCGTAGTGCCGGCCTACGGCCTCATGGATTTCCCGGGGCAGCGTGTCGACGACGCCTGTCGCGATGGCTGCGGGCAAGGACGACAAGCCGAGGATGCTTTCGCCCGCCGACAAATCGGGCCGCTCGTGGCCGTATGCGAATCGGAGCAGTTCTCGTTCCTCATCCGACAAGCCAGGTTCGTCCAGTGCCCGTGCGG
The DNA here is from genome assembly GCA_966212105.1 of uncultured Rhizobacter sp. Classification (GTDB taxonomy): domain Bacteria; phylum Pseudomonadota; class Gammaproteobacteria; order Burkholderiales; family Burkholderiaceae_C; genus Rhizobacter. The sequence continues at coordinate 41,758 of CBIHPH010000023.1, forward strand.
GAATCCACGAGGGCGTCAACCCGCGCATGTTCGCAATCAGCACGTCATCGTCGAACTCCTTGTGGACGATGGCAAACGGGACCTTCTCAAGGACAACTTCGGTTGTCATTTCCCCCCCCTGGCAAGCCGATGAACGGGTGTCGATGCACCGTGCATCGATTTCGAATGTGTTGCTGCAGGCATTCCAGCACTGCGGTGGCGCCCGCTCAACTAGCCGATTGGCCAGTGGCCTTGCACGCACTTCATTTGGAACATCGCCCCGCTTGGCGAACGGGTTGCGCCGAGCGCAGTTCTTTCACTCGTCCTGTCCGCAGCCCTTTCTTCCCTCATTCCGAATGAACAAAGCCCATCTCCTTGCCGCTGCACTGGCATCCCTGGCATCCGTCTCGACCGGTTCCATGGCGCAGACATCGGTCGACACGAAAACCTCGAAGGATCAGATCCAGATCTACGGCGACCTGGACGTGGGCGTGGGCCGCTTCAAGCTGCCACTGCCGCTGGCCACCAGCAACAATCAAGTGGAAAGCGGCTTGTTCTCCCCCAGCTACCTCGGATTCGGAGGCCGCACGGACATCGGTCCAGGTGTACGCGCCATCTTCGCCCTGGAGACCTACATGGGGGTGGACACTGGCCTTGCCGCCAATGCCTTCCAGCCCAACGATCCCTTCTGGGGACGCTCGGCGTATGTCGGCCTGGAGAGCAGCAGTCATGGCTCGCTCACCCTGGGTCGCAACAAGAATCCGTTCTACTACGAGGCCACAGGCAACAACGCATTCGGCGAGTCGTACTTCTCTCCAGCGCTGTCGGTGGCCGCCTTCAGGCTCGGCCACGTGATCGGGCGCGCTCACGACAATTCATTGCGCTACACCTCGCCCAACCTGGCCGGCTTCACGGCGGCCGCGCTCTGGGCACCCAAGGAAGACAAATCGAACGGCGACGACATGTCGGCCACCCTCAACTACACACGCGGGCCCCTGGTCGCGCTGCTGGGCATGGCACAAGCCAAGTCGGGCATGACGGAGGGCACGAAGTCCGCCATTCGCGTGGGCGGGGTCAACTACGACTTCGGCCCGGTGCGGCTGTTCGTCGAGGGCGCCACGCAGAAGGACACCGAGGTGCAGGTCAAGTCCAAGGCCTGGGACGTGGGGGCGACGGCACCCTTGGGCAATTTCACCGTGCGCGCGTCGTTCGCACGAATCAGGCAGACCGACCTTCAAGGCGGGAATGCCGCGAGGTACCGCGTGGCAGCGCTGGGAACGGACTACGCGCTCTCACGCACCGTCAGCCTGTATGCCGCCTTGAAAAAGGAGGAGGTGCATGTGGATGCCATCAACACCGATTTCCCCGGCCAGTCCGTGGCTGCCGGCATGCGCATGAAGTTCTGACGGTTCGACGGCGATGCTGCATTCCCGCAGCGATCGCCGGTGGGGGGGGCCGTTGGACTTTGCTGTCCTGCGCCGTGAGAACCGGCGAGTTGCTGTTGCTGGCGAGCCGCCGACAGCTCATCGCCGAGTGCTCGTGGGCATCGACGTCCTGACGACCACCGCAGTGGCGGCCACCATCGGCATGTGCATGCTGCTGTCTTCCTTGCTCTTCGAGAGGCCTGGTGCACTGCTCAGCGCATTGGACGCGAGCGCGACGGTGTGGACTGCGCTCCCATCGTCGGCGGCGGGTGGCATGGCCGTCATGAATGCTGCACGGCGCTCAAGCGCATCGGAAGCCACCGGGGTGCGAATGAAGGAATGGGCGACCTTCCTGGTCAAACACCCGTTTACAAGCGCACCACATCCCCTGGGTATCATCGGTGCAGAAGCCGCATTGATACGGCGGCTGATCCCTTTGAACGCTTCGCGCGACCGCTCTGGCGGGACTCCCCGTCCGTCGAGCAGCCGCTGGCGGGCCAGCCCCGTTGCCATTCCGACTCGCAGTCGCCAGCTGCGCGCCAATTCGTTGAAGTTCTTTTCCAACAAATTTCTTCGATCGAGGGAGTCAAAATGTTCAAGCCCGAGCCAGGTGAAGTCGCCCACACCTGGAAGTTCCGAACCGTTGCGTTCATCTGCCTCGCGCTGGTCATTCCATTCTGGTCCATCTCCTTGCCTGTGTTCCTGTACCTGGCCTATCGTTCGTATGTGAGCGGAGGCCCGGCACCTTCATCCGGTGCCGGTGGAGCGCAGGGATCCAAGGAGGATCTTCTTCTTTCCATTCACGGGACCAACTGGCCGAAGAACGGAGCCACCGCGTCCTTCGCTCCAAACGACAACAATGGCAATCCTGCAGCGGAAGCCGAAATCACATCGCAACCTCAGCCGACTCAGAAATCTGGCGACCGGATCCCTTGTCCGCATTGTCAGAAAGAAATCGTTCCACGGATTGTCACGATCTATGGAAGAGTGGATCGATCCGTGTGCCCGTTCTGCGGCGAAACGGTCAAGAACTTTTCGAAGTGGTGGCACTTCCTGCTTGACGGACTAGCCCGGTAGCCAACGCTTTGGTCCGCACTGCACAACGGTCAGCAATCAGGAGAAGAAAAGGCTGCTCGGCGCGCAACAACCGCACTCCGTGATGTTCCGACTCAGCCGGTTCGACAGCATGAACGGACCGGCGGCAGCAAAGGCCGTCGACACCTCCCTTGTCGCCGCGGGGAGGCCCGGAAAGCCGCCAGCTGTCGCGCCTTGCAGCGTTCCCGGCTCATGTTCGACCACTGGCGATGGCGTGTCGTCATCTGCTGCGGTGATTTGCTGCACGCCGATGAGCAATGCGTCCATACTCTGCCTTTGACCGCTGGCGCCCTCACCGGCAAACGGTCAGCCCACCGCCTCATCCATCGCTCACAGACGAATGAAAATCGCTACCTGGAACGTCAACTCCCTGGCCGTGCGCCTGCCCCAGGTGCTGGATTGGCTCGGCACCCATCGCCCGGACGTGCTGTGCATCCAGGAAACCAAGCTCGCCGATGACAAGTTTCCGGCCATCGATTTCGAGGGAGCCGGCTACCACGCCCAGTGGTTCGGACAGAAAACCTACAACGGCGTGGCCATCCTCACGCGGGACGCGGTGACCGACGTCGTGCGCAACATCCCCGGACACGAGGATCCCCAGGCACGCGTCATTGCAGCCACCGTGCGCGATGTGCGCATCATCGGGGCGTACTTTCCGAACGGCCAGGCACCCGGGACGGACAAGTTCCTCTACAAGATGGCATGGCTCGAGGCCATGAAGCGCTGGATCGGCGAGCAACTCGTCGCCCACCCGAAGCTCGTGCTGCTGGGCGACTACAACATTGCCCCCGAAGACCGCGACGTGCACGATCCGGTGCTGTGGGCCGGCCAGATCCACTGCACCCCCGAAGAACGCGCCCATTTCGCGGGCCTCGTGGGCCTGGGCCTGCATGATGCATTCCGCCTCTTCGACGACCAGCCGGCCAAGCCCTGGACGTGGTGGGACTACCGCAACCTCGCGTTCCGCAAGAACCAGGGGCTGCGCATCGATCACATTCTCATCAGCGAAGCCTTGCGCGGCCATGTGCGCACCTGCTCGATCGACAAGCTGCCGCGCAAGAACGAGCGCCCGAGCGACCATGCCCCGGTGATCGCCGAATTCTCATTCGACCAGGGCCTCTGAAGAGGCCTCCGGCTCAATCCTCGAGGCCGAGTTCCTGGATCTTGCGCGTGATGGTGTTGCGTCCGATGCCGAGCTTTTGAGCGGCCTCGATGCGCCTGCCCCGGGTGATCTCCAGAGCCGTGTGAATCAGCTGTGCTTCGAATTTGCGGGTCAGGGTGTCCCACACTTCCGGCATGCCGGCCTGCAGCATCGTGCGCGATTCCCGTTCCAGGTCGGCCAGCCAATGCGTGGGCACCGATGAACCGGTCGACATCGCCGGCGAGGCGCTCACCGCATCGAGGTTGGACGGGTACACGACGGAAGGCGGCACCCAAGGCGCAGGCGCCGGCACGCCGGGCACGTGGTCGCCATGCGAAATCTCCTGGGAGGATGCCGGCAGCGCAGCGTGTCGGGCTTCCGTGCCGCCCTCGCCGCTCGTGAGTTCGGGCGGAAGATCCTTCGGCTCGACCACCTGGGCGGGTGCCATCACCGTGAGCCAGTGGCAAATGTTCTCCAGCTGCCGCACATTGCCCGGAAAGTCGAAGTGCATCAGCTGCGACAAGGCCGCATCGGTGATGCGCTTGGCCTCCACGCCCAATTCCTTCGCGCTCTTTTGCAGGAAGAAGCGGGTCAGCGCCGGCACATCCTCGCGGCGCTCACGCAGTGCGGGCAGGCGCAGGCGAATCACGTTCAGGCGGTGGAACAAATCCTCCCGGAACGCACCGAGCTTGACCCGCTCCTCGAGGTTCTGGTGCGTGGCGGCGATCACCCGCACATTGCTGCGCAGCGGGTTGTGCCCGCCGACACGATAGAACTGGCCGTCGCTCAGCACCCGCAGCAGACGGGTCTGGAGGTCGAACGGCATGTCGCCGATTTCATCGAGGAAGAGCGTGCCACCGTCGGCCTGCTCGAAGCGGCCGCGCCGCGTGGTCTGCGCACCCGTGAACGCGCCCCGCTCGTGACCGAACAGCTCGGACTCGAGCAGGTCCTTCGGAATCGCGGCTGTGTTGATGGCCACGAACGGGCCGGCTGCCCTCGGGCTGTGCTTGTGCAAGGCATGCGCGACCAGCTCCTTTCCGGAGCCGGACTCGCCAGTGATCAGCACGGTGACGATGCTCTGGCTCAACCGGCCGATGGCACGGAAGACGTCCTGCATGGCCGGCGCCTGGCCCAGCATCTCGGGCATCTGCGCCATGCGGTCGTCGCGAACTTCCTCGCGCACACTCTCATCGAGCGCGCGACGAATCAATTCAACCGCCTTCGGCACGTCGAACGGCTTCGGAAGGTATTCGAAGGCCCCACCCTGGAAGGCGCTCACGGCGCTGTCCAGGTCCGAGTAGGCCGTCATGATGATGACGGGCAACCCCGGGAGGCGCTCCTTGATCTTGTTCAACAGCTCGATGCCCGAGCCGCCCGGCATGCGGATGTCGGAGACCAAGACCTGGGGCGCATCATCGTCCAGCGCAAGAAGAACTTCACGCGTGTTGGTGAAACTGCGGACCGCCAGTTCCTCGCGGGCCAAGGCCTTCTCCAACACGAAGCGGATGGATTGGTCGTCGTCAACGATCCAGATGGGTTTCATGCCGTGCCTGTCGTTGTGCTTCCGCTGACACGAGCCGGTTGCTCAGGGCAGCGGAATCACGATCTTGAAAATGGTCTGACCGGGTTGGCTCTCGCATTCGATCATGCCCTGGTGCTGCTGCACGAACGTCTGCGCCAGCGTGAGCCCCAAGCCCGATCCGCCATCGCGCCCCGACACCAGAGGGTAGAAAATGCGATCCCGGATCGACTCAGGAATCCCCGGGCCGTTGTCCTCGACATGCAATTCCAATGCCAATCGGTAACGTTGCTTGCCGAGGGTGACCTGCCGGGCGATGCGCGTGCGCAGCGTGATGCGCCCGCTCCCCTGCGCGATGCGCTCGGTCAGCGCCTGCACCGCGTTGTGGGCAATGTTGAGCACCGCCTGGATGAGCTGCTCACGGTCGCCTCGGAATTCGGGGATGGAGATATCGTAGTCGCGCTGGACCGTGAGCCCGCGCGGGAACTCCGCGAGGATCAGCGAGCGCACGCGTTCACACACCTCATGGATGTTCACGTCTCCCACGACATGGGGCTTGCGGTGCGGTGCGAGCAAACGGTCCACCAGGGCCTGCAGGCGATCGGCCTCGTTGATGATGACCTGGGTGTATTCCGTCAGCGCCCGCGACTCCATCTCCATCTCGAGCAACTGGGCAGCGCCCCGTATGCCGCCCAAGGGGTTCTTGATCTCATGGGCCAGGTTGCGGATCAGCTCCTTGTTGGCCTGCGCCTGATCGAGCGCCCGCGCTTCGCGGTCCTGGCGCGTCTGCTGCTCGATCTCGACCAGCTCGACGATGACCTGGTCGGCGCGGTCCATCTGGTTGACGATGACGTGCACGGGCAGCGGCTCGCCGTGCAAGGCCAACGGCCGCCGCAGCTGGCCGTCGAAGCGGCTCGTCGCGAAATCGTTGCGGGCCACGGCCGCCACCGTGTCGCGGACGAGCTGCGATTCGACGAACCATTCGAACCATGACCCGCGCAGCACGTTGCGGCGAGAAAGCCCGAGCACGTTCTCGAACGAAGCATTCGCAAACAGGCAGTCGCCATCGCGGTGCACGACGGCCACCATCGTGGCCAGGTGATCGAAAGCGGCGTACGCGGCGGCACCGCCCGCAGCCCCCGGATGGCGAAGGGAGGTGCTCACTGCAACTTGCCGAGTTCGCGCTTGAGCGCCGCGACGTCGCTCTCCTTGCGGGCCACGCTGGCCTTCAGTTCGGCGACGCGTTCGAGGTACTTCTGGTAGTTGCGCTCGTCGCCGCGCCGCTCCGGTTCACCGTTGTTGTATTCCTTCTTCAACGCGGCCAGCGCCTCTTCCTCCTTGCGCAACTCCTGCTCGAGGATGCGGCGAGCGTCGTTGTCACGCACCCGTTGCTCGTTGGGGTCGACCCGGGCATCCGGGCGCGAGGGCGGGTTGACCGCTGGAACGCTGCCGGACGGCGGCGCACTGCGCTTCGGCGCGGCGATCACGGTGATGGGGGTGCCTTCGAGCGTGGTGCAGCCCTTCTCCTTGGCCTCCTTGGCCGACAGGCTGTCGGTGTAGAGCACGGGGTTCCCCGGACAGCGGTACACGGGTTTGGAGGCCTCGCCCTGCGCAACAGCGCCAACGCCTGCCAACGCCAGCGTCAGCATCACTACCGCCTTGCCCCCAACACGACTCATGCAGTTCACCTTTGCGCTCCAACCCCGGGCGGGGCACTGATCCCATTGTGGCCGAAGGCGCCGCCTTTGCGAGCAGACCTCCTGGACCTTCTCGCGTTCCCGAGAACAAACCCCAACAAAAAAAAGGGACGACTCGCGTCGTCCCTTCGCTTTGCCCCCGGCTGCCGCCGGGGGCGTGATCCCCGAAGGGATCAGAGGCTGTAGTACATGTCGAACTCGACCGGGTGGGTCGCCATGCGGAAGCGGGTGACTTCCTGCATTTTCAGATCGATGTAGGCATCGATGAAGGCGTCGGTGAACACACCGCCCTTGGTCAGGAACGCGCGATCCTTGTCGAGGTATTCCAGGGCCTGGTCGAGGCTGTGGCAGACCGTCGGGATCAGCTTGTCCTCTTCGGGCGGCAGGTGGTACAGGTCCTTGCTGGCGGCTTCGCCCGGGTGGATCTTGTTCTCCACGCCGTCCAGGCCGGCCATCAGCATGGCCGAGAAGCCCAGGTACGGGTTCATCA